>NZ_JAHLPR010000018.1 GCF_018918005.1 Paenibacillus sp. MSJ-34 | reverse complement strand
GTCCATGTTCATCAAAGAAGATTCGTTTTAGCACGTTCGTCTCCATATCCTAACCTTACCAAAAACAAAAACGAGGCGGAAGCCCTGCCCACCCCAAAATTTTATAAATTCTATAATGTTAAGAAAAACCCCCGGACAAGTCCGGGAGCTTAGCCCTACCGCTTTAGCCGCAACGCTTAATCGCAAATATACACCCTCGCCTCATACGGCTTCAATACGAACCGTTCGCCGGGTACCGACCCGTCGGCCACGGGATAGTTCCCGATCAACAGACGGGCGCCCGCCGCGTCTACACCCGGTTGGGGCAGCCATTCCGGCTCGCCGTCGGAGAAGTTGAGGATGACCAGCAGCGTTTGTCCGCCCAGCTTGCGCGTATAGGCGACAATTTGGTCATGCTCGGGCAGCAGCATGCGGAAATCGCCGTACACAATAATGTCATGCTCCTGGCGCAGACGAATAAGCTGCCGGTAATAATGATAGATGGAGTTCGGATCGGATTGCTCCTTGCTTGCATGGATCGTCTTGTAATTCGGGTTGACCGCGAGCCATGGCGTGCCTGTCGTAAATCCGCCATGCGGGGCGTCGTTCCATTGGAACGGGGTGCGGGCATTGTCCCGCCCTTTGGCATAGATCGCCTCCATCACTTCCCGTTCGTCGGCGCCCTGCTCCATTTTCTCGCGATACATATTCAAGATTTCGATATCCCGATAGTCTTGAATCGAAGGGAAGCGGACGTTGGTCATCCCGATCTCTTCCCCTTGATAAATAAACGGCGTGCCTTGCTGCATATGCAGAAATGTCGCCAGCATCTTCGCGGATTCCACGCGATACTCGCCGTCGTCGCCGAAGCGCGACACCATTCGCGGCTGATCGTGATTATTCAAGTATAAGCTGTTCCAGCCTTTGCCCTGCAATCCGGTCTGCCATTTGTTGAAGACGGCCTTCAGATCGGCCAATTTCCACGGCTTCACATCCCATTTGTTCACGCCGGAATCAAGCTCCATATGCTCGAATTGGAACACCATGTTCAACTCGCCCCGCCCGGAAGACGTATACTTCACCGCTTCCTCGACCGTCGCACCCGGCATTTCTCCGACCGTCATCACATCGTACTTCGCCAGCACTTCCCGGTTCATCTCTTGCAGAAACTCATGGATGCGCGGCCCGTTCATGAAATATTGCCCGCCCCATTGATACCGGTCCGCGGATTCCTCTGCCGCATCGGGATACGACGTATCCTTGGAAATGAGATTGATGACATCCATACGGAATCCGTCGATGCCTTTATCCAGCCACCATGTCATCATATCGTAAATCTCCCGGCGCAGCTTCTCGTTCTCCCAGTTCAAATCCGGCTGTTTCTGCGAGAATAAATGCAAATAATATTCATCGGTCTGCTCGTCAAGCTTCCAGGCGGATCCGCCGAAGAACGACACCCAATTGTTCGGTTCCCGTCCATCCCGTCCATCCCGGCCTTCTCCGCCTTCTCCGCCTTCCCGTCCCGGACGCCAAATATAATAGTCCCGCTTTGGATTGTCCTTGGACGAACGCGCTTCGACGAACCAGGCATGCTCGTCCGACGTATGGTTCACGACCAAATCCATAACGAGCCGAATGCCGCGCCGGTGGGCTTCCTGCAGCAGTTCCTCCCAATCTTCCATCGTCCCGAACTCGTCCATAATCGCTTGATAATCGCTAATATCGTATCCGTTGTCGTCATTGGGCGAAGCGTACACCGGACTGAGCCAAATAATGCCGATTCCCAGTTCCTTTAAATAATCCAGCTTGGAGACGATCCCCTGCAAATCGCCGATTCCGTCCCCGTTGCTATCCATAAAACTGCGCGGATAAATCTGATAGACGACGCTTTCCTTCCACCATTTCCGTTCCAAATCCATCTCTCCCCGTAATCAACTGTCAACTTTTTGCTTAAGTTCGATCGCCAATAGATTCCACACGTCCAGCGCAGGAAGCGTCGCTTCCAGCGTCTTGCCTCGCAAACTGTCGGTAATCTTGTATTCGACCGGCTCCGGTCTGCCCATATTGCGATCCGGCGACATCAGATAGACCGCCTCGACCTCCCGCTCGAGCAGCACCTTCACATGGATATCCGCCGCCGGATGCGGCTTATTCTTGCCTTCGTTCCACAAATCTTCCTCGTTATTGGTCAGATTGATGAAGCTGATCGTTTTCACATCGGCATTCTCCCGCACGATCGTCCATACTTTGCCCGGTTCGCCGTACGTGCTGTAGTCTACATTTTCAAACACATACTCCAAATTGTCGCCGTCCACATGCGTCATGGACACGTCGCGAAGCGAGTCGTGGTACAGCAGATTGGCATACCGAATGTTGAAATCGTAATAATCGCGTATTTTGCGCAAAAAGTCCGGTTCCGTCTGCGTATAATCCACATAGTACGCCTGAGTCAGCACGCCGCCGTTCTCCCCAAGCAACAAATGATATCCGCCGTGAGATGCAATGACCGCGGTCATGAGCAATGCCGAATATTGCGCGCGAACAGGCGTATCCAGGCGGAAAGGCTGCAAGTACGCCGCCAGTATGACCGGCTTGCCCTCGCCGTAATGTTGGGCCCAGCGCAATATTTGTTGAATATGATGGTAACGCTCATACGGCTTCCATACTTCGATATAGATCGCGTCCTGGCCGGCCGGAGCGACCGTATCGACAGGCCAGTTGCCGACATTGTTGAAGATGAGGCCAATATCGTTCTTGACCTTTACCAATTCGCTTCTTGTTTCATCGATAAAGCTTGGAAAATGCTCTTCCAGCCTCACCACGCGCTCCGAATCCGGACCGTCCAGCTTCGAAATTCCCGTTTTCGGAAACCCGTACGTATCCAAATGAATGCCGTCGAAATCGACCTCCTCGATCGTCCGTCGGTATTCGCCAATGATATGATCGCGCCACGGCGACTTTTCCTCGATATTCATAATGGTGAAAATTTGAATAAAATCATATTCTTTGCCGTCGCTTTGATACAGCGCCCAATCGCGATGCCGTTCGAAGAAGGGCTTGCTCGCCGCATAGATCGCGCCATAAGCGATCGCCTTCATGCCGAAGCCGTGGCATAACGCCACCTTCTCCTTCACGACGTCCAAATTCAACGTACGGCCCATCAAATCGGTATATTCGCTTTGCTCGCATACGAGATCGTCATGCTTATACATCCAATCGTAGAATTGCACCAGGTTGAGATGAAGCTTGTTCATCCAGAGCACATCTTCCCCATCGCCCAGTTCACTCGTATAAAAATCGCTCAAAAATCCGTACCGCGTCGATTTGCGCCAATCGGACACGACGTCGAAGGCGGTCGAAGCGGTCCAGCGCCGTTCCTCTCCTTCCGCCAGGAAGACGTCCACGCCGTACCCGTTGAACTCCGCCGTCTGCGGACTAAGCGGTACCGTCATTTTCCGTTCTTCCCCCGCAGACATGACAACCTCTTGCACGACCCGCTCTACCGTCCGGTTCAGCCAGCAGACTTTGATTTCGAGCCGCCATGTTTTCGCTTCGTTCGCTTCATTATGCAGTTCTACGGCAATATCAACCGGTTGCCCGCTCCTGAATTGCGCCAACACCGGGTATACATCTTTAATCAACAAAATCCTCTCCTATCCCTTCACAGCACCTGCTGTAATTCCTTTAATAAAATATTTCTGGAACATGAGAAACGCGATCACCGCGGGAGCCAGCCCGATCATCGCCGCTGCCGCCATCAAGTTCCAATCCGCGCCGTATTTCTGGAAAAACATCGACACGGCCAGCGGAATCGTCCGCACTTGCTCTTTCTGCAAGAAAAAGACCGATTGCGCATAGTTATTCCATATCCCCAACCCCGACAGGATGACGATCGAAGCCGTAATCGGCTTAAGGAAATGAAACGTCACCCGCCAAAAAGCGCTGAAATAGGTGCAGCCGTCGATAATGGCCGATTCCTCCACCTCGCGCGGCAAGGCTTTAATGAAACTGGTGTACAAAAACACCGATAACGGCAGCCCGTTCGCCGCCAACAGCAAAATCATCGCCCAAAGCGTATTGATGCCGCCGATCGATCTCATTAACGTATACAAAGGCACGGTAATAATAATCGCCGGAACCATCATGCATACGAGCAGCACATTGAAAATAAGCATATTGACTTTATGCGGAAAACGGGCGATCGAATAACCGGCCGCACTTGCCAGCCCCAGCATGACGGCGAGCGCCCCGATCGTAATGATCAGCGAATTGACGATGGCCGTGCCGATGTTGGACACCCGCCAAGCTTCGATATAATTGCTGAAATGAAAATCCGGCAGCAGCAAGACGCCGTCGAACAACGTCCGGGATGGCGTATTTAACGACAGATAGAACAAAACGTAGAACGGAATTAACGCTAATATGCAAATGACCGCGACGGCCGCATATTTCAATATGACACCTATCGATTTCATCATCGTCCCCCCCATTACATCTCGACTTCTTTATTTTTGGTGAGCCATAGAAACAAGGAAACCGGGATAATAATGATCAAGAACAAAATTAACGCCACGGCAGTCGAATATCCGGTAAAGCTTCCGTATTGCATGCGCATAATATATAAGCTGAGCGTTTCCGTACTGTAGCCGGGACCGCCGTCCGTCAACGCCACAACGATGTCGAATACGGAGAGCGAGCCGATAATGTTGGTCACCACATTGATTTTGATCGAAGGGTACAGCATCGGAATGGTTACGTTCCATAACGTCGACCAAGCCCCAGCGCCGTCGATTTTGCTCGCTTCGTACAGTTCGGAAGGAATCGATTGCAGTCCCGCCAAATAAACGATCATCGTCATGCCGACGAATTGCCAAACGTTGACGATAATGAGCACGATAAGCGCGCTCGAACTGTCGCCCAGCCAGTTGCTTTTCAGAAATTCTATATAGAACTGCTCCCCGAGATGATACAGAAACCCTCTTTGCGGCTGTAAAATAAAATACCAAATATACCCCATAATGAGCGGGCTGATTACCGCTGGCAAATATACGATCGCTCTTACCATCCCTTTGCCCGCCAATTTGCGATCAAGCAGCAGAGCATACAATAATCCGAAAATATTCAGCAAAGGCGCGCAGCCGAGCGCAAACAGGAGCGTCGTCATCATATCGTGCGTCGCTCGGTCGTCCCGGAAAAAATCGGAAAAATTCCTGAGCCCGACAAAATTCGCTGCCGATATCCCGTTGGAATCGGTCAAGCTGATGCCTACGCCTTTCGCCAACGGATAGATGAAAAAGAAAGCAAACAATACAATGGCCGGAATTGCCATAAACTTATGCAAATTGTTGTTCACCGCACGTAAAAACCCCATGGTTTACCTCTCCTTAAAACCAGGCTAAAAAAGAAACGGAAGGGATGCCGCATCGCCCGCTGCCGGACGTTTGCCTCCCCCTTCCATCCTCCCTCTTATCTGTTGTTCGCTTGCCAAGCTTTATTCCATGTGTCTTGGAACGCCTGGGCAAATTCCAGCGAGCTCTTATATTTGCCGACCAACAATTCCTGCACCATGCGTCCCGCATCGTCTCCGGAGAATCCGGACGGCCAATCCGTGAACGCGATCGCCGCGCTCGATTCCAGCGCCTGCGCCGCCGCGTCTTTGAGCGGTCCCCAATCGGCATCGACATCCGTGAACGCTGCCGGCGATTTCAACGCTTCGCTATATATCTTCAAATTTTCCGGCTGAAACAGGAAGTCCAGAAACTTCTTCGCTTCTTCCGGATGCTTCGATTCCGCCGTAATCGCATAAGCCGAATCTTCCGCCGACAGGACGACAGGCTTCAAGCCGTCTACCACCGAAGGAATCGCAGCGAATCCGATGTTGTCTTGGAAATCCGGCGCCATCTTGAGCAAGTCGCCCATGACCCACATGCCTTGAATGATCATGGCGGCCTTCCCTTGCACGAACGCCTCTTTCTGATTGTCGTACGTCGCCGTAATCGCGTCGCCGTTGATCAATCCTTCGTCCTTAAGCTCCGTCAGACGCTGGGCGAACATATCCATCGCGCCTTGCGGCTCGCCGAATTGAAGCTGGCTTTCGTCGTTATTGATAAACGCCTTCTTCGCTTCCAAGACGCCTTTCTCTTGCTTGACCGGGCCATGGGCGACGAACTCAACCAATTGCCCTAACGTCCAAGATTCTTTGCCGGCCAGGAACAGCGGCACCACATCGGGACGCTTCTCTTTGATCACCGCAAGATTCGCCTTGAATTCCTCCCACGTATTCGCCGGCTTCAAATTCAACTCGTCAAACAATTGCTTATTGTAGAATATCCCGCCCATCGTTACATTGGACGCGGCTTTGTAATGCTTCCCGGTTTTGACGTCGGCCGTCAGCTCCTGAATGGAAGGCAGAACGCGCGGCCAGAACGGCTCGTCGGATAGGTCCAAATATTGTCCCTGATCGATATATTCTTGGGATACGACCGTCGTAATGTCCGGCACGTCTCCCGAAGCCAATTTCACTTTAAATACGTTGCTTGCGTCTTTTTGAAATTCTTGCTCTACTTCGATCCCCGGATTTTCCGCTTCAAACTTGGCGATCAATTCGTTCATCAGATCGACCGTTTCCACTTTGCCGGTGAAAAATTGCAATGTCACATTCGCCTTTTTGCCGGGCTCGGCTTGATCCGCGCTTCCCCCGCCCCCGCATCCGGCTGCCAGAATAATGACAAGCGCCAGGATTAATGATAATGACAAAAATCGTTTCATCTTCGATGTCCTCCTAAGTCTCTTCAAACCGAAGGGATATGGATTGGCCAATCCTTCTACTCCTTATGTTAAGGTACATTGCCGGCTGGCGAAACACCGGCTTTTTTAGATCGAAGTACTGTTTTTTCATATTTGTTGAAAGACGGACGGCATATTCTTTACACTGTTCATAAGAGGTGATCGGGCATGAAGCGTTTGAAGTCATACCGCAACTGGAGCATTCGGGCCAAACTATTATTTTTCACCGCGATTTTCGTGCTCGTCTCCGTATTCGTAGTCTCAGTCTTATCCTATTTAAAATATACGAACGACTTCCAGCGGCAAGCCGCCAACCAGGTGCAGCAAACGATCGAGCAAGTATCCATGAACGTCAGCACCTACCTGGACGAATTATTCCGCCTGTCGCTGTCGCCGTACCGCAACAACGAAGTGATGGAATCGCTCGAACATCAACATCCGCTCGACAGTCTGGAACAGCTCTATAAACGGAGATTGCTGGAAAACTATTTGGATGAAATTATGATCTATCCGCGGAAAGATATTTTGCGCGTCTTCATCCTAGCGGACGACATATACTTTAGCGGGCGGTTCCCGTTGTCGATCGATACGAGCGTGCCATTCCAGGATTATCCGTGGTTTCAAAAAGCGTTGACGACGAAGGACCCGATTTTCGTTCCGGCGCAGCAGCAGCATATGGTGAAGAATGATAAAGCGGAAGTATTCTCCATCGTCAAACAGCTGCGCAGCATCGACCATACGAATAAAATTTTGGGCGCGATCAAGGTCGACGCCAATTATGAAGGCATTCGGAACATCTCGGAAAAAGTTAACGTCGGGCAAAAAGGCAGCTTCTTCATCATGGACCGGCAGCGCAACATCGTGTACGCCAACGAGCGGAACCGGGAGCTGCTGGACGAATACCGGCATCTTCCCGTCAAGGAGCAGCCTTTCGTGACGACCGACCGAAACCGCAGGCAAATTCTAGTCAATTCCGCCGACATTCCGAAGGTCGAATGGACGATCGTCGCCGTGAACTCGCTCGATGAGCTCAACCGGCATTCGGTGCAAACGAGAAATACGGCTTTCCTCTTCGCCGTACTCTGTTCGCTGCTCTCCATTTTGTTGCTCGCCTTCTTCGTAAGACGGTTTCTGCATCCGCTGCTGCAAATCGTCCGGTTAATGAAACGGGTGGAGCAAGGACAGTTGGACGTCCGCTACCCGGATCCGGGCCCGGATGAAATCGGATATTTAGGCACGTCCTTTAACGCGCTCATCGATAAAGTGAACGACATGCTGCGTACCAATACGGAGCTTGTCAAGGAAGTGTACGAGGCCAAGCTGCTGCAGCAAGAGGCGCAAATTAACGCGCTGCAAAGCCAAATTCGCCCGCATTTCATCTTCAACACATTGAATATGATCTCGCTGCTCATGCAGAGCGACCAAGAGGAGAAGGCGCTGAAGCATATTCATCAGCTCAGCTTCATGCTTCGGAGCATGACGACTTGGGACAAGGAAGTGACGATCAAGCGGGAGATCGAATTGCTGCGCGCATACTTGGACATTCAATGCAGCCGGTTCGAGGATCGGCTGGCGTACCGTATTGCGATCGACGATCGCTTGCTGCAAGCGCTCATTCCGCCGTTTATTTTCCAGCCGATTGTCGAGAATGCCGTCGTGTACGGTTGCGAAGCGAAACGGGGCCAAACGACGATTCGAGTGGATGCGCGGCAAACGGAAGAACAGATCGTCTTCCTCGTCGAAGATGACGGGAAAGGCATGAGCGAGGAGCAGCTCCGATCGTTGCAGAAGAAACTGCAAGGCGGATTGCCTTCGCCGGAAGAGCGGCTGCCGGATACGCCCATGAAGCCAGGGAACGGCGCCGGGATCGGCCTTGTCAATATCGATAAGCGGATCAAAATGAAATACGGCCCCGCATACGGTCTCGAAGTGAACAGTACGCCGGGGCAGGGGACGTTGGTGAAAATCAAATTCCCTGCAACGATCGCAAAAAAGGATGGTCCTCATGTATAGCATATTAGTGGTCGACGACGAGAAATTGACGCGAGATTTCCTGCAAACGAACATTCCCCGCTGGAAGGAACGGTGGGAGGTCCGCTCCGTCGCGATCGACGGGCGTGACGCTTGGGAAATGATGCAGCAGGAGCGGTACGATCTGGTCATTACCGATATTAAAATGTCGGAGATGGACGGTTTGGAGCTATGCCGTCTGATTGCCGCCCGGTTTCCGCAGCAGAAAATCATTATTCTCTCCGGGTACGACGAATTTCCGCTCGCGCAGGAAGCGATTCGTTACGGGGTCGACAATTATTTATTAAAGCCGATTCTGAAGGAAGAGTTGACGCAGGCGCTGGACATGATCGAACGCGAGCTCGAACAGTCGTCCACCAACGAACTGGCGCTGCAAGCGATGAAGAGCGTGTCGGAAATGACGCATAAGCAAGTGATCAAGCAGTTTCTGGCTGCGGCAGCCACCGGCAACGATATCGACGTCAAAACGCTGCATCCCCTTATGTACAGATTAAAGGTCAATCTGATCGAGGCGGATGCCGCCGTTATGGTGCTGGCCTTGGACGAGAATGTGCTGCTCGCCCAATCGGGCGCCGCGTCCGACAGCTCCGTCTTCCGGTTTATTGTGCGCCAAATGGCGGAGGAACTCGCGGAGGAGCTTGGACTCGGCATCGTCTTCAACGATACGGAACAGAATACTTGCGTATTCGTGACGGGAGAGGACGAACGACATATTGCGGCGAATTGCCGCCGGCTTTATGAACCGTTGTCCGAGGCGCTGCTTCGCCATACGAAGCTGACAATTACCGGGGCGATCGGCACGGCCGTTAGCGACGTATTGCAATTGGACGTTTCGTACCGGCATGCCCGGGACGGCATTCAAATGCGGTTGATTCATGGAACGGGGAAGCTGTACGGTTACGACGCCGATCCCGGGCATACGTCGCGGGACCAGGCGCTGATCCGCGAGATCGATCATTGTCTCCTGAATATTGGCGCCGCCCTGCGCGAACCGGACGAATGGGCTTATCTCGCGCCATTGCGCCAATATGCCGACTGCATCGAACCGGTCGGCGTTCGGCAAGCGCAATTGTTCGGCATTGCGATGATTCGGTATGTCGAATCCGTCCGGACCGACAAGCTGCCGGAACAGACGGAAGCGGCCATCAACGCGCTGAAGAAATTGGCGATCTATAACGACCGCCTGACTCGAGAAAATGTAGTGGACATTTTCAAGGAAGCTTTGCAACGGTTGCGCGGCGGCCACGCTCCGAACGGATGGGACGAGCAGGATATGGTCGCCCGGGCGAAAGCTTATATATGCGAACATTACGGCGAGCCGATCAGCCTCGCCCTCATCGCCGAGAAAATCGGCGTCTCTTCCGCTTATTTAAGCAGCGTCTTCAGCCAGCGCCATCAAGAAGGGTATATCAAATTCCTGACCCGAGTCCGCATGGAACAAGCCGCCAAGCTGCTCAAGCAATCCAGCCGCCACAAAATCGCCGACATCGCGGCCAAGGTCGGATATTTAAGCTCGAAACATTTCTCGCATGTCTTCAAGCAGCATTACGGCATGCCGCCAGGGGAGTTTCAGGAGAAGTACCGTTCGTCATGATGTGGAGTGAGAGCCGGTTGGGTTGGTCCCTTTCGTTACAAAAATTTTTTGCAACGAAATTCAATCCGATCCGTAGAAGTATGTTAGGGGCAAAAAGTATTTGCAATCATCGCCCCGGAAACGAGGATTTTACCATATGAGCCCGAAACGAATCATTATCGTCAGTACGATGGCGGTCGCCATAGCCATTGGCGTCGTGTGGAATGAAGAAACGAACGCCGCGGCGATTGGCGATAAATATAGCACTTGTTGCAAATTCAAAGGAGCCGATCAAAGGACTCAAGACGCTGACGCACAGAATCAACTGCAGCAAGTGCTTGGCGCCGCATCGGATGAAGAAATCTATGACGACCTGTATAACGGCAAATCATTGGCGGACATCGCCGCAAGCAACGATGCGGATGTGCAGAACGTGATCGATCTGCAAGTCGCCGAATTAACGGAGCAACTGGACATGCGCCTCGCTAGCGGAAGCCTCTCTCCCGACGCCTATGAAGCGTACATATCGGAAGTATCCGAGATCATTACGCAGAGCGTCTACGGCGGAGCCGTCCCAAGCGGCTCGATTTAACCTAAATACTTTGCGCGAGGAAACAAAACAAGGACCTTTCGAGAACCTTTCAAGGTTCTTTTTTGTTGCCAACGCTCACTGTCTTCTATCCTTGCGGGGGTCCTCCTCTCGCTTCTATCCTTGCGGGGTTCGCCCCTTTCGTTTTCTATCCTTGTGGGGAGCCTCCCCTTTTTCGTTATGCGGCGGGGGCGATATCCCCCTTTTTTCCGCCTTCTGTCGATATCCCCGTCGCTCAGGATATAAGGTACAAAAGGAATTCACGTACCAGCTACCATTTGAAATGAATATTTCGGGCGCCTCAACAGGACAGACATGCACAACATTTGTCCACAGCCGATGTAAAATGAAACAATGACAATCCAATTAAAGAAATGAAACGCTTCTCAAACTAGGATGCGATTTGATAATGAGTCATGCCCGATTCAGCGTCACTGCCGACAAGCTCCCGATAAGTAATCGTTCGAGACTTCACACAGCTATCAAACAGCGGTTTGAGCAGAGACTGCCGGAAATGATTAAACATATAGCAAAATTGATTTAGATAAGCTTGCAAATGTTTGCTGCCAATCCCTCCAAACAAAGCTGCCAACCATTTCTCCGCTTCCCACGCAAGTGAGATCAATCTGAGGTTGCGCCTGCGCCCCGTACAGCGCGTTACAACGGCATGGGCTGCCGCTTTCCTTTCCACATGACGATCGATAAAACCTTCAACCGAAAAAGGCGTATAGGGGTCTTTGATTTTTTCTTTCTTTTGCTTCTCTATTTTCAACTTGAGGATGGTTCCGTTGTCGTCCGTCGAGACACCGACCAAAAGAGGTTGTTCCGGCACGTGCCATGACCAAAAGGGCGGCGTAATCCGTCTTGCATAGATGGCCTCCGAAATGCGAACCAGCCCGGACAACAGCTCCGCCGATTCGGTTTGAGACATGGCATGCCGAAGCTTATGGCAGATCAGCCAAGCCGTTTTGTAGGTGACCTCAATGATCCGGGCTAATTGGACCGCGTTGACGCTCTCCGGCCGGGAATGAAGATAGATCGCCTGAAACCATTTGTGCAGCGAAGTGCGGCTGCCTTCCATGACCGTCCCCGCAATAAGCGAGGTCTGCGCTCTGCAGCTTTGACACTCGTATAAAGGAAGTCTGCGGGTCATAATGACGTAAGCGCCGGGATGCTGACACCGGGGGCAGCGAAAGCCGTCCGGCCATCGCATCTCGAACCATGCTTGTACACACGTCTCTTCCTTCTCATAATAGGCTGAGAACGCTTCAAAGGATAACAACTCGGTCATGGAATAACCTCCCGTCACAATAATGGAAACCTACGTTCCCTTTCATTATATCAAACATATGTTCTGTATACAATCTCTATTTTTATTTTTTTGGAAGAAAAACTAGTTCGCCTTTGCCGAATTAAAGTCTTCCCTGCTTGAATATATGAACGAAACAGTTATTCTGCAGCTCTCTGAGCGAAGGGGATTTCGACAGAAGGGGACGGAAGGAGATGGTGCGGACGAAAACTCAGGATCGACAACCCAGGGCCGATGACGAAACAGTTATTCTCCAGCTTTCTGAACGAAGGGGATTTTGACAGAAGGGGAAAAAATCATGAGTATGGGGGGGATACAACATGCAAATGCCCGATTTTAACGCCAAAAAAACCTCCATCTCCAAACGCCACCTAGGTGCGAAGTGGATTGGAGGTTTTCTCGTCATCCGTTCATGTCTTCAAATAAACGAAGCGTACAACCGGTTCAATTCCGCCAACGTCGCGGATTCGGAGAGCGGCCGCCCCGCCAACGAGCGCTCCAACGCTTCGTGAAGAATGACGCCGGCTTGCTCCTGATAAGCGGGAAACGCCGGATGTCTCGGTCTCATGTAACTGTTCTCCATCGTTCGGCGCGTGGCAACGAAGAAATCGCCGCAGTCCCCGTTGATCCGCTCATCCGTCCAGGCCGCCGCATGCCCCGGTTGCCCGCCCGCCTCATAATAGATCGTGCGCTGCACTTCGGGGCTGGCAACGAACATCGCGTACCGAACGGCAACGGGAATATGTTCCGAACGGGCCGAGACGGCGATCCCAACTCCGCCCAGTAACGCTTGCTCGGGTGCGCCCGTCATCGAAGGAATATCGGCGAACCGCAACCGGCGGCCCGCGCAGCTCGCTCTGGCATAGTTCGTATATCCGAAGGCGAGCGGCACGTACGCGATCTCGTCCGTGGACGACATCCGGTCGTACATTTGGATCGGATTCGAAGCGAGCGAGCATTCATGAAGCAGCGGAAGCATTCCGTCAAGGAAGGCGAGCGCAGCTTCTCCGGTCGTGCGCGGTATGCCGGCCGCTTCGTCGAAGAACGACGCCCCTCCGATGTTGGCGCATAGCGACAGGAAGCTGCACATCGCATCCGTCGGACAGAGGGGCCAGCCGATCTTGCGGCCAGAAGGCAAGGCATCGGCCAGCTTGCGCACTTCCGTCCAGGTCGACGGAAGCTTATACCCCTGCAGCAGGTCGGGCCGATACGAAGACACCTGCGCCGCGGCATCGACCGCGAGCGCCCATTGGCGGCCGCCCCATTGGTAACTCCGATGGCTCGGCCCTACGCTGCCTTCGGATTGATCGGCGAGGTAATCCGCCGGAATCCAATCGTCCAGCGGAACAAGCACGCCATTCGCCGAGCAGATGCCAACATGAGGATGATCGATCATAAGAAGATCGTATTCCTGCGCCAGCGCGTCCACCGGGTAATCCCCGAAGTCTTTCAACGACCGGCGGTCCCAATGAATCGTTACGTCCGGATAGTGCGCGGCAAACCGTTCGGTCGTTCGCAGCAGCGGATCGTACCCCCGCTCGTGATCCCATGTCATGCCCTTGAGCGCAATCACGTCAGATCACCCCTTTGCCTTTCATGCCGGCAATGCTGGCGCTGTCATACCCAAGCTCTCTCAATATTTCCTCGTTATGCTCGCCGACAAGCGGAGGATGTCGAACGATTTCGCCCGGGGTTTCGCTGAATTTGACCGGGATATTGACCGTCTTCACCTCGCCCGCGGTAGGATGTTGATAGCTCGTAAACGCCTGCAAATGAACGGCTTGCGGATCCTGTTCGACTTCCAGATGGTTCTTGACTTCGGATACCCACATATCGCGTTCCAGCATTTTCTCGACCCAATAGGCGGTTGGCCGTTTCACCACGCTCGCTTGAATGCGGTAGAACACCTCGTCCCGTTTATCGTACAGCGTGTCGGGATCGTTATATTCGTTCAGCCCTTCGTCTTCCAACACTTCCGCCAGTATCGGAATCGGGTTGACCGAGATGCATACATAGCCGTCCGAAGTCCGGTATATGCCGAACGGCGCCGACTGTCCCGGGTGGGCGATTCCCGACAGCGGGCGTTCGAACAACCGTCCCGAATTGAGCGTTACCGCGAATTCTTGAAGCTGATGGGTAAGCAAGCATTGGAACAGATTGATATCGATCTTCTGCCCTTTGCCTGTCCGCTCCCGATAATAGAGGGCGGATAGCAATCCGTATACGATATTGTAGGCGCCCAACTGATCGGCGATGCCCGTCCCGAGCGGCGTCGGATCGGCATCTTTGCGACCGGTCAGCGTTGTCAGACCGCTAAGGCATTGAATCATCAGATCTTGGCCCGGCCGCTCCGCGTACGGTCCGTCCTGCCCGTAACCGGTGCTGGAACAGTAAATGATGCGGGGATTGATTTTCTTGAAATCCTCATAGCCGAATCCCAGCTTCTCCATCACGCCCGGCCGGAAATTTTCGATGACGAAATCGCATTCCCGTACCAGCCTATAAATGACGTCCTTCGCTTCCTGCGACTTCAAGTCGAGCGCGAGAGAGCGCTTGTTCCGGTTGAACGCCAGAAAACAAGGCGACTCCGTTCCCCCCACCCAATATTTCAGGAAAGACCATGCGCGGTAGCTATCGCCGCTTCCTTTCCGTTCGACTTTGATGACGTCCGCTCCCAGATCGCCGAGCATTTGCGTCGCGAAAGGGCCTTGCAGCAAATGGGTAAAATCCAGAACTTTAATGCCTTTGAGTGCCTTCTCCATGTCTTCCATCCTTTCATCTTGCATATCGGGAGCCTTCTGCGGAGGGAAGCCTTGCTCCTTGCTTACTCCTTGTTTGCTCCTTGCTCGCTTCTTGCTCGCTTCGAGCTTCTCCTTCCATCGATTCCGCCTGCCACGACCATTCCATCCGGCGCCGTTCTCCCGCTTGAAGCCCCGCCGCCCCCGTCCATTTCGGCGGCAGGGGCGAATTATTCGCATCCGAGATGCAGCTCCAAGGTTCAAGCGACAACGCGTTCATCCAAGCCGGTTTGAAGACGATGAGATAAGGAAATCCGCGATCGTAGTCGAACCGGATCCGCAAGTTATCCTCTTTGCGGAAGATCTCGCAATGTCTTGCGTCTTCTTTCATCCTGAACACGAAATGATCTACATCTTTCGGCAGCCGATCCAACGTCAACTCTTCACCCATCTCTTCGCATAAGCCGGTACGAACGGGCATCCGGCGACAGACTCCGTCCGCGTCGGCGAAATACTGCAACGCGGCATCCGCCTTGAACGCAACTTCCTCCGCCGCACCGCGAAACGCGAAATACGGATGCAGGCCGAAACCGAACGGAACTTCCTCCTCGCCCTCGTTGGCCGCCTCGATCGTTCCGAAGACCCGCTTGCCGCACAAGCGCCAAGTCATGCGAAGCGCGACGGAATGCGGGTAATAAGCGGGCGAAGCTTCCGTCCGCTCGAAACGGAACTCCGCCGTCGCCGAGGCGCTCCCCTCTTGGTCCGCCTCCAGCGATACGACGTTCCATGGCCGCATGCGAATCTCGCCGTGCAGATGATGGATTCCCTCATGCACCGGATACGCGTACGGCTTGCCGCGAAACGCAAACGCCCCGCGAGCGATGCGGCCCGGCGGCCATAACAGGGGAACCCCGAATTCGGACGAGCGCAGCGCAAGCGTCTGCCTGTCCGGAGGTCCTTCGATCGTTTCATGTCCTCCCAAGCGGCAGCGGATCATATTGAAGCCGACATCGGGCGCAATAATGGCAAGCGAGTCATGCTCCGTATCCGCAAGCACGATGGCGCGGCCGGAAGCGCCGGTTTCTTCGTAAGCCCGGAATCGCATAATCGTCCCACCTCGTCGCAAGCAATTTATTTGCCAATGAATACCGGATCGCGTTTCTCAACGAAAGCGGCAATGCCTTCCTGCGCGTCCCGGCTGTAGAAAAGACTCGCCAAATAGCTTCTGTCGTAAGCTTGGGCCGTTTCCAAACTGGCGTCGCGCCCCTCGTTCACGAGCTTCTTCAAGGCTTGCACGGCAAGCGGCGCTTTCTCCGCGATCTGTTGCGCAAGCGACGCGGCGGCAGGGAGCAACCGCTCCGGTTCCGTCACTTCATTGACGATACGCAGCTCCATGGCTTCCCCGGCGGACAAAAATCTCCCCGTCATGAGCATTTCCTTAGCCGCATAAGGGCCGACGGCGCGGAGCGCCTTCTGAATGCCGCCTCCGCCCGGAACAAGGCCCAGCTTCACTTCCGGCAGCCCGAACTTCGCTTTCTCCGAAGCGACGATCAAATCGCAGGCGAGCGCCAATTCGAACCCTCCGCCAAGCGCGTACCCGTTGACCGCGGCAACGACCGGCTTCGCGCATTCCTCGATCGCCCGGTACATGTCGCGCCCCTTGTTCTGAAACGCGAAGAAAGCGCCCAAGTCGAATCCGCTGTATTCCTCGATATCCGCCCCCGCCATGAACGCCTTGCCGGATCCGGTCAGTATCGCGGCGCGCACATCCGCTCGTTCGTGTATGCGGCGGAAGCAGTCCGTCAGCTCCGCCATCATGGCGCTGTTCATCGCGTTCAGCTTCGCCTCGCGCAGCAGCGTGAGCGTCGCGACCCCTCCGTCTTGCTCGACCTTGATATAGTCGTAATGATTCATGCTCATTGGTCATCCTCCTTTGCCGTTATTCGCCCCTGACCGACTGGCCGCCGTCCGCCGCGAACGTCTGGCCCGTAATAAACGAAGCGGCGTCGCTGCACAGAAACAGGACCAAATTCGCGACCTCTTCGGGCTGTCCGAATCTGCCGATCGGATGCGCTTCGTTCCAGAGCCGGATCAGCGCGTCGGGATCTTCCGCTTCCGCAAATATCCGCTCGTTCATCGGCGTCATAATCGTGCCCGGCGCCACGGCGTTGATGCGAATGCCCTGCCTCGCGTATTCCACAGCCGTCTGCCGCGTGAAGGCGAGAATGCCGCCTTTGGACGCGCTGTAGGCCGCCCATCCGACGAAGCCGTTCAGCGCCTGGGTCGACGCGCAATTGACGATCGCCCCTTTGCCTTGCCGCCGCATATAGGGGATCGCGTATTTGCACCCGCGAAATACGCCGCCCAAATTGATGTTCAACACCTTCTGCCAATCCGAATCGCTCGTCAGCGCAGCCTCTCCGGCTATTGCCACTCCGGCGTTGTTATATAGAAAGTCGAGCCTGCCCCGTAAGGAAAACGCCTGCTCCATCAGCCGCTTCATCTGCTCGTCGCTGCCGACGTCGACGGGAATGAAATGCGCGTCCGTGCCTTCCCCGCGCAGTTCGCTTTCCAGCAGCCGGCCGCGGGCCTCGTCCAGATCGGCGATGACCGTCGTCGCGCCCGCCGCCGCGAATCCGCGCACCGCCGCTTCGCCGATCCCTTTGGAACCTCCCGTCACGACGGCAACCTGTCCTTGAAATTGAAAAATCACGTTAGGCGTCAATCGGAACCTCTCCTTCTATCCGTGTTAGTATTCGATACTATCATGATAGCGGGTTCCCTCCGATCGCGTAACGTGACGGTTTTTACTTTTCTTCTATTCTTTTTAGGTGTTTGACAAACTGCGATGATCGGCAGGCGTCATGCCGGTAATATCCTTAAAAATTTTATTGAAATACTTGACGTCCCGATATCCGACCGCTTCGCTCACTTCATACACCTTCATACGGGTCGTTCGCAGCAGTCGGCAGGCGCGCTCGATGCGAAGCCGCATTACATGCTTGGTGAAAATTTCCCCGACCTCTTCCTTGAACAACCGGCTCAAGTAAGAGGCGTTAACGAAAAAACGCTCCGCTAGCTTCTGCAGCGATATGTCTTCCATATAGTGCTCTTCCAAGTAATGAAGCACGTCGACAATCAGCTTGCTCTTGCGCTGCATCTTCTGTTTGGCCCCTTCGGATGCCGCCGCCATAAAAGCTTCCGTCACGAACTGCCGGAGCTCGTCAAGCATATCGAATGTGCGGGCTTTAGCCAGCCATTCGTCGAACGCATGGCCCGACTCCGCCTCCGGCGCTCGCTCGCGGCTCTCCCGCAGCATATGCGCCATCGCCTGCAGCATCTCGTCCATTTGCTGTGCCGGGACCGGGTTGCGGCGGATTTCGCCGAACAGTTCCGCAAGCAGCGCTTCCGTTTCTTCCACCTGCCCCGCGGTTATGCAATTGAACAGCTTTACCTGCAAGTCCCGTCCGAACGTCTTCCGGCGATCCTCAAGAATGAGGCTCTCGTAGAACGTCGCGCGGTCGTTCCCGTAATACATTTTCATCTTGAGCGAATTCAACGCTTCCATGTACGCCTGGAACACTTCGCTCTCCGACTCGTGCCTGCCGCTGACGCCGACCGAAACGGATACTTTAATAAACCGTTTCACGCTCTCCCTTATCCGCTCCAGCATGCTTTCCATGTCTTGCGCATGTTCCGTCGACTCGCACCAGATAACGATCCTTTCGTCCAGTTCGAACAGGTAATATTGCCTGCCGCTTTCCTTCACGTATTCCTCCGCGATGTTCCGGATGCCGTAATACAACAGATTGAAATCGCGGCGGCTGTAACGTTCCAGCAACGCATGGAGCCGGTCCGCTTCAAGCAGCATAACGACATAACGGTCCGCCTGCCAATGAATGCCGAGCTCCCGGCACTGCTGCCGAATCCCGTTCTCGTCCGTCTTCTTGCCCGAGAACCAGCTTGCGAGCAACTGCTCCCGCAGCATTTGCCTGCCGTGGTTCCATTTCGATTCTTCCGCGGCCCGCCTAAGCTTCTCCGCTTGCCGTTCGTTCTTCTGCCGGGCAAGCCGGAGGAATAATTGCAGCATTTCCTCGTCATGAACCGGCTTCAACATATAATCGTGGGCGTCCAAACGCATGGCGGTGCGAACATATTCGAAATCGTCGAATCCGGTCAGCATCACTTTGATCGTCTCGGGATGGGTATCCTGAATGCGGGACAATAGCTCCAGGCCGTCCATGATCGGCATGCGGATATCCGACAGCAGGAAATCGACCTTCTCCGTTTGCAAAATGCCGTACGCATCCTCTCCGTTGCCCGCTTCGAAAATGCGGGTAATCCCGCAATGCTTCCAATAATCGGCGTTGACAAGCACTTCGCGCATCCAGCTTTCGTCTTCGGCTATCAAGAGACTATACATGATTCCCTCCCCCACGTTGCGGCAAGATCACTTCCAACGTTGTGCCTTGGCCCGGTTGGCTGTAGATTTGCAATCCGTATTGCTGGCCGTAATAATGTTTGATGCGGTTATTGACATTCGTCAGCGCGAATATGTCGTCGGATGACTGCACGCCCGACTCCAAATGCTTCCTCACTTCCTCCAGTCGTTCCTCCGTCATGCCGAGTCCGTCGTCGCTGACGGCGAATACGACATCGTCGCCCGTCCGGTATCCGGTAACCTCGATCGTTCCTTTGCCCTTCTTCATCTCGATGCCGTGAATGATGGCGTTCTCGACCAGCGGCTGCAGCAGCAGCTTGAGGATCGGCATCTCCATCAATTCGTCTTCCACATCGATCGTCACCTCGAATTTATCGCGATATCGGATCTTCTGGATGCGCAAATAATATTGGATATGGTCGAGCATTTCCTTGACCGTAATCCAATCGTCTCCCTTCAGGCTATGCCGGAAAAAATGCGACAAAGCGTACGTCATCTCCGACACTTCCCGCACCCCGTGAATTTTGGCGATCGAATAAATCGAATTGAGCGTATTGTACAAAAAATGAGGATTAATCTTGGATTGCATCAGCCGGAGCTCGAATTCCTGCTTCAGCAGCTTCTCTTCATATAGATTTTTCACGAGCTGCTGCAAATTTTGCGTCATGCGGTTGAAGCCCTCGAACAAAATCCCGAACTCGTCTTTCCGCTTCTCCTCGATCTGGTAGCCGAAATCCTTCTTGACGGCAAACTGTTTCATGGCGCTTAGCAACCGGAACATCGGACGATAGATATGTTCTATGAACAGAAAGGACAAGATCAGCATGGCACCGACCGCAATGGCGGCCACGAGTGCGATGTCGTTGCGCAAATTGACGACTTCCCGATTCCAGTCTTCGCGGGGAACGAACGCCAAATATTTAAAGCCCGTGCTTTGCGAAGTATTGAATACGACCAGCAGGTCTTCCCCGCCCACCTTCTCGGTAAAACTGCCTTGCTCCTGTTCTTCGATCAGCTTGCTGTTTTTCAGAAAAGAAGGCGATTCGCCGAACCGCAAAGGCGGAAGCAAGCCGTCGTCCTCGGTATGGCTTAAGCTTTGGCCGTCGTTGGTCAATACCAGCATTTTCATCCCGTTGTCGTTTGCATTGATTTTTTTAATATAATCGGATATCGTGTATTCGCTTACATGAACGAATAAAATCGTACCGTCGTCGGTCGGATCGAGCCGGATCGGGTACGTAATATAGTTCGCCTTTCTGGTCATGTACGTGAAACCGGCCTCATTTTCCAGATGCCAATGGGGAGACGCCGCTCCGCGCGCCAGCAGCCCTTCGATATGCAGCACCTCGTTATTGGGGTAAAAATACATCGTTTTCTCCGAGGTAAGCAGCATTCGGTTGCGGCTGTTGTACAGCCTGATCGAATAAATATTGCGGGCGGAATTCTGAATCGAATTCATTTCGCTCATAATTTGATTGATCCGGGAAAGATCGCCGTAATCGGTCAAATCGATCTCTTTTTGCAGAAATTGGCGGTATGGAATATTAATGAGAAACGGAGTCACGCTATACCGCGACTCCCTTAGAACCGATTCGACGCTTTCCTCCAGCATGCGCAAGTTGGTTGCGACCGACTCGCTTACTTTATCTTCAATGATGGCGGTGGAACTTTGATAAGCGAAAAAGGAAACGACGCCCAGGGGCAGACAGATCAGAATCAGGAAATAAACGATCAGCTTGAAACGCAAACTGTGTATGTTCATGCGTCCGTACTCTCCTTTGTTTGCGCGTTTACTGAGTCTATTTAACCTTTCGTAGCCCCTTCTGTCAATCCCGAGATCAGTTGGCGTTGAATAATGAGGAACAGAATAAAGACCGGAATCGAGATGACGATGGAAGCGGCCATCATGGTTCCCCAATTCGTTTCGTATTGCCCTTTGAAATCCATAATGCCGATCGGCAGCGTCCGTTTGGAAGGTTCGGTCATGAAAACTAGCGAGAACAGGAACTCCTGCCATGTGAGCAGGAACACGTAAGCGGCTGTCGCCCCGATGCCGGGACGGAGCAGCGGCACAACGACTTTGACGAACGCCTGCAGTTTGGACGCCCCTTCCATCATGGCCGACTCTTCCAGATCGACCGGAATATGAAGCATGAAGCTGCGCAGCAGCCATACCGCCACGGGTACCGTGAAAGCCATATACGCCAGAATCAATCCGGGAAACGTATTGAGCAGCCCCAGCGAGCTTACGATTTTGTATAGCGGAATGACAATCGCGCTAATGCAGAACATTTGGCTGACCAGAATGACGTTCAGGAAAAATTTCCTGCCTGCAAACTCCAGCCGGGTGAAGCCGTATGCGGCCAGCACCGACACGACGATGACGAGAACGCAGGTGACGACGGATACGAATAAACTGTTTATAAAATAATGGGCGAATTGCTGATGCTGCCAAGCGGCCGCAAAATTGTCAAACGTCACTTGCTCGGGAATCCAGACCGGCGGTACGGCGAACAATTGGTCGGCAGGCTTCAGCGAAGTCGACAGCATTTGCATAAACGGAAACAGGGAGAAAAAGAGCAGCAGCAATATTCCTCCCGCGAACAAAATCCGAGATCCCAGGCGCTTTATTATCATATCAACATCCCTCAATTTCTTTCGTTCTTATGCATTTGCCGAATGAGAATAAGGCTGATCAAAAAGATAAACAGGAAGCTGATGACCGATACCCGCGAAGCTTCCCCGAAATTAAAGTGGCCGAAGCTAAGCTCGTAGATGTAGGTAGGCGCGATATGCGTCGATCGAATCGGCCCGCCCCCGGTCAAGACGTAGATCATCTCGAAATAATTGAACGTCCAGATCGAGACGAGCAGCACGACCGTCTTGAGCACGCCGGATATCGACGGCAGCGTGACGTGAACGAACTGCTTCCACCCGTCCGCTCCGTCGATTTTCGCCGCTTCGTATTGATCTTGCGGAACGCTTTGCAGCGCCGCCAGCAACATCAGCATGGCGAACGGAAAGCCTTTCCAGATGGCGGCCAGAATGACGGAGAACATCGCGAGCCCCGGCGTGCCGAGCCAATCCGTCGCATGCATGCCGAATCCCAGCTTGGCGATTAACGAGTTGAGAAACCCGAATTGCGAGTCGTACACCAGTCTCCAAGTCAGCGCGGCGATGACGCCGGGCAATACCCAAGGCAGCAGCACAAGCCCCCGCACAAGCCATCGGAGCGGAAATTTGCGGTTCAGCAATAGCGCAGCCAACAGCCCGATCACGACCTGAAAGAAAGCAACGCACACAGTCCAAACGACCGATTGCTTCCCTACTCTCCAAAGCTCCCCGTTCTTCCATGAATCCACATAACCGGATAAGCCGATCCATTTCGGCGCTCCATGCGTCAGATCCGTATCCTGCAGCGAGATGTGAAGCGAATAGAGCAAAGGAATAAACAATAGTACGACGAGCAGGAATATCGATGGTCCAATGAACAGGTAGCCGAACAAATTCGAGCGTGTCTTCATGTATGTCTCACTCCCGTCAGTTCCCTTAAATATGAAGAAGGCGCTGCGCCAAACGATTGGCGATCCATGGCAGCGCCTTCGCTGTGTCGATTATTTGTTCAGAAGCGCGTTAATTTTGTCCGCGGCTTCCTGCAAAGCGTCCTTCGCGCTCATCTCGCCGATCATTACTTTCTGCGTCGCTTGCAGCTGCAGATCGGCGATGGCCGGATAGTTGGCGACATTCGGACGGTAGGTGGCCGTCGTCAATTGTTGATAGATGACATCCGGGAATTGCCGCTTCTCTTCCAAATATTCTTTGGCCGCTTGCTTATGCGCCGGCGTCAGCATCGTAATGTTCTTCTGGTTTTCATGATTGGTCGAATATTGAATGAATTCCCATGCCAATTCTTTATTTTTCGAGTTCGCGTTAATCGCCAGGTTGAACCCGCCGAAGGTGCCGATCGATTCGCCGCCCTCAGGCTTCGGCAAATTCGCAACCCCGTAGTTCATATTCGGAGCTCTCGTCTTGATCGTGTCCTGTCCCCATTCTCCGTATATGGTCATCGCCGTTTGCCCGCTCGTGAACAACGTCATGGCATCCTCTTCGTTCTTCCCTACGCTTCCGGGAGGGCTGATCTTGTTCATGTCCGCCCAGAATTGCAGCGCCTTCACGCCCGGCTCTTCGTTGATCAGAATCTTCTTGCCGGATTCGTCAAGCAGCTTTCCGCCGGCGGCCACCGTGAACGCATCCACGAGACATTGCACGGATTCGCTGCTTCCCGCCCAGTTGGACGTGCCGTACTTGCCGTCTTTCGTCAACTTCTCTCCATATTGCAGAAACTCGTCCCATGTAACCGGAGGCTTCTCGGGATCGAGGCCGGCGGCCTTGAACATATCTTTGTTGTAGTAAAGGACTCCCCAGACGCCTACGTCGAATGGAATCGCATACACTTTATTTTGATAAGAGCCGGCGCCCCAAGCCCCGTCGAAATAATCTTCGGCTTTGATGCTCGAACCGTTCAAATAATCGCCCAATGGCACAATATAATTGGCTGCCGCATATTGGGCGATCCAGATTTGATCCAACAACAGCACGTCGGGACCTTCATCGCCCGCGACGGCAGGCAGAAGCTTGCTCTTTAACTGATCGTACGGGAATGCCGTAATTTGCACTTCCGCGTTGAACTTTTCCTCGAACGATTTGGCCGCATTTTCCTGCGCCTCTTGAATATTGACATCCGCTTGCTGCAGCGTCCAGATGACCAGGGACTGCTTCTTCTCCGGCGCGGCGCCGCCGGTTGCTTCGCCGCCGTTCCCTTTGCCCGATGCGCATCCCGTCAACAGGGCCGCAATCAAACATATGGCGAGCGTCCATTGCCCTATTTTTCTCAACTCAAGTTCCCCCTCTGCTATTCGGTGTAAATCTATTCCCAGTATAAAGACATCCTGTGCGGGATGAAATCCGCCGCATCTTACTTTTGTTCTATTATTTTTACTTATCGTTTTCTGAACGAAGGGGATTTCGACAAAAGCCCGGAAAAGGGACGTTGCTATTCGTTCAAGCTTCTCGGTTCTCAATTGCCCCGCTCCCAAGTTCGCGGTAATTGTGACAAACCGCCCGATTTCGGACAGTTGCGGACATACGGTCCAGACAGCAATTTCCCGAAGCCGAAAAAAAATCCCTATCCCGATAGGATAGAGATTTGGCGGAACCGATCCGCTCGATTCCATCATTATGTTCATTCCTCCGCGCCTGCGCGTTCGTTGACAAATAAGCTGACGGCGCCGAGCATCCCCGCCTTGTTGCCGCAGACCGCCGGCACGATGGCGGTGCCCCCGCGCAAATCCTCCGGCAAATACCGCTCGACGATCGCGGCAAGGCGTTCGGTCAGAAACGTCTTTTGCTCCGACACCCCGCCGCCTACGATAATCAATCCGGGATCGAGCATGCAGATGACATCCGCGATTCCCTGGGCGACATCGTCCAACCAAGCGTTCAATGACTCCCCGTAATAGGCGTCGCCCGCCAGAGCTTGTTGAAAGATCGCCTTGCCGTCAAGCTCCCGGGGCGCCGCCGCTCCGGCCGGCAGAAGCTCGCGCGCCCGCCGGACGAGCGCCGACGTCGCCGCGCGCCGCTCGTAACAATCGGTCTGCGACGCGTTCGTCCGCATATAACCGATCTCCGCCGCACGGAACCGAGCGCCTTCGTACAGCTTCGAATCGATGACAATCGCGCCGCCGACTCCCGTCCCAAGCGCAATGCAGACAAACGTCTTCTCGCCCCGGCCCGCTCCCATCCACGCTTCGCCTAACGCCATGGCGTTCACGTCGTTGACGACCTTCGTTTCCAGGCCGGTGCGGCTCTCCAACTCGCGCTTCACTTGGACATGCTTCCAGTGCGGTATATTCTCCACGCCGCCGACCACTTCGCCGGTCGACGAATCGACGATGCCCGCCGTACTGACGCCGATACCCGCAACGTGAAGCCCCTCTGCCGCGCCGCGAAGACGCTCCGCCGTCTCGACCAGCCTTGCGACCAGCCGCTCCCGGCCCTCTTCCGGGTTCGTCGGCATTCGGTCGCTTACGAGTACCTCCCCTTGCTCCGTCACCAGTCCGTATTTCACGAAGGTGCCTCCGATATCCAATGCAATGTATGCTTTCATTACATAATCCTCTCCTGCCACAAAAGGCGCGCTATCCGGCAAGCTTGCCGCGCAGCCGTTGTTTTAGTCTTGTCTCGCTGAGGCTGCCGTCTTGAACTTGTCCGCATCCCGCTTGGCCGTTTGAGCTGCGTCGCGGAGATCCAACGCCAGGGCGGATATTTCCTTCATCGCGGCCAACTGCCGCTCGGAAGCGCTCGATGCCGTACGAACGAGTTGCGACGCCTCATTGGCAATTCGCGCCGATTCGGCAATCGAGGCCGCAACTTCTTCGGAGCTGGCGGACATTTGTTCCGTAGCCGCCGACACTTCCTGCGCTTGGTCCGCCACATGACGGATCGAAGCCACGATTCGTCCGAAAGTCTCGCTGGCTGCGCCCGTCGTTTCCGTGCCCCGCTTCACTTCGCGCACGGCGGCGTCCGTCGTTGCTACGGCTCTGTCCGTATAACGTCGTATATGTTCCAGCATTTCGACGATTTTCTCGGACGCGAGCTTCGACTGGTTCGCGAGCTTCCGGATTTCCTCCGCTACGACGGCGAATCCTTTGCCGTGCTCGCCCGCGCGCGCCGCTTCGATGCTGGCGTTAAGCGCCAGCAAATTCGTCTGCGTGGCGATCCCGCCGATCGCCGTAACCGCCTGGGCGATCTCGTCCGAATGCATTTGCAGGTCTTTCATCGCCGTGACCGTTTCCCCGGCGGTTTCATTGATTTGCTCCATTTGACCCGTCGCCTCGGCGACGATGACCGCTCCCTGCTCCGCTTCCTTCGCTACCGCAGTCGATAGTTCCGCTACGATGGAAGCCGCTTCCGCAATTCTCTGAATGCCGATCGCCATTTCTTCCATGACTCGTTCGCTTTCCTGCGCGCTCACCGTTTGGCCCTCCGCACCGACCGCCAATGATTTTAACGAACCGACCAACTCGTCCGTCGCCGCCGCCGAACCGCCGGCAGCTTCCTGCAACGTCTCCGAAGAATTGGTTACTTTATGGACCGTATCTTGCACGTTGATGATAATCGCGCGAATGTTCTCAATCATGCGTTTGAAATTTTCCGCCAACTTGCCGATTTCGTCGCGTCCCGCACTTGGAATTTCCACCGTCAGATCGCCCTCGGCAGCCTGCATGGTCGTGCGGTTCAACGCCAGAACGCCGCGCAGCGTAAAGCGGATCAGCGCGCCGATGAGTATGATGCATATGCCGCCGGCGATGACGCCGATGAGCGTCAATGACCAGAACGAAGCGTTAAGATCCGCTACGATCTCGTCCAAGAGGAAATCGATGCCCAAATAAGCGATACGCTTCCCGCCGGCGTCATGAAGCGGAGCCAGTATGGTCAACCACGCTCCGTACTCGTCTTTGTACAATCCCGTCGAGCCGATGCCTGTTTTCTCAATCTGTCCGAAAGCCTCCACGAATTCATCGGGCAATTCATATTCCGTTTGCGGGACAAAACCCATCTTCTCCACATCATCGTTGGCTTGCAAGAAGCGAACGTGCATTTTGCCGTTCTTCTCGAACGTATCGGGGTAATATACGAAACTGTTGACAACTTTCCCCTCGCCGACAATCCGATCCAAGTACGCCTTCAACGCCCGGGCGTCCGGGTCCGTACTCCAATCGGCCTGCGCGTCGATTCGCGCTCTCGCCCTTTCAATCAGATCGCTCTGATGCTCGAACAGGTTGGCAATCACTTTAAATTCCGTTTGCAATTGCTCGTAATAAATTTTCGACTCCCGCTGACTCGCCGCGAAGATGAAAATTGCTACTAAAATAACTAACAACAACGACAAAAACGTAACCGACTTTACTACGATTTTTCCGCGAAACATAGTATGTATCTCCTATCCGCAAGCGATTGGCCTTATCTCTTCATCGTTTTACGGCCAAACGCCACTGCCAGTATAATAATTAGCCCTTTAATGACCATCTGCTGACTGACATCGAGGCCCATAATAATTAATCCGTTATTGATCATGCCGATCATCAAGGAACCGATGACCGTACCGATCACCGTTCCTACACCGCCGAACAAACTTGTACCGCCCAAGATGACCGCTGCGATGACCGACAATTCGTCGCCCTCGCCGAACGTAAAGCGTCCGGATTGCATGCGTCCCGCATACAGCATCCCCGCCAAACCTGCCATCATTCCGCTGCCGATGAACACAAGCAGCTTGATTTTGGCGGTATTGACCCCTGTGAATCGGGCCGCGTTCTGATTGCCGCCCGTCGCCAGCGTTTCACGTCCGAATTTCGTTTTGCGCAACAGAATATGGCCGCCGATGACAACCAGAATCGTCCAAATCAATAGAAGCGGAATCGGGCCGATATCCCCGGATCCGAACAGAAAATTGTATTGATCGTTCAAGATCGGCACCGGCGCCGTATTGGTGATCCACATGGCCAAGCCGCGTCCGATTCCCATCATGCCGAGCGTGACGAGAAACGAAGGAATCGCGACACGGGTCACCAAGATCCCGTTGACGAAACCGACTGCCGCTCCCGTCGCCAGGCCCACGAGAACCGCCACGATTAGGCTGTATCCGGCGTCGAGCGTAAGCGCCGTCGTTAACGATGCCAACGCCACCGTCGAGCCGACCGAAAGATCGATTTCCGCCGCGGAAATAACGAATGTCATCGCTACCGCCATAATCGATATCATCGCCGTCTGCCGAATAATATTCATCAGATTCATGCTCGATAAAAATCCTTGGTCGTGCAAGGTGACCGAAAAAATGATAAATACGGCGGCGAAGGCGATATAAACGATGTATTTCCGCCAATCGAACGCCCGTTTCGCTCCGGCGGCGGCTGAATTAACTTTGGACTGCATGTTCCAATACCTCCTCTGAAGTTAGATCTTTGCGCAGCAATTCCTGTGAGATCGCGCCGTCCTTCATCACAAGCACTCGATCGCATACCGCATTCAATTCCGCAAGCTCCGACGATACGACGATAATCGATTTGCCGCTATCGGCCAATCGCCGAATCATTTCGATGATCTCCGATTTCGCCCCGATATCTACCCCGATGGTAGGCTCGTCCAAGATGAAGATTTGCGGATCGTTCGCCAGCCATTTGGCCAAAATGATTTTCTGCTGATTGCCGCCCGACAACAGATGGGAAGATTTATAGATGTCGTCGGTCTTGATGCTCAATTCATCCACATATTTCTCCGCAATCTCTTTGCCCCGCTTATCGTCGATGAAAAGCCCCTTTAACAGCTTCGACAATATCGGAAGCAGCATGTTGTCCTTCACGCTATGCTCGAGTATCAAGCCTTGCACCCTGCGGTCTTCCGGCACGAGCGCCAAGCCCGCCTTGATCGCGTCGCGCGGCGATTTGAGCGTTATTTTTTTGCCCCCGACGATCATTTCGCCGCGATCGATCGGATCGATCCCGAACAATCCGCGCATCGTTTCCGTCCGCCCGCTTCCCATCAGACCGGCGAATCCGAGCACTTCGCCCTCGCGCAGATCGAACGACACTCCGTTCACACGGTTGCCGATATATAAGTCCTTTACTTGCAATACCGCTTTGTCGCCGGGCGTACCGGCCCTTTCTTTCCAATCGAAGGCGTTCTTCATATTTCCGCCGATAATATGCCCTACCAGTTCATCCATGGTCAATTCCGCACACGGCGCGGTAATGACGTTTTTGCCGTCGCGCAATACCGTCGCCCGGTCGCAAACATGCAAAATTTCATCCATGCGGTGAGAAATATAAATAATCGAAATGCCTTTCTTCTTTAGGCGATCCATGAGGTCAAACAGCACTTCGGTTTCTTTCGTCGTGAGAGACGAGGTCGGTTCGTCCATAATTAATATTTTCGTATCCTGCGAAATCGCCTTGGCAATTTCCGTCATTTGCCAGTAACCAACGCCCAGACTTTCCACCGTTGCGTTGGGATCGACATCAACCCGAAGTTCCGCCAGCAATTCCCGCGCGAGGTTCGCACAAGCTTTGTCGTCGATAAAGCCGAGGGACGTCCGCGGCTCCCTGCCCATGAAAATGTTTTGCGCTACCGTCAGGGTCGGGATCAGGCTGAATTCCTGAAAAATCATCGAGATGCCGTTTCGGCGAGCATCGTTCATTTCGTTAATATGTACAGGCTTTCCGTCGATGCAGATTTCTCCCGAATCTCCCACATACACACCGGTCAAAATTTTCATTAACGTCGATTTGCCCGCACCGTTGCCGCCGACCAGCGCATGCACTTCCCCCCGGTCGACCGAGAAATCGACCTGTTTCAGCACTTCCACGCCGTTAAACGCTTTGGAAATGCCGTTCATCTGCAAAACGGCTTCCGTCATCGTGTTCTCCCTCCTCCGCCTATGAAGCGAAAACCGCCCCCTGCGGCGGCGGCTTCTCTTGCATCAGGCAATGCCGTTTTATTTCAGCGCGTTCTTGATCAAATCGGGCGCTTCTTGGCGATAGACCGATTTCCAGCCTTCAAGCACATTGTCTTTCGTCACGCCCAGCGGAGGAACGACTACATAGGACGGCGTTTCTTTGCCGAGCAGCGCATAACCGGCCAGAATGGCTTCCGCCACGCCCTGATCGTAAGGGCGCTCGGAGCCAAGCCCTTTGACAATGCCGTCTTTCGCGATTTCCAATGCCACGTTCGTTCCTAAGTCGCTCGTTGTAATAACCAGGTCTTTTTTACCGGCTGTGCGCACGGCAGCGAGCGCTCCTTCGGCCGGAACGTCCCACACAACGAACATGCCGTCCAGATCGGGATGCTTCGTCAGCAAGGCAGACGCCACTTTCTCCCCGTCGCTTGGCTCCACGATTCCGCCGCGAGCGACGATTTCAATCTCCGGATACTTCTCCTTCATCGTTTGCTCGAACGCTTCGACCCGCTGCTTGGTGACGAAGAAATCCGCATCGTGATAAATGACGCCGATCTTGCCTTTGCCGCCCAACTTCTCGGCCAGAATGTCCGCCGCCTTGACGCCGTTGCCGTAGTTATCCGCAGAAACGACGCTGGCGTAATGGGTACCGTGCTCCAAGCCGTCCGCGACATTATCCATGAATACGATTTTCGCGCCGGCTTCGGCCGCTTTCTTGAAAGCCCCCGCCGTAGATACCGGGTCGACCGGCAGGCCGATAATTACATCCGGCTTTCTCGCCATGACCGTTTCAATGTCCGAAACTTGCTTTTCCGATTTAAACTGCGCATCGGTCTCGGCAATCACTTCGATTCCCATCTTGGCGAATGTCGTCTTCAATCCGTCCAATTGGGCCGTCGACCAGTCGTTGCCGGCATAATGCAGCACGATGGCAGCTTTATAGTTGCCTTCGCGCAGCTTCTCGACTTCCTCGGCCGTCAACTCGAGCGTTGTTGCTGCTACCGCCGCTTCCCCATGCGGCCCCGTGCTCATAATTTCGGCGTCGCCGTCGGCATCTTTCTCTAATGCGATCGGAGCAGCCGCCTCAAGCGCGGCGTTCGGCTTCCCGTCGTTTCCTTGCGGCGCGGCTCCCTGATTGCCGCATGCAGCCAACATCATCGCTAACGCCAAAATCAAACCCAATCCTGTCATCCACTTTTGTTTCATTCTGTTTGACCTCCCATGTATTGTGCGAACTTAAATTATGAGTGCTTGCTTGTTTCGTGTCAGACTCCGCGTTGCACCGGACGCCCCATGGCATCGTGATATCCGATGACGCGCGGCTTCCCTTCCTGCACGCCGTCGATCGCGGCCACTTGTCCGCGCGTCACGAAGATTTGCGCGCGGAAGCCCAGAATGACCGGCTCGCCTTCCTTCGCGCCGCGTACATAGCCGTAGTAATCGATGCCGTCGTCCGGGATCAGTTCGACCTCGCGCGTGTCCAACGAAGCGCCGACCAGTGCAGACAACATGTAACGGCCGCGCACGCGGTCAACATATAGACCGCCCCCGAACATGTGGCCGTTGCCGCCGTATTCGTGGGATATTTCCGAGAGATACAGCATCGCGGGCGTTTCGGGAATATCCGTATCGAAGCTGATCGGCGTCGAGCCGGTCAAGCCGTGTCCCGGCTCGGCATGCGTGCCGCCGTGCTCGGCAATTTTGCCGATAACGGCCGACGATGTGCTGCCTGGCGTATTAATCTGACGGATATCGATGCCGAGCTCCTTGCTCAATCGCGCCGCCGCATCGACCGCCGTTTGAAAATTCGGCGTCGGCAGCACCGTGCCGGCTTCTTCGTTATATAGCAGCGATGGAAACGCGGTCGTTCCAATGACTCGAACGCCCTTCAGCTTCGATATTTCACGGGCGGCATCGACAACATCCTTCAGTTGGAAGCCGCCTTCATGTCCGGGATAGAAGCGATCGCCTTCTTTATACACGCGCAGCAGCACATTCTGTTCGACGCCGAGCTTTGCGGCCGCCTCGGCCACGGACGCCGCCTTGCGCAGACTGAACACGGTGAACGCTTCCGGGCCTAACGCGACCAGCTCTTCCGCGACGGATTGCGGGGCTTGCACGAGATGGCCGACGTGTCCGACCGGCACTCCTTGCTCGCGCATGAGCCGCGCGCCAAGCCAATCGACGCTCACGAACTTGCCGATTCCCGCTTCCATGATGGTGCGGTGAGCGATAGGGTTATACCCGATTTGCTTGGTCATTCCGTACAAGGTAATGCCGTGCTTGTCCGCTTCCGCGCGAATAATTTCCGCATTGCGGCGCAGCGCCTGCACGTCGATCACGTAAGTATTCGCTTCGAGCGCGCCCTCCGCATGGAGCTTTATGGCTGCGTCGATCAAGGCTTTGTTGCGTTCCTGCAATTTCTTCAAGTACATGCTTCGAAACTCCCTTCAATTCCGTTGTCTTAGGTATGGTGCGACTTCACTCAGCGGAAGTTTTGTCCTCTAACGCATCAATTCGCCTTCATGTTCTAGATGCCTTGACGGTTCACTAACTGGATTTGCGAATCGATATGGGAGAAACACATGCTGACGATACCTTGAATGCTGTAAGGATCGGGATTTTGCAAATACACCAGTTGCGGCATATTCCATTGATGAAGCGAATCGGAGAGAGCCTTTTCGACAGAGCGCACGATTTCTTCGTTTGCTAACGCCCCAGTCAATACGATACATTCGGGATTGACGATGCTGACGACATTCATGCACATTTTGAAAATAATGTTCGCCACTTTGTCCCGATTGCGGCCCGCTTGATCCAATTGGCGCTCCAGCAGCCCTTTCGATCTCCACTCATGCGGCGTATTCGAATCGAAACCGTCAACGACCATATAACTCAATTCTCCCGCGAAATTGCTCATACCCTTGTACAGCTTCTTATGGATAATCAATCCGGCGCCGATCCCTTGGCCGAGATAGATATACATCATATTCTCGCCGCGGCCTTCCAAACCGGCGTTAAAATACCCCACCGTCGTCAAATTAATATCGTTTTCGACAAATACCGGGATCTCGTATCGCTTCTCGATTTCCTCCCGCATCGGGAACGATTCCCATTCCGGAATTGTCGGAATGCTATAGACGGTATCATTCACGTCTACCGCACCCGGCACGCCGATGCCGATGGCCTTCAGTTTGTCCCGGCCGATCTTCTCCGTCAGCAAATCAATGACGCGTAGCAAATCCTCGAACCTTGAAATCGCTTGCTTTTCGTCGAAAACATATGTATTCCGTTCGATGATCTCTCCGGTAAACGTCGAAATGCCGCAAATATAAAAGTTGTCCTTCACGTAGATCGCCGCAACGTAGCCTTGATTGGCGTTAATCTTGTACAACTGCGCTTTGCGTCCGCTGCTGGAACCTTCCAAGCCCGCCGCAACGATCTGATCCTCCTGTACAAGAACTTCCACGATTTTATTGACGGTAGGCAAACTAAGCTTTGTCAATTTGGCAATTTCCGGCTTGGAAATCGGGCCGTGTACCGTGATGATTTGCTTGATCATATGCGCATTCACTTTTTTTAAAATGCCAGGTTGGCCAATCATCTTCTGCATGTCCTCACCCCGCTTCGTAAATTAATAAACTTTATTAATTAATTGAATTGAATCACATCTTGTCAAACTTTGTCAATGATTATTTTTCCAATTGTGTGTTGTGCCTGATTTCACAACCTTCCTCGGATGCAAACCCTCCGAATCTCGTTCTCTCCCGTTCCGGTGCATCATTGTTGCATTATGCGCTCATTACTTTTCAGCCGATGAAGCATTTTTCCCGCCCTTCTGTGGAAATCCCCTTCGTTCAGAAAGCCGATTGTTTCGGCCTGTACGCGATGGATCGCTGCGTGTTCCTGAACGATGATTTGCCCGCAAACTGTCGGAGTTGCCGTTGATGACATTACGCCTCATGATAAAGCCGCCGCACCCTATGACTTGGCACTTTTGGGAAAATGGTGCAGTTGTGCTTTGACCGTTTTTTTCAATTCAATCCCGTAACGAACGCACAATATGATGTCAATCCGCTACATCTATATCTGTAACTCACGATGCTAATTCTCTAAACGCCATATCACTTGAGATCCTGAGATCCTGAGCGAAAGGGATTTCGACAGAAGCGGGAAACAGAGGATACCAGGAGCGGCAAATCAGGAGCAAAAATGGGCGGCAAAATTGAACGAACTTATTAGACAAGAACCAATATAGCCACCAATCCCCTGTGACGAACGCAGCTTACTGCAAAAATACAGTTATTTCTCAACGAAACAAGATGTTACGAAAAAAAGCCTGCGATTATACAGCACAATTGGAAGTTTTTCTCGACGAAAGGTCCGTTGGGCAGCCACATCACACTTGATCAAAACCTTGCCGGAGATATTCCGGCAGCGTACGGTCGAATTCGCTTCGCAACATGCCGTATACATATTCGTCATAATGTTAGCATATAGAACTAGGGAATAGTAGAAATCTTATCGGGAGCGTAACACCGAACGGGCCCGGTATTCGGCCGGCGTCACGCCCTCGCATTTGGCGAATACCTTGTTGAAATAACGGCGGTCGAGATAGCCGACCGTCTTGCCGATATTCGAGATGCTCTGGCCGCTGTTCACCAGCATCGACTTGGCCCAATCGATCCGCAGCCGAGTTAAATGCTCGACGAAGGTTTCGCCGACATGCTGCTTGAACAATACGCTGAAATGGCTGGAGCTCAAGCCCAAGTAATCGGCCACTTCCTCGACGCCCAGATCGCTGGATGCATGCTTCGCGATATAATCCTTGGCCATATCCATCAGCGATTCGTTCGAGCGATTGTTGCCCGCTTCGATCACGGCATCCTCGATCATCTGATTCAAAACGGCGATCAGATCCTTCGCGCTGGCGTATTGCTCCAGCCGCACCCAGACGTCCCGCTCTTCCGCTTCCCCGATCTTCTTAATTTCTTTCAACTCCCGCAATAAATGGAGCACGAGAAAGTGAAGGATTTTCTCCAATTTCAAAGGGGAGACGCTCTTCAACTCATGAATGAGCGAACGATGCGCCTCCCGCATTCGCCGCGTATCGCATCGCTTCAAGCCGGCGACGATCTCTTCGACCCGTTCCCAGAACGACAAGCTCGCGGTTTCTTCCTGCCGATCCGATCCAAGCGCGACGACCCGTTGCCGTTCGCCCGAGAATTGCACTTCCCTCTGTAGCCTTTTGTACGCCTGCGCCAATTCCGCCACAGGGACATATTCGGGAAATACGCCGATATGAATCGCCAGCTTCGTATGATCGAGCACCGCTTGCGCCATTTGTTCCGCCCACCGCACAGCCTCTTCCATATCGAACGGCTTTTCCGAGACGGGCCGGCGAATGAGCACGCACCACTCCCCCTCCCGTGTCTGCAATACCGAGTAGTCGAGGCGGTACGGCTGCAGCGCGTCCTGAAGCACGTTTCGCACGGCAAAATTATGCAGTTTGCGCTCGTTCTCGTTCCAACGATGAGCATTATAAGCATAGCGCTCCAAATCGGCCAGGAAAAAGACGCAGTTTGTCCCTTCCACATCAAATTCGAATTCGGAATAGAACGGTTGCGCGGCCAGCTTCGTATAGTCGAACAAAATATCGGTAATCATCTTTTCGTACAGCAAATGTTTCATATGGTTGAACTGATGCCGTTTCCGCCGGTCGTCCAGTTTATGTTCCCTGATTTGCGCTCCCATCCGTTCGACCACTTGATCCAATTCGATATAATTGATCGGCTTGAGAATCAAGTCCTTCGCGCCGAATTGCATCGCCTGCCTGGCGTATTCGAATTCGGCGAACCCGGTGAGCATAATGACACTGCTTCGGTTTCCCATCTCATTCAACTGCTGCAGAAACGCAAGCCCGTCCAGCTTCGGCATCCGGATATCGCACAGGATCAGATCCGGCTCGTACTCCTTCACCATCTCCAGGGCGGATACCCCGTTGTCCGCCGAACCGACCAGTTCGATCGCATGCCGGTTCCACGGAATCTCGTTCGACAGCGTATCCACAATTAACGGCTCGTCGTCAACTATTAAAGCGCGAATCATCATTCGAATCACCCTCCCGTTTCGGAATCAAGCATTGAATCTTCGTTCCCCGGCCCGGATCGCTGCATATGAACATGCCGTAACCGGCCCCGTAATGCATGCGCAATCGATCCGCCACATTCATGACCCCGAGGCCCACTCTTCCGTCACTCCGCCTCCTGTCCTCCGCCAATTTCGATTTCCGGTAATGAAACGAGGGCAAAATATCGGGATCGATCCCCGAACCGTTATCCTCGACCCATAACAACAAATTCCGCTCCCGTTCCTCCACTCGAACGACGATCATTCCTTTGCGGTCGATATCGTCGAAGCCGTGCTGTATGCTATTCTCTACCAAAGGCTGTAACGTAAATTTCAAGATCGAATACTTCTCCAGTTCCGGCGGCATAACGATCTCATAATCGAACAGATGGCCGAAACGAACCTTTTGGATTTCGAAATAATTTTGCAAATAGCCGATTTCCTTGCCTAATGTAATTTCTTCCTGTTCCTGAAAGCTGATATGCAAATTTTGCCCCAGACGGTACACCATCTGGCTGACCTTGTCCCGCTCGTTCCGCATATTTAAGGCGTTGATCGATTCGAGCGTATTCATAATAAAATGCGGTTTGATCTGCGCCTGCAGCAGCATCAATTCGGCCCTGTTCTTGCGCGCCTGCTCCTGCTTCACTTCCTCGATCAGTTCCTCCACTTTTTCGACCAATCGGTTGAAGCTCCTTGCGAGCGATCCGGTCTCGTCCCGGCTGTCCAAAGCCATGCGTACGCCAAGGTCCCCCAGTTCGATCAATTTCATCGTATGCATCATGCGAATAATAAACCGAATATACCGTTTGATAAACATCATATTGAAGAGCAAGGCAAGCAGCAAAATAACCGCCATCACGATCCCGATCGAGCGGATAATCGCCGTCGTCTCCCCGGTCAGATAGTCCCACGGAACAACCGAGACCAGCGTCAAATTCGATATTCCCAAATCTTTCATATTGAGCGGCTGCACCGATAAAATGCTTTTCGTTCCGTTAAACTCCAGCTTCCCGCTGCCGGAATCCCCGCCTAAGTCGAAAGGCTTCGACACCTTGCCCCGCAGGTTCTCCCCGCCGGCATTGCCCTGGTTATCGTACACGATAAGCCCCTCTTGATTCACCAACATAAAATGATTGGGAATATCCAATTTGCTCGAATAGAAATTGAACACTTGATCCAATTCGTTGAACTGGTATTGCAGCATCACGTACCCGATCGTTTCCTGCCGGTTCAGATCGTTGACGACGCGCAATTGCGTGAAAAACCGGTTCGACGGCGACAGCCCGGAACCTTCGTAAGGCCCGAGCCATACGGAAATGCCGTTGCGCCGGATCATTTCGGACAGTACGCCGCTTTGGCGCAGCTGTTCCATGGAAACCGGCTTCAGATCGGATTTTGATCGGCTGTAAGCCTCGCCGTCCAACGTATACAGCGTTACCGTATCGAGCGGACCGTACATCAGAAACGTCTGGTTGAGCAGGCTCGGAATCTCCGTCATATCCCGTTCGTCCGCATCTTGATTCAGAAAGTCCTGCACACGGCTGGAGAACATCGATTGATCCGAATAGGCCGTAGCGTCCTTGAATATCGTCGCCACATTCCGCGCTACGGAAGCGTTGATCAGCTGCGACTGCTCGGAATATTTCTTCTGCAGCACCGTCTGGAACAGCGCCGAGCCGACAATGCCGAGCGCGATAATCGGAAGAATAATGCATAATACGAAACCTATTAATACTCGATTGCGGATGCTCATACCGGATGATGTCCTCCTCGTCTGTAACCGCTGCTCAGCCTTTCAAGCTTCCCGAGGTCAAGCCTTCGATGATTCGGTCCTGCAGGAAAATATAGACGACGACAACCGGAATGACGCTGTACATCGTTGCCGCATACAGGCCGCCATAGTTCGTGTTCAGCATGTCTTTAAATGCAGCCACCCCGACCGCGAGCGTGCGCAAATTTTCTTTGGACAGAAGCAGATTCGCCATAATAAACTCGTTCCAGTTGTTTAAGTAGTTGACGATAAAGACGGAGACGAGCGCGGGCAAACATAGCGGCAGCACGATGCGGAAGAACAGCCCGTAGATGTTCAGCCCGTCCATGACCGCAGCCTCTTCCAGTTCCTTCGGCATCGAACTCATAAACGCTTTAATGATCACAACGGAAATCGCCAGTCCGAAGGTGACGTAAGGGAAGATCAGCGACATATAGGTGTCGTAGATTTGAAAGCCGAAATACTGTTCGAATTTGCGCACGAACGAATACAGCGGCACCAGAATCGTAGCTCCCGGGACCATGATGGCGAGCAGCAAAATGCCCATGATCGCGGCGTTCAATAGTTTATAAGGAATTCTCACCAGCGCGTACGCCGTCATCGCTGCCAGGAAAACGGTTGCAACGCTGGAAACGGTGCTGACGAGAAAACTGTTCGCTAAATAGACGTTCACGTTGGACGTATTCCATGCGTCGATATAGTTTTGGAACGTAAAATTTTTGATCGGGGCGAACGGCGAGACGATGATGTCGACATGCCGTTTGAACGAGTTCTGAAACGCCCAGAACAGCGGATATAAGGAAATTATAACATAGCCCATCAATACGATATGAAGGAGTATGCCGTTCTTTGGTTTGTTCTTTGTGCCCATCCTCGTCAGACCTCCTCCAGCTTCTTCGAGATGTAACCGGTAATGCCCGTCAGTATGACCGTAAAGATGACCATAATAAACGCAATCGTATTCGCATAACCGGATTCAAGGTATTGGAAGCCGACCCGATACATATACGTCGCCATTACATCCGTCAGCCCCGCCGGGCCTCCGCCCGTCATCACCATGACGATATCGAGCGTTTTGAGCGATCCGGCCACTTTCAGCAGAACGATCACGGAGATGACCGGACGAATCATGGGAACGGTAATGAACAGCGACCGCTGCCAGAAGCTCGCCCCGTCCACTTGCGCCGCTTCGTGGATCTCTCTGGAAATGCCGTAAATGGCGGCAAGCGCCAGTACGATGTAAAAGCCGATGCTGGCCCATGCGTTCGTCACCAAGATCGACAGCAGCGCGGTATGATCGTCCGCAAGCCACGCCCTCGCCCAATGTCCGAGCCCGAGATGGCGCAGCGTCAAATTCAGTATGCCGATCTCCGGATGGAAAACGACGAAAGACCAGAGTACCGCCACGACGGGCGTAGACAAGATAGCCGGCATGAAAAACGTCGTCTTGTAAAAACCCGACCACCGGCGGACTTCGGAGATTAGAACGGCGGAACCGACAATAATGGGAAGCTGCACGATCAGCGCGAAGCCGGTGAAGGCCAGATTGTTCCATAGCGACCGGAAAAGCTGTTCGTCTTGCAACGCTCTGCGGAAATTATCCAATCCGTTGAATACCGGCTCCGATAACCCGTCCCAATCCGAGAACGCATAGATCACGGTAGAGGATAACGGGTACAAGTAGAATACAAAATACAGCAAAAGCGTGGGCACGATAAAAAATAGATAAGCGACAGGATTTTTGAACATCCGATTCAATTCCAATCCCTCCGATCCGAATCAATGTGCGGGTATCGCGGCCTCGGCGATACCCGCAGCGTCTGGTTGCCGTTACTCTTTGTTATTTTCTCGCTCCTGGAAGGATTGCATATTTTCCAGCATCTTCTCAACGGAAGTTTTATTGCCCACCACTTGCTGCATGCCCGCTTCGAGATCGGTCTTGATCTTCGGCTGCACCAGCGCGTCGAACGCCGGGAACGTAGCCATGCCTTGCGCGGCGTCGCTGACTTCCTTAATGATCGGCTCCACGCCTTCCGTATCGGTCAGCACCATCGATGGGAAGCGGTTGGATTCGAGCAATTGTCTCTTTTGCCATTTTTCCTGATAGTACTCTTTAATAAAAGCTTTCACGGCTTCCATTTCGTTGTCGTCCAGATGGGACGAGAACGCATAGCCTGTGGAGAAGCTGGCGTTAATCGTATTGTCGCCCTTTCCGCCGAAGTTCGGAACTTTGAAGAAGCCGAGATCGTTCGCCACGACCGACCGGTCTTTATTGGCATAGGTGTTAAGCCCCCAAGTGCCGTCGAAGATGATCGCCGCTTTGCCGCTGGAGAATTGTGCCTGCGCTTCGGAATGCTTGAAGCCGAGCGTGTTTTCCGTATAGTAGCCTTTATCGAGCAATTCCTTGACCCTCTTGAACGCTTCGACCATCTCGGGATCGGTCCACTTCGTCTCCCCGGTCTTCAAGCCGCGGAAAAAGTCGGCTCCTCCAAGCGTCGCGGCAAAATTCGTCGGGATCATATTGATCGACCACGCTTCGGCCGCACCGAGGGCGAGCGGCGTATAGCCGTTCGATTTCAACGTTTCGCACATCGCCAGAAATTCCTCCCACGTTGTCGGCGGCGTCAGATTCAATTCCTCGAATATTTTCTTGTTGTAGAAAAATCCTTCGATATAGCCGTTATCGGGAATGCCGTAAATTTTGCCGTCCACCGTAAATTCGGAGAAATCCTGAATTTTATCCTTCAAGCCCAATTCCTCCACGATCGGGGTCAAGTCCAGCAAATGTCCGGTTTTGGCATAGTTCTCCGTGTCGCTGCCGCCAAAGTTGTAGAACATTTTCGGCGGGGTGCCCGCGGCGAATTCGGCCTTTAGCTTGGTCGAACGGTTAACGACGACATCGACGCCTTCCGTTACGATTTTCAAGCCGGGAACTTGCTTCTCCACTTCTTGAATGACATCGTTCAACATCGCTACGCGCGATTGGTCCGCTTCGTTAATAAACGTGTGCCGCAACGACATTTCGAATTCCTTCACTTTTTCGCCCGGTTGCTCTTGCTTGCCGCCTGTTCCTTGCTCCGGCGCTCCGGCATTGTTGTTCGATCCGCATCCGGATATAGTCAGCATGACGGATAATAGGATTGTCAAACCTGCGATCAGCCATCTCTTTTTCATCTTTCAAACCCCCAGTAATGAGTTATTTGTAAAAGGCATTCGGCTATACGGAGACGGACAGGGATTGCGAGAGCGCCGCGGTTTCTTCCGCCGTTACTTCGCGTTCCAGCCGGTCCGACAAGTAGATCCCTTCGCTGATCAACATCGTATTCAGAGCAAGCTCCGCCGTCGGCAGCAGGGGAACCCGGCCCGCAAGCGCGGCGATCCAGTGATGCTGCGACGAGTCGTAAGCGGTTTCATCTTCTCTTAACCGATGCCAGCGCAGATCCATCTTCTCCAAATCCACCGTGGCGTCCATGTCGATATCGCAAACGGTGCTGTGGAAGCTGAACGGCTGGCTGATCCCGTTCGCAAGCTCCGCCGGCAATCGGATCCCGCCTTGCGACCCGAGGACGGTTCCGCCTTCGAAGCCGCCCATATGGACCGACCACGCTTCGATCAAATCCAGTGTAATGCCGTTCCGGCATTTAACCAGCCCGACGGCCAACTCCTCCACGTCGAATCCGCTCTTCTCCCGCCGTTCGGCCAGCATATCCATCTCTTGATACACTTTGCCCGAGACGCTAGCCACTTCCGGATTGCCCAGCAAATACAGCATTTGCGCAATATGATAGACGCCCATGTCCAGCAGCGCCCCGCCCGCGGCCGTTTCCTTGCGGGTGAAGAACGGCGTGCCGTATCCGTCCACATACGGGCGTCCCCGCCGGCGAAATCCGGTGGAACGGGCATGATAGAGCTTGCCGAGCTTGCCTCCGTCGATTAACGTTTTGGCCGCTTTCGTTTCCGGCCGGTATAACGTGCTGAGCTGAATATGCAGCATGCGGCCGGTTTGCGCCGCCGCGTCGAACATCGCTTTGCCGTCGGCGTAAGAACCGGCGATCGGCTTCTCGCAATAGACATGCTTGCCCGCCTCGAACGCGGCCAGCGTAACCGGCGCGTGAAAGTTGTTATGCAAGCATACGTCGACCGCGACGATATCGTCCCGCTTCAGCATTTCCCGGAAGTCGGTGTAGACATGGGGAATTCCGTATCGTTCCGCCGTTCTCCGGGCTTCCGCTTCATTCACGTCGCAGGCGGCGACAATCTCCACGCCGGGAATCGCTTCGTATCTTTCCAGATGCAGCTTGCCGATCTGCCCAACGCCTATCATGCCGATTTTGACCGTATCGCTCATTGCGCCTGTTCACCTCGCTCGATTTCATTGCCGGCGCCGATCAACAATCGTTTCACGGCCGCAATGATCCATTCCATCTCGGCGTACTGATTGCCGGGCGCATTGTATTCCACGCCCCAGTAGCCTTCATAACCGCCCGCGAGCAAGCTTTTGACTTTCGCTTCCGCCTCGGGCAGAACGACCGTTTTCGCATCGAAATGGGTATGGAACGCCCATGGCGCAACCAGTTCGTCCCCTTCCAATTCATCGGCTTTCCACCGGTTGAGATGAAGCAGAAATCCGAATGCCGGATGATCGACGGCCTCCGCGATTCGTTTCATTTCCCGCGGCAGCAAGGAGGCGCCCATATGATTCTCGGGACCGATCTTATACCCGCGGTCCGCCGCCCGGTCCGCGTATTCCCGATAGCGCTTGACCGTATACTCGAATTGTTCGTCCGTCATCGGCTCCGATTCCCGGTAACTGCCGCCCGTATCGATTCGCACTGTCTCGGCGCCCAATATTTCCGCCGCGTCGAGATGGACCAGCGCATTCTCGTACAGCTTCTGCCGAATGTCCGGATCCGGGTCCCATAGATGGGCTCCGTCAACGGCAAAATTGACGACCCTCATCTCTTTCTCGTCAAGCGCTTCTTTGATTTTGCGAATATAGCTTTCATCCGCAAGCTTATAGATCGGCTGGCTCCGATCGATAAAGAAGCCGTTCCATAGATCGACCGCATCCATACGATACCGGTATTTGACCGTCTCCAAATAACCGAATACGTCCATTTTTCCATCGCAATAGGTGTTGTTAAAGGAGTATCCTCCGATTGAAATCTTCATCTTTACCTCCCGGACCGTTATAGTCTTGTTCGTGTCCTGTGTTCGCGGCTGCGATCGCCCGTGTTATTCAACAGCGTCTTCCGGCAGACGATCCCGTACTTTCCCGGCGGCATCCCGGTCGAGAACGACGGTCAAGTCCGGATGCAGTTGCAGTACCGAGGCGGGAATATCCGGCGTAACGGGACCGAATAGCGCCTGTTCCACCATCGTAGCTTTATGTTCGCCGTTCGCAAACAGGAATATTTTCCTTGATTGCATAATCGTCTTGATTCCCAAGGTAATACCTTGCCGGGGCACAAGCTCCCTGGAACCGAACATGTCCGCCCGCGCCTCGATCGTCTCCTCGCCGACATCTACGACGCGCGTCACGGCATGGAAAGGGGTGCCAGGCTCGTTGAATCCGATATGGCCGTTGGCGCCCAGCCCCAGCACTTGCAGATCGATTCCGCCAAGAGCCCGAATGTTCCGCTCGTAAGCTTCGGCAACCTGATGCAGATCCGCCGCCATGCTGTCAAAGAAGTGGATCCGTGACGCATCCATGTTGACTTGATCGAACAGTTGCGCCGTTAATCGGGCCAGGCAGCTTGCCGGATTGGCTTGGGAAGCGCCTTGGTATTCGTCGAGGACAAACGCCTCGACGCGGGAAAAATCCAAGCCCCCCTGACGATAGAGGGCGGCTAATTCCCGATAGATCCCTTTCGTTGTCGAACCAGTGGCAAAGCTGATTCTGCTGTCCGCCTTCCTCCCGATTTGCTCCGTAATCTCCTGCGCGCTGCGCCGGTTGAACGCTTCAGTACTTTGTTCCACAATCCATTTCATCGCTTAAGACCTCCAAACTAATGATGCTGCTCCGAGCAGTCCCACCATATGAATATCCAGTTCCGACGTCTCGATCCGTACGAGCGATTGGGCGGCGGCCGGCAAGCTGAATCGGCGAATATAGTCATTGAGCTCCTCGATCAGGCTCATGTCCCTGAACACGCCCCCGCCTACAATGACGGCCTGCGGATTCAACAGGTTCACCGCATTCGTCACGGCCGAACCGAGCGCCTCCATCGCATTCTGCGCAAGGCGCGCCGCAAGCGGATCGCCTCGACGGGCCTCCTCGAAGATCGCTTGCGATTGCAGACGGTCGGCGTAAGCATGCAGCGACGAATGCGGATACGACGCTAAGTGGGCTCCCGCCCGTTCGACCATGCCGCCTCCGGAGGCGATCGGCTCCAAGCAGCCCCGCCTGCCGCAAATGCAGACGTCCCCGTGCGGATCGACCGACATATGGCCGAACTCACCCGCATAATTGGCCGCCCCTCGAACGAGCACGCCGTCCGCCACGATGCCCATCGCAATGCCGGTGCCGACATTGATGTAGATAAAATGCTCGAACTCCTTGCCGGCGCCGTACAGCCGTTCCGCATGCGTAGACGCTTGCACGTCATTGTCCATTGCTGCAGGCAGCCCGTACCTGCGGGTCAGTTCCGCCGCTAAAGCGACCGGTTCGCGAATCGGAATATTGATCGCCTGCACCCACACGCCGCGGCCGGGATCGACCTGGCCGACCAGGCCGACTCCAATGCCGCAAGGAGCCGTTCCGTCCCAAGGCGTTTGCAGGAAATCGTCCGCCGCGCGGTAGATGGAATGGAGCGCGGCCGCTTGGGAAGAACGGTCCATCGGATATTGCTCCGTCCGCAGCACTTCGCCGTCCTCGGCGACGTATCCGGCCCGGATCTTCGTGCCGCCGACATCGATGCCGACGGCGACCGGGCGCTCGTTCATCTTCTTCCCGCGGCCGGTTTGTCCCCTCATTGCACTTCCACGGCCATTCCCGTTTTCGCCGATCGATACATCGCCTCGACGACCTTTAATGCCCGCAAGCCGTCTTCCAATGTGCTGGACGGCTGCACTTTGCCGCGCACGCAATCGATAAAATGCTTCACTTCAAACGCATGCCCTTGTTGAATGACGTCCTTCGGCGCCGGAAAGCTCCATCCTTTCGTCGGGACGACATGCGGCTTGAGGCTCGCTTCCTCTTCATAGGACTTGCCGTATCCGTTCTGGCTGTAGATGCGCAAGCCGCCTGCTTCATGCGTCGTGCTCACATAGGCGGTCCCTTGATCGCCGAACACTTCCAGACGCACATCCATTCCTCCCGATATCGCCCAACTGATGACGATTTCCGCCATGCCTCCGTTCTCGAAACGAAGCACCGCCATCGCGCTGTCTTCCGCGCCGTTCTTGCAATGCTCCTTCCATTTAAGCACTTCCGTTTCGGCATAGACGCGCTTGATTTTCGAACCCATAATCCATTCGAGCGTATTGACGCCATGGATGCCCATGTCGATCGCCGCACCGCCGCCGGTCAAATTCGCATCCCAGAACCACGGGCTATGGAACGGGCCGTTATGGATTTCGTTCGAGCGAAGCATGAGCACTTTGCCGAAGGCGCCTTCGTCGACAAGTTCCTTCGTACGAATCAACGCCGGCTTAAAGCGCATATTCTCCGCATAGACGGCGACGATTCCTTTCTCCTTGGCCGCCCGGACGATCGCTTCGCCTTCTTCCGTATTGCGCGCCAACGGCTTCTCGATCAGGAACGGCTTCCCGGCCTCGATGCAGGCCATGGCCATTTCGTAATGCAAATGGTTGGGAACGGTAATATCCACGCAATCGATCTCCGGATCGCGGATCAAGTCGAGCCAATGGTCGGTCCAGCGTGCCACGCCGAATTGTTCGGCGACCGCTTGCGCTTTCTCCGCCGTCCGGGAAGCGAACATACCGATTTCTATGTTGAATAATTGGTACCCTTCGGCATGCGCTTTGCCCATAAATCCAGTCCCGATGATTCCTACTTTCACTTGTTTTTCCGCCATGTCGACTCCTCCGCTCTCATAAATGGTAAGGTTGCATGCCCCTCATTTCTGTGCACATCCTTATCTTAAATCAAGCGCGAGGGAAGCGAGCAGGTGTACATTTCTTCGATGGCGGGGGAATTTTCTATGAATCGTGCTTTGAACGCAAAACGACAGCCCTCCGAACCGAATCGGAAGCCTGTCGCTATATTTCTTTATTTCATTTTTGAAGTCGACCTTATGTCGTGGGATTGCGATATCTCTTTATCCCGCCCTCTGTCGATATCCCTTTCATTCAGTAAGCTGGTGTATCGGTATCAGCAGCAAGACCGCCGGGTTCCGAGGGCATGGGATGCTTCAGGACTTCACGCGGCGAGCAAATCGCGATCAGACGGAAAGAAGCCGCGGGGTTTCCTGAACGAGTGGGATTTCGACAGAAGGGCCGAAAATGCATAACCGCTAGGCTTGAAAGGTAGCACCATATCCGGTACAACGCCCAATTTCCCCCATGCCTACCATAGCTTCCGTTCGCCAAGTTCCAACTCGATGTCCGTCTCTTGAAAGGCATGCCGATTCCGGCGCGCTTTATCCGAATACAAACGCATCATCGTCGCCAGCCCCAGCGAATCGCTGCGGAACGGGTTGTCGCGCGTTCCCCCTACCAACACCGTGCCCGCATAATGTTCCCACCCGGCGTGAGCATAGAAAGGAACCAACGAAGGGACGCAAGTAAAAAGGCTGATATCCGGCGAATTGCCGGCAATATAGGCAGCCGCTTCCTTCAGCAGTCTCGCCCCGTATCCTTGCCTGCGGCAATCCGGGTGAGTCACCACCTCGCTAATGCCGAAGGCTTGGTAGCTCTGCCCTTTGTGACTGATCTCTTTCCTCGGCACGGCCACATGGCTCACCACCATTCGATCGGAGAGAAGCACGAACGACGTCGGATGCGTATCCGGACAATCCGGCCACACGACAGGCCCGCCTTCAAAAGCTCGCGGCCATTCCTGCCGCATAAGCCCGATAATTTGCTCCCTCCATGCCGCAGGGCATTCTTCTTGAGCAAAATGCAATATTTCCAATAAAGCCATAAGTTCATGTTCCTCCTAATTTTGCGGATTTCCCCCTAAGCGCCCGCCTTCTTTAGAATCGATTCAATTTCCGTGAATCCGCGTTTTTGCGCATGCTGCAGAGGAGTGATCCCGTCGCCGTCGCCAATATTCACATCGGCTCCATGATCGAGCAGCAGTTGTACGATGTTCTGATGCCTCTCGCCGCCATCCCCTAAAATGACCGCTTCCAACAGCGCCGTCCACTGCAAATTGTTAATGTGATTGACATCGACATCGGAATTCGTGAGCAGTTCCCGAACTACCTCGACATGACCGCGTTCCGAAGCCGGGATCAGAGCCGTGCCGCCGAACCGGTTCGTCAGTTTCGTATCGGCGCCGGCGTCAATCGCCAATTTTACAATTTCGAGATATCCTGACGCTCCGGCATACAAAAGCACATTGTCCAAGCTGTTGTCGCGAATGTTAATGTCCGCGCCTTGCTGGATCAATGCTTTCACCGTATCCGCTCGATTGTTGCGCGTTGCCGCCAGGACAGCCGTTCTCCCGCTTCCGTCCGTTGCGTTGATGTCCGCTCCCTCTTGAAGCAGTTGCAGAACCGTATCGGTATCTCCTTCCGCCGCCAAAGCAATCAATTGCAGGTTCATTTCTTCCACCCTCTTTTCATTAGATTGTACTTCATTCGATCCAAGCTGCGAAGAGCCCGGTTCCGATTGGCACGCAGCAAGCATAACGACAAATAGACTTATCAAGAGACGATGCATCATCAAGCCTCCTTTTTCGTTCGTTACTACTATGCTATCATGAAGAGAATCGCATGAAAATGATATATAAAATAAGTTATCTATACGTATTTCATATAGATAAAGGAGCTGTTTGAGATGATGGACATTCGTAAACTGCGGTATTTTATCGCGATTGTAGAGGAAAAAAGCATCTCCGCCGCGGCGAGAAGGCTTCATATTTCGCAACCGCCATTAAGCCAACAATTGAAAGAAATGGAGGAGGAACTTGGCGCCATCTTGGTCGAGAGAAACGGCAAACAGTTGGAAGTAACCGATGCGGGAAAAACCTTATATACGTACGCCTTGCAAATGGATCAGTTAATGGAAGAAGCGAAAATGGAAGTGCGCGAAGTTGGAAACGGGGCGAACGGCAGGCTGACGATAGGCGTCAATACGTTTTCGGTCGCTCGCTTGCCGGAAATCCTTCATCAATTTCAACGGCAATATCCGAAAGTGACGTATAAAATTCAGCAAAACGAATCCGCCCATCTTTGCCGGTTAGTGCGGGATCGGGCCATTGAACTGGCATTCATTCGATTGCCGCTTGAATTGGATGATTTTTCAGTTCTTCATTTGTATAGCGAACCGTTTTATTGGATCTCTTCCCGGAAACGGAATCGTCTTGAAGCTGAAGTATCGCTAACGGACATTGTCAACGAGCCGCTCTTGTTGCCAAGCACACAGGGGTTGGGGGTGCATTATTTAATTTTGGAGGCTTTTTCCCGGTTCGATTTCCATCCCCACATTGTAGGCGAATGTTCCGATATCGTGCTGCTGATGGATTTGGTGTCCACCGATTTTTGTTCGTCGATCGTTCCGGAAACGCTGCTGAACCGGCATAAAGGATATGCCGTTCATGCCTGCAAAATTTCCCCTGCATGCGGGATGTCTTCACTGCTTGGACTCATATGGCTGAAAAATCATCGCTTATCCAACACGGCACAACATTTTATCGAGTGTTTCAAAAATTTCCGAGCTTAGGCACATTCACGGCGTTTATCGAAACTGATATCGATCCGACATTCCAAAGGATAACGTCAACATACCGCCGGTATCCAACAAATCCGCTCCCTGCTCTCTCGCATTGCAAATTACACTGTATATCGAACTGACGCCGACATATTGCTTATATGCTTCATCGTCAAATTGATCGGTCCGAAAACCCTCGAACAATGCGTCATAAATCATATAGTAACTGGCCAACTGAGTGCGATAGACGGGGAAAGCGGTCTCGCCTTTATGTAGTAACATTTCTTCTTGATACGTTAACTTATCGAAGGCATGCTCCGCACAAATTTCCGGCAAAAAAGAATATAACTCCTGCCCTAAGCTGGCATCCTGCAATTGTTCGGCCAATCGTACCGGAAATTCCTCATACTTCTCCTGCGTGTCGCACTCCATGAACATCCGGACAGCCGTCCGTGTGGCGGCGGCAATGTCTTCGGCTTGGTACGGATATGGCGTATAGGTCTCTTCCGACTGCCGCAACAAAATAAATTGCTTCTGCGACGCGAACTCCTGGACTTGCCACTTGCTGACTAGCTCTCCCACGATTTGGCCCAATTCGGGGCTTGGAATATCGTTGATGCGGCATTCGCCGGTGATGTCGTCGCCGTTTTTGGCGCCGTAGATTTTAACGTAACAAAGCTTCTGATTGCCAATCCGTTTCGCGATTCCATCCTTCAGCGCTTCCCAATAGGGCGTCTCCTGCATTTCGGTTGTCGACTCGCCCAGACCGACGATATTGCTTCTATACACTTGCCAATGATGCGCCGTATCTCCGTATTCCGTACGGAGATCTTCGGGATCCCTGTTCTTCTCCATAGATGCGATTCCCTGCATTAACGAAAAGGCGAAGCCGCCGACAGCCATGCCGAGCGCGCTTTTCAAGTTGCCGCCAATGCCTGCCGCTGTCTCGAATATATCGCGATCCCATCTCGGCGAACGCAATTGAAACTGAAGCATAACGGACTGCTCCGACCATCTTGCCACATGAGGACGAATCGTGAGCTCCCATTCGGGAATATACAAACGGTCCCCCTCCACCATCTCCTCCGCCTCGAATATCCCTCTCATCCCGCGATGCAGCAGGAAATGCGCAGGATCCTCGATTTTCTCATCGTCCCAATCCAACCGCTCTTCTCTTTCTTGACTCATTCGTCGCAGCTCCTCTCCATTTTGCCGTCGTTCCTCCCGAAAACGGTAAGTCACTGACTATTATATATCCAATTCAGACCAACGCACAGTTTCGATGTTTTGCCGATGTTTCTTGATTAAATGGTAGAGCATATATCTGCTGCCGAATAAGTCGGGATTTAATTTATAGATATAGTCTAAAATCTCCTCCGTCTTTCCTCGCACTTCTTCATAGAATAAGTTCAAAGGGATTCGGTCCGCCGACCAATAGATTTTGATAACGTCTGCAAGCGCCCTGCCCGGTATTGTTTTATTTTCATCATCGTTTGCAGAAACATATCGAATGGTTATGAGTCCCTCTTCCGATTCTATAAATTCGAGCCAGGAAAGCATCTCCTCGATCACTTTGACCGCTGAATAACCATATCTGTATAGTTCATCTACTGCATCATTCATCATGGAAAACCATGTTAATACCCATTCTTCATAAATATCAAAGTCAATTTCCGTTGGATCTTCTTCTACATGACCAAAAATACAGCCATTGGCTTCCAAACTGAACATTCCGAAAAAATTGCCGTAATATTCTTCGTCAAACTCTTCCAAAGAAAGGCGTTTGATTTCTTCTTCCGGCATTCTTAGCTTATAACTCAACTTCAACAAAAGAGAAATCCCCCTCTCGCGGGTTCATATGGGTTCATGTCCAAATATCAAATATCTAATAATCTCTCTTCTTCACCCAAGAAAATCCATATGGCAGGTTCAAGATGAATAATAAGTTTATTATGGTTTCCCTCCTGTTTAATGACTAGTTTCCCGTCTTGTTCTCGCGCTTCTGTGATATTTTTCAAGTCCATTTCCAAAACCTTCGTCTCGTGTTCTCCGTAATACAAACTCAGTGACATTACTTCTTCATAGGCAGAAAAGTACATGATCAACGAAAAACCCTGACTGTCTTCTCGAATACAAAAATACTCACAAGAGGCATCATCGTGCATATTAATCGGTTGATTTGGAAATAGTTTTATCAAGTCATCTTCATTAAATTCAGTCGTCATCTGTTTTCCCCTACTCTTTTCGAATCTCCGTGATCCCTATATTTTTTCTTTCAACAAAGATAAGGTCATATCCAAACCCCAGCAAATGTAATGAAATGCCAGCCGAAAATGATTTCCGACTGGCTTATTGTTCTATCCTACAACAACTACTCTTCTTCGCCCCACGAAATCCATATGTTGGGTTCGAAATGAATGATGAGTTTTTTATCGTTTCCTTCTTGTGTAATGACTAACTTACCGTCTTGTTCACGCGCCTCAGTAATATTATTCACGTCCATTTTTACAATCTTTGTTTCATGTTCTCCATGATATAGGTTTAGAGAAATTACTTCAGCATAAGCAGAAAAGTACATGATCAATTTGGATCCCTGATTGTCTTTCCGAATGCAAAAATACTCGCAAGAGGCGTCATTGTGCATATTAATACATTATGTAAATAATCTTTTCAAGTCATTCTCATTAAATTCAGTCGTCACTGTCTCACCTCACCCGAAACGCCCCGTAATCACCATAGATCCGACTCAGACCAATACAAAATTTATAGACGAGTTATACTGTACCGTCATTCTATAGATCGTCTCACTTAAAGAACCATTCAAGCAACTCATATTCATTGCCTTTATATGCATGTTGCTTCCTGCGAAATTTTGTGAAATTAAGTATTACACTTGCTATGTATCTAGATAATAGCCCTCCATTTCTTTACGCATGATCTGTAAAACGACCGTAGTAACATGGATTCCTTTAATAAGTTCATTAAAATACTCATCTATATCAAACATAATGTCGTAGTCTATATCATCGATCCAATATACACCTGTAATATTCGCAATCGCTTTTTCAATATATGATCGACCCAACTCTTTTTGATTGGAACGCATGTAGTAATTTTCCTAGTTGGTAATAGTTCTGTACCATTTTAGGTGCCAGTTCAATAGAAAGCAATAAATTCGTTCATATTCAGCTTTATTGGTAAATCGATAATGCCATCCCTTGGCCATTTCCAATATCCCTTGTTCTTCCTTTGTCAAACGTTCAGTAGGGAAACGGTTTAATTTATCGAAAAGCTTTGCGTCCACCCCTCCAAGCATTGTATCCATAATATAGGATGCCAATATCAAGGAAGGGAAGTGGAACGGATCCAATTCCCAAACCTTTTCCAAACATTCCATGCTGCGGTACATATCCACCAATGGAATCTCAAGCTCTACCAAAGCAAGCCAAAGCCATCCCTCAACGCTGTTCGGATTCTCTTTCAAATAATCTTCTACCAACTCTTCGGCGAGTTCGATCTCTTTGGTTTGTCTTATTTTTTCTTTCAACTCGGATAAGGTCATACTTCTCACCCTTACATGGTGAAAGGCCAGCCGAAGAACGTCTTCGACTGGCTATTCAATATTTTCTCTATTTATCCTTTCTTTTTGAATATAAATTTTCGTTGTTTTGCCGATGTTTCTTGATTAAATGAAAGAGTGTATACCTGCTACCGAATAATTCGGGATTTAATCTATAGATATAATCTAAAATCTCCGCCGTCTTTCTACGGACTTCTTCATAGAATAAGTTCAAAGGGATTCGATTTACTGACCAATATATTTCGTTAACTTCTGTAAGCTCTCTTCCTTTTATTGTTTCATTTTGATCATCGTTTGCAGAAACATACCGAATGGTTATGAATCCTTCTTCCGTTTCTATAAATTCGAGCCAAGAAAGCATCTCCTCGATCACTTTGACCGCTGAATAACCGTATTTGTACAGTTCATTTACTGCATCGTTCATTAGTGAAAACCACCCTAAAACCCATTCCTCAAAAAAATCAAAATCAATTTCCGTTGGTTCTTCTTCTACATGCCCAAAAACACAACCATTGGCCTCCAAACTGAACATTCCGAAAAAGTCACCATAATACTCTTCATCAAACTCTTGCAAAGATAGGCGTTTGATTTCTTCTTCCGGCATTCTCAGTTTATAGTTAACTTTTATTGACAAGATAGTCCCCTCTTTCTAAAATCCAAAATCTTCGATGGTATATTTATGCAAACCATAAGCTGTTCGAGGTATTCCGTCTCCTACCCCCATTATAACCTTTTCTCCTTTATAGATAGTTTCATATTTTCCTGATTTAAAACCATTTTTCTTTGCTATCTCATAAAGTTTTTCTGTTGCTTCAAAGATCTCCTCTTCTGTCCAGTTTTTATTAAAGAATGATCGATCTGATATACTCTTCGCGACTTGCTCCCTTGAAGTTTTTTCTATTTCGTGAGGGATTTGACGTTTTACTTTTTCAAATGAATGACGATTTGTTAAGTGTTTTTTCAATTTTTTCGATAAAATACCAGTTGCGCTTATTAATTTTCCACTTTCAACACCTAATTTTGTCCCTCTAATACCATAAAGAACGCCTCTTACAATCTTATCAAGTATCCCTTCGCCAACAAAGACTAATATATAAGAATCTCCATTATAAAAATATTCGTAAAGAGTGCCATACTTATCCCTCCCTAACGATGCGTCGGCATAAGCATATCGCAGTAATCGGCTATTGATTTCGCCCTTTTCCTCAAGAAAGTCTAATCCTCTATAGATATCAAGAGCAACATGCGTTCCCCATTTATTGATCACATGCTCATACGCCATCACGGACATCAGGAAATGCTCATCATAGGCTCCTGTTATATCGCCATCATAAAACATCATCTGTTTTAGATAACCTTGAACCTTTGAAATATCCGAAGAAGAAATGGTTGTATTGTATCTAGTGATCAATTCGTCAGCATCAAGTTCAATGTCCTGCTCGCCTTCATTATATACACTCACATAAGCTTCGTATGGAAATGCCGGCGCGTCGTCAGCAACAATTCTAACCAAGTATCTTCCGTTCTGGGCATATTCCCCAATATTGGGTTGATTCACTTTTCCGTCCCAAGTAAAACGTAAATTCGTATTTCCAGCCAACATATACATTTTCTCTTGATACACTAATCGTCCCGGATTACCTGTATTCTTCTCAAAAATGCTGATTGTTGTACTGAAATGATCCTCGGTAAACTTCCACGTAAATTGTACAGGTTCTTCGTGTCCGGGAAGCGCATTGATAGCTTTGAACATGGGGGAAGCGGTTAGTACTTTAATGCTTACTTGCCCCTTTTTCAAACTGCTAAAGGGCTGGATCGACCGAATATTGCTTCTCGCCATTTTAGTTGCAATCGTAACGTTGGGGTCGTAATTGAGCTTGATATAATACGTTCCCGTCTCAACAGGAATAAATACATGATCCTCTTGGTCGGAATCAAAGGTTGTGACAATATTCCCCTCTTGATCCTCTAGTGTTGCCAACCCTTCTGTAAAATTGACGCTCATCTGAGTTGATTCTGCTACATTGAATTTGTAGTAAAAATTATCGAATACGGAGGTTAGGTCAAAATCATAGACTTGGTCAAAGCTGATTGCTTCTGCCGTTTCGCGATTGGATTGCCTTGCTTCTTCTACCGTAAGAAATGTAACAGCACTGGAACTGTTTAATACTTGCACATAATACGTTTGATTTGCGCGAAGGTTGGCTTCCATTTTATTATAGTAGACGCCGTGAATCTCAATAGTTTGCCCATCTGAACCTATCTGGCGATGCAAACCGGGATCGTCGAACAATCGAACAATCGCGGCTTGATTATTTTCCGTAAATAATCGATGAAGTCCGCTCTTATTCGGCGTAAATTTGTAATAAGCATTGCCGTCATTAGCATGAATCACTTGAGCGGTTTGGTTGATTTCAATATCATAAAAGCTGGTCTGTTCTTCTTCGGTTTCACTTAGAAATCTGTGAAATCCGTAAAAAACGATCGGCGCTTCCCCGGCTACAGTTACGACAATTTTTCCTTTTGGGGGAATCGAGGGTATACTGGCAACACCAACTTTATCCGCATAAACAGTTCCATCTTGATTATACGCAGTGTAATTCAATAATAAATTGGCGTTCCCTATCTTCTTTCTCGTCAATTGCAACATTTCTTCCGTATGATTAAAGAATGTCGCACTTTCCCCGGTTTGCAATTGTTTATAAGTCAAGGCCGGTTCGTTGCTAACGCTCAAACGAAGGAGTTCTTTATTATAAATGGCTGTTACAGGTGGGTCAGTTACGCCTGTTACGATCAGTTCTCCTCCAGATGGGATACTTATACTTGAAGAAGTATACTTATAACCTTTGCTCTTTCCTTTCCCATTTTCATAATAAACAGCTACATTGGGATAATTGTGAAGCGAACTATGGCTGTCGAAAATAACGGATTGAGAACGTGTAGACGTATTTTTAAAAGAATAACTTGAACCATTCGTGATAAGCTGCTTCTCAAGAGCGGGATCCTCCGAAGAATAACCGATAAGATAGCGATTGTAACTCCATGTCGCAGTCTACTTTCGCGGTAGTTTTTTTAAAATAATCGCCTTCGCATATCACCGCGGTAAAATATATGCACTATACTCAGAAGTTTTGGCTTTTCAAAAGAAAAAGACAGCCTAAGGCTGCCTTTAACGTTAATAGATTTTCTGCTCAAAATATCCATAGTGCACCTTCAATGCTATTTGATAAAGACAGGTTAAAAGCTTCGGTAATTGATAAAACTCCTATTTTAAAATTAAACAACTTTAGGTACGAGAGTTCATTTAACATTCATTTATTGCATTGATTTAAGAATAGCTCAATTAACTCTTAAAGTATGTAGACCTCCTGGCTATTTGTATCAATTAATTTCCAATTAACAAAAAATATCCATTTGGCATTTTAAATATTGTTACTCCATATACAGAAGAATGTCATTAAGAAAACTTTCCACAATATCACTCTTGGGTACGGTCCAGTACATGTCGTAAAGAATTTGAGCAACCTCTGCACGAGTGATCTTTCCCTTAGGATTCAAATATTCGTTCTTCTCAATGTCAACCACTCCTGTGTTGTATCCCCAGAGAATCATGTCTCGCATCTTGGGGTCAATTTTGTCCCAGTCCTTAATATGGCTGCTTTCAACCTTCTCATTTGCCATTTGGGTGTTATCTCCAAATGTCAAAGCATAAATTACCTGCTCCCTTGTGGCTGGAATGCTCCAATTTTTGCTTGTAGGAGCTGCTTTGGAAATAACGAAGCCATACTTCTGTGCAAACATTACATAGTTCTTTGCCCAATATGTGGGGTCTCCAGCAATCTTCTGTCCAAGACCGTTAGCAAGAATCTTAGTCAGCTCATCCAGAGCTATCGGCTTGTCAGGCTTGAAAGTTCCGTCAGCATATACATTAATTAGTCCACCGTCAACCACAGCATTAATGGCATCATAGTATGGAGAGTCCTTGGAAACGTCAGGAAATGTGCTTTTCTTTACATTCTTTACGCTGTCAAACTCCCACTCATAAACTCCAGACTTCACCATCTTCATATAGTCCAGAGAGATGGTCTTGCCCTTAACTGTTACACCATCAGTACCGCCCTTAACCTGCTTCACGCCATATGGCATGTTAAAAGTTGCTTTAAGAACCAAACCTTCAATGTCTTGAGCAATTAGGTCATAAAGCGTCATGCCCTGCATTGATTGGTCGGTAATGTCCTTAAACTCAGGGAAAATATGGTTAGGTTTCATGTCAGTGCTATATTGTTCCCACAATTTAAGATTTAACTTTAATCCATTATGAATTGGAGTTAAATTAACTGGTCCCATTTCTCGAGATATGCTAGCAACAGCTCCTGACCAGTTAATTTCCTCAGGGTTTACATATGCATCTTCCCATGTTTCAGCAAGATATTCCCTTCCTCCATATTTTAGCAAGTGATGCTTATTTTTTTTACTTGTAAAATCACTTGGAGTTTTGCCAAGCTTATCAAAGATTTCTTTTAATGCACCTGTTTCAGAAACGACTCTACCAGATCCATCTGAGCTTATATTTACAGTTGTATTATTATAGATGCAACCGGTTAGCAACAGTGGAAAAGCAACAATAACAAACATAATGGATAGAATTCTAATTTTCATAATTATACTTCCTTTCGCAATAAAATTTACCCATTCACATATTTTTATTAAATAATTAATTTTTTATCTTGCTATTTCATTAGACTAGCTTGCCAGCTTCCCAAATTTTCTTTAGGTTATCAACCTTCTCACGATTCATGAAATTTCAAGGCATTGCCTCATAAATTGTCTTTAGGTTTTCAACTGAAAACGAATGTCAAAAGCTTCACGATACAGCTGAGCCTAGTCCACCATAGATCAGTTGCCAGACCTAAATCCCAACAATAAAGTAGCTGCCAGCAAAGCAATAGGTTCATTGTCACGCTCTAGATCACAAATAAAATGCATACATGCTTTGCTTCCTATTTGTAACAGCATTGTGCATCTCTACTGCATTCTTTCCAGCAGTATGTACCTCTGTCAATAGAGTAGACACATCAAACCGAGAAAATTATGACGCAAACCGGTACATACGTTCGAATTCATTGGGCGTATGGTACCCTATGGACGAGTGAATCCTTTTTCCATTGTAGAAGCATGTAATTTTTCGAGTAATTTTTCGAGCTTGTTCTCGCGTTTTGAACTTTTTTGAGTAGATCAGTTCCTTCTTGATCACACTGTGAAAAGACTCAATGCACGCATTATCATAACAGTTTCCTTTGCGGCTCATGCTGCCCTTCATGTTGTATTCCTTTAACCGAGCTTTGTAGTCATGGGAGGCATACTGGCTGCCGCGGTCAGAGTGATGTAGGATCCCTTGTGGCTTTCCTTGTTGCATGTAGGCGCGCTCCAAGGCTTTTAACACGAGATCCTTGATCATGCGCTCGTCCATATGAAACCCGACGATTTTGCGGCTGTAAAGGTCCATGACGCTTGCGAGATACAACCAGCCTTCATCGGTTGGGACATAAGTAATGTCAGTAACCCAGGTCTTATTGGGAGCGAGTACCTGAAACCGTTGATTCAACTCATTCTCAAACACCGCAAAGTTGTGTTTAGAGTTCGTTGTAGCCTTGTACTTCTTTACGATCCGGGATATAAGGCCTAGCTCCTTCATGATTCGGGCTACGGTCTTCTCAGAGACCTTAGTTCCTTGCTTTTGGAGTACTTTGTGGATCTTGGGGCTTCCGTAGAGACGACGGCTATCTAAGAAAATTCGCCGTATGCGCCGCTCCAGCTTCTTCCGGCGCTTCTCGCGTTTGCTCTCCTTTCGATTGGTCCACTTGTAATAACCGCTTCTGGATACTTCCAGGGTCTCGCACAACTTCGCGACACGGCACTCGAAGCGATGATCATAGATGAATGAATAGATCAGCACCGGTCTTTGGCAAAGTAGTGCATGGCCTTTTTAGGATATCGTTCTCCTCTTCTAGGTCGCGGATTCGTTTCTGGAGGTCACGCATGGCCTTATCCTCCGGCTTCAGTTGTCCACTGCCGGGGAAGGCTTGGCTCCCGTCTTGTTTACACTCTGCAATCCAGCGGTAGATCGTATTTTCATGCAAGCCCATTTCGCGGGCTACTTGCGCCACCGTCTTACCTTCTTCTTGGATGAGTCGAACAGTTTGCATTTTGAATTCCTTGTCGTACTTTTTTGTCATGTCGGACACCTCAAATTAAGATATTTTTATTCTATCTCATTCTCGGTTCTCCGTGTCCACTATTAAGTCTAGCATCAAATTAGACTCCATGACCGGCGCCGCTGCGATATTTATTCTTGTACATTGAAACATTGATACGGGAATAGCCGCTTTCATTCCAGCAATAGTTGATGGTTGCTCACAGGTTATACTCCACCCCAAAGAGAACGTTAAGTTTATCCAAGCTTTTTTTGATGTGATGTGGGATCATTCCAATCCACGCTCCTGCGTAAGGAGTGACGTCAATCACTGTTTTTCCGTCTTCTCGTTGTCGATTTCAATCCACGCTCCTGCGTAAGGAGCGACCTTGGACGATGCCGATCGATTGATCGACGTAACATTTCAATCCACGCTCCTGCGTAAGGAGCGACCCAATGCTTCTCGACATATTTCGTATTTTAATTTATTTCAATCCACGCTCCTGCGTAAGGAGCGACTGAGTAAACCGGTTGACTGATACTATTTTAGCGATTTCAATCCACGCTCCTGCGTAAGGAGCGACAAACGTGGCGGCTGCTTTGGTGGTGTGCTGCTAGAATTTCAATCCACGCTCCTGCGTAAGGAGCGACCTATCGGTCGAAATCTATAAGCGTTGGGGATTTATTTCAATCCACGCTCCTGCGTAAGGAGCGACGCCTGATCGGAGTCGGGAAACTTCTGACGTGAGCGAATTTCAATCCACGCTCCTGCGTAAGGAGCGACGTACCCAAAATCAAGACAACTACAGAGCCGCAATTTCAATCCACGCTCCTGCGTAAGGAGCGACTACGACGTTGTACCTTCATTCCCGTTTCTTCGGAATTTCAATCCACGCTCCTGCGTAAGGAGCGACGACAAGCTCACTCATTCCGCTTCACTCTCCCTCATTTCAATCCACGCTCCTGCGTAAGGAGCGACGTACTCAACCGTTCCGGGACAATTAAAAAATCCGCTATTTCAATCCACGCTCCTGCGTAAGGAGCGACATAAAACTCTTACTTTTGAAAATACCATGAAAATTATTTCAATCCACGCTCCTGCGTAAGGAGCGACGCCAGTTTGCCGGTTATCTCTGGCGTTGCCGATATTTCAATCCACGCTCCTGCGTAAGGAGCGACATAACCGGGGATATAGCGGCCATCGACGGTTAGATTTCAATCCACGCTCCTGCGTAAGGAGCGACGAGAGTCATTGAGCGAGACGACGACCTTATTCGATTTCAATCCACGCTCCTGCGTAAGGAGCGACGATGTTTGCCAGCATGTGAGGATGCTTGGGGTGTTATTTCAATCCACGCTCCTGCGTAAGGAGCGACGGTTAGCCATTCGCGAATCTTCGCTGGGTCGCCGATTTCAATCCACGCTCCTGCGTAAGGAGCGACCTTTCTCGACTGCTGTGATCTTCTTAGCCGAATAATTTCAATCCACGCTCCTGCGTAAGGAGCGACGATAAAGCAAAGCGGAATTTCCGAGAGAAGTTCATTTCAATCCACGCTCCTGCGTAAGGAGCGACCGGCGTATTCGCCGGAGATTGGGAAAAAGCATGATTTCAATCCACGCTCCTGCGTAAGGAGCGACCTCTCAGAGAGCATTCGAAATGTGTTCAGCAGTATATGATTTCAATCCACGCTCCTGCGTAAGGAGCGACTTTAAAATCCCTTTACCCAGAGAAGGAGGGAAAAATTTCAATCCACGCTCCTGCGTAAGGAGCGACCCACCCTACAAATCGGCAAGGAGGCATGGTGCATATTTCAATCCACGCTCCTGCGTAAGGAGCGACCGCTTCCAGCGCTGCTCGCGCTTCGGCAGCTTTATTTCAATCCACGCTCCTGCGTAAGGAGCGACGATATCGATCATTTCTTTCACTCTCCTATAGGGGAATTTCAATCCACGCTCCTGCGTAAGGAGCGACGCGAGTCGAGCTGATCGGCTGGCAGGATCTTGAGCGATTTCAATCCACGCTCCTGCGTAAGGAGCGACAATATTCCACTTGCTCAACAATCGCAACACTCCGGGATTTCAATCCACGCTCCTGCGTAAGGAGCGACGGCGATTAACACCGTCTTTAGGGCCATCGAATCATTTCAATCCACGCTCCTGCGTAAGGAGCGACGGGACGCTCGTCGGCGTAGACGGTTCGTTTAGCGATTTCAATCCACGCTCCTGCGTAAGGAGCGACCCGGTAAAGCTGGAAGTTAGAGCAAGCGAAGGTATTTCAATCCACGCTCCTGCGTAAGGAGCGACGGCTGCTTACTGCGATGCCGTTGCCCGGCATAAAATTTCAATCCACGCTCCTGCGTAAGGAGCGACCTCGTCGCCCAACATCCGTGGGTAAAGGACGTATTTCAATCCACGCTCCTGCGTAAGGAGCGACTCAGGGCTTGGCAAATAATTCACGACACATTGAAAATTTCAATCCACGCTCCTGCGTAAGGAGCGACGCCTGCGCCTCTTCCTTTTTAATCTTAAATAGAAAATTTCAATCCACGCTCCTGCGTAAGGAGCGACACGTTTGGGATAGGTAATGTATGGATGGAAGATGATTTCAATCCACGCTCCTGCGTAAGGAGCGACTCCGACCTATTTCGAGCCTTACAGGACAAGGTCTGCGGGGCCCAAAAGTGCGAATCAATTTCCACTTCCCTTTTCCTTCCATGAAAAACCAACTTAAAATGCAACAAATGCAGGCCGGAAGCGAAGTGCGAATCCCCCGGGGATTTTATGTGAGCTTGGGGTTCGCACCGCATTATTTTTCTCGCTTCGCAAATGCTACCATAACCTTCCACATATCTAAAGTATAGTCTTTTGCTTTAATCCTATCAAGGAAAGCTTGCATGTTTGCACTAGAACTGACCGTGACGGATTGCGAGGAACTCAATTGGTTAAGAATGAATCAGACAACACTGTGCCAGCGGGAAGATAAGCGGCATAATGGACATTTCAGAAATCCCTGCTGTGAATTTGCACATAAATCCGGTATGCATTTGCAAATTGTCGTACTCCATGTGAATGGGTGGATTGAAATCGTATCGGCGGTAAATCTCTATCAACCTGTTGGCGCAGGTTTCGTGATGTGCGGGTATTCATTTTTCCAGAAACCGATACCTTTGCCGCACATGGCAGCCCAGTTTTTGATTCAAAATTAAAGCGTTTTCTTGGAAGGAGTTGGGTATATCGATGTGGAATTATATCGAAATACCTGTTTTTTTGTAAATTTCCCAAGGGCTTATTCACTAGAATCATCAGGGTCATCATGGGAATTGTTCTAAAAACACGGAATTAGAAACTTTGGGAGGGGAAAGAATGGCTAAAGAATCATTGACTCCGGAAAAACGTAAACAAAAGCTGGTTGAAAACATTCAATCGAACTACCGGCAGGTTGAACAATCAATCGTGAATCAACTTTATATGAAGCATGATTTGCATGGAACAAGCATTGGTTCCGCACGTGAGGACATTTGGCGACAACTGTTTGAAATGATTGTCCCAAAGAAATTCGTCATCGAGTATTCCGTCTTTATTATTGATTCGGAGGGGCGGGTCTCCAATGAGGTTGATTTGGCCATACTCGATGAAACGTATACCCCCTATATTTTTCGCTACGGACGCTTGAAGTTTATCCCGATCGAAGCAGTTGCTGTCGTAGTGGAATGCAAAAGTCAAAGTCTGAACAAAGATGGAATCACAAATTGGTACAATAATATAGAACCTTTAAAAACTGCAAATAATTCCATTGCAAGAATAGCAGGCCAAATTGCTATTGGCGCTGTTTCGACACAGCAATCCACGCATCCCATTCGCATTTTGTGCGCGCTGAAGGCGGAGATTAGTCCGGACATAGAAAACAATTTTGATTTTACATTAGTCGCCGTAAAAGACGATAAAACCGAATCGGGTCGTATCGAAATTAAAATCAATGCAGATAGCAATCTGATGGAATGGTTTATGAAGCTTAATTTTCATAACGTCCAAAAGTCCGCAGAAGAAATAATAAACGCAACTGACTTAAAGGCCATCACGCTAAAAGAATATGAGGTTCGAGACGAGAATGACACCCCGGTGTCGCTTCTTACGTTCAACTTCCAGTTAAACCAACTATTAATGCTGATCAACAATCCGATATTGTTCCCGCACCGCGCATACGCTAACCTTTTTGATACTGGGAGGAAGGATTCCTGATGGGAGAATATGTTGTTGCCATATCCATAGATAAAGTACAGGCGTTTTTATATTATATGCTGCAAGCGCAGGTTCAGGAAAACCAAACGAATAGCGGCACGCTCAGGGACATTGTGAAATCCTCGAATTTGATATCCAAACAGCTTTACCTTGATATTGGACTTGAAGGCGACGGAGCGTTCAGCGGCCACATTACTGATCGACTATTGGTATGCTCCGGTATGTGCATATTTACTGCTTCGCTTGAAGAACATCAGATCTTGACGAAGCTGGATCGATTGTTCAAAACATACTATGAGATGTCTACAGGACAGCTTTTAGTGAAGTATGTTTGCTTCGAGAAGGAGATTTCGAGAGATCAAGACAAGTTGGAGGCAATCAAAGAAAGCAAACACCGTCTTAGGCAACAGGACTGCCTGAACCGTATCATCGATCGGCATCGAGCATTGCTTTTTCAGTTTTGCAGCGTCCCGGTATATGACCCACTTAAACAATCGATTGTATCTGATCAAGAATACGAGGCGTTCTCCCCTACGATTAACGCACTTTATTCAGAGGAAAATGCTGACAACGACAATCATTTTCGCATCGCTGTAATTAAAGCCGATTTGGACGGTATGGGCGCTTTGTTTGAACGAATCGAACAGTACACGGAATATGAAGCGGTAAGCAATTTGTTGTCCCGATTCATTTGTTTGAATTCCTTGCATGAGAAGACGCGGGAATATCAGAACAAGGATGCCGGCTTCAAGCTTTATCCGCTTTATATGGCCGGCGACGATATCTTCTTTGCGGTGGCCGCATCCCGACTTTTGGACGGCGTGAACTTATGCAAAGATATTCTGCGACAATTAAATGATGAGATAACAAAATGGAGTAAAGCCCACGACACAGAGCTTGCCCCGCTTTCCATGAGCGTAGGAATCGATTTTACCTTTAATCGTGAGCCGATCCGGTATTATTATGAACGGGTGCAGCATCAGGTGGATTGCGCTAAAGCGGCCCCTTCGTTGCAAAAGGGCGGTGCCGCGGTAAAAGCATCTTGTGTGAAGGTATGTGTAAACGAATATGTATTCTATGATTTTGATATGCCCAAAAAAGATAAGGATCATTACGAAGATATACCGAAATGGCGTTACTTTATCCATGATGTGAAGCGTTTGAAGGGAGCCATGCAACAAGGCTTTGCAGCTTACCACTTTTTTTATGGTCTGCTCAATAAGATTACCGATCGCACGATCTGCAGCAGCAATATCAAGTACAGCAATGCCGTGCTTTATCATGTATTGCCGCAACATTTAAATAGCCAGAATAAAGAGCTGAGAGAGTTTGAATTATTAAACATCGAATCGATCCTGAAGCAGTTCCTTGTCAAAAAACAGGTGCACGGCAGTGTTAAGAAACCACAATCGAAAAACAAAAAGCCGGAATACGAATTATGTTTTGGGGCTAAAGCTCAACGCAACCGGCTAGAAAAGTACGTTCGCCTGCTGCTGTTATTTTCCGATCAGCGCTTTGGGGTTACTGGAAGCGAAGTAACGATCAAAGAATTTGTATTTGATAAGAAGAGAGTAAGAAGCACTCTGTTTAATAAAACGTTGCGATATTTGTATGACCATAACCTACACGGTACTGTTCGTGGTTTTCGCGAAATTTTTGTGAAGCGGGAATCATACGAAGGCCCAAATGGATCTAGAAGGCCGGTTCAAGTTTATCGGACGTTGCGCATTTCCAGTTCCATGTTTCACCGCTTGAAAAAAACGGACAAAATCGACATAGAAAAGACGGCTGGCATGATCCAAACCGTAAATCAAAAAACAAAAGAAGAAACTGGGAAGTTGGAGACGGAAAGGAAAGAAGAAAAGAAAGCGCCGCCGGGTTTGTTTTTTGACAAAGAAGCTTTTTGCCGCATTGCACATCGAACAAATTTATGGACTAAGGACTATATAGACACTCTGCTTATTTTTTACCAATTTAATGAGTTATCCATTCAGTACAAAAGTTTATATCCAAGCGATAAACAAAACGCATCGGGAGGGATAAGAAAATGAGCGTAGATACGATTCATTTGAAAGTGACAACGCTTTCCAATCTATTTATCGGAGGTTCTCCGGCAACATTCGAGATAGGCGGCGTCGACCTGTTTACGGTAACAGATTATAACGGCAAACCTTATATTCCCGCTTCTTCATTCAAGGGAAGCCTCCGAAAGATTGTACGGGATTTGGCGCGATCTGACTCAGACAGCGCAAATGCGAAGTTGATCGGTCAAGCCTATAGGGAATATTTGCGCGATTTGCTACAAGAAAACATGGAACGACTTGGACGCTTGGAGGTTGAGAACGAACGAATCAGCAGGATGAAGGAGCGCTATGAGAAAGAAATAGAGTCTGCTTCTGCGGAATGCCTGTTTGGTATGGAAGGCTTTAATCACACGCCTAAGCTCATTTTTAACGATTTTCAACTTTTAGATAGTAATCATGATCCATTCTCTGTTGACTCGAAAAATACGATAGAATACTATGGAGCGCCGGAAGACCCCAAAATATCTGCCAAACCTCGCACTTATCAGACAGTGCGTCCCGGTGTGGAGTTTGCAGGCGAGATTCATTTCTACATGATCGACAAATTAACAGTGTCTCTTGATGTCATTAAACAATTTATAGAACATGCCATCCGCCAGTTTAATACAGGAATATACCGTCTAGGCAATTCCGGAAGCCGCGGTTACGGCAAAATACAGGTAGAGGTCATCCGGAGGAGTGATCAATTTGACTGATATTGTGACGTATAAGATAGAGATGTCGTTAACAGGCCGACTTACTCAGCTTCCCGATTCTCAGAGAATATTCGGAGCGTTGATCTATATGTGTGCCGAACAGTATTCTTCAGAGCAAGCAACGGTGTTGGTTTCAAAAATTAGAGATGGAGAGTTTTATTTTGCCTTGTCCAATATGCTGCCTCGTGATTATTTACCGGTGCCTCAAGCTTTTTTGCTGGATCAATTGGCTGCTCTTAATGACAAGATGAAACGCAAGCAGATCTATCAAGCGGTAAAAAAGCGCTCCTTTGCTAAATTGGAGCAAATCAACGAATTGTTATCGAACCCAGTCCATGCCGAACGTCTTTACCCATATGCGTTTATACAGTCTTCGCAACAAATTCATGCATCCATCGATAGCGTTAGGTATGATATGCCGGGGCTTGATCCCAATGTGTATTCTGTACCGGAAGTTACCGTTTTGGAAATGAAGGCTGGGGCAGAACCCGAAATCGTCACCGAATTTTCATTTTACATTTCCGCGGATAAGTGTGCCGAGAGCTCTGAACTGCTAGATGCTTTACATTATTCGAAGGAAAACAAAAAACGGTTTTTTCTGGGGGCACGTGCATCGCAAGGTTTAAATACGTTTGTGGTGAAAAACATACAATCCGGGCCATGGAGTATGGATGAGAAAACGCGCGCTTATTTGAATCTGGGAATGCTTCTACCCGAAAACATTGATTTCAATCAATCGTCTCTAAAGCTTTTTACCTCCGAACGGCGCCCATACGATTCTTCGAGAGGGTGGGAAAAAGGGTTCTCCCGCAAATTTATCAGTTTCATTGATGCTGGCAGTATTGTTTACTTGCCAAACGGTCGGAAAGAAGCGGGGCGCTCTATTCCCTCTCCCTTTCAATCGCGAGACATTGTTTTTGGAAATGCGTTTCTATTGCCAATTCACTCCGATAGGGGGTTACAACATGACGGCACTTCGTAAATTTAAGTATCGGTTAAAAACGTGCTCGACGCTGGCCTTGTCTCCGCGGGATCACCATGGTTTTTATCAGTCAGCAGGCGATTTTGCGATTGAAGATATGGTGGCTGATTCTGATCTGGACAAGTCCAGAGTCAACATCATTTATCCATTTTACCAATATGGTACTTATTCCCGATATGAGCCTCAGCGGACAACATACTATATCCCGGGCTCGTCGATTAAAGGCGCTCTTGCCGTCCAACGTTCGGAAACGGGCTTGCCCAGGTTGCAGGTGGACGATATCAGGATTGAAAGCGAAGATCTTAGATTATACCATTTGTATAAGGTGCAGAACCAAGAGTCCGCCAAAATCGATGTATTCTTTCCCAATGTCGCTGTTGAAATGCTTAACGCTGATTCGTTATATTCGGGTGAACTGTTTTGCGATCGAGAGCCTGACCGCTACTTTCGGGAAGCGCAGCAAACTACAAGAAGCAAGCTTCATCAGTTGATCCAAAAAATTGACAATATATATGATCAGATAATAGATGAAAAAAGCCGCAGCATCTTAAGTGCACTGCGACAAAACACTCATGATCTACTGGACGGACTGGGAGGCGTTAACAATAGTGCTTTTACGTTATTACTTGGTGGCTATAAGGGGCTTGTACTTTCTGTTGAATTGAACAATACTGATTATCATAGTGCAATTTATCTTGACATGAAGAAGAAGCTGCCTCATGGTCTGGTTCAAGTAATGTTGGAGTAGACGCTGCAATGCATAATCCAGCTCCTTTTTCACTATCGTATTTGCCATTGCTGATCCGATTGCAATGTTGTGAATCAGTACGGTTGCCCCCATATCTCGGTTCTACACTTCACGGTGTTGTGGGATGGAAATTATCTACCTACTCCGAGGCTTATCGATATATCTTTGAAAATCGTCGTTATGGGGGAAGAAAGCAGGATATAGTCAACCCTTATATTATGGAACCGCCGAGATATCAAGCGATTTACCTTCAGGGAGATATGCTTAGCTTTCGATTCATCCTGTTAGGCAAAGCTGCGAATTACATAAAAGATGTGGTGGAAGCTTTGGCCGGCACCGCATGGTTTGAGATCGGGGCCGAAAGAAAAAGGTTTCAGCTTGTGGACATTTTGCAAGCAGAGCGGCTGGAGCCGGTTTGGCGTCGCGGCACGTTGAATATGGAAGCGGCAACTTCCGAAATGCTTACAGTCCGGGAGCAAGAAGGAATTTCCAGATGCTCGATTCACTTGCTAACGCCGCTGCGCATACGACGCGGCGGGGAGCAGTTGAGGGAAATCGATTTTCCGACGATCATTCGCAGCATCACAAGAAGGGTGACCGCGCTAACGGAGCGTTACGGCGGGCACGTATCTCCTGATGCGATATCGTCTGTATCCCAATTGTCCGCCTCGGTTCACACCACTTCTTCCGGTTTATATTGGAGCGAGATGAGCCGGTATTCCAATAGACGAAATGTAAAAATGGATTTAAGCGGCTTATTAGGGGCTATGACGTTTGAAGGAGATATGTCACACTTTGTTCCGTGGTTACATGCCTCACGCATATTGCATATCGGCCGAAACGTTACATTTGGTTGCGGTCAACTTGATGTTGTATTTGGATAAGCAGAGACTACTAAAAATTATAGGTGTACATATTTTTAAATCGTGGTGCGAACCCCAAGCGAACATAAAATCCCTGGCAGGTCCGCCCCCCGCGTCCCACATGGTTTTTCAGCAAATTAGATGGGAATTAAGGGCCATTTGTAGTACTCAAAAAGGTTATTTCAATCCACGCTCCTACGTGAGGAGCGACGTCAACGATACGGTTGCCAAGTATTTTGAGTTGGATTTCAATCCACGCTCCTACGTGAGGAGCGACCAATACGGATCGGAGGTTATTCGCGAGGTGGTCATTTCAATCCACGCTCCTACGTGAGGAGCGACGATATACGCCCACGCACGGCACTACCGCAAGTGGCATTTCAATCCACGCTCCTACGTGAGGAGCGACGGACATATTGCGTTGTACTACGACGGGGCGGAAGATTTCAATCCACGCTCCTACGTGAGGAGCGACGTAAGGGTGAAGGATACAGAGCATTGGGACTTAATTATTTCAATCCACGCTCCTACGTGAGGAGCGACCCCGGTACCCAGTGAGCTCGGAATCCGTATTCGATATTTCAATCCACGCTCCTACGTGAGGAGCGACATTATTAAGGCACTCCATGAAGGCGTGCTCGTAATTTCAATCCACGCTCCTACGTGAGGAGCGACGACTTATTTTTTTTCGATAATTCGCAATAATAATCATTTCAATCCACGCTCCTACGTGAGGAGCGACCGTGGATCGACTTATCGTCGTGGACCCCGAAAGGATTTCAATCCACGCTCCTACGTGAGGAGCGACACGGAAATGCAAAATGTAAGGATTGGGAAGGCAAAATTTCAATCCACGCTCCTACGTGAGGAGCGACTCTTTCATCTGTCCTGCACCTCACTTGGTAGACTTCATTTCAATCCACGCTCCTACGTGAGGAGCGACTTTCAGCGGCTCGCCAAGTGTTTTGACGTCCTCATTTCAATCCACGCTCCTACGTGAGGAGCGACTTGGGTTGTTTTATCGTAGCTGTCACCACGAATATTTCAATCCACGCTCCTACGTGAGGAGCGACGGTCACCGTATCCCTCCTTTCAAGCTTGTCCGGGATTTCAATCCACGCTCCTACGTGAGGAGCGACAAGAGCAGCCTTTTTCCGCGGCGGAAGTTCAGCATTTCAATCCACGCTCCTACGTGAGGAGCGACATGATCGGGCGCGACCGGCGCAGAGAAACGGCGGTATTTCAATCCACGCTCCTACGTGAGGAGCGACCTCACATGAGGTGCAAGCCAACGATTACAACCCATTTCAATCCACGCTCCTACGTGAGGAGCGACGGGACAATCCTAGCTTATTGGAGGGATCATCATATTTCAATCCACGCTCCTACGTGAGGAGCGACTTATTATAATCCTACCGCAAGACATTCGCAACATTATTTCAATCCACGCTCCTACGTGAGGAGCGACTCGTTCCTTCTATTTCATCTTTTAGTGTTTCTATTTCAATCCACGCTCCTACGTGAGGAGCGACGTTAGCCATTCGGGCTTTGCATCATTTGGTAAAATTTCAATCCACGCTCCTACGTGAGGAGCGACTGAATGTTCAGCCATTCGCTCATCTATGTACGCGCATTTCAATCCACGCTCCTACGTGAGGAGCGACCGCTTTTTCTCTTCCAGCAAAGCGCCATATGATTATTTCAATCCACGCTCCTACGTGAGGAGCGACGGGGGATCGTACAAGAAGCTTCTAAGAGCCTCCATTTCAATCCACGCTCCTACGTGAGGAGCGACCACCTGCTTCAGGAGGTTTTGCGCCTTTAAACTATTTCAATCCACGCTCCTACGTGAGGAGCGACTTAGACAAAACGGAATTGAAATCGGAGAAAAAATTTCAATCCACGCTCCTACGTGAGGAGCGACCGCAAGCGCACCAAAGCAATTGTGCGCGACGGCGAAATTTCAATCCACGCTCCTACGTGAGGAGCGACCGGACAAAAAATGCTTCACTTCATCAAAGTTCCAAACATTTCAATCCACGCTCCTACGTGAGGAGCGACATATAAAGCGAAAGGGGGTGATGGAGCTGGCACAATTTCAATCCACGCTCCTACGTGAGGAGCGACGACCCTATCGGAGCCTACGAAGTTTTTCCGCGAGATTTCAATCCACGCTCCTACATGAGGAGCGACCTGTGGTAATATTAAGTCAAGGATAAGGAATTATTTCAATCCACGCTCCTACATGAGGAGCGACCTGTGGTAATATTAAGTCAAGGATAAGGAATTATTTCAATCCACGCTCCTACATGAGGAGCGACAAATATTGCGAACTATTGGAAAAGTAACAATGATATTTCAATCCACGCTCCTACATGAGGAGCGACGGCAATGATATGTCCAAAGATGGAATAGTCGGCATATTTCAATCCACGCTCCTACATGAGGAGCGACCCGCATCCACATTCAGTCATGTTTAGCCCTCCCTTATTTCAATCCACGCTCCTACATGAGGAGCGACTCCGACCTATTTCAAGCCTTGCCGGACAAGGCCTGCGGGGCCCAAAAGTGCGAATCAATTTTTATTCCCCTTTTTCTTCCATAAAAAATCAACTTAAAATGCAACAAATGCAGGCCGGAAGCGAGGTGCGAATCTCCCGGGGATTTTATGTGAGCTTGAGGTTCGCACCGAATCATTTTCTCGCCTTATAAAAGGATTCCAAAACCTTCCACATATCTAAAGTATAGTCTTTCGCTCCAATCCTATCAAGGATAGCTTGCATGTTTGCACTAGAACAAACAGTGACATATTGCAAGGACTTCATTTGGAATGAATCAAACAACACTGCGCCAGTTCGAAAGGATAAGCGGCATGATGGACACCTTAGAAAGCCTGCAATTGTGCATCCCTTCTACTCGTTTTGATCGGTTGCTGCAGCAAAGCCTGCGATAACAGATCTTTTTTCTCGCTTCGATGGTGGATGAGGTGGTTTGGTACGGAAATTCCTGTACGATCGCAGGCTTTTTTCCCTAATACCCTGTTTCGATGAACAATACCTGTATTTTTACAGAAATTCGTATGAGCCACGAGTCATCGCCGATCAAAATCACATTAAAGGTCTGTGCAACTTAACATCACCGACCTTTTGTCGAAATCCCCCTCGTTCAGAATGCAAGTCGTTCCGCAATCAGACCGCAATTTGATTGCCTCGTGAAGCTGCGAACAATGACAAACCAATAAAATGCTCTCTCTCCGCCGGTACCAACGTTCCTATTAGAAGTCCCATCCTGACGAAAACTATCCTTGGCGAAAGTGATAGTCTTACATCGACGTCACTTCGTTCGCTTTAATTCTCCCCCTGAGTGAAAGGGATTTCGACAAAAGACGTGAAAAAGAGATACCCCCGAACAGGAAGAACCAGACAGACACACTTGGTAACGGTTAACCGAAACACACAAACACTTCACCGCGCTAAAATATATGCACCATACTCAGAAGTTCCAACCCCTCAACACCCGCCTCGCCGCACCTCACAGAATTTTCCCGCGAAGTCTTATTCGTCTCTGGAACCCGGAGCATCAACTCCGCTATAATAATTCCAACTCTATCTACTACATGTGAGGATGTGCAGCCTATTGCAAACCGTCATTGAAAAAATCATCCGCGACAAAGTCGAACTTCTCATGATCGAGAAGCCGGAGAATGCGCCGATTCTGTTTCGCGTCATGCGTCGCATCAGAGCCGGCAACTATCGGCCGAAGACGTTGGTGGACGCGATCTTCCAGCGCAACGATCCGATCAACATCTATGAAACGTGGTGCTTTGCCCAAATATGGGCCGCGCTAGCGCAGGGGCGTGTGGGAACGGCATGGATCCGGGTATCCGATTCGCCGTTCAGCAATGCCGACATCGATCATAACAATACGATTCTCGCTCATCTGCCGGCGCCTTATCGGGCGGAATTCAGCCCGAAGCAGTCGGGAGACGACGGTTTTGTCGAGTGGTCGGAGCCAATCACGCTGCAAGGAGCTGTCCCACGCCACTCGCCTGCGGACGACCGCCAACCGCCGCTTCCGGACACATTCCGGGCGGAGCCGCGATCGATCCCGCTCGAGGTCGGCTACACTTCAGCCGAAAAGACATACGAGCATCTCTTCATCAAAAACGGGGCGCTGGCAAGATTTCCATACGAGTCGAATCATATCGTCATTTTATACAACAGGCGGTTTGAAGAGGAATTCGCGCAGCATTTCGAAACAGACATGATGAATCGCGAGGAAAAACGCGGGAGAGGAAACCTATGGACTACATAAATCGTTATCTGGATCATCTCAGCCAATCGGCTTCCAAAAATACCGTGTACAATTACAAACTCGATCTTCGGACTTTCTTCGAATTTGCGAACATCGATCTGGATGAGACGACGGTTATTTCTACCGAAGCATTTGTGGAGCATGCCAAAACCCAAGGCAAAAAAGCGAGCACGATCAACCGCGTCATCGCTTCGCTCAAATCATTCGTGAAATATATCAATGAATACGAAAATCTCCCGATCGCCCTGCAAGCGGAGCAAGCCGACCGAACGTTCCGAACGATGGACGCCGCAACGAAGGAAGTCGATTTCGAAGAACTGCAGAAGCTTCTGTACGCCCAGACCGAACTGAAGGAGCGATTGATCGTCGAGCTGCTGTATGCCTATGGCATGCGTGTCAGCGAGATCATCGCGATGAAACGGGAGGATATCGATTGGGCAGGCGCACGGATCGTCATCGGTGAGCGTACGAAGCCGTTATTCCAAGGACTTATCCTTTTGCTTGAGAGGTATATGGACTTGTACCGTATTTCCTCCGGTTATCTGTTCCCGCATAAATCGGATGCAGCCCGGCATATGACCCGTGAGGCGGCGACGAGAATCGTCAAAAGGGTGGCGGTCAAAGCGGGAATCCGGGCCGAAACGGTCAGCTCCGAATCGTTCCGGTACGCTTCCGCCTTCAGCGTCATTGCCAAAGCCTGCGATTTAACGGACTTGGAGCAGGAATTGGAATGTACCGAAATGGGAGGATAAATCCCCTAGCCCGCCATGCAAAAAAAAATCCCGTCTCGCCTAATCTGGCTATGACGGGATTCTCGTATTTTTTATTCGTTGCTTATGCCGTCCAATATTCCCGAATCCGCAATCACCTTCACTACCTCGGCTCGGGTAGCCGGCGCTTTGGGCCTGAACGAGCGATCCGGATATCCTGAAACGAACTGACGGTTCACGGCAAACCCGACATACGCTCTGGCCCAGTCGGAAATTGCTCGTTCATCTATAAATGAAAGGGTCGTTTCCGAAGGCAGCGGCGTTTGACGATCCGTTTGGACCAACAGCGCCTTCACGATCATGACCATCATTTGTTCCCTCGATACGGGATCGTCCGGCCCAAACAGCGAATCGGAGTATCCTTCAACGATGCCTGTCGCTTTGGCGCTGGCGATATACTGTTTGGCCCAATGATTGGCCGTGTCTTGGAATGCGGCGGTTTCTTCGGTTGAGGCCGGCTTCATCATATTCGCAACGATTGTAGCAAGTTCGGCTCGCGTCATCGTTCTGTCGGGTTGGAACGTGCCGTCCGGGTACCCGTCAATGAGGCCAAGCTCGAACATCCGGGCTATTTCCTCGTACGCCCAGTGACGCTGTACATCGCGAAACGGAAGCGACACGGGCTTATCTTTTTTCCCCGCATCCGCCCGCTCTTCCTCAGGAAGATCCGCAAGTTCCGGTGAATCACCGGAATCGGAATCGTCCGGCTTTGCCGGCGCAGGCTGCGGCGAAGTTGCGGATGCCGAAGGATTGCCCGGACGAGACGGCTCCGGCTCCGAAGGCGTATAGGTCCCTTTAATGGCAAACGAATCGCTTCGCTTCTCCGGCAACCCCTCTGCCCCAAAAATAAGGAAAGCCTGATTCATTCCGGCGGACCGCTCCGTCGTCGCACGCAAATCGGCGAAGGTTGCTATGCCGTCGCTCTGAGTGGAAGACTCGCTTCCTGTAAGCGTCCATAAGGCGGTATCCTCCGGCTGAGAAGCTCGAACCGGAACTCCGGATACCGGATTTCCGAAGGAATCGGTCACGCGGATTTGCGGCTGTCTTTGCAACAAGCCTCCGCCCTTGCCCGCCGGGCCCAAAGGCTGTGTCACGATTTCCATCCGGCTGGCCTCGGCGGACGTCGGATGGAACAACAGCGCATTCGTCTCGGGATACGCGATATCCGCAACGCGGAAACGTATCGTTTGCGATGCGGCGCGATGCAAAATCAAAGGCTGCTCGGCCATGCCGTCAACAAAAGCGATGGATACGCTCGTCCCTTCTCCGGTCAAGCTCCGCCCGGCGAAACTCCCGGCTGTTCCGTCCGGAGAAGCGGCATAACCCGTTATCGTCACATCCGTCGTGCGGTTATAACTTGTATCCAATTTTCCGTCCGACCTGTATACGTTAATCGTTACCGTTTGGACCGTCCCGGCCGCGGCCGGGGGATCGACGCTCTCGGCCTGGACGGTATATGCCGCTTGGGAAGGGACTTCGTCGTCAACAATGGTAAGTACCGCCTCGGACGGGCTTCCTAACTCAGCTCCGCCTTGCGGACTGCCAAGCGAAAGGTTGACCGTCCGGTCTCCCTCATACGTGTCGTTATCCAGCAGCGTCACCGTAAACGATTGGATCGTTTCTCCCTTGGCAAAAACAAGCTCGCCCTGCGCCGGAACATAATCCGTTCCCGCCGCAGCGCTGCCGTCGCTTGTTCCGTACACTACGGACACGACTCCCCCCGTTCCTCCTTCGCGGGAAACGTAAATGATCGCTTCCCCGCTATTCTCCGCAGCCGTGTAGGTGTCGAAGCTGAATTGAATATAGCTTGTTTCGAATACGCTTATAGGAATCAACCGCTCCATGCCGTCATAACGTACCCGAATATGCGTTTTTCCTAAAGCGACGGCCTGGATTTCATTATGATTCGAGACGATGGCGACATCAGGGTCGTCAGAGTCGATCGTGGCAGCGCCGGTAATGTCAAAGACCGCACCGTCCCAGAAGGCGGATGCCGTCAGTTCGAAGGTATCCCCTTGTTTCATTTGCAGCTCATCGGCATTGACACCGATATCCGTCAACGGATTCGACCATTGTAGATAGGGATATGTTCTTCCTGCCGATCTTTCCCATACGCCGGAAAAATCCCAGTTCGAGTAATTGTCCGGTTGCGCCAATTCGGCTGTCGTTTTGCCGATTCCCCCTTGGCTGGTTGTCCATCCGGATTGTTCGATGTCCCAAAAAGCATCCTTGATGCGGAGATCCGATTGATCCCAATCGCCGACGAGCCCGCCGGTAGATTCAACATATTCGGGACTTCCGATTACTCGGCTGGCTGCGTATGAGGTGTCGATGATATTGGTTTGCCCGCACCATCCTCCTTCGATTCCCCCGATCAATCCGCCTACTCTATCACGTTCTCCTGCAACAATCCCCGTTGCATAGGAGTCGTACACTTCGCTGCAGATAAATCTTCCGACTAATCCGCCGACAGTGCCGAATCTGCCTTCCGATTTCGCGGCCGCATAACTTTCCCTTATTGCGCTATTGGTTGCGTTGCCGACCAGTCCGCCTACTTCGGATATTCCTTTTAACTGCACGATAGCATAGGATTGAGCAAGCGTCGACTCATTCAAAGAACCTATTAATCCCCCTACCGGACCCATACTGCTAAACTTTCCATTCTCTACCGACGAATTGGAAACGGTCGATGAAATGACCTCGCCCGCTATTCCCCCGACAAAATTATTCCTGCACGCCATTTGCACATCGGTAATCGTTATGTTGGAAATGTCGCTGTTTAACGCCGCCCCAGTCAAACTTCCCGTAATATTGTTGCACGCTACAAAACGCACTTTTTCGAAACGAATATTTTTGAACTTTGCCTTGTAAGACCAACCAAATAATCCCAAATAGTTTTCGTCGGGACGATTGATCGTTAATCCCGTAATGCGATGCCCGGCTCCGTCCAAACTCCCTTGAAAGGTGTTGACGTAAGGATCCATATTGGTTGCGGAGGTGCCGATCGGCTTCCACCCTTTACCGTCCGGATCCGAAAAATCGCTAAGATCGATATCCGCCCCCAACCGATAATGTTTATGCAACCCGTATCTGATCCCATCCAGTTCCTCCGGGGTCGTGACCATGATCGGATTGTCTTCCGTATCCCCGGCGCTCGCGGCATAAGCGACGGAGGATAAAGATGCGTCGAAGAACGATGAGAACATCCCGCTCAAACCTAGAATCAACGACATGAACATCATAAAAACACTTCGTTTATTGCCAATGCGCCGAACTTGCATAGCCATCCTCCTTTCTTTTATCAATGAAATAAAGGGGGCCGGGCGATGTACGCCCAGCCCGTCCATTCCCTATATCAACTCGGCATGCCGGAGCATGCGCAATAGAATGGCCGCCGTCTCCGCGCGGGTGATGCGATCTTGCGGACGCAGTTTCCCGTGATCGCCGTTGAATACGCCTGCGGCAATGCTGACCGTCGCCGCCTCCTGCGCCCATGGACTGATCCGCTCCCGATCGCCGAATGGCGCAAGCCGATCGCGAATCTCTTTCTCCGAAAGCGCGGCCGAATTCATGCCCGTTCTCTTCATCGCTTTCAGAATGACCGCCATCGCTTCCTCGCGGGTAATAGGATGCTGCGGCCTGAAGCTGCCGTCCGGATATCCGTCGATCAATCCATATGCGCCGGCTACGCCGATCGGCTCGTAAAACCAGTCCTCCGCCTGCACGTCGTCGAACGATCGCTCGCTTCCACCCGCATGCAGTCCGAGCGCGCGAACGATCATCGCGGCAAACTCGGCCCGGCCAACCGGACGATCCGGCATAAAGTTGCCGTCATCGGTTCCTTCGGCAATTCCTCTCGCCGCAAGTTCGGCCATCTCGTCTTGCGCCCAATGACGATCGATATCCGCGAAGGATCTCGGATTCGATACAACCGTGAAGATGCCGTTCGATACGCTGCTTAATCGGGCGAATAACCGTTCGCCCCGTTTCAGTATCTTAACGGGAACAGGGATAAAGCTTCCGTTCGCGTCAATCCTGATGCCGGCGACAACGTCATGCGGATTCGCATCTTGCGGCAACGCAATCTCCCCGGCGGCATAACGACGGAACGTTTCTACGGATCGAGAAGCCCCGCCGTTGGAATAGCGGATCGAAAAGCTTGCCGCAGGCGCGATTATTTTCATGCCGTTCGTTTCGTTGAGACGAAGCGTTTCGGACTGCACTTGCGCAGTCTCGAGCGTGACCCGCACTTGATCCGCATGCCGCTCAATGGCTTGCGCCAATGCGCCGGTATAGACGGCCTCGATAGGCACATCGTATGCGGCTATTCCGGTATCAATCCGGACAATCGCTTGCTTGTCGGCTAGTACGCGAATCGCTTGCCCGTCCAACTCCAGCGCCATCGTGCCGACAGGATGAATCGCCGTTAATTCGATGACGACTTTGCCGTCCCCCTTCCAATATTCATCATTGGTTAGAAGATCGGAAAACTTGGGCGTGCCGACCAAATGCAACGTATCGCCTTCCTCCCATTCCAACATTTGCGTCAACTCGCCGATTTCCTTGCCGTTAATGAACAGCGTAACCGGAGTCACTGCCGGAGGAGGCGATTGTTCGCTCGGTTTTGTTTCCGACGGCTTTCCAATCGCTGCATGCCCTCCGCCGCTTCCGGTATCGTTGCCGCGCCGTTCGAACACCGTCCGGAACGTTAATTGATACGTCTCCTGCAGCGGATTATATACGGCATCCGTCACGCTTCCCGCGGGAATGATTAGCGTATGGAACTGTCCGTGCTTCAACGCGGTCAACGGTTCGACGATCAATTGGTCGCGATCGATCGAATAAGCGAACTCGATTTCATCGTCGAGCCGCTTCAACACGATGTCCTGCAGCCGATCCGTCGGCAAGATATCCGTGCTGAACCGAATCGACAGCTTCTGATCGACGGGGACATCCCCCGCGTTATGGCTCGGTTCCGTCCCAATAATATACGGATCGGCCATCTCCCCCGGCGCTTCCCTGTTCACGACCAGCGTATAGGTCTTCGACATGCCCCCCTCCGTTCCCGCCACGATCAGGATCATGTTCGATCCGACATAGAGAGGGATCGGCTGCGAAGGTTGGCCGTTTGCCGCTCGAACGCCATGAATCTCGATCCATGCGACATCGTCTTTCGCCCATGGCGTAACGGTCACGGTATACACATCGTTCGTGACGGCAACCGAATAGTCCGTCTTGCTGCTCGCAAACTCGGAGTCGAGCGTTAAGCCGCCGCCAAGCTGCAAATCGCTCAGCCCGAAGTCGCGAACGACGACCAATTCGTACGATTGGCTTTGACCGTCCTCCGGCGTTACCGCGATCTCGATCCGGTTCTCCCCGGTTCGCAGAGCGATTTCCTCGCTCCACACCCCGCTTGCCGTCTCGGTTCCGTTAATCCGAATCCGCGCCCCGTGATGCTGACTCGCCGCTTTGACGCGTATTCGTTCGATTTTCGCATCCGCATACGCTTCATAATCATATTGATCCGGCGAAAAATCGGGCAGCAGCGTTAAAGGCTCGATTTCGAGCGACGAAAGCTTCGCATTGGAACTTTTCGTCAAACCTTCCGCCGTTTCGCTGTACTCGGTTTCGATGCCGTCTCCGTTGCGGGCGGCGGCGCGGAATTGATACTCCGTCCCTTCCGCCAAGCCGTTAACCGTTACATCGAGCTCTCGATCCCACTCCCCGGCCGGCTGCCAATCGCTCGATCCCTTCGGGGCCACCCATACCTGGTATTCGGTGCCCGCGGGATTATCGCCCGGTTCGATGATCAAGCTTACCGCGAAGCCGCTCGTCCCCGCGATTTTCAACGCCGGAACGTCCGCCAGCGTATAGACGGCGACCGCAACGCTTGGCGCGGAAGCCGTTTCGGTCTCCGTTTCCGCCCTGCGCACGACAAAACTATACTGCGTATTGACATGCAGGCCGCTGAAGTTGGCGCCTTCGTACCAGGCGCCGTTGCCTCCGCTCCAATCGCTTCCTTCGTCAAAGCTGTACTCATATTCCGCTCCGAAATCGGTTAATGCGATGCCGTTTGTCAATCGAGCGGCGATCACCGGCGCCGGCGGAGCAGAGGGCTCGGCTTTGCGAATCGGGACAATCTCCGATGAGGTCCAAGCGCTGTCAATATATCCGGTTCGCAATGCCTTGACGCGGAATCGATACTGGCCCATGACGTCGATAGGAATCTTATAACTTGTACTCGAGCCAATCCCGATATCATCGCTCCAATTGGCTCCCCCGTCCGTGCTCGTTTGCACCGCATAGCCGCTTGAATCGGCAACTTCGCTCCATCGAATCGTCAACTCGCCATGATAGACGGCATCGCCCAACACTTCGACGTCAGCCGGAGCAGCTTGCTGCGCCTGTTCCGTCTTAGCCGACACGATATCGCTCCAACCGGTCTCCACTCCATCCGAATTGCGGGCTTTCACCCGGTAATAATAAGTCGTATGATGATTTAGTTCGGTATCGTCGAAACTAAGCGACGCGTTCCAGTTGCGGACGAGCGACGCTTGCGCAAAATCCGACGTTTCGGAACGCTCGATCCGATATTGTGTGTCGACAGCCGGGTTATCTCCCGGCTGCACCGTGAGCCGAACGGCATTTGTTCCTTGCACCGCAGTTGTAAGGCTAGGCTTGACGGCAAGCGTAACCGCCGTCACGCTGGCGCTGGGCGGCGATTGCTTATGCGTTGCCGTTTCTTTCGAGCGAACGGCAACGGTATAACGCGAATTCGCTTGTAAATCGCTGAATACCGCACTTTCCTGCCAGCGAGCGATGTCCGGATTCCAGCCCATGCCTTCCATGATGCCGTACTCCATATTCGCACCCTGATCTTGGAGCGATATGCTGCGCGTTTGAATATCCGCGAATTGCGGGGCCGGCGGCAGCGGCGCCTCGGCTTTCCGAACCTCCATCGCCTCTGTTATGCTCCACCCGCTATCGATGTAATGATCGCGCACAGCCTTGACTCTGAATTGCAATCGGCCCATGTCTTCGATCAAGTATTCGTAGCTTGTCGCCGAACCGTTGTCGATGCTTGCTTGCCAAGTGGAGCCGCCATCCTGGCTAATTTCAAGCAAGTAGCGTTCAGCTTCCTCCGGCGCATTCCAGCTTAAGGTTAACTTCTCCCCGTAAACGTAATTGCCCGTAACGCGAAGATTGGAAGGAGCGGTCAACGCTTTTTGCGATTGAACGACCATCGTATGCCAATATCCGCCGAATATCGCCGATACATTGAACAATCCGGGAATTTGCACCGGGACATTCGAATGGTTGTTATTCCCCGACCCAAGTTGGCCGTAACCTCCTTCTCCAAACGCATACACGGTTCCCGATTGGGATAGCGCCAAGGAATGGCCGTTGCCTGCGGCAATTGCTTTGATCGGGGGCAATCCGTTAATGCGCGTAGGTCGATCCCGCGAGTAATTATCTCCCAATCCGAGGGCGCCGTACTGGCCGCTGCCGAACGAATAAACGGCGCCGTCTTTCGTAAGGATCAGGGAAAATCGTTCGCCCGCTGCAATTTGGATTACTTCCCCGGGCAAATCGAGCACTTTCCCCGGCGTAGGCTTATCGCCGTAATTCCCAAAGCCGCCGCGGCCCAATTCCCCCGCCTGATCGCGGCCGAAGGAATATACCTCGCCTGCCTCCGTTAAGAGCAATGTATGCGTTTTGCCGGGAGCCATCGCCTTCATTTTCGGAATGTTGGGGATTACCGTCGGGGGACCTCCGGATTCCGTGTCGCCATGTCCGAGTGCGCCATGTTGCCCGGAACCGAAAGAATAGACATCGCCGGATTCGGTTAATAGGAACGATTGCTGTCCGTCGGCCGCAATTGCCTTAATGCGCGGCAGCCCTGGGATGTGCGTTGGAACCCATTTGTCGCCCAAATAGCCGAAGCCTGTTTCGCCTAAATTGCCGTAACCGAAAGAGTAAACATCGCCCGATTCCGTCAAAGCTAGCGAATGGGCATAACCGGCCGCGACCGCTTTCACGTTGGACAAGCTCTGGATCTGCGTAGGGGCGGTCTTGCTCTCCTCATTGCCATGACCCAGTCTTCCAAATTGTCCCTCGCCAAACGAATATACTTTACCGTCCTCCGTCAAAATCAACGAATGCTGTTGACCGGAAGCGATGCTCTTCACGTTCGAAAAGCCTTCGATGAGCGTCGGATCGTATCTGCCTGCATAATCGCCAAGTCCTAATTGCCCATACCGGCCGTCGCCGAAAGCATATGCGTAATTCCCTTCCGGTAGTTCGGCGTGAATCGCACCTCCGGTCCATGTCCCTAATGCCATGACGACGATAAGCAACGACGCTAACGTTTTCGTAAACCGTTTCCTGCCATGCTTCATAAAATCAATGCTCCTGTTCCTCATCAAAATAAATACCCCGCCATTCCCATGTTCCCATTCGAAAAAATAAAAGACTATTCCCCAAAAGTGGTATTTCGACAAATCTCCTGTCGTTTTTCCATTCCATTCGCACCTGAGATACTATATCTTTGCCAGCCCTGAACGAGAGGGATATCGACAGAAGGCGGGATAGAGAGAGGCCGAGATCGGCAAAATCGGAACAAAGAAACGACCGCCTGCTTGGGAACGAACAAACATACCTTAATAAGACATCGCCGGGCGCTAAATTCCCGGCCATTTCGCCTCCGAAACGAAAATTGGGAACGGAAATACCTTATCAACGAATCAAAGTTCGCTAATAAGGCACTCTCGTTCCCAATGTACGGAAAAAACGCGTTATCATCCGAAAATAACGAATTTTCGGGTACTAATAGCGCTCGATTTCCCGCGCGCTCTCCCGTACGACCAACTTCGTCGGGATTGTCACCTTCAAGCAAATCTCCCTGCCTGACATGAGCCGTTCCTGCATAAGCGTGACCGCCGTCTCCCCCATGAATTCGGTGTTCAACCGAATCGTCGTCAGCGGAGGCATCATAAATTGCGCGGCCGAAATATCGTTGAAGCCGATCACGCTTATATCCTCCGGAATGCGGCAACCGAGTTCGGAACACGCTTTATACAATCCGACCGCGATCGTGTCGTTGGCGACGAATACGGCTGTAGGTCTCTCTTCCAACTCTAACAGTTGTTTGGACAGGATGTAGCCGTCCTTCGGATTGTAGCCGCCGATTTTCAAATAATTCGGGCGAAACAGCCCTTTGCTCTCCAGAAACTGTTCGAACACTTCCTGACGCAAATCGTAATATCGATTGCCGTGCCGATCGGTATCCACGCCGCCGATAAAGGCGATTCTCGTATGCCCGAGCTCGAGCAAATAATTCAATACCTTCCTTGTCGCCTTATGAAAATCGATGACGACGGAGTCGAACAAATCCTCGTTCGGCGAAGAATCGATAAAGACGACCGGCTTCTGAAAGGCCGCGATTCGTTCGATATCTTCCTTGATGAAGAAGCCGAGACAAATAATGCCGTCCACCGACCGGAGATGTTCGGGAGAATCGCCGCCGCGAATGCGGTACATCTTGAGCCCCTCCAACTCCAGCTTCTTCTCCAGGGCGACGCGTATCGAGAGATAATACGTGTCGTTCAATTCTTCCTCCAAGGAATAGGAATAGTAAAGCCCGATTTTGAATTTCCGTTTCCTTCTTTTTTTGCTCGACAGTTGATACGACAATTGCTCCGCCGCTTCGAACACCCGTTGCCTCGTTTCGTCGGTAACGTTCAGCGTTTCATCGTAATTCAACACTCTGGACACGGTCGCAATGGACACGTTGGCTTTATCGGCAATATCTTTAATGGTCGCCATAATACCGCCTACTCGTTTTGTTTTTAATAAAATCCAGCTTCGTCTCCGCCGTCACGATCGCGATCAAGATCAAGACGCTCCCGACGGCCATTCGAAGCGTTATCGTTTCATGCAGGATCAGTACGGAAAATAAAGTGCCGAACAGCGCTTCCGTCGATAAAATAATGGCCGCTTTCGTTTCCGTCGTAAATTTCTGTGCGATCGTTTGCAGCAGGAACGCGATCGTCGTGCTGAATACGCCCAAATACGATGCGGCAAGCAGCCCGCGCGCGTCCGCATGGAAAACGGCTTCGCCCCGGAACAATACCGCGAGCACAGACAGCAGGCACGCGACGATCATTTGAATGATGGTAAGACCGATCGGATCGTGCCTTTTGACGAATTCGCCGGTATAAAAGATATGGAACGCAAAGCATACGGCGCATAGCAGCGTCAAGACGTCCCCGATATTGAGGCTGGAATTGAACTCCAAAGATAACACGCCTACGCCGAGCATAGCCAGAACGGCGCCGATCAGTCCGTATTTGTCCGGCTTTCTCCGGTATAGCAGGTAGCCGATGAAAGGGACGATCACGACATTGACGGCCGTCAAGAAGGCATTCTTGGAAGGCGTCGTATAATGCAAGCCGACCGTTTGCAGCGTAAAGGCAAGATAGAGAAACACGCCGAGCGCGATGCCCGCGCCGAGCGCCGGTTTGGTCAACGACCGGAACTGCTTGCGGAAAATAACCGACATCAATAATGCTGCAATGAAAAATCGAATCGCCATCACTTGATAAGGAGTCAACGATTCGAGCGAAACCGCTCCTGCGACAAATCCGGTGCCCCAGATGACGGCAACAAGAAGCAACCCGATTTCACCGGAATATTTCCTCATTCGTTGTCCTCCGATAGTACTGTAAATTGTTCGGCCAACATTAGGAAGACGCTTGACGTCCAAGTAAAGGCCGGATCGACCAAGCCTTGGCCGCTGAACGGATCGAAGTTCTCCGCCATGCCGCCCGCAAGCGTCAGATCCATGAATTTGGCAGCTAATCGAGTTGCAAATTCATTATATCCGTTATCCCGTAAGGCATCAATGAATAAATAGGCGACCGGCGCCCAGATCGGGCCAAGCCAATATCCGTTCTCGCGATAGAGAGGGCTGCGGTAACTTTCCGTGCATAAGCCGTATGTCGCCTCGAACTTGTCGGCAAGAACGCGCGCAAGCGAGCGGACGACGTCCCGAGGCAGACGGTACCCGACGATGAGCGGCATACATAGGATCAGGCTGTCCCGGTTCTCGATTACGCGGTCCTCCGGCGCGTATCGCGCCACGAAGCGGCCGTCCTTATATAACCGACTCATCAGCAATTCGCACAGTTCGTCGGCTTTGCCCTTCCATGCCTGCGCCTCGTCCGCCCGTTCCAATTCCGCGGCCATGCCGCTCAGAATATCCATCTGGCGAATCAAATGGGCCGCCAGATCCGGCGCCTCCACCGGGATGCCTTCGTGAAAGATCGAGGCGTTGTCCCAGCCCGAATCGTTCCCGTGATGATACAAAGGCAGCCGCGCGGGATCGGGACGACGGAACGAAAGCCAATAATTCGTGGCGCGCACCAGGCTGTCGTACATGCGGGCGACGACCGCCCTGTCGTTGAACCGTTCGTTCCGCCGCCTCATCTGCGCGAAAGCCCATGCATGAATGGGCGGCTTGCAGCAATTGAAAGAGCAAAACTTATCGTTGATGAAATCGGCATAGACGCCGCTGTCGTCCTGATGCGCCATGAAGATTTCAAACTGGGCCAGAGCAAGCTCCGGATCGCGCCCGCTCAGCATCATTGCGTTAAAGCAATTGTCCCAGCTCCAAATATTGAACATCCAGTTCTTCGACATATACATGGCGTAATCGATAAGCCGCCCTTCGGGACGGACGACGCACGACCAGGTAATGTAGGCGGCCAATCGGCGCGACGGCTCGTAGCGCGACGGAACCGGGGGCATTCGCTCCAGCCACTGCTGGAAATGCCGTTCCGCCCGCGCATGCGCCCGATCGAAATCGTCGTACTCCGTCTTCCGCCATACCGTCCTGTAGCTTTCGATCGCAAGCAGGCCATCGCCGCCCCCCGGATTGAGCACCATTTCAATCTTGTCGTTGCCGACCGTCCGCCACGGAGCGCGGACATCAATATCGCCCTGCAGCAAAGTGAACATCAGCTTGATCTCCTTCGAATACAAGTGATATTCCCATTGATTCCGCCCGCAGGGCATGAGGCTGTCGTAGCGCGTTTTCACGGCTGTCAGCTTTAAAGCCGCCCCATGGAGCCTGCAATGAACGACGTTCTCGTCGCCGATGCATAACTCGGCATACTCGCTGGGGTTATGCCGATGAACCATGCGCAATTTTGTCTCGGTCGCCTCAAGGTCGTACTCGACCGCCTCTTCGCCCCGCAGCAGGTCCAGGACGAAGATGTTGCTCGGGGCTTCGTCGCCGCCGTGCAGATCGCGAAGAAACAATTGGTTCGTTTCTTTCGCGAAGGATACGGCAAAGTAGGAACCGTAACGGCTGAAAGGTACCGAGGAAAGATCAAGCGGCATAAGCCCACCTCCTATTGTGCGTATCGCCGCTTGCCGGCCGCAATTTCGGCGCCTTGCGCGATCGCGTTCCATTCCGCTTCGAGCTCGAAGGGCCGCAGCCCGAGCCGGTAGGGCGGAAGCTGCTCCTCGCCGCAGCTGTTGCTGCCCAAACCGGACTGCATATAGTCGATATGAACGACAAGATAAGGCGCCTTTTCTACCTCATGCGGGTGCCTAGCCCGCTCCATCGCCTCGGTGGTGCAATCGCGCACCGACCATTCGCAGCCGTTCTCCGTCTTGAACAACAATGCCGTCTCGCGTCCGGTTCCTTCGGACATGCTGAACCATTTCACGCCGGTGCGATTGCCATTCTCCTGCGGGTACACGTAAGGCGTTTGCAAATCCGCAACGCTTGCGCGATAGACGCCCATGACCGAAGCTTCTTTGCTGTCGATATAATTTTCTCCGAAGCCTCTGCCGTACCAGGCCACTTGGTCCAACCGCTTGCCGGCGAACAGCTCGATGCCGAGCCGCGGCAGCATCGGCGGCGTTTCCTTCGCCCGGATGACCGGGGTGCCGGTCAGGCGCAAACGGACGGTTCCGTCGCCATAGATGATATACCGGTATAAGGCATCATAACCGAAAGCCTGATTCAAGGCGCCGAAATACGTCGCAATGTTCACTTCCGCATGCGAGCCGCGGTCGCAGATCTCAAAGCCTGCCAGTTGCTCGCTGGCCAAATGCAAGAAATATTTCTTCTTCCAGTCCTCCGTTTTGTACATGTCGTTGTCGATCGGCGCCCGCCACATCGTCAGCCGCGGTCCGCGCTCGATCCAGGCTTCGCCGCCGATGCGGTAGGTCTCCAAATATCCGCGCACACGGTCGAACACGACTTCAAATCCGTCGCCCCGGACGATCGCGCGCACCGGGTCCTGCGCAACCTCGACGCGCCCGGCCGGTTCGCGCACCTCCACCAGTTCCCGGTAATGCGGCAAACGCAATTGCTCGCAAGCGACGACAAACCCTTTTTCCGCATACGGCATGTCTTCCCTTAACCTATATTCCACCGTCAGGTAATAGTCCGTATTCGGCTGTACCTCGGCAATCGTGTAAGGCAACCGCACGATCTTCCTCTCTCCCGGCGCGATGACGTTAAGCTCCTCCATGATGCCTTCCGTCAGCACCTGATCGTCATACACGACTTTCCAAGACATTTCCAGATGAGACAAGTCAACAAAATCATACCGGTTCTCGATTTCGACTGTCCCCTCCTGCAAATCGACGGGGCGGGTCTTTACCGGCTCGACGACCTTCTTATATTCCAGCAGTCCCGGCGAAGGAGTGCGATCGGGGAACACCAGCCCGTCGATGCAAAAATTGCCGTTCGTCGGCTCGTCCCCGAAATCGCCGCCGTACGCATAATATGTGCCTCCTTGACCGTCCCGCCGTTCAATGCCGTGGTCGCACCATTCCCAAATAAACCCGCCCTGCAGCCGTTTATATTGCCGGAACGCTTCCTGGTATTCCTTCAATCCGCCGGGGCCGTTGCCCATGGCGTGGCCGTATTCGCACAAAATATGCGGCTTCTTGCCTTCTTCGTCCCGTCCGATCTCCTTCAGCGCTTCAAGCCGGGTATACATGGTAGAGTACACGTCGCAGACGGCAGCCTGTCGGTCCCCTTCGTAATGAACGGGCCTGGTCGGGTCCAACGCCTTGCAGGCCCGGTACATGGCGACGAAACCCGCGCCGAAGCCCGATTCGTTGCCAAGCGACCACATGATGACGGACGGATGATTCCGGTCGCGCAGCACCATCCGTTCCGCACGGTCGACGAATGACCGCTCCCACCGCCGATCGTCGGCAAGCCAGGAGGTATGCCCGGTCAGTTCGAAACCGTGGCATTCGAGATCCGCTTCGTCGATCACGTACAGGCCGTACCGGTCGCATAAATCGTAGAAAGCGTCCTGGTTCGGATAATGCGCCGTGCGGACGGCGTTGATGTTGTGCCGTTTCATCAGCATAATATCTTGCAGCATGCTTTCCTCAGTCACGGTGCGGCCTTCCCGCGGATCGTGCTCGTGGCGGTTGACGCCGTTCAGCATAATCGCCTTGCCGTTCACCGTCAGGTTCCCGTCCTTGATCTCCACTTTGCGGAAGCCGACGCGCAGCGGCACGATCTCGATCGGCGCGGCTCTCTCCTCCGCCCCATCCTCCCCGTCGCGCAATGCGATGAGCAGTTGGTAGAGATAAGGCGTTTCCGCCGTCCACAGATGCGGCGCGGTGACCGTTTCCGTCAACGCGACCTCGCCTTGCGATTGCGCCGCAATCCCGACCGCTCGCCGGAAGCGGCTTGTTACGGCCCCGCTTGCATCCAGCAGTTCGCAGGTCACGACAACTTCCCGGTCCGCCCCCGTACGATTGGACAGCTTCAAGCTTACCTGCAATTCGCCGTCCCGGTACTCCCTGTCCAAATCCGTTGCGATATAGCAATCCTCCAGCGCAACCGGCGGCATCCGGTACAGTTCCACACTGCGAAAAATGCCGCTGAACCACCACATATCCTGATCTTCCAAATAGGTTCCGTCAGACCACTGATACACGCGCACCGTTATTTGATTGTCGTCCGCCTGCGCGCAGCCGCTGATGTCGAATTCGGACGGCATCCGGCTTCCTTTGCTATACCCGGCATGTTGCCCGTTCACCCATACGTCGAAGGCGCTGTCGACGCCGTCGAATTTCAGAATGATCCGGTCGCCCGCGGGCCAGTCGTCCAACCGAAACGTCCGCCGGTAGATGCCGGTAGGATTATCGGTCGGCACATAAGGCGGATGGATCGGAAAAAGATAAAATAAATCGGTATAACTCATCTTGCCGTAGCCCTTCATCTGCCAGCAAGACGGCACGGCGATTCGATCCCAGCCGCTTGCGTCGTAATCCGGCGCGTAGAACCCCTCCGGCGACAATTCCGGCGCCTCCAAGTATAGAAATTTCCATTCCCCGTCAAGGTTTTGATACCCAATCGCGTCTTTTTTGTCCATCGCCAATGCCCGTTCTCTCGACTCGTACCTGCGGAAGCTCGCAGCCGCGTCTCTTCGATTGATATGCAATAAGCCGATATCTTCCCATTGCTTGCATTTCCGTTCCATTTTGCCAGCTCCTCCCAAGAAGTTATTTAATTGCGCCGCTAATTCCCTCCACGATATATTTTTGCGCATACAGGAACACGATCACAGGCGGAATCATCATTAGAATCGTAATCGCCATAATCGGCAAAATTTGCAGCTCATGCACGCCCTTGAACGAAGCGAGGCCGAGCGCGAGCGTGTATTTGGTCCGGTCCTGCAAAAAAATAAGCGGACCCAAATAATCGTTCCAAACCGACAGCATATTGAGCACCGCGACGAGCGTCAGCGGAGCTTTCATAATCGGCACGAATATTTTCCAATAAATTTGAAAGTCGCCCGCTCCGTCGATTTTGGCCGCATGCTCCAACTCCTTCGGCACATTCATTAGAAATTGGCGCAGCAAAAACACATAATAAGCCGAGCCGAAAAAAGCGGGAACGACGAGCGGCTTGAGCGTATTGATCCAGCCGAATAAATTGAACTGCATGTATAACGGAATCATCGTCACGTCCCAAGGAATCATCATCGTAGCCAGCAGCAGGATGAACAGCCCGTTTTTCAACTTGAACTGGAACCGCGCGAAGCCGTAAGCGATCAAGGAGCACGAAATCAATTGGCCCAGCGTCGTCAGCACGGTAATCGTCACGGAATTCATGAGATACAAGCCGAACGGCTGAGCGTTCCAGGCTTTGACGAAGTTGAGGAATTGAGGCATCGCCGGGAAAAAAGTCGGCGGAAATTGATGCACCTCGGCTTCCGTCTTCAAAGCGGTCAGTACGATCCATAGAAAAGGGAACAAAAAGTAGACGGAGAATACGACCAGCAAAACATAAGTCACCGCTTTATGCCATTTGGGGGTCTTCATTTCTTCCCGCCTCCCCTTTTCCGCTCGTTTCTCATATCGTTCTCGTAAAACACCCACACCGAAGAAGACTTAAAAATAAGCGCCGTCAACAGCAGGATGATGATAAACATGAACCAGGCGTTCGCGCTCGCATATCCCAGCTTGTGATGCTTGAACGCGTTGTTGTATACGAACAAGCCGTAGAAGTACGTCGATTTCAGCGGTCCGCCGTTCGTCAGCAGCAAGACGAGCGTCAACTGCTGCAGCGCGGAGATCGTCGACGTAATCAAATTGAAGAAAAGCGTCGGCGTAATGAGCGGCAGCGTAATGCCGGTAAATTGCCGGAAGAAGCCCGCCCCGTCCATCGCGGCCGATTCGTACAAGTCCGGGGAAATGCTCTTGATATTCGTATAGAAAATGAGCATCATCGTGCCGACTCCCCAGGCGCTGGCGATGACGATCGTCATAATGGCGCTGGCCGGATCGATCAGCCACTTGGGCCCTTGGATGCCGAACAGCGACAGCGCATAGTTCAAAATGCCGTACTTGGTGTTGAAAATCCAGCCCCATATAATCGAGACGGCGACGCCCGACACGACGGCAGGCAAATAGAAGATCGTACGGAACGCCTTCGCCCCTCGCACCGGCTGCGCAATCAGCAAGGCGAGTATCAATGATGTCGCCAAACTTAGGGGCACGTAGAAAACCGCAAATTTCAGCGTAATGACAAGCGATTTATAGAACTGGGGATCCTTGGTAAACATCTTGATGAAATTTTCGAAACCGACAAACTTCGGAGCGGAAGTGACCGGCCAATCGAATAAACTCATCACCAGCGACAAAATCAAAGGACCGGCCGTAAACACGACAAATCCGACGATCCATGGCGAAATAAACAAATACGGCGTCAACTTCCCCCGTTTGCGAATTGTTCTGCGCCGTTCTGCAGCATGCTCCATAGCGAACCTCCCGATCAGGATGGACTATATTAATGAAGGAAAAAAGGGGCGGCCGTTAAGGCAACCTTCCACCCCTTCATCCGAAACGAACACTCTATTGCGCCGCTTCATCCAACGCGGTTTTCGGATCCGTCATCGTACTCGGATTGAAAATTTGCTCGAATACAAGGCTAAGCCGCTCCGACACTTCGCTCCAATTGTCCACAATAAACGAGGCGGGCGTATATCCTTGGCTTTGCTCCAGCATGTTGTAGAATACCTGCTTCAATTCGTCCTGCTGCAAATTTTCGCTTTCGACGACGCTTTTCAGAACCGGCAGTTCGTAATCGATGCGCGCCCGGTTCGCTTCTTCGCTCGTCCAGAATTTGACGAACTCCCAGGCGGCGTCCTTCTTCTTCGAATCTTTCGAGATTGAGATGCCGGACGAAGACACGATGCTGACGGCGCTTCCGCCGCGGAAAGCGGGCAGCTCCACCACGCCGAAATCGATGCCGGCTTCCTTCAAGCCGCCGATCGACCAGGCGCCGTTCGTAAACATCGCCACTTTGCCGGACTTCATCTCCGTCGAACCCGAACCCTCCGTCGCAATGGCGTACCCTTCCTTGAGCATGTCTTGAAACATCGTCAACACTTCCACCGATTTCCCGCTATTGACGTTTCCTTGCAGATTGCCGTCTTTATCGACGTAAGCGGTTCCATTTCCCCAGAGGAACATTTCGAAATCGTAAGGATCGGGCGTTCCCGAGAAAGCGAAGCCGCTGACACTCTCCGCCGGATTGCTCAGTTTTTTGGCCGTCTCACGCAAATCGTCCCACGTCCATCCGCTCTTCGGATACGGCACTCCCGCCGCATCGAACAAGCTTTTGTTGTAATAGACGACATGCGTCGTGTATCCTACGGGCAAACCTAATATGTTCCCGTCGGCGGAATTGTAGTTCCACAGCGTTTCGTAATAGTTGTTCTTGAAATCTGCGCCTTCCTGCGCGAGATAGTCGTCAAGCGGTTCCAGCGCATCCTTATAGATCGGATAATTCCACATGTACATGACGTCCGGCGCGTCTTTGGCGCCCATGCCCGCCGCAATTTTCGTATCGTATTCGCTGCCGTACGCTTCCAGATTGACTTTGACGTTCGGGTGAGATTCATTAAACGTGTCGATCAATTGCTGCTGAAGCGTTAGATTTTCTTCCGAATCCCATGTAGCGAACCGGATCGTAACGTTTCCGCCCTGTTTGCCGTCTTGCGCAGACGGTTCCGCCGTCCCTCCGTCCCCGCATGCCGCCAGGAACATCGTTACAAGCATCACTGCGATGACTCCGATCCTGCCTTTCGTTTTCCGCATGAAAGCACCCCTTCGTTTAAATGGATTGAAAACCAAGATGCCAAACTTCATCAAGCCGAGCCGCGATGTCATTGAGCCGGATTTGTAAAATATGCGCTAGTGCGAAGTAAGTTGAAATCAATGGAGAGACGCATGAGAAGTAAGCGGTTGCATCAATCGGCGGTTAGGCCGATCAATCCGGAAGATGTTGGTTTTTATTATATTTTTCACTTGGTAAAATGTCAATAATTTTACTAATAAAAATTGAGGAAAATCGTTCCTTCCGAGGAAAATACTTATGAATGAACAATGAAAAAGGATTGCTATTTTCATCATTTTATGAATATTCATGACAAAAAACGCGATAGTAAAATTAATATGTTTTTACTAAAGAAAGTTTCGTTTCTTCATGTACAAATCGTTATTCATTAGAAATCCGCGGTTTTACCGTCTTTTCCCCCTCATTAGATTAGCGTGTTTTCGTTTTGTTACACCGGCAACCAGGCGATTTACAGGCTATTAGCGTGTATGCGTTTCGTTAGCCCGCCCGACGGGTGGCAGCCGCCGGCGGTATTGCGAAATTGACTCATGATGCCGTTATTTTTCGCGCGAAAATGGGGTGTCGGGCAAAAAGCCTGCGATCGTGCAGGAAACCCTTTACCTAACCCCCCATCTGCTTGCCACCGGGAAAAGATGCGGATTCGCAACCTTTATTGCGGCGCAGCTCGCAACGGCAAAAGCCTGCACTTGCAGGCTTTTGAGAAGTCCGCGGCTATCCTATCGTTCCAAACGCAGCGGTTCTTCTATTGTTTGCCGATTTCGTTTTTTCCCGGCGCCTCCCTTCCTGCCTGCCACATAAACGCCTCCGAGAATAATGAATAGCCCGAGCAGCATATTCCACTTGATTGCTTCGTTCAGTAAAAAGTATCCCCAGATCAGAGCGGTACACGGAACGAGATACGTCACCATGGTCGCAATTTCGGGGCTGCCTTTTTCCACAATATAATAGAAAAGAATATAAGCGATTCCCGACCCGAAAGCGCCGAGACCGATCATCATGCCGATATTGGTCGGCACAACTAGCTGCGAGAAAGCCGCCGGCTCGGCGAGTAGGGCGACGCTGCCGCTGCCGAGCATGCAGCATAGCAGCGTTCCGAACGTGATTTGATACATGGAGAGCGCATGGCCGGAAATGAGGCGCTTGGAAAGCTGGGACCCGATCGCATAGCAGAAGGTGGCCCCGATCATGCAGACAAATCCCAATACATCTACCGAAACGACCGACCCTGGCGTGATGCCGAGCAATACGGCCATACCGACCGTGGCGACGGAAACGCCAATCCATTGGGCCTTGTTCGATACGCCGCGGAAAAACAAGATTCCGACTACGATCGTCCACACCGGCGTCGCGGCATTCAATATGGAGGCCATGCTGCTCGACAAGCGCGTCTCGCTGAATGCAATAAGGGCCCAAGGGATAGAAGTGTTGATCAGCGCCATCGTCGCCATCGGAATCCAAGGGATGGTGCGGAAGCCGAACGGTTTCCGCAGCGCCAACATAATCGCGGTAACGACCGCCAACCCGCAAGCGGACCGGAGAAACCCGATCGTCCAAGGCCCGAAATCATGCAATAACATTTTAATAAAATAAAAAGAGCCTCCCCAAATGAGGCTGAGCAAAATAAGCGCCAAAAATACGAAACGCGACAAAGTTCTTCCTTCTTCCTAGTTGTTATATTTACAATAATCCAATCTCTCTGGCTTTCGTCACCGCCTGAATTCTTCGTTTCACCTTCAGCTTGGCGTAAATATGCTTCACATGAACTTTAATCGTATCGACCGTGACGAACAGCCCGTCGGCAATTTCTTGATTGGATAAGCCGTCGGCAAGCAGTTGCAGCACTTCCCGTTCCCGCTCGGTCAAGCTGACCCCGGCGGATAGCAATGATGGCGTGCGAAACGGTGCAAGCGGTTGTCCGGCGGCATATTTAAGCGTCGCTACATAGATGAGCTGGGCGGCCAGCATCCGCACTACGCCTAATCGATCCGGCGCGAAGGCGCCCGGCGTGACGTTATTTTCAAGATATAACGCGCCTGCCCGCTCGCCCCGGACGAACAGCGGCAATCCGAGCACCGACTTCGGCCGGCGGCGGATCATGTACGGATCGCCAACGAACGGCCCTTGCCGGGCGGCATCGTGTAGATAGAGCGCTTCGGACGTATCGATGACGCGGGCGATAAAGGCTTGGCATAGCCCTTCGTATTCCGCAAGCGGCAGAGGCATTTCGCGCCCGGTTTGCGGCGTACGCTCCGATTCCGCTACCGCTTCCACCGCCAGTCCTCTGCCTGCGCATGTCACCAAGCATCCTCTCTGTGCGCCGGCATTCTCGATTAGGATATGAAGCAAGCTTTGGATCAACCGGTCCAAATCGTTCTCCTGTGAAAACGTTTGGGACGCTTTGAACACGGCAGCCAGGTCGAGGATTTGCGAATATCCCGGTTGGGAAGGAGCTTGATCGGCGGATACGTCCGCGGATAGAACCTCCGCCATCGACATTGCGGCGATTTCCGGCTCCGCCGCGGAAGCCGGCGAATGCTCGTCGACCGTGAACGGACGATCATGCTCTCCCGGTTCGAACCGAGGGTAAGAGCCCGTTCTTTCCCAATGGCGCAGGCCTCTCTCCAAATCCGCCGCCAGTCCGCGCGCGCTCTGGTAGCGCTCGGCGGGCGTTTTCGCCAGAAGCTTCATAATGAGATCCGCCAAGAATGGCGGCACATCGATCTGGTCGCTCCGCAAAGGCAGCGGGGATTGGGCCAAATGGGCGTGAGCCCATTCCAGCGGCTCGCGCGCTTGAAACGGCAGCCGTCCGGCCAGCATCTCATAAAAGGTGATCCCGATCGAGTACAAATCCGTCCTGCCGTCGATCGTCCTCTCCGTTCTCCCCGTCCGTTCCGGAGCCATGTAAGGAGGGCTTCCCTCCATAAGCGGCATGCTAGCGTCCCGCTCCCCGCCGCCGGCCGTTCGCAATGCGTGTCCGAATCCGGTCAAATAGATGCGCTGCGACGCTGGTTCGACGACGATCGTATCCGGCCTGATATTCATATGTACGACGCCCTGTTCGTGCAGCAATTCCAGAACGCGGGCGGTGCGTATGGCAAGGGATAGAAAAGCGGGGATCGATACCCGCTGCGTACGATAATATGTCCGCAGCGTCACGCCGCCAATCCATTCGGAGACGAGAATCAGGCAATGCCCTTGACTGATAAGCGACAACGGCCGGATCACATGCGGCATGTTCAATTGGGTCAGCATTTGCTGTTCATGCAGCAATTTCGCATTTTCGAGCATGGTGCGATGCCCGTCCTTGACGATTTTCAACAAAACCCGGCGGGAATCGAGATCGGAATGCGCATAGCAAACTACGAAATGCGCATCATCCAATATGACTTCGTCTATTCGGTAACCAGGTACATTGATCATCAGACTCCGCTCCCGTCTATCCAACCGCAATTTTCAACATTCTAGCATCTATTATACAAAAAGGAAGTCCCGCATGTAAGAGAAAGAGACTTCCGCCGCCGAAACGGGGAAGTCTCATCAGATACTACGGTTGCTTTGCCGTGCCATTCCTGGATCATTCGATCGTAAGAACGACCTTGCCGCGCACATGTCCGGTCTCGACCTCGCGATGGGCGGCGGCGGCTTCATGCATCGGGAACGACTTCCAGATATGGATCTGCAGCTTGTCTTGAACGTATAACTCAATCAGTTCGGCAAGCCGGGCCGCCGACCGCTGGCTGCGGATGGCGCGCACGCCCAAACGCGGCGCGGCGTCGAAGCCGACGATCGTGCCGATCCGGCTCCTGTCGGCGACAAGTTCGACCGAGGCCGGCAGCGCCTCGCCGCCGATGGCGTCAAGGGCCGCATCCACGCCGCCCGGCGCAACGTCCCGCACGCGCTCGACGAGACCGTCTCCGTAAGCGACGGGAATGGCGCCGAGCGAACGCAAATAATCGTGATTGCGCTCGCTTGCCGTGCCGATGACCGTCGCTCCCCAGGCCCGGGCCAACTGCACCGCCACGGTGCCGACTCCGCCCGCGGCGGCGTGGATCAGCACGGTATCGCCTTGGCCGACGCCGAGTTCCCGCAGAGCGGTATGCGCGGTTTGCCCCGAGGCGCTCAAGACGCCCGCGACATCCCATGGCATCTCGCGCGGCTTCGATGCGATTTGGTCGGTGCCCACGACGACATATTCGGCATAACAAGCCAATACCGACCAGCCGATCACCTCGTTTCCGATTGCGAAATCGGACACCCCCTCGCCGACTTGATCGATGATACCGGCGAATTCGTTGCCGAGTATTTGCGGGAATTGCACCGGGAAACCGGTCCAACCGCCGCGCACTGCCGTATCAACCGGCTGCACCCCGGCGCTTTTCACCCGGACCCGAACTTGGCCCGGACCCGCCTGCGGATCGGCAAACTCCATCACTTGCATAACATCCGGCGTTCCGTACTTCGTAATTGCGACTGCTTTCATCGCGTTCAACTCCTTTATTTTTATAGATTGATCATGATTCAAGTTGTTGCCTTCTGTTGCGGCGTTCCCCGTCGACATCGCCGCTTCTCCGTGCCGCTTTGCCGAATTGGACGACGTACACGATCATAATGCCGACATGCAGCAAAGCCAAAGCCAGATAAAGATTGCTGTATTCGGACGCTGTCTCGTACGAGTTCACAGGATTCCACCGCGCCGCGTAATCTTGATCGACCAGCTTGCTGTAAATGCCTGCGGCCACGGCATTGGCAATAAAGTTAAGCATAGACATGAGCCCCATGCCGACGCCGGACTGTTCCTGCGGCAGCGTGCGGGAGATCGTGTTGAATAACGCGATTTGCATAAAGGTTTGTCCCACATTGCCGAATATGAGGAAGGCGGAGATTAAGATCGGCGCCGCGCCCGCGAACGAAGACAGTAGAACTAGGCAAATGACGAGCAGCGAAGACGCCGTGCAGTATAGAAACAGATTGCCTCGAACGTCCGCCAGCTTGCCGCCCGTTCTGCCGAGCGCCGCCGATGCCAAGGCGGCCGGAACCATGGCAAAGCCGACCCACCCGGGGTGCAGATTGTTCGCATGAGACAGCAGCAGCGGGCTCAGGAAAGGCAGCGCGTATCCGATTCCGCTCGCAAGAAACGCGATCGTTAGCCCAAGCGTATAGCGTTGATTGCGAAACAGCCGGGGCTGAATGAAAGGCGCGGCGGCCTTGCGAATACGGATCGTAAATAAGATGAGCAAGCAAGCCGCTGCGGCGCCCGGCAGCCACGCTTCATTCGTTACGGCCAGAAGCAGCAGCGCCACCGCCGATCCGAGCAGGCCGCCGCCGATCCAATCGTTGCCGCCGCCTTGGCCCCGCTCGTCGTCCAAATATTTGCGGTAGAACGGCAGCAATAGCAACGTAAAGAGCGGCATCAGGAACAACCATCGCCAATGAACGACGCTGACGACGAAGGCGGAGACGATCGGGCCCAAGGCGCTGCCGAGCGCGAGGCCGGTTGCGCTTATTCCTAATGCGCGTCCCCTTCGCTCAGGCGGAAAATAGCGCAACGGAATAATCATTCCCGTCGCCGGTATGACCGAAGCGCCCATCGCTTGCAACGCCCGGGCGAGCAGCACCATCCAATACGCCTGGGCGGCCAGCCCGATCATCGAGCCGAGCGCGAAAAAAACGAGGCCGAAAGTAAGCAAATTTTTCAATTTATAGGTATCGGCAAGCTTCCCGTATATCGCCGATCCGACCGCGTAAATGAGCATATATGCCGACGAAACCCAGCTTACTTGCGCGGTGGAAAGCTGAAATTGCGCGCTAATGTCGGACAATACGATGTTGAACATCGTCGCGCTCATAACGGAGATAACGACTGTAAACGCGAGAATTTGTATTAATTTCTCTCCATGTTGCCGTTGAATGCTCTCCTCCATCCTCCTCACTTCTTTCTCAGATGTTGTCTGTTGTCACCATTTATTTTACAATTGATAATATATAATGAAAAATACAAATAAAATTATAAATATATATACTGTAGTATATGAATGAAAGGATGATCTGGCATGGAACTGCTGCAGTTGCAATATTTCCGCACCGTCGCCAGGCTGGAGCATATGACGAAGGCGGCGCAGGAGCTTCGTATCGCACAGCCCGCGCTAAGCAAAACGATCGCGCGCCTCGAAGAAGATTTGGGCGTGCCGCTATTCGATCGGCAAGGAAGGCAAATCCGGCTGAACGCTTACGGCAAAGCGTTTCTGAAAAAAGCGGAAACCGCCTTATCCGCCTTGGAGGAGGGGCGGCGGGTAGTGGCCGATCTGGCGGGATTGGAGCGCGGGAGCATCTATTTGGCGACGACCACGTTGAACCGTCTTTCGGAGCCTTTAGGCGCTTTTCTCGCTAAGTACCCGGACATTAACATCCGCATTAGCCAGGCTTCATTGGAAGAGATGGAGCAACTGCTCGAGAGCGGCGAGGTGGACTTCTGCTTTACCGCGATGCCGATCGATCGGCAAGGCGTCCGCGAGCTGCCGATGCTGCATGAGGACGTGTTTCTAGCCGTGCCGCCCGGGCACCGGTTTGCAAACCGAAGCAGCGTAAGCCTGACCGAAGTAGCCGACGACCCTTTCGTCGGTTATAAAGAAGGCTTCCCTTTCCGCAAAATGAACGACGAATTTTGCCGGGCGGCGGGATTCCGGCCGAATGTCGTATGCGAAGTCGACGGTCCCGAGGCCATCGGCAATCTGGTGCGCGCCGGCCTTGGCGTTGCGTTCGTGGGAGCTTGCAAGAGCGATGTGGAGACGCCGCTGATTAAATTGCGCATTGAGCATCCCGTTTGCCAGCGCACTTATCGTCTCGTCTGGTCGGAAGAGCGTTATTTGTCGAAAGCGTCCCTTGCGTTTCGGGATTTTCTCGCGCGGCATTTTGCCGAGTTAGAGCAATCTCTATAAGGATGGAGGGGATTCTTTTGTACGAAAATAAACTATTTAACATTAAAGCGCTAAAGTCCCTTGGACCGAAAAGGTTTCCTAAGCAACATTAATATCCATAAAGTTACAGTTATGCTGGGACTATCTCACGTAGCTCTACTTCATAACCCATTTG
>NZ_JAHLPR010000017.1 GCF_018918005.1 Paenibacillus sp. MSJ-34 | reverse complement strand
AACTTCATAGTAAGCGCCTCCTGATAGGTTTTTAGGGCTCTAGACCCGTCACACCCCTATCATACGAGGCGCTCCTGTTTTTTTCAAAGGCCATTTCTTAGCCTACACAGGAATGTTTACACGAGAAACAAGGTGGTTTACAGGCGATTAGCGTGTGCACGTTTCGTTAGCGCGCTCGATGAGTCGTCAGCCGCCAGCGGTATTGTGAAATTGACTCTTTTCGAAACTAACGACGATGATCGATGCAGCGAAAAGGATAGCGCGTCACACGCGACACGATCAAAAGGGGGAATTCAATCATCCTCCCTTTTGATCGTATAAATTCAACCTCTTTTGTAGCTCATAATTCGATGGTACGTTTCATAATTTTTCATCTTAATAAAATGGGACATGGACGGCGCTTTATTCGCTTCAATAATCCAAACATGGCCGTTCCGATCCAATCCCATATCCAGACCAAAAATACGTTTCCGCGGGTAATATTGATTTAATCTAGCTGCTGCCGCTAATGCAACCCGATGAAGGTCGGACACCATCGTTTCGACGGAACGGTTTCCGAGCGACGATCTTTCAATTCCGGTTCGAATCGGCAGCAACCTTCCTTTGCTTCTTGTGTTATTGGTGACGATGTACCCCTTGCCGGCCACCTTGGCCAATTCCCCGGTAACCGTCCATTCATGCGAATTTCTTCTACGTTGCACAATTACTCTTACGTCGAAAGGGCGTTTGTTGATGGTAGCAAGTTGAATTCGGCGTTGGACAATATATCGGCGGAGCCCGATTCTTTTTCTGACACGCGCGTAAGCTGTATGTTTTCCCCTGACGGTTGTTCTTTTGTTTTCTTTATGCAAGACGTATCGCGCTTTTCCCGCAGCCGTCACTCGGATGATGCCGGCTCCCCCGCTGCCGCCATTGGGTTTCACGATTACGGATCCGAATCTTGCAAGAAAATGGTTAAAGTTTCTTTTCGTCAGTCTTCTCGTTGCGGGCAGGTGAGGCGCCAATTGCGGGGATCCTTTCATGAACCTGTATTTTCCTAATTTGTTCGCTCCCTTAGTCATATGCTATCCGCCTTTCGATGCAAGTACTGGATTCCTTTCAGATAGTGCTCCAGCAATGCCAAAAATGCTTCAATGTCTTGGTAAGTGATATCCCCGATATTAGCGATTCGAAACGTGTTCGTCTTTTCCAATTTACCGGGATAGATCGTAAAACCGTTGCTATAAAAAAAATCATGCATCTCTCGAAAATCGTATCCGCTGCAATGGGGTTCAAGGATAGAAGTCACAAGTTTGGAATGATGCCGTTCTTCCACGAGATGCTTTAAGCCAAGCCGTGAAATGCCTTGGATTAACGTTTTCCACGATCGGGCATACCTTGCATATCGCGCTTCGACCCCTTCCCGCTTTAATTCTTCGATGGCTTGTTTCAGCGCATAGAACGTTTGTACGGGCGGAGTGAAGCGCATCTGCAGCGTTTCCGCAAAATATTGATACTGCGCATACAGGTCTAAATAATAATTTCTCGGCCGCTTGTTCTTTAAGCGATTCAATTTCCTCTTATTCGCGATGACGAATGCGATACCCGCCATTCCTTGCAGATTTTTATTGGAGCTCGCGGCCATATAGCTGATATTCATTTGTTCCATTTCAATAGGGATGGCTCCAAATGAACTCATAGCGTCTACGATCATGTCGATCCGATATCGTCTGCATAGATCACCGATGGCCTGAATATCGTTGAGAAGACCGACCGTCGTCTCGTGATGGACAACGGCAAGATGTGAAATGTTGTGGGGTGAACATTGAATCATAGTTTCCAGCGCGGACAGATCGATCGCCTCATCGTACGGGCTTGCAAATTCCACGGCATTCAGCCGATACGTTTGCGCAATCTCGCACATCCGTTTCCCGTATGCGCCGTTATTGATGATGACCACAGCCTCTTGATCGATCACGGAGCTAAGGATGGATTCAACCGCCGCGGTACCGGAACCGCTAAACAATACTGTTGTATAATAGGAAGGATCTCCCGCCAGAGCTGCTAGGTCTTCGGAGACCGATTCCATCAAACGGCCGAATGACGCTTCACGAGGGCAAATATCCGGCACCACCTGCGCCAATTTAACGCTATCGGTCGTTGTAGCGGGACCGGGATTAAGCAAAATATTCCTCTTGACGCTTTTCATACTGTCCCCCTTCCGGCGGGTCATTCCTGAGGAACGACTGCAAACGTTGCTTGATTTCGAACGGCTTGATTTGAGGGCGGCCCAACTGCTCCCTATAACCTTTGGAAATTTTCATATAGAGGAAAGTCAGCCCTTTTGTCCTTTTCCATTCCTCCATCGCCCATTGCAGCTCTGCCAGATTGTGTGTGTAAATCGATTGAACATAACCGCAGGAAGCGGCGATCTTTACGAATTGAACATTATGCGAAACCGTGCTTTGCCCTCCCGTCGAATCATGAGCGTTATTGTCAAGCAAAATATGCAGCATATTGGGGGGGCTATACGTTCCGTTCGTAGCCAAACTCCCCATCCGCATTAGCACGGAACCGTCTCCGTCAATCACGACGATATCCTTATTGTTGTTGCGTTGGGTCAGAGCAAGTCCAAGCCCAAATGAGCTTACGCACCCCATGGAACCAACCATATAAAGGTTATTGGGGCTATCTTCGATTTCGTACAATTCCCGGCCGGTTATTCCTGTTGTCGCCAGCTGTACCGTATGACGGTCCTTCATCGCATTAATGACCGTTAGCGCTTCGTACCGGGACGGATACTGATCGGCCTCTTGCCTTGCCGTTTGCAAATGATTCATTCTCGAGACAAGCTCCTGTTTTCTCAATGCCACTTGATCGAATGTCCGATTTCTGACGACAAAGAAAAATGACCGATTGCGATCGATCCATCGGCTTGCTAGCGGCTGGGCATTGCCGTTAATAAACGAGTTCGTTTTCGGAAACACTTTATCCTCAATGCAAACCCCTGCGATCTGTCGTTGTTCCAACTTTTTAACCAATCGCCTTGCATTGTTGAAGTTTCCATATCCCGTATCCCCGTCGAGTAAAATGGGAATGGAAGTCGCATCGCTCATAAATTCCAACACATCCAAAACTTGAGTCCAAGAAGCCTCGTTATTATCCCGCACGCCCATTGCCGCAGATATGGATAAACCGCTGGCCCAAATCCCTTTAAATCCGGTCTCCTCAACGATTTTGGCCGACAGTCCGTTATGGGCTTCCATTAAAAACTCCAAGTTTTGCGTTTGGACTAAATGCTTTAATTTTGATGTTTTTTTCATAAGCTGGCCCCTTCAATAAATGATGATCTAATCTATGTTGTCGAATTTGAAAATGAATGGGATTAAAGCGGAAAAGACAGTGCAAATTCATGTTATTCTGAAGAACCGGCTTCAAACTTCCTTCGATAATGCGCTAACGCAAGCAGAGGAAAGATATACCGGTAGCTATGATAATGGATATAGAACGCTCCTCCCATCCCTTGGCCCTTCGGATAGTCTGTCGTCCAATCCTCTTTCTCAAGGGAATCCAGCAAATAGGCGATTCCTCTACGAATGGCTGAAGCCGGCTTGTCGGCAATCGTTATCAAGGCATCCAGCGCCCAAGCCGTATCCGTCAGCGTGCTCGTCCGTAACGGAACGTAGGTCATTTGCATGTCGCTTTGACACGACTCGCCCCAGCCGCCGTCCGAATTTTGAATGCTTTCCAGCCATGCCGCCGCCCTTTGCATGCTTGGGTGGCTTGGCGATATGCCGGCCGCTTTCAAACCTGTCATCGCACCCCATGTTCCGTAAATATAACAAATGCCCCAGCGTCCGTACCACGACCCGTCCTTCCGTTGATTTTTCAACAGCCAATTGATAGCGTTCCGGATCACGGGATGGCTGGTAGGAACGTTCGTATAGTTCCCGAAAAATTCAAGCGTTCTCCCGGTCAAATCCGCACAAGAGGGGTCCGTCAGCAAAAAGCGGCCCTTTTCAATCGGAAGGAATTCCAGCAGCTTGGAATCGGTATTTTTTTCAAAAGCAGCCCAGCCGCCGTTATCGTTTGGCATTGACAACAGCCAATTGACGCCCCGGTCCCAGGCCGCCCGGTTCTGCAACGATATTCCGGATATGGACCTTAACGAGGCCGTCGTGTCATCCACGTCCGGATTCATCGTATTCGCGTCGGAAAATCCCCAGCCGCCCGGCAAGCTGCCCGGATTATGCACGGCCCAGTCGCCAAAGCGGTCATGCTGGCGGCTTAGCAAATACCGGTTTGCCTTCGCCACCATCGGGTCTTGATGCGAAACCCCCGCTGCCTGAAGAGCATAACCGATTAGCGAGGTATTCCACACATTGGCCGTGGTGTATTGCATATGGGGGAGACCGTTCATTTCGCATTTCATGGCCCGAATTCCCGCAACGGCTTTGATAATGACCAGATCGGTTTTTTTGTACCCTAAGGAAAGGAGGGCGAAAATCATCAAAAAGGTACTGCTGTAATAACAGTACAACGTTCCGTCCCGCTCCAAACGGTCCAGCATATATTGTTGGGCGCGCTCAAGCGCTAACCGGTGCAATTCCCTCGGGATGCCGAGCAATCTTGCGACTCCGTCCCGAATCAAGGAGAGCAGCGAGCGCCATTCCTTTGAGCGAACCCATTCGTCCTCGCCATCGCCGATCCGTTTCAAATCGGACAGGTCGGGAGTATAGGTTGTTTTCATGGAAAACTTGTTGTCGGCCAACATCATAATCGGAGTCAGATTGGCACGCCCGTAAACGGATAAAGAATAGAAATTGATTGGGAAGCTGCGCGGAAGCAGAATCATTTCAATCGGCAGAGGGCTTAACGAAGGCCATTGATATTGTCCGGTCAGCGCCAGCATAATTTTCGTAAACGCACTTACTTCCGATAAACCGCCGTTAGCGAGGATAAACGTTTTGGCGGCGTGAAGGCGCTCGTCTTCTTTCCGGTAGTATCCGGAAAACAGCAGTGCATAATAGGCTTCCAACGTGGCGGTTACATTGCCTTCTCCTTCGTCGCGATAGAGCTTCCACGCTCCGTTTTTCTGTTGTTTGCTTACAATTCTTCGGCACAGCCCTTCGATGAATTCCTCATCATCAATCTCTAAAGTGCGTAATAAAATGATCGTATAGGCATCTGTGGAAATCCCCGTCTCAAACGGATAAGCCCATGAGCCGTCAGGGGACTGGTCTTTACGAAGCGTTTCGATCATCCATCCGATCCCTTTCGCGGTATCCATCATTCCAGTGCTCCTTCCTCGTACAAAAGCATCTTAAAGCTATACATATTCGTTACTGCCATAGAGAATTCGTAAGGGAGGGAAGCCGCTATCCTGTTTACAAGAGTCCGCAAAACAACACCGCTTGAAACGATCCGCAAGGAATTAAAGAGAAGAAAGAAACGTTCCCCTGCCATCCCGAAAGAGTTGACTATTACAGAAAAAAAGCTTGTGCGCGACATTAGATCCATTACACAGGGCCACAACCTAAATAATGTGACCAGAACGAAAGCCTATCTCGAGTTTTATCTCCGGCATCCCGAAATCCACTGGGCATTTTTGGGACATATGGTATCGCGGAATGGCGGATGGAATATGACCGATCTCAAGGGAGAATTTCTAACCAAACTGCTGCCGGAAAAAGATCGGGAAGCTTTTTTTCATTTTTTGGAACGCGGCAACTGGTTGATTTTCCAGGATGTTTACCCGCAATTTCTACTCTACGAGGAAAGTTTAAAACAGAATAGACCCCTGTTTTATTTGCTGCCTCAACTAAATGTTTCCATATTTATGGAAACGATTTGGAACTATTTTTGGAAAGTCAGAGATACGTATATGCATTGCATAGCGTTAGTCGTCAACGAACAAAGCTACCTGGAACTAAGGGTTGTTCAAAATCCCCATTATCAAAAAGAAGTGTTAAACAAACTCGAATTTCATCTTCAGAATTGGCTGTCCTTTAATCAAATTCTTTTTCCTGCGGAGGGTGAGAATGTAAAGGGACAGACACTCCGTGAATTCCAATCACTCCATGAGCGAATTTTACTTGGAAAAAAGCTGTATGCCGTTTTGTTTAAAAATAACGATTTCCATCGTCAGGTATTGGATTGGGCGAAACGTCATCCGCATACCGGATCAAGGAAGGATTACTGGCCGCATGTATTCAATGACGTACATGAAGGTGCGCCGGGAATTCCCTATCCGTTGCGGTTGAAATCGTGCCGGCTTCGCAAGGGAGCGAGGAGAGTTTATAGCCCGAGGCTTGAGCATGCCTGGAAAAATATCAGCCAGCCGGAAGCGGAACCGGGGGATTGGTTTCAAGATCTAAGCGTGGCGGATTATTTAGCGGATGACCTGGAAATGATGGACGGGGAGATCAAGGATGAATACTGTAAAACATTGGAGCGGCTCGAAGTTGCCGCGCTTGCCAAAAAAACGATCAGCCTTTTGGAATAAAGATAGCTTCGCATGTGCCGTATTGGCATCATTGGTCGGCACGTATTTGGATCTCTATTTTGTCGGTAAAGGGTTGTACCATTTTCCGCACAGGCTTTTGCCGGAGATCTTCCCGATTCATATCGTCTTCACTTTAATCGTGCTGCCTCTATTCACAATCGTTTTCCTGTACTGCCTTTCCCAAGCGAATAGATGGGGGAAGGCCTGCATGATCCTCTTTGTCAGCCTGTTGATGCCGATGTTGGAAACTGTAGCAGAGCGGCTAGGGATGTTTATTCATTCCGATCAGTGGATGCATCTATACAGCTTCTTCGGTTATTTCCTGTTTTTTACGGCCATTTCAGGAGTTTATTTGGGGCTGAGAAAACAGGAATAACTCCCGTACTAAGCGAAGAGAGCACCTCTTCGTAAACAGAGACCATCCAATTTACAAACCAAACCACCATCCAAGTTCAACAGATTGATATACATTCGTCAATTTGAGCGGCTCTCCATGTACATGCCAAATGTTATGATAAAGATGATTTTTCGACACTCTATCTGAAACTTATACGGAGGAGGTGATTATCATCTGGAAGCCGATTCGTAACAGCAACCAACCGCTTTATCAGCAAATTGCCGACGACATCGAACGAAGAATTTCATATGGCGAATTTCCGCCAGGCAGTCTGCTGCCTTCGGAGCGGAAATTAGCCGAACAATTAGGAGTGAATCGAAGCACGGTTATCCTTGCTTATGCGGAGCTGCGTGCGCTTGGAATCATCGAAAGCCGTACCGGAAGCGGGACCCGTGTTAGTAAATATAAATGGGGAGCTACTCCGAAGCATACCCCCAACTGGCATCGGTATGTAGAAGGCGGAAGTTTTTTACCCAATCTGCCTTTTTTGCGACGGATCCGGGAAGCTCTCCAAAAAGACAAAACGTTGATTGACTTTGCCAGCGGCGAACTGGGCGCGGACATTTCTCCTGTGGAAGAAATCAATACTCTGATCGATGAAAACCACTATACGGAATATCTTGGTTATGACAATCCGCAAGGGTTTGTTCCACTTAGAGAAATACTCGTCGCGTATTTAGATCAATATCGGGGTATTCAAACGACAGAATCGTCGATTCTTATTACATCCGGCTCTCAGCAATCATTATATTTAATTACGCAATGTTTGCTTACTCCCGGGGATGCGGTAGCCATTGAAGATCCTTCTTATTGCTACTCGTTGCCGATGTTTCAATCGGCCGGCCTTCGATTGTTCCGTCTTCCGGTCGACGATAAAGGTGTCCGCCCCAAGGATGTTCGTACTCTATATAAAAAACATCGGATTAAGATGATCTTCATTAATCCCAACTATCACAATCCAACAGGAACGGTTCTTGACGAGAAACGCCGAATGGAACTGCTGGATGTTGCGAGCGAGTTGGGCCTTCCGATTGTGGAAGATGACCCTTATAGCCTCACCGCTTATCATGGAACTCCTCCGATGCCGCTGAAAGCAAATGATTCAATCGGCTCCGTCATTTACATCGGATCCTTCTCCAAAATCGCAGCTTCCGGGTTGCGCGTCGGGTGGATGGTCGCTCCTCATTCCGTTGTAGAGCGGCTGGCCGATGCCAGACAGCAGATGGATTTCGGACTTAGCGTCGTTCCTCAAAAGGTTGCCGCGCAGTTCTTGAGATCTTCATATGTCCAACCTCATTTGGAGCGGCTGCGAACGGATCTGCTCTATAAACGGGATTTATTGATCGAGACGCTTCAGAAAGAATTGCCGGACTTGGTCAGCTTCTCGATTCCGCAAGGAGGCTTGCATTTGTGGTGCAAGATAGCTCCCGAGGTGAATGATCATAAATTGTTGGAGGAAGCGATCCGTAATGGAGTTATCTTTGTTCCCGGCAGCGTCTATGGTTCCGATTCCGGATATGTGAGATTCACTTATGCAAGGCCTAAGGCAGAAGAAATCGTCGCGGGCACATTGAAATTTGCCTCATCGCTACGGGGCGTTCTTGGCCAATCAAGCTAAAAGGGGAATGAAAGCTTGTATAGATCCGATCTATATAAGCTTTTCATTCCCCTTCATTGTAAGCAAAGACGATTTAAAACCACGAATTGATTATACTCACTTTATCAAAGTACAGCAAAATGCCCACAACGACAAGCAGCAAGCCGCCAATCTCTACCAACCTATCGCTGCAATGCCTTCACATCTCTTATAATTTGATCGTAAGGCGTATCCGTCATTCCATCATACTTGGCAACCACGGTCCCCGACGGATCAATCAGAAAAAACGAAGTACCGTGAATGACTTGATCGGATGACGTATCCTCGGCAACGACAGTCTTAAACGAATCCAGAGCAAATGTTTTGATCTCGTTAAACTCGTAGCCGGTTAACGCATGCCAATTCGAGAAATCGGCATCAAATTTTAAAAGGTATTGTTTTAGCGCTGCGGGATCGTCACGTTCCGGATCCACAGAGAAAGAAACTAACTCTGCCTCAACGCCTGCTGATTTTAACCGCGTTTGCAATTCGGACATATTAGCCGTCATGGTCGGACACACTGTTGCACAATACGTAAATATAAAATCTGCGATCCAAACCTTGCCTTTTAAATGGGACAAGGACATCGGGTCACCAGACTGGTTGACGGCTTCAAAAGGTACAACCTGATAACCAAGCTGATTCGGCTTTCCGCTGCCGCATGCGGCAGCTATCATGATCATCAAACAGAACAACACGCAGAGTGCCGCCTTTTTCAACGAAAATCCCTCACTTTTATGATTTATTTGCCGCGAGCCATTGCGCCAAAGCTTCCATTTCCTCTTCACTCAAACTTTTTTTAAATGCCGGCATGCCCTTTGCACCATCATGAATTATCTCAAATAATTGCTTTTCCGCCATTTTAGAACCGATCCCCCGCAAATCCGGTCCCACCTTTCCGCTTAAATCGGCAGCATGGCAAGACAAACATTGTTTCTTATATAATGCCGCTGCGTTTGCTTCAACAGGGGGAGTCGTTCCCTCATGATGAACCTGGTTCCTCGTCTCCTTATTACACGCGGTGATGACAAGCAAAATCATAACAATAAGAAAAATCGTAACATTTGCGGAAGTCCTGCTCATGTTGCCACCTGATTGAACATCATAATCCACATCGAGCCGACAACGATAAGGAGCAAAATGAACAAACCAAGAATCAAGGTCACCAGATTGTAACGAGGCTTTTTCTCCTCCCGCAGATGCATGAAATAAATGAGTTGAACGACAAACTGCAGTACGGCTGCCGTCATCAGAACGATGGTGTTCGCCATTCCCTCGAGCCAGCCAAATACAACGACCGCAACGGGAATGATCGTCAACATAATGGAGAACAGGAAACCGATCGTATAGGATTTCAAGGAGCCGTGGCTTCCGGCGTCATGCGGAGCGGTCATATCATGCTTCGTCATCTAGCTCACCCCCATCAAATAGACAATCGTAAATACGAAAATCCAGACGACGTCAAGAAAATGCCAAAACAGGCTAATCACATTCACTTTACGTTTCGTTACCGGCGTAATGCCATGCTTGGCCAGTTGAAGAATCAAGGCAACCATCCAGACCAATCCTATAGATACATGAAGCCCATGAGTCCCAACCAAGGTAAAGAAAGCCGATAGAAAAGCGCTTGTGCCGATGGTGGCTCCCTCGTGTACCAGATGAACAAATTCATTGACTTCCAGTACGATGAATGCCGCACCGAGCAATGCCGTGACGCCGAGCCAGCCCATCAGGGCCTGACGATTGCCTTTATTCATAGACAGCACGGCGAGACCGCTCGTATAACTGCTGGTCAGCAAAATAAGAGTGCTTGCAATAATACCGCTCAGCTCAAACAGTTCTTCAGGTCCGGGCCCGCCGTCTCTGTTGCCTTGCAAGACAATATAGGCAGCGAATAACGTCCCGAATATAATTACATCCGTCATCAAGTAAATCCAAAATCCGAAGGTGCGCATTTCCTCCATATCCGGATGCTCGTGACGATCCGAATGGAATGCCGGTTGATCGTCATACGCAGATTCGTTCAATGAAGCCATTCGCCCGTTACCCCCTCTGTTCGTTTAATCTCCTTCACCGGGATGTAATAATCGGTATCGTAGTTGAATGAATGAACCAGCATGCATACCGCTACTCCCGCTAAACCGGATATCGTTAACCAAAGCCAGTCGAATACAAAACCGAATCCGGCCGCGAACCAGAACATCGACATCACAAATGGAATGCCGGAATTTTTGGGCATATGGATCGGTTCCAGCTTCACCGGAGCCGGAGAGAATTGACCGCTCTTTCTGCGCTGCTTCTCCTCCCACCATTCATCCTGGGAAGAGACCTGCGGCAGCGTTGCAAAATTGTAGTGCGGCGCAGGAGACGGAAGCGACCATTCCAAGGTGCGTCCGTTCCACGGATCGCCCGTTTCATCTTTCTGCAGATGCTTGACGCTGTACGCGATTTGCCATACCTGAAACAAGAAGGCCAGTCCCATCAGCGCGGCCCCGATCGTGGAGACCAGGTTCATCTCCCACCATCCCTTGTCCCATCCGTAGGTGACAAGGCGCCGCGTCATTCCCATCAACCCGAGCACATATTGCGGCATGAAGCATACATAGAATCCGATATTCCAGAACCAGAACGCCCATTTCCCTATTCGCTCATTCAGCTTAAAGCCGAACAGCTTGGGCCACCAATAATACAGGCCGGCGAAATAACCGAATACTACACCGCCAATGATCGTATTGTGAAAATGCGCGATCAGGAAATAGCTGTTATGGAATTGAAAATCCGCCGGCGCCACCGACAGAAGCACCCCGGTCATCCCGCCGACGACAAAGCAAACAATAAAGCCGATCGTCCATAACATCGGAGTTTCGAAGGTGATCTTTCCCCGGAACATCGTAAACAGCCAATTGAACACCTTAACGCCGGTCGGGATGGCAATGAGCATCGTCGTAAGCGCAAAGACGGAATTGACCCCCGCGCCGGAGCCCATCGTAAAGAAATGATGCGCCCAGACAAAAAACGATAAAATGCTGATAATCATCATGGCATAAACCATGGATTTATAGCCGAACAGTTTTTTCTTCGCAAAGGTGGATACAATTTCCGAGAAAATGCCGAAGGCCGGCAGCACGATAATATATACTTCAGGGTGTCCCCACATCCAGATCAAATTGATATACATCATCGGATTGCCGCCGCCGTCCAGGGTGAAAAAATGCGCCCCCAAATAGCGGTCCAGAAACAGCAGCGCCAAGGTTGCCGTCAAGATGGGAAAAGAAAATATAATGGCGATGCAGCTTGATAAAACGGACCATGAGAACATCGGCATTTTCATCAGCTTCATGCCGGGAGCGCGCATTTTCAGAATCGTCACGATAAAATTGATCCCTGAAATCAAGCTGCCGATCCCTGAAATCTGTATCCCCCAAATGTAGAAATCCTGGCCGACACCCGGATTGAACATCCGTTCCGAATAAGGCGGATAAGCGAGCCACCCCGCATCCGGAGATCCTCCGATGACGAAGGACAAGTTAAACAGCATGGCTCCGAAGAAGAAGAGCCAGAAGCTTAGCGCATTCAGGAAAGGATAAGCGACATCGCGCGCACCGATCTGAAGCGGTACTACTACGTTAAACAAACCGAACATAAACGGCATCGCCATAAACAGAATCATAATCACGCCATGCGTGGTAAAAACCTGATTATAATGATCGGGCGTCAAGAAGCTCAGCTCCGGCACTGCCAGCTGCGCCCGCATCAGTAGCGCGTCCACGCCGCCGCGGAACAGCATAAGAAAAGCGGCAAGAATGTACATAATGCCGATTTTTTTATGATCGACAGTCGTTAGCCATTCACGCCACAACCATCCCCATTTTTTGAAATAAGTAAGCCCAAATACAATGCCAATAATGGTTATAATAATGCTGACATCCGCGCCGTAAATTAACGGATCGCCCGTAACAAAAAATTCCGAAGCAAAGCTTTTGATGTTGTCCCACATGGGCATTCTCTCCCTCCAATTCGAAGCCCGCTATTCCTGGAGCTTGATTTTTTGCATGTCCTTCCAGGATAAGCCATGATTGTGAGAAGCGCCGTATTTGGTTACGGTCATCTCAAACAAGCCTTCCGGGAAAGCGGAAAAGGTTTGAACTTCGGAAGCGGCCGGCTCTGCCAGCTGTTTGTAGCCGTCCAAAGTTAGTTCCGGTGATAAAGCTTTAATCTCGTTCACCCATTGCTCGAACTCTTCCTGCGTTGTCGATTTCACATCAAAATTCATCTTGGCAAAATCTTTCCCTGTGAAATTCGCACCGGATCCCCAATAGTCTCCAACTTCATCGGCTTGCAAATAAAGCGTCATCGCCATTCCGGACATGGCGTAAATTTGTCCTCCAAGCTGGGGAATCCAAAAAGAATTCATGGGAGAATCGGCCGTAATCTCGAATCGGATGGGTGTGTCTTCCGGAAAATGGACAACATTCACGGTGGCAATCCCCTGCTCCGGGTATTGAAACAACCATTTCCAGTCCAGCGAAGTCACTTGAATCGTCAACGGTTTGCGATCCGACTCGAGGGGCTGGGACGGCTCCAGGTCATACGTGCTCTTGATTGTAATCACGCCCAGAATGGCAATAATTACGATCGGAATCCCCCACCAGATGACTTCCAGCTTCGTGCTATGCTCCCAATCCGGTGTGTACTTCGCTTTTCTGCCTTTCCTGTCGCGATATCTCCAAACAATAATGGCGGTCATAATCAGAACCGGCACGATAACGATCGACGTCAATACCGTTGAAATGAACATTAAATCCCGCTGCCCGCCGGCAATCGGCCCTTTCGGATCAAGTACGACGATGCTTTCCGTGCTGCACCCTGTGACCGTCAAAAGCAGCAACGCCAGCATGGCCAAGCAAGTGATCCGTCTGAGCGCTGTGGAGGTCTTCATATTCTCATCTCCTATCTCTAACATTTAGTACAAACCGATCGTAAAGGAACGAAGCAGAAGCGTAACCATCCATTTCTCTTATTTTTCATTCCAACCAATATCGAGAGTGTTCGGTTCAACCGAAACGGCTCGGTCTATTACATAGACAATTGGGTGGTTACTTTTCATTGGAAGTGTTTTAGGCTTTTTCATATCGCGAATTGAGGGGAAGGAGTTGAAAGCTGTGCTCACAGAAGATACTTTACATGGCGTCATGGTTCCCATTGTTACGCCGTTCGATCATCGTGGAAATTTGGATATGAAGTCATTTGAAGAACTGGTTCAAAGTTTAGTGAGCAGGGGAATTCACGGTCTCATTATTAATGGAACTACCGGGGAATCCCCAGTGATCGAATCTCACGAATTGGAGTCCCTTATTGTATCGGCTCGCAAGGCGATAGCGGCATCGTATAACATACCGCTTATTGTTGGAACCGGTTCTAATAGTACTCTAGCTACAATGAAAAGAACAGAACAAGCTAAATCTCTCGGAGCCGATGCTGCCCTTGTTGTCACCCCATACTATAACCGTCCGTCACAACAAGGCATCATCCGGCATTTTCAAGCTTTGGCCGAAGCGGATCTGCCTATTATTTTATATGATATCCCTCACCGTACCGGGGTCTCTTTAACTGTTGAGACGGTAAAGAACATTATGAAAATGGATCATGTGATTGGGCTTAAAGAAAGCACAGGCAATATACAACGTATTTTCAAACTGGCCCGATCCATGTCAAAACCGCTCCTATGCGGGGAAGACGCTCTCTTTTTTGCTTCCTTATGCTGCGGTGCTAAAGGGGGAATTCTGGCCAGCGCTAACTTGGACAGCGACCAGTTCGTTCAAGTGTACGAGCTTTTCCGAGCGGGAAAAATAGAGGAGTCGAATGAGTTGTTTAACCAGTTGCTGCCGCTCGTTGAATTCCTATTCTCCGAGCCGAATCCGGCTCCATTAAAATGGCTTCTCGCTCAACGGGGATATATCCGTTCGGACCGGCTCCGTCTGCCTATGACAACGATCAGCATGGAAGCAACCAGAATCGGGACTCAACTGGTTCAAACAAACTATTAGACAGGGTGAAAAGTTCTTTTAGGGGCACGAATCAAATATCGAAGGCAAAGGCGCGAATGTAAAAAGGCAAGAACATGATACAACGTTCTTGCCTTTCCATTAGTCGAATTATTCTCTGCTTTACCGGTTTCGGCTTCTGCTATTTAACGGCAAGCCAGATTTCATGTATGGAATTCGGGCTATAGAAGGCATTCACAAGTGCGTCCGGGGCGGGCCCTTCCGAAACGGCTTGGTCTAATACAGGTACAATTGGATGGTTACTTTTCATAGAAAGTGTTTTATGTTTTTACTATATACAAAGCGTGCATTCATATCGCAACGATAGGGGGATATTCATCTATGAAAACAACACTATATTTCACCCGTCATGGTCAAACGAAATGGAACTTGCAAAAAAAGATGCAAGGGCATAAAGATTCCCCGCTTACGGAATTCGGTATTCGGCAAGCCGAATGGTTGAAGGAACGTTTGGGAAACGTCGATTTTGACGCCATTTATTCCAGTTCCAGTCCAAGGGCGGTAAGCACGGCTCGGATTCTTTTGGGGAATCGCCCGATTGACATTTCGACGCTTGATTCACTAAAAGAAATTAATATGGGACTGTGGGAAGGTCAAAATGTAGAACATATTCAACAAGCATATCCCGTTCAATATGAACAGTTTTTCAATCAACCGCATTTATACACCCCTACCGGACACGGGGAAAGTTATCGCGAATTGCTTGGAAGAACGATCCCTGCGATCAAAGATATCATTGCAAAGCATAAAAGCAAAGAGGTTCTTATTGTAACGCACCGGATCACATTAAAAGCGATTATGGGTTATTTTTTGAATAAACAGCTTGATGAAATGGGAAACTTGCCCGATATCTACCCGACTGCTTTGTGCAAGATTACTATGAATGAAGATACACCGGAAGTTGATTTGTATGGGGATGTTTCGCATTACCTTTCATAGCGAAAGCCAAGCCCGGTTATTTTTCCAACTTACTTGAACAGGGGTTTCAAATAAAGCCGATAACTGTTCGCTAGTGAGAATTTCCTCTGTTTTTCCGGATGCAAAAACCGTTCCTTTTCGGAGCAGCAAGGAATGTGTAAATTCAGGCAATATTTCTTCTACGTGATGCGTCACGTACAACAGCGTTGGGGCATCCTTTTGATTAACCAGACTTGCGATGCTTTGGAGCAAGGATTCTCTGGACAAAAAGTCCAGTCCGTTACCCGCTTCATCCAGAATAAGCAAATCAGGCGAGGCCATAAGCGCTCGGGCGATAAGAAGCTTTTGTTTCTCCCCTTGCGAACAAGTTTGATATGGGCGGTCGAGAAGATGCGCGCAGCCGAGTGTTTCCATGAGGGAAACGGCTTTTTGCATATGGTCTTCCGTTGGTTGCTCAAATAATCCAACGGAAGCATGCAACCCGCTAATCACCAGATGTTGTGTTTTCTCATTGGGATGAATTCGTTCTTGGAACGAAGAGCTTACCCATCCGATCCGTTTTCGCATTTCCCGCAAATCGACGGTTCCATACTGATGGCCTAGGACGGAAATCTCTCCCTTTGTCGGCCAAATGTAGCCGGTTATCATATTCAATAACGTCGTCTTTCCGGAACCATTCAGCCCTAGCAACGCCCAATGTTCCCCCTTACGGATCGTCCAATTGACGTTCTTCAATATGGATTTATGCTCGCGTTCCCAAAGGACGTCTTTGACCTCAATAATATTTGACACTTTATGTTCCTCCTAAGCGTTTGGGGTAGTAGTTGCTGAAATTTGAATGTGATCGCCAGTATACCAAGCGACAATGAAACATCATATCATCTGCTGTTTGATTTTAAAAAAATCGGATTATAACTCGGCGATTGTTCCCTCCAGGATAAGAAGCGTCCATTTTAAAGCAAGCTCAGAGTCTTGACGCTTAATCGCTTCATATAACTGCTCATGATAATAGGATTGCGGATCATGCGAACTATATTCTTGATTTAATTTGTTCATCGCGTTTGATAAAACATGAGAAAAGGTTCGAAATAAATCAATAATAACTCCGTTTTTGCTGGCAATCGCTATAGCCATATGAAACTCTATATCCGACTTGGCATACAGTTCCCGGTCATTTTGCCGCAACGCAAAGTTGCGCGCCTCCAAATGAGTGCGCATGTTTTGCAGATCATCTTCATCGCGGCGTTGAGCGGCTAATCTGGATATTTCCAACTCCAGCATTTTTCTTGCCTCGAATACCTCTATAAGCTCTGCGCGATGCAGTCGATGGGTAAGGGGCTCTTGGATGACAGGGCTGGCTTTCAGATAAGTGCCGTACCCTTGTTTTTTCTCAAGCAAGCCGGCGTGCACCAAAACCCGGATCGCTTCCCGGATCGTGGACCGGCCAACCCCGAAGAGCTCCATTAGTTCCGGTTCCGGCGGAATCTTATCTCCGGGACGAATCTCGCCCGTTGATATTTTATGCTGCAACTGATTAACTACATCATCCACAAGTTTATGAGGATGCAACGTCTTAAATGTCAGTTTACCATTCATCAGATCATCTCCTGTTTTCAGAATCCTAACATATTCGCTGGATTTTGACAAGAAAAAGAAATAAAAAAAGAAGAACAAGGCCTAAGCCTGCTCTTCTTGTCTTACATGATGATGGATTTCAATTTAGAGAAAGATCACCATTGACAGGACGAACATAAAGATCACGCCTGCGATCATTGGAACCGACGTTCTTTTTACGATAGCGATCGGATCCGTCTTCACCGTACCGGCAACGATCAGCACGACGGCCGCAACCGGGGATACCGCACGGAAGAGGTTGCCCGCAAGTCCCATCGGCACCGAGATCGCGATGGGGCTAATGCCCGCTGCATCGGCTAATGGAACCATCAGCGGCACCATAGCGAAGATCAGGGCCGTGCCGCTGCCGCTAAGAATAACGATGAGCGCCGTAATGGCTACCAGGACAAGCGGTAGAACGAAGTCCAAGCCGTTGCCTTGGATATTTTGCATCGATTGCTGCAGCGCATCCACCAAGCCGATGGATTTCAGTCCTGTAACAAAGACGGAGGCTGCAACCAGCAGGGCGACGATCGGTACCGCTCCGCCCATTCCTTTAAAGAAGGATTCCGTTTTTTCCAGCACGCTTTTGTCGCCTTTGTGGCGAATAAGTTCGCAGACGATGGCCAGCACGAGCGATACCAAGGTCGCCGACTCTACGCTCAGTTCTATGGCATTGCCTGTCGTAATTTGAACCGCGTAAGTGCCAAGCAGCAGAATGATCGGGAAGATCGGCAGGATCGCATAGACCGTTTTGAACAGCTTGCCGCCTTGGATCTCGATGTCTTCCTTGGATTCATGGTTCACTTCGGCTTCGTTCTCCAAGCGTGTTGCTTTCTTGTCCATGCGCTTCTGCCAGAAGTAATGAACCAGCGCGATAAAGATCAAGGTCGGAATGGATACGACAGCGTGATATCTGAACGCATAGTCCGTTACCGTCAAGTTGGCGAACAGCGCATGCTTGGCCAATTCCTCGGCGATGGCGACATTGTCGCTTCCCAGCGGCGTAGGAACGATCGTGGCGGATGTAGCGATGACCGCTGCCGCGGAAAGCGCCGACATACCCGCTTTTCTTAAAATCGGAAACAAGGTTGCCAGCAAAATGATCGCCAAGTTAGACGCACTCGGAATAACGAGGGACAATAGATTTCCTAGCAAAAAGACGATCGGCACCAGAATATAAGGCGACTTAATTTTGGAAATAGGCTTCGTTAATGCATTGACCGTCACTTCATTCGCTCCGATGGAGGACATATAGGCCGTGTAACCTCCAAGCAGAAGAATGATGAAGCCCGCAGAAGTTAAGGTCTGCTTGAACTGGGTAACGATGACCTGGAGCGGATCCAGCCATATCGAGCCCGTCGATGCGAAATCCTTAACGGCGATATCGTTGCCCATAGCTGTGGCGACCAGAATTAAAATGATCCCCATTAGAAAAAGCGTAATCTTGATATCCATTTTCTTGATTAGCATATAAATAACGATAAGTACAGCAATAATCGCTGAGCCGTACATGACTATATTAGAGCCCATGATGGCGTTCCTCCTAAGATGCAAATTGGGTGCTGATAAAGCGGATCAGATGCGGACCGGACGGCCATTCGTACAACTGAGCCGGCAGAGCAAGGCTTAGCTTAGTTGCACTTGCTCAAGCTTTCCATGAACCACGTTTTAAACATTTGCGGATCGATATCGACGCATACTTTGGCGTTGTTGGCCTGTCCCAAATATCCTTTCAAGTCGACAACGGTACAGCCTGACGTTAGCGGGCCGTGAATCTCTACATCCACGAACGTATCCGCCACCGTGAACATTTCAGGCTGCAGGAGATAAGCGATCGCGCAGCTGTCGTACATCTTCAATCCTGTCTTCATGCTGCCGCCTCTATACTTTTGGAACAGCTGATAGATCATTCTTCCGGTTTCGTTCATGCTTTTCAATTGCTCGCTGTCTTCCGGGTACACGAGCGCTTTCCATCCAACGTCAAGCCCGACCATGACGACAGGCAGACTGCTCTGGAACACAATTTTGGCCGCTTCCGGATCGGCATAGATATTGAATTCCGCCATCACTCCGGCATTGCCGCGTGCCGTTGAGCCGCCCATGAGTACAACCTCGGCAATTTTCTCTTTCACTTGCGGATACATTTTGAGCAGAAGCGCAATATTCGTCAAAGGACCGATCGGAACGAGGGTGATCGGTTGCTCGCTTTCCATGATGACCCGGTACATGGCATTGACCGCATTCTCCTTCAAGAGCAGTTCCTTCGTCGGCTCTTCAAAATCGTAGCCGTCCATTCCCGTTGAGCCGTGTACGTTGCTCGCATCAATCGGTTCTTTGATCAACGGTCTGTCGGCGCCCATCGCCACCGGAATCTCTTGCTTGAAAAATTTCAGCAATTTCAAGGCGTTCAACGTCACCTTATCCAAGCCCACATTACCGGCTACGGTAGTGATCAAGCGCACATCCAGCTCTTCGCTGTACAAGGCAATCGCTAATGCAACTGCATCGTCGATTCCCGGATCGGTGTCAATAATAATCGGTCTTTTGTTCATTGGTTTCTTCCTCCTTGAATAAACTGTGCTACCTCTTCTGCGGTTGGCATTCCGGTTTGCGCCCCGAGCTTCGTGGTTGACAAGGCCGCAACGGCATTGCCGTATTCGCAAGCAGCTTTCAGCGTCATACCTTGGCTTAAGGCAACGGCTAGTCCGCCGTTAAAAGAATCCCCTGCTCCAGTCGTATCCACGACATCGATTCGATAGGCGGGAACGTTCAGTTCGCGGCCCTCCTGCCTAATCGACAGGCCCTGGCTTCCCTTCGTAACGATCAGCTTATCGCCGATGTCCTTGCCATGCTGCTGCATCAATACCCTTTGCTCATGTTCGTTCGGCGTAAGGTAGTCCGCTTGCCGTATCAATTCTGCAGGCAGCTCCTGAATGGGAGCCGGGTTAAGAATGACGGTAACTCCGTTCTCTTTGGCAATTTCTACTGCTTTTTGCACACCTTCCAATAGTATTTCCAACTGCACGAGAAGAACATCACTATCTGCGATAACTTTTCGCTTGGACTCTACAAAAGATGCGGTTACATGATGGTTGGCCGCCGGCACGACAATAATGCTGTTATCTGCGTTGTAGACCGTGATCGTAGCCGTTGCCGTACGATCTGTAACCGGTTCCACATTGGACACATCAATACCTTCTTCTCTGAGGTGCTGTAAAATGTCCTGACCGAAACGGTCATTGCCGACGCAGCCAATCAAACGAACATCCGCACCGAGTCGTGCTGCCGCTACCGCTTGATTGGCTCCTTTTCCGCCGGGATTCATCTGAAACTGCTTGCCAAGGAGCGTCTCTCCCATTTGAGGCATTTGAGTTGTTATGGTGACTAGGTCCATGTTGATGCTGCCAACAACAGTAATTTTGGGTTTCCGCTCCATTCCTATCTCTCCTTCTTAGGTTGATTCTCTCTCTATCAGCGATACGTCCAATATTTTATAGTTCTCCTGATCCATGGTCTGCTGACGCTCCATTAAGCTCACCAGCATCTTGGTTGCCTTCTCGCCCATTTCATAAATGGGCTGCTGCACGGTAGTCAGCTCCGGCGTCGTCGCTTTGGACAGGCTGATGCCGTCAAAGCCGACGATCGCTATGTCCTGGGGCACTTTTTTGCCCAGTTGATACGCAGCTTTAATCGCGCCGATCGCCATGATGTCATTCGCCGCAAAGATACCGTCAATATCCGGATGCCTTTGCAGCAGTTCCATTGTCGCTTGAATGGATGATTGCATATCGTATTGACCATACGCAATGTATGTCTCTTCGAACCAAGGCTCCCCACCGACGATTTCCTTGTAGCCCTCGCAGCGTTCTTCAGCATTGACTACGCCGCTGTTTCCTTTGATATGGCCAATCCTGCGGCAGCCTTTGCTCTGCAAAAAGCGGGTTGCCATCATGGCCCCTTTCTTGTTCTCTACGACAATCGTCGGCAAGCCTTTGCTAATAACGCGGTCGATACTGACGACCGGAATGTTCAACTGCTCGATTTGTTTCGCAGTCATCGTATTTGAGGAAACAATAATCCCTTTGACATATTGCTGCTGCAGCACGTCCAGGTAATTTTGTTCCTTTTGTTCATCTTCATCGGAATTGCAAAGAATTACATTATATCCCAACTGAATTGCAGTATCTTCAACAGCTCTCGCAAGCTCGGGAAAGAAGGGGTTCGTAATATCGGGCACGATCAAGCCGATCGTGCTGGACTGCTTCTTGAACAGGCTTCTCGCCACCTCGTTCGGCTTGTATTTAAGCTCTTGAATTGCCTTTTCTACCTTCATCCTCGTATCCTGGCCTACATAACCGCTATTGTTCAAGACTCTAGATACGGTTGCTACAGATACGCCTGCATGCTTGGCAACATCTTTGATTGAGATCATATGTTCACTCCACTTTATAGGTAACCGGTTACACACAAAATATACCCTGTATTTTGCTATAAGTCAACAAGTATTTTTACAGTAAACTTTGCCAAGGAACATGAAAGACATAACTTGTCATTCTTTCATTTCAGTAACGCCGCCACCAGCGTTCGTCACTCCATTTCCCCGGCTTGATCCCGATTTTGCCGATTCCTTTTCCATTCCTCATGGGTTTTTAATACTTTTGTCCATAGGCCGTCCTTTTCGTGCTTGCTGAAATGATTCAGCGGCTCTCCAAATACGTCGCTCAATAGCTCGAACCATTCCGAGCGATTGGTAATTTCGTTTTTGATTAGGCCGCGCTCATCGCGTCGATTGTATACGCATCCTCTCAGCTCATTGCTGCCTGTCTTATGCCTGTTCTGCACCAGCAGCAGGTTGATCCAGGCGGAATCCGGGGACGAGCTTAAATAATGATGCTTCGGTATGAATTCATCCATATTTTGAACAGCTTCCGGATCGATATCAACGCCGGTAAAAATTCCTTGAGGATCATGTTCCAAGCGCCATCCCGGAGTAATGACGCCGGACTGCGTAAGCTTATATGTATGAAAGCCCTGCTTATACACCCCAAATCGAAGAGGAATGGGCTCATACGGCATGTCGCCCAATCCAACGTCTACAATCCATGTTTGCGGCTTTGCGTCTTCATCATTTTCGATAGGCAAACGAACGGATAGACTTACATGAAATGAATTGATTCTTGGTTTTTGGCCATGGGATTGCACCCCAGCCCGATGTAACGACACTTCATATCCCAACGCACACAGTAGACGACGGAATGCTCCGTTAAGGTGAAAGCAATACCCGCCCCCCTGATGAATGATATGATGAACCAAGCCTTCGTCGTCGATCGGAACAGGCTTGCCCGCAAATATATCAATCGTTTGCCACGCAATTCTCTCTACGTGGGCACGGTGCAGTGCGAATAGAAACTCTCGCGTTGGCCGCTGCCGTTCCAGACCTAAACGCCGCAAATAATCTTCAATTTGTCGTAGCGTTAACATCGTATCACTCCGGGTTCTTTACTCCAGCCTATCCATCTGCTGTGATAGAATCTCATGGTTGATATCAAGCTCTATGATTTCAAAGACTACATGTCCAAAATACTTCACTTGGGCCGTACTTGCAAGGCCTATTTGCGTATGTGCGAGAGCGTTCACCCGACTCAAGCTATGTTAAGAAAATGAATTGACAAAGTTTAGTTATTAAAGATACTATTTAAACATAAATATTTAAAAAGTTGAGATGGGTCTCATTGACGAGGAAATCTTTCCGTGAACAACTCGCGCACTTCATAGCGTAATGTCGATGTTGGGAAGTGATGAACGTTATGACGAAATTGTTATGTATAAACAAGTGTCCCCCCTTATTTGGAAGCGGTACATGCTAAACCAAATAAAGGAGGATGCTTGTTACTATGAACATGAATCGATCGATGGTTATGATCTCTATCTTTGTCGCTACCTTTTTAGCGGCTGCAGAGTCATCGATTGTTACGACGGCCATGCCTAAAATTGTAGCTTCCCTTCAGGGCATCGAGCTTATGAATGGGGTATTTACGGTCTATTTGCTGGCCTCTACCATTACTGTATTGATATTCGGCAAGCTTTCCGATTTGTACGGAAGAAAGCTTATTTTCGCCGTTGGCGCCGCTATTTTCTTGGTCGGTTCCGCCCTGTGCGGACTAGCCCAGACGATGGAGCAATTGATTGCATTCCGGCTTGTTCAAGGAATCGGTGCCGGTGCTATTTTGCCGGTCACACAGACTATCATTGCGGATATTTATCCCTCGGAAGATAAGCGGGCTCAGATGATTGGACTTACGGCTTTCGTTTGGGGAGGAGCGGGTGTGATTGGGCCTCTGCTCGGCGGTTTCCTCGTCGACTATGTCTCCTGGCACTGGATTTTCCTGTTTAATATTCCGTTCGGTCTGGCGGCCATCCTTCTCATGGTGATATTTCTACGAGAAAAATTTGAGAAAAGCAAAAAAACAATCGATTACTGGGGCATCCTTACCTTCTCATTCAGCATGCTATTTTTATTATATGCCGTTCAAAAGGGTGGGCAGGGGCATTGGCTATCGGGGCCTGTCCTTTGGTGTATAGCCGCTTTCGTCGTGTTGATGGTGTTATTTTTATGGATAGAAACGAAAGCGAAGGAACCGATCTTGCCCTTGTACATGTTCCGGGAGCTTAAAATCTGGTCAGCCAACGTTATTCAATTTCTCGTGAATGCGATCATGATGGGAACGTTAGTGTATATGCCGATGTGGTTTCAAGGGGGACTGGGAACGGGAGCGATGGAAGCAGGGCTCATGCTCGCTCCCTTAGCGATTCTCTGGGCATTCGGTTCCTATATATGCGGGAAAATGCTCGTGAAACAAGGGATAAGAGTGACCTCGTTCACAGGCAATATGATTCTGATTCTATGCGGAGCGTGGCTGGCGGCCATGCAATTAACGAGCGGTTCGTACGGCTTTTACTTGATTTCCGCATTGCTCGGCATTAGTTTTGGCATCACGGTGACCTTGTATACCATTGTCGTTCAATCCGCAGTCGAATCTTCCTTAAGCGGAGTGGCAACAGCGACCAATTCGCTGTTTCGTTCGTTAGGACAAATGTTGGGGATTTCCATGTTCGGAAGCTACTTTAACTCCCGGATTGTTCAACACATGGCAGCCGAAAACTTGGAAAGTGCGGATATCAATCAAATGAACAGATTGATCAACGCGTCGGGCATCGATCAGCTCTCCCCTTCGATGCTTTCTCAATTGCAACATATTCTTGTTTCCAGCATCCATGATATTTTTGTCATATTTCTAGGGTTAGCAATAGTGTGTGTGCTAGCAACGCTGTTATTGCCCAAATCCAAACATAGCAGAGCGGATAGTGCAGCCGATAGTGCAGCCCGCCCCCATTAACCCGTTACGTTACGGCAGTTTCGCATGAGTTCAACTAGGAGTAGGATTGCGGGTTGACCTTTTTTCTCCGCGAACTCATTCTAATAAAATAGAAAATCTGTTGGCCGCGATTGATCGGCTCACATTGCTACCAGGCCGAAATCCGGTGCCGGAATCCAAGTCCAAGAGAGGGTATCGGTTTTGAACGCATGGACATTGGAACCTATATGTTGGAACAAATGGTGATTGCTGCTCTATGCCGTTGATCAACGTTTCGGTCACCTTCGTGCAGGGCGGCTCTGGCCAAAGTCGTCTCCTCCGCGCTGCCGCGTGAACAAACCGGAATTGGGATGGGCATTTACAATTTGGTCAATTTCTTGGCCGCCGTTCGAGAGTTACGGCAAACCGGTACAAACGGATAAGACACACACTAGCGGACTATGGTCCGTCCATCAGACCGACCGCTTTACCCAGTGCAACAAAAAAGGATCGCTTCATCCGCTTTTTTCGCGGCGAAGCGATCCCTTTCTTTTCATACAGGGGTCGATCAACTCTTTCATCGTGAGTTGTTCAGAGTCCGCTTGATGAGCCTTTTGCCCGGACCGCTAAGGATGATCTAGTTCCGGAACTTTCGATTCCTGCCTTTGGCAAATCCAGGAACAAAAACTTCGATACATCTCCCAGGTCATGATGAGCAACATTTCCCATTTTTAGGCACTTGCCCATTATTGCGCATTTTACATTCATTTAAATAGGCAACTGCATAGGATAAAAAGTAAATAAGTAATCATCAAAGGAGAATGAACATGTACCGTAATTCTTATTTTCATAATCAATGGCATTATCCTATGCATGACAACTGGGATAACAATACATGGGGCAATACTTTGAATCCTCATTATTATAATTGGTACAATAACAACTGGAATCCTTATTTTAAAAACATCAAATTAAGAGATTATGGATCAAGGCCATTCGTAGTGAATATTGACCAAGCTGCTAAGCAAAATAATACTTACCGCACCGCTTTATGGACAGGGAAACACTTTCAAGTGACTTTGATGAGTATTAATGTCGGAGATGACATCGGTTTAGAAGTCCATCCAACAACGGATCAATTTATACGCATTGAGGAAGGTCAAGGACTCGTTCAAATGGGCGATTGCAAAGATAAATTAGATTTTCGGGCAATGGCATATGACGGTTATGCAATTATGATACCGGCTGGAAAATGGCACAATGTAACCAATACAGGAAACAAACCACTTAAAATTTACGTTATCTATGCTCCGCCTGAACATCCATACGGTACAGTTCAAGAAACAAAAGCAGTTGCCATGTCTGCGGAAAGTAAGCAACATTACTAATGAATCGAGTGAAAAAATAGTGAATATGTAAAATTATCAAAACACTCTGGTTCAACGTATAGGTCGACTGCCAGGATTGCAGGCGGCTCGCCAGCGTCCCAACCATCCGGAAGAGTCCCTTAAACTAACGTAATCGTGAAAAATATTTCGAATCGTTTTCTCGTCCATCCGGCCTCTTTAGAAATGATTACAAAGGTACGTTGAAGGCTTTGTTGTTCGATTAGGCTAATAGACGTTTGGCACAACGCCGTTTTCGTCTAATGTGTGGTCAACCGGTTCCCAAAAAGTTTGATAACATTCAGAGGGTTGGTATCGCTGTCTTTTTGCTTCCGGTGACGATTCGCACTGAAGGAAACATCGTCCAATACGGTCCGGTAATTTGGACATTGAGCGTTCCAAGCTCACGGAGGGCATCCGCGTATTCCCGCACATGCTGGAAATCGAGAATAGCCAACTGGCCGCCCGGTTTCAATACTCTTATCATTTCGCCCAATGCCTTGTACCGCTCCGCACGATTGTAAATATTATGAACAGCCAGACTGGAAACGATCACGTCGAAATGGTCGTCAGGAAACGGAATGGCGCGCATATCGCCGTTCACTACTTCAACGCGTTCGGCTACTCCTTCGATCCGGGCATTCTCAATCGTTTCTTTCGGGTCATTACCCGACTGGTCTTGTTTGTTCCAGATGTCGATGCCATAGGCTTTCCCCGTCGTCAATCTGCGCGCTGCCGCGTTCAGGATCAAACCTCGGCCGCAACCGACGTCAAGCAGTAACTCGTCCCCGCGAAGTTGTACTAGCTCGATCAATTTCTCCCGCATGCGCAGTTTCCCAACTTTGCTGCTCCATACCATATAAAGCGATTCAACGATCACGATCAGAAACGACAATAACAGAATACTCCCGATTGTATCGCCAAGCCAATGCAATCTCGTCGGAAAGACATAAAACGCCGTAACGCCTAGAATAAGAAAACCAATTCCAAGGAGCACTAGGTTGCCAATAGCTTTCGGAGCGTCGATGCCGTAATTTCCTCGCTCATACTGGGCATCTTCCATACACGATTCCTCCCATCGCGAAAACGTCCATTTTCTACAAACATCCACTGATTTCCAAATTAATGACTCTTACTCATTCAGAGAATGTAAGCTTCCTTCTTCTTAATTAGCCGTTATCTCCGCATTGACAGGTTTTTGGGGCCGTCCTAGACAGACGGCCATTATTATTATGTCGACACTTCGTTTTCCGGTTCCGGCGATTTCGCCCTGAGGAAAAGACCGAGAACGAGCGCCGCTAGCGCGATAAAGACACCAACCCAGAACGCGTTGTTGATGCCGACGGCCAACGCTTTGGCTAGTTCCGCCGGAGACTGCGGGACGCTCGATCCGCTCAAGTACTGTTTCTGTCCGCCCGACATGATGCTGATATACAGGGCGGTGCCGATCGCACCGGACACCTGCTGCAGCGTGTTCAGGATCGCCGTTCCGTGCGGGTGCAGATGACGGGGCAGTTGGTTAAGCCCAGCCGTCTGTGCGGGCATCATCACCAGCGCGATGCCGATCATCAGCGCAATGTGCACGGCCACAAGAAAGCCGGTCGTCGTCGCTTCATCGAATCGGGTGAACAGCCACAGCGAGACGACGACAATAACAAGTCCGGGGATGACAAGAACGCGAGGTCCGAACTTGTCGAACAGCTTGCCCGAGATCGGAGCCATGAGCCCGTTTGCAACCCCCCCGGGAAGCAAGATCAATCCGGACTTGAACGCTGTTATCATCAGAACGCCTTGCATAAACATCGGAAGCATGATCGCCGACGAGAAGAACGTCATCAAAAGCACGAATAGAAGCGCCGCGACAAGCGCGAATGTCGGATACCGAAACGCTCGCAAATCCATGACGGGCTCCGTAAGCAACAGCTGCCTCCAGACGAACAGCGCCAGGGCGATACCGCCCGCCGCAATCGTCCAGATCACCAACGGCTCAGACCAACCTTGTTCACCAGCCTTGCTGAACCCGTAGACAATTCCGCCGAAGCCGATCGTCGACAGCCCGATGGATAACAGGTCCACCCGCGGTTTCGTGACGTCCGACACGTTCTTCAGAACGGCGGCCCCAACGATAATCGAGAGCAATGCCAAGGGCATTACAAGATAGAACAACCAGCGCCACGATAGGCCGTCAACAATCAAGCCCGAAACGGTCGGGCCGATCGCAGGCGCGAACATGACGACGAGCCCGAACATCCCCATCGCCCCTCCCCGCTTTTCCGGGGGATAAATGGCCATGATGGTGTTTATCGTAAGCGGCAACAGCATGCCGGTTCCTATCGCCTGAATAATCCGCCCGGCCAGCAGCATGCCAAATTCCGGCGCCACCGCCGAGATCACCGTGCCGACGAAGAACATACTCATCGCCGACAGAAACATTTGCCGAGTCGTGAACCATTGCTGCAGTACCGCCGTCACCGGAACGAGTACGCCGACGACGAGCATGTAGGCGGTGGCCAACCACTGGACCGTCGCCGCAGACACTCCGAATGATTTCATCAGTTCGGGGAGAGCGTTGCCCATCAGCGTCTCGTTCAAAGCGGCGACGAACGTTCCGACGATAAGAGCGAACATGATCGGACCGCGCTTGATGTTTTCCGAAATGTTCATCCGATTCTCCTCCAAGCCTCCATATTCAGTTCATTGTTCATGGCAGCGGCGACAAATGCCCCCATAGACGCGGCAGCAATAGCCTGATGCAGTCGCGATGCCGCATCCCCGGCGCTATAGACGCCCGGAACGTTCGTTTTCCCGAAGTCATCAACGTCAACCATTCCCGCCTCCGTGATCTGGCACCCGATGGCACGCGGCAAGTCCGATCCCGTAACCAGCTCCGGTTTAAAAAAGAGCCCCCTGCAAGGAATGATCGTCCCGTCTTCGAGAACGACTTGCCGCACGATCCCGTCGCTAGAGTCGATGGACCGAATCGGCGTGTCGTACAGAGGCACACGATGCCGCTGGAGTTCCTCGCGCTCGGCGCCCGTCAGCTCATCGGGGCCATTCGTGCAGACAGAAAAACGGTTCGTCCATCCGGATATGAGTGGAGCAAAATGCAAGAGCTCAGTTCCCTTAGTAATGATAACAAGCGGCTGATCCCTTAACTCCCAGCCGTCGCAATACGGGCAGACGAAGGCACTTATTCCGTATACCTCCGCCAGTCCCGGAATGTTAAGCGGCCGATCCTTCATACCGACGGCAAACAATACCTTTTTGCTTGCAAAAGTTTGTCCTCGTGTAGTCTCGATTTGAAATTGGCCGTCCGTTCCCGCAATCGACACGGCCGTATCCGCCATGAAAGACACGGAGGAATAGGCGCCGATCTCTTCCTCCGCCATTCGTCGAAATTCTCCGGGACTTATTCCGTCGCGGCTAAGAAACCCGTGGGTCTCGCGTGTCACGGCGTTGCGGGGACGGCCTTCGTCGATTACCACCACATGTTTCCTCGCCCGCCCAAGCACGAGGGCGGCGTTCAACCCTGCTGGGCCGCCGCCAATAATCGCTACATCGAGAAGCTGTTTTTCCATTCTCACCATACACCTCCATAGATCTATAATATCCATAATTAAAGCGCAAGAAGTGCATCACTTCTTGTTTACCTCATGGCTGCAACGCTTGATAGCTTCATCCAGTACCGACTGGATCGTGTGTTCCCGCAAGTATTGGTGCAGATGCTGCTCTGCGCCGTCCATCACTTTCTCAACCAGACATTCGCACTTTCCTGAGCGTTCCTGATCTCGCCCTGCAGCCCCCTCTTCCGCTAACAACCGATGCTGCCGCGAATTCGTATTCGAGCATTCGAACAACTGTTGTCTTCCTTCAATCACTTGAATCACATCAAGAAAAGTAATCTCATCGGCCGGCCTGGCAAGCTCATAACCGCCATTCACTCCCGGCACAGCGCGTACGATACCATCCTGCCTCAGCTTGGACATAATTTTGGATAAATAGCTTTCTGAAACGCCAAGTGTCGCAGATAATTCCTTGATCCCTACGTTGTTGCAACACTCCGAATGACCCAAATGAATTAAAGCGTGCAAGGCGTAATCTGTACTTTTGGAGAACTGCATGTTTCCCTCTTCCCTCCCAAAGATCGTTATTAATGTAGACCTACAATATCCATAATAAACGATTCAATTCCAATTTGCAACGACATCCTTGCCTCTGAGTCTTTACTATTACATCGTTGGCTTGTAAAGCACAAGAATAGGTATAGGAAAAATAGGTACCTATTCTTATGCTTGTGTTCGCTTGGCATTTCATTTTCCTACAACGCTTGATCCGTAGAAAAGGCACGGAGCATAGCTAATCCCATAAAGAGAACAATACGAACAGAAGCGCTGCGAAACCCAATACGATGGATGGATTGGAATAGCAAACGGTTGTTTGTCTTCATCCATTTATATACCCATTCCTTTAGTTAGTGCCTCCGCATGATTCCAACGTATCCATCTTCAATTGGTTGTCGATAAAGGAAGAATGCCTTCCCCGGAAAAGCCGATGAAAACGGCATTAGATTTGCGGCAATCTCATTCACCTCAACCTCAAAAGAAATGACTGATTAATTCTCCAACGGTTTAGCATGAGGATCAAAATCCGCAACAATTAGAACATCCATATGCCGGGCATGGCGCAGTACAGTCTTGACGATCGAACCATGGCACATAAGCTTCCAGATGTTCCTGCCGGATTGCCCCAAAACCATTTGCGTAGCCATTCTCTCGTCCGATTTGCCGATCAGAATGGAAGCCATGTCTCGTTCCCTTGCCGTAAACTGCACTTCGAATGTGCCTCCCAAACGCGCAGACAATTCTTTTAAGCGTTCGAGACGTTTATTCAATTCATCCGGAATCGAACTGCCCTTGTGAACATAAATCACGTACCATTCGGCTTTCAGACGATAAGCGATGCGAAACCCCCTTCGAATCAAACGCTCCGCGTTTGGACTAAGCGTTATCCCAACACAAATCGTCTCTTTTCTGCGCCAGGGCCCCCGAAGCGACGCTTTGCGCTCCCAGGACTCCAAACGTTCATCCACATCATCCGCAATCTCTCGAAGCGCCAGCTCGCGCAGGGCAATCAGATTTCCGGTTTTGAAAAAGGAGCCTAATGCCTGTTCGATTTTATTGGCCGCATAGATCCTTCCTTCTCTCATGCGCTGCTGCAAGGACGAAGGCGATACATCGATGAGTTGGACTTCCTCTGCCAAATGCAGAATATGGTCCGGAACGGTTTCCCGTACCCGAACGCCAGTGATTTGCTCCACGGCATCATTCAAACTCTCGAGATGCTGGACGTTCATGGTGGAAATCACCGAAATACCGGCGTCCAGAATTTCCAGCACATCGGCATAGCGTTTGCGATTCTTGCTGCCAGGGACATTGGTATGGGCTAACTCATCGATTAGCACGACCTCCGGATTACGCATGATAATTGCCGGAACATCCAGTTCTTCGAGTTCTGTTCCTCGATAAGGCGTTTTGCTTCTAGGGACGATCGGTAGCGCGCCTACCTGTTCCAACGTTTCAGCGCGGCCATGTGTCTCCAGCAGTCCGATGACAACATCGATTTGTTTTTTAAGGAGATCATTTCCCTCTCTCAGCATCGTGTACGTTTTTCCAACGCCGGGGGCCGCACCGATATAGACTTTAAACTTCCCGCGCCTAATTTTCTGTATTCGTTCCTCCATTTCCTGATCCGTGAGCCGATGATAGGCGCTCGTATCCCGCTTTTGGCGCGTCCTGGCAGGCAATATTCGTCTGCCTTCCCGTTCCGAACTATCGGCCATAAACAAGAGGTCGACATTTTTGATTTTGCTCAGTAGCCGGTTTGCGAGCGATCCTCTCCAAAACTCTTGCCATGGACTCATCTTGGAATGTCCCATGACGATTCGGGTAACATTATGGCTAGCTGCGTAATGGACCAATTTTCGAGGCAGTTCTCGCCGGGAAGCAATCGGTACTTCCTCGAATGATCCTTCTACTTTTTCAACCAATTGAAGCAATGAGCGTTTAAAGGCCATAGCTTCTTTAGACAGGGTTTGTTTAGGATTGATAAAGGTGACGACAAGCAGATCGCCGCCGAGCCGTTTGGCCACCTGCTGACCTCTGCGCACGTAAATCGAACCGTTCCAATGGTATTGCGCAGACACAAGGATTCGCTCCGCCGCGCCGGAAGGACCGAATAACCCGGAAGCTTCCCGATGCTTTTCCAGCGATTCATTCACCCCTTCGGCCACAAGCCGCAAGGCAAGCTCCCGAAGTTTCGCCAAATTCCCCCGTTTGAACAGGGTCGGATCAGGGTGCCGGAAACGACCATCCGATAACCGCTCAAGTATCGCCTCCGGCGTCACATCAATCAGGCGAACCTCATCTGCCGAATCTAGTATATCGGAGGGAATCGTATGCTCCGCAGTGATGCCCGTTAATTTATGAGCGAGTTCGATTACCCCTTCCAGCTCATAGACATTAACCGTCGTAATGACACTGATTCCCCGATCCAGCAGATAGCGAATGTCGTCCACTCTTGTCGAATGATGCGCCCCTTCCCTGTTCCGATGGGCCAGACCGTCTACTAGGACCACTTCCGGATTGCGCTGCAGCAACGATTCCAGATTCAAATCCTTGTAGTCGACGCCATCCTTTACCCAATGGATGCTTGGAATCCGCTCCAGATCGCCAATCTGCTCCAGCGTCTCGGGGCGTTGTCCGGTTGAAACGGCACTGATCACCACGTCAACCCCTTGCCGTTTTAACATTTGTCCTTCTTGGAGCATATGATACGTTTTGCCTGAACCGCTGACCGCGCCAATGTAAACTTTTAAACGGCCTCGATGAAGCCGGTAAATGGAATATAAGATTTCTTCCGGTGTTTTTCGTTTGAATGGCTCCATGTCATCTCCTCATTCCTTGAAACAAACTACAAACGGGAATTCCCTGCCGGGAAAAATAAGGCAGGGAGAGTTTATCGCTTACCTCGCCAGTAGTCGTTGCAGCCCGATATTGAGTTGCAATACATTTACCGCAGGTTCCCCCAGAAAACCAAGCGCACGCTCGGTCGTTTGCTCTTGCACAAGGCTTTCCAATTGTTTCTGTTCAATACCGGTCAAACGGCTAATCCTTGGAATTTGAGCACGTGCCGCCTCCGGGCTGATATCAGGGTCCAAGCCGGATGCAGAGTTGGTCAGAAGATCCATCGGTACGTCGCTGACAGGAACCTCGGGGTTATTCATGTTCCATTCCTCCACAGATGCTGTCACCCGTTCCATCAATTCGGGATGCGACGGCGCATAGTTCGGCGATCCCGATCCATCCGCCTGATAGTCAATACTGGAGACGCGGCCATGAAAATATTCCGGCTCGGAAAACAACTGTCCAATCAACTTGGAGCCAATTACCGTCCCATCGTCGTCTTGAACCAGGCTTCCATCGGCTTGTTCGGGGAAAATGATCTGCGCGATCCCGGTGACCGCCAAGTTATAACCAAGTCCGCATAATACCATGAACAGCAAGCTGATTCGCAAGCTGGATGCCAATAATTTCATTTCCAGTCCTTCCTTTCGTCATACCCACAAATGGATAACAAGGTCAATAAGTTTGATGCCGACAAAGGGGACAATGACACCGCCTAAGCCATAAATAAACATATTGCGTTTTAACAGTTGCGCAGAACTGACTGCATTATAGGCAACGCCTTTCATCGCCAGCGGAATTAACAGCGGGATGATGATCGCATTGAAAATGAGCGCTGATAGAATAGCCGACATTGGCGATCCCAACTGCATGACATTCAGCGCATTCATCTCCGGAATGGCGAGCATAAACATAGCAGGCAAGATTGCAAAGTACTTGGCGATATCGTTGGCGATGCTGAACGTGGTAAGTGCGCCGCGCGTCATCAGAAGCTGCTTTCCAATTGCAACGACCTCGATTATCTTTGAAGGATCGGAATCCAAATCGACCATATTGGCCGCTTCTTTAGCGGCTACCGTACCGCTATTCATGGCGATTCCCACATCCGCCTGCGCCAATGCAGGAGCATCGTTCGTGCCGTCCCCCGTCATGGCCACCAACTTGCCTTCCGCTTGCTCCCGCCGAATCACAGCAATTTTATCTTCCGGCTTGCTCTCTGCGATAAAGTCATCGACGCCGGCTTCCTGTGCGATCGTAGCGGCGGTCAACGGGTTATCGCCTGTACACATCACCGTTTTAATGCCCATTTGGCGCATTTGGTCGAAACGTTCGCGCATGCCGGGCTTGACGGTATCTTTTAAATAGATGACGCCATAAATTTGGTTATCGACCGCCACTGCTAGCGGTGTTCCCCCGGCAGAAGCAACTTTATCAGCTGCCGCATCCAGATCGTTCGGTATAGTCCCGTTCTGCGCAGCTACCCATTTTTTAATCGCGTCGACAGCCCCTTTGCGCACTTTGCGACCATCTGTCAAATCGATCCCGCTCATTCGTGTTTCCGCTTTGAATTCGATGAACTCCCCACCGGAAGCAGATGATTCGTTGTACCCGAGTTCCAGCTTTTTCATCAAGTCCAGTACGGAACGCCCTTCCGGCGTCTCATCCTTCAATGAACTGATAGCCGCCCATTCGCCTACATCGCTTTGCTTTGCGCCGCCAACCGCGATAAACTCGCTCGCCATCCGGTTGCCATACGTGATTGTACCGGTCTTGTCCAAAATGATCGTATTGATATCTCCGGCAGTTTCCACAGCCTTCCCCGACATGGCGAGCACGTTAAACCGGGTCACTCTGTCCATTCCCGCGATTCCGATGGCAGACAATAGCCCTCCGATTGTGGTCGGGATGAGGCAAACGAGCAAGGCAATGAGGACAGCCACATCAATTTCAATATTCAAGTAGTTCCCGAAAAACGGCAGTGTCGCAACGACAATCAGGAAAATCAGGGTCAAACTGATCAGAACCGTATTCAGGGCAATTTCATTCGGCGTTTTTTGCCGCTTTGCGCCTTCAACAAGTGCAATCATCCGATCCAGAAACGATTCGCCAGGATCGCTGGTGATCCTCACTTTAATCTGGTCACTAATGACACGCGTTCCGCCCGTTACGGAACAGAAATCGCCTCCGGCTTCCTTAATAACAGGCGCGGACTCTCCCGTGATGGCCGATTCGTCTACCGATGCGAGCCCTTCAATCACCTCGCCATCTCCCGGAATCATTTCTCCCTGTGATATGACGACGATATCTCCTTTACGTAGATCCGTTGAAGCAACCTGCTTCATCTCTCCCCCAACCCATTTGTTTGCAACAATGTCTTTTTTCGTTTGTTTTAACGAATCGGCTTGCGCCTTGCCTCTTCCTTCAGCCAATGCCTCCGCAAAGTTCGCAAACAACAACGTCACCAGCAAAATGGCGGCGACCACCATATTGAACCAACCCGGTGTCGAACCTTGGAACGCTCCGGGAACAAAGCATAGAAACAACGTGATGATAAAACCAATCTCCACCACAAACAGGATCGGATTACGAAACATGACTCTAGGGTCCAGCTTCATGAACGCTTCCTTGACAGCATTCCGAATAATCGGCCCACTAAGCATGGATTTTTTGGTTTGCATCTTAAGAACCTCCATTAAATCAAACTTATGGCTTCAATGTTAACTGTTCCGCAATCGGACCGAGTACGAGACTTGGAAAGAACGTCAACGCACCAACGATCAGCACAGCGGCCAAAAATACTACGGCGAACAAACCTGTGTCTGTCCGGAAGGTGCCTGTTGTTTCCGGCGCCGGCTTCTTGGCGGCAAGCGAAGCGGCTACTGCAAGCAAGGCGACAATGGAGAAGAAACGGCCCACGTACATCACGATTCCTGTCGTAATGTTCCAGAACAACGTATTATCGCCCAACCCTTCATACCCGGAACCGTTGTTGGCCGCAGACGAGGTATATTCATACATCGCTTGCGTTAAGCCGTGAAAGCCCGGATTGGAGATGGTATCGGGATAGCTGAACAGCGCGACAGCTGTTGGAACCAGAATTAGAAAAGGCGAAACCAACATCGTGACGGCAATCAGCTTCATTTCCTTGCCTTCCAGTTTTTTACCCAGAAATTCCGGTGTACGACCTACCATCAAGCCCGATAGAAACACACCGATCATGGCGTACATCAGTACGTTCATAAAGCCGGCCCCGACACCGCCGAATGCGGTATTCAGCATCATGTTGGCGATGGCGATCATACCGCCAATTGGCGTTAACGTATCATGCATCGTGTTCACCGCCCCCGTTTCCGAGGCTGTGGTGACGACGGAGTATAACGATGACTGCGCCAGACCGAATCGGACTTCCTTGCCTTCCATGCTCCCTTGATTATGCTGAATACCGAGCGCGTTCAAAGCAGGGTTGCCGGCATTCTCGGCTGTCAGCGAAACGCCTAGCAAAACAATAAAAAGCGTGGCCATGGAAACAAACAGCACTCGTCCTTGCTTGGCATTCCCAACCATCTTCCCGTATGCAAACGGCAGGGATGTCGTAAGCAGCATCATCAGCAAGATTTGGATCAGATTGCTGATCGCATTGGGATTTTCAAACGGGTGGGCCGAGTTGACGCCCATAAATCCCCCGCCGTTATTCCCAAGCTCTTTAATCGACAAGAACGAACCCATCGGGCCCCTGGCAATCGTTTGTTCTCCGCCCTGAAGCGTTTGAGCGACCGCCGCGGGTTCCAGCGTTTGCGGAACCCCCTGCGCAATTAGAATGAATGCCGTGACAAAGGCAATCGGCAGCAAAACCCGCGTAATGGCGCGAGTCATATCGACGAAAAAGTTGCCTAGCGGCTTGCCCGCCAGCCCGCGCATAAAAGCGAACACCGCGGCAAGCGCAGTGGCCGGAGCCGTAAACATCATAAAAACGATGGCAATCATTTGCGACAAATACGATAATCCGCTCTCACCGCTGTAGTGCTGCAAATTCGTGTTGGTCATAAAACTGATCGCCGTATTGAACGCAAGACTTGGGTCCATATTGGCAATGCCGGCCGGATTCAACGGCAAATACGCCTGTGTTCGGAACACGAGATAAACGAGCAAGATCATGACGGTATTGCTGACCACTAATGTCGCGGCGTATTTCCGCCAGGTTTGATTCTCTTGGCGAATGCCTCCGATGGCATAAATCAATTTTTCCAATGGACCGTAAAATCGATCGAGTCCTGACTGGTTATAATCAAAAGCTTTGGCCATATATAGTCCGGTGGGCCGAGCCAGCAGCAGCACCGGCAATAATGTAACAACAATGGCAATGATTCCGGCCATATCACGATACTCCTTCCTAAAAACAAGCGGATTTAGAATTTCTCCGGTTTAACCAAAGCGTAAACCAGATAGACAAACATGAAGATTGCGACGATCCCCAGCGCCCACATCATGCTTCCTCACGTCCTTCCTCGACAACCTTGCCTGCCCAACCGGCAAGGCCAATCATGGATGCGGCCAGTGCAGCCGCCAAGGCAATCATTCCGATATCCAGCATATATTCATGCCTCCTTTTTCAGACTTTACGATTTCTCGTTTTGTCGTCCAGAGACGGCATATTTGAATGTACCTGCAACACCAATTCAAGCTTTGTTCAAACAGGTAAACCTTCCTGATTGGCATCTCGGGTATCATCGGTGCGCGACTTTCTTTTGCATTCACCATTAGAATATGCTTGACTCCGATTTCCTCCAGAACTTGCTTTTCGGTTTTATTGTTCGTCAATGCAGCATATGGCATTTCTTTCATCGCCAACGTCCGCAAAAATGCTTGGCCGCCTTCCGTCGGCGCTGAAACGAGAAAATAATCGTCTTGAATCATCACGCGTGTCCCTCCTGTCCATAAACGGGGAGGCAACAAAAAAGAAGCTGACGAAAAGAGGTCGCTTTTCATCAACTTCCAAGACACAGCGAATAAACCGTGTCTGGTTTTGATAAATGTTGCCTCTCCTATGTCGCTTACGAGGTTAGCTGACGGATTCGGGCGGTGAGAGTCGCCCTACCTGCCAACGAGTCGAATCTCGGTGGCAGGATTCACCCCGCGCGAATGCTCGCTCTCACACAAGCTTCCGCAATTGGTTCCCCCGTTTGCCTGAAAGGCAATTCAGCGAATAAAACGGTGAATCATTGAATTCATGAATCGTATGTTACGCCGAATGCAAAAAATTGTAAAGCCATGCACGGCGGGTATTGGTGTAAATTTTATTGTCTAATTGCAATTGAATGCTTCATCGCTCGGGATCTTCCTTTTCCTCCCTTTTACTCTTGTTTTCTTTCATTTTCAAGATTTTTACGGAACTTTTACCCCCGGATAACGTTTCTTTTACGCTTTATTTACAGTACGCTTATGGTAAAAGTGATTCATCATTGATATGGGAGGCACAGACCATGACAAAGTCCCTTTCAAAATTCGACTGGCATCCTTACATCATTTCCGTACTGCTTATCGCCGGGATGACGATCCTGTTAAAGCCATTTGGTATCGCGTTTGAAACGACCAATATTGCACTGATCTTCTTACTCCCCGTTCTTTTGAATGCCGCAGTTTGGGGACTGCGGCCGGCATTCTTTGCAGCCTTGCTCGGCTTGTTGTCCTTTGATTTCTTTTTTGTGCCGCCGGTAATCAGTTTCACGGTCGCAGATTTAAGGTATTTGATATCCTTTGCCGTTTATTTGGCGGTCGCGGTTATAACAGCCAGTTTGGCAGCGCGGCTTAAACAACAAGTGCTTTATTCCAAGCAAAAAGAAAAGCAAACCGCTACGCTCTATGCGCTCAGTAAACAGATCGGTTCTGCCGTCGATATGCCATCATTGCTGGACCGTTTTACCCGGCAGCTATCTGAAACCCTGAAAATGGACGTCACGATCTATCTGGTTGAAAACAACAATGAGCTTACGCTCGCCCGTCGTTCCAGCCCATTTGCCCATCATGTGCAGGAACAAGCCGAGCTTGCTCTTGCTAAACGCGTTTACAAACAAGGTAAGCCATTGGAAAAAGGAATCTCCCATACGGGCGGACTCATCGGGCACTTTATCCCTCTTCAGATCGAGGAACACCGATTCGGAGTTATGGTTCTTATTTCCCAGCGCGAGAGAAGCGAAACCTTACCGGAACAAGCCTTGTTGTTTGAAGCGGTTGGCGGACTGGCGGCCAGTGCGGTCGCACGCGTCAAGTTCGAGGAAGAGGCAAAACTGGCTCATCTGACCGCCGAATCCGAGCGGCTTCGCATCGCCATTCTGAATTCCGTCTCGCATGAGCTCCGTACTCCGCTCGCAGCCATTATCGGTTCGGCAACGGGGCTGATCGATGGCGAGAAACTGTTTACCGCCGAGCAACGAATGGAACTTCTTGTCACCATTCGGGATGGCGCGCTTCGTATGAATCGGTTGGTTTTGAATTTGCTGGGTATGGCCCGGCTCGAAGGCGGCATGCTTACATTACGGAAAAATGAATGCGAAATGGAGGAAATCATCGGCTCGACTTTAATGCAGTTGAAAGGCTACCAGGAGCATCGCACGATTCGCCTTGACCTGCCCGATGAGATCCCCATCGTTCTTGGCGATGAAGCTCTGCTCGAGCAAATGCTAATCAATGTGCTCAGCAATGCGATCAAATATAGCCCAGATCATAGTGAGATCGTCTTGTCTGTCAAGGTAGACAGCGAATTCGCCCAACTATCTGTTGCCGATCAAGGAATCGGGCTGAAGGAAGATGAATTGGAACGCATTTTTGAAAAGTTTTACCGTTCCGAACAAACCGGGCAGCTCACGGGAACGGGCTTGGGGCTGGCCATCAGCAAAGGGATCGCGGAATTGCATGGGGGAACCATCTCCGCAAAGCCTAACGAGCCAAAAGGAGCGATCATAACAATATCCCTTCCGCTTGACCAAGATAACCAATATGCCACCAATTAATAGGAGGACGTGACGAATGATGAACCATGAACATAACATTCGAATTCTTGTTGTGGAAGACGACTCCCAGATACGGAAATTGCTCAAAGTGACGCTGCAAGCTCATAAATACACCGTATATGAAGCGTCAACCGGGGAAGAGGGAATAGAGCAAGCTTCTCTTGACGCTCCGGATCTCATGATACTCGACTTGGGATTGCCGGATCAATCCGGCCTGGTTGTACTAAGGCGAATTCGGGAATGGTCCAATTTGCCTGTAATCGTCCTCACTGCAATTGACCGGGAGGCGGATAAAATCATTGCGCTGGATAACGGGGCTGACGATTATGTGACCAAACCATTCGGGATGGGAGAGCTTGTGGCGCGGATTCGCGTAGCGCTTCGACACTCGGCCGGGTCCCAAGAAGAGCCCGTCCTGCACCATGGAGAACTGATGATCAATGTTGCGCAAAGAAGTGTGGAATTGAAGGGAGAACCGATCAAGCTATCTCCGACGGAGTTTGATTTGTTGAAAATTCTAGCCTTTAATGCTGGAAGAGTCATTACGAAAAGCCAATTGTTGAAACAAGTTTGGAACGAACACGACGATTCCAATCGGCATTATTTGCGCATATACATCGGGCACTTGAGGAAGAAGCTTGAAGACAATCCTGCGGAACCAAAATACATTGTAACAGAACCCGGCGTTGGATATCGCTTTCTCGCCGCTGAATGACCGCGAACGTTTTCGAATGTTGTATAGAGCAAGCTTAACTTTCAAACTGACACAATCAGAGATGGAACAAGCGAATGAATGTGTTACTATCCTGCACAATTCAGGCATGCCGTGTTTGAGGAATGTTTCGCTTCCGTCTAAAGGGTATGTTAAAATATACCAAGTGGAGGTGTGTTGGTATGGAACACTTAAAGGAAATTTTGAAGAAATGTAAATATTCGTACGAGTTGATGAAACATGAAAGGGCAATTCTTTCGGCACAAGACGGTGCAGACTATTTTGGAATCGAAATTGGACAAACAGCCCCGACATTAATCATAAATACCGATAAAGGATTCTTTGCGGTCGTTGTGTCTGGGAGTCGCGGGAAAGTCAATTTTGATGAATTAGCCGAAATATTGGAGTGTAGTGAAGTCAAATTAGCGTCAGGCAAAGAAGTTAAGAAAGCAACAGGATTTGAAGTAGGTAGCATTCCTTTAATTGGTCTAAACTTACCTTTCGTTATAGATAAAAACCTGTACCATTACCCTTTCATTTATGGAGGTACTGGCGAGCGAACGTACACACTAAAAATACAACCTCAAGCATTGGAAGAATTAAATCACGTTGAAGCGGTTCTTCTTTAATCATCTGAAAATGCTGCCCGTTCCTGAATACAGCATCATCTAGGAACGGGCAGCATTAATTAGCATTACTAAACACGCTCATGGCTTATCATCCGCCCGTTTCTTCTACCCTGTCGCGCTCAACAGAATCGGTTAGTCTTCCGTCTTTCATACGGATGACACGATCTGTTGCTGATGCAACTATCGGGTCATGCGTGACGATAACGATGGTCACTTGCTTATCTGCATTGATCTTGCGCAGCAGAGTTACGATCGCTTCCGATGTCACAGTATCCAAAGCTCCGGTAGGCTCATCAGCCCAGATGACGCGAGGATTATGGACAATAGCGCGGGCAATTGCAACCCGCTGGGCTTGTCCTCCGGACAGTTCATGCGGCATGGCCTTCAACTTATCCGATAGCATGACATCTTCGAGTGCCGCCTTAGCAGCTTTGTGGGCAACTGACCTCTGAGCGCCCTGACTGATAAGCGGCAATGCCACGTTATCAATGACATTCAACACAGGAATCAGATTGTATTGCTGATAGACAAAACCCATCGACGTCAGCCTGAGCGCGGAGACATCTTTTTCGCTCATTTGGTGTATCGCTTGCTTGTCGAACCAAATCTCGCCACTGTCGGCCGGCTCAATACCCGACAGCGTATAAAGCAACGTGGACTTGCCACAACCGGATGGCCCCATAATGCTTACCATCTCGCCCCTATGGATGTGTAAATCCACCCCTGATAATGCGACCGTTTGTGGAGTCGCTGCCATGCCGTAGTTCTTATGAACAGCTTTGGCTACAATCATGATCTAGAAACCTCCTCCCATGTTACTCTGTCCGACTGATCTGTAAACGTCTTAATCCGGCTGTGCTGAATCGGTTGAACAACCAGATGAAGATCAGCAATCCGATGACGAGACCGGCCACGTTCAGATAAGGGAACGAAAACTCAACACCCATCCACGCCAGACGCATCAGCATCTCCGAACCGAGCCTTCCAACCACAATACCGCTAATCAACCCAACGATCCCAATCAGACAACCCTCTACGATAAAAATCTGTCTCAACGACTTGTGACTTACCCCCATCTGCCATAACATAACCATATGCGGAGCCCGCTCCTGTACCGAGCGAATCTGAATCACATACATGCCGAGCAAGGCCATAAGCATCATGAATGACATAATGTAAGAGAACAGCGTGAATTCGGCTTTCACAATCGTCGTAATGATTTTCAGTTCCTCACCAGGCGTACTCACCGTAACACCAGCTGTTTTTGTAAAATGATACTTCAGCGTCTTTATAGGATCTGCCGCCGTCACATCTGTATCAGTAAGCTGCAATAGCGCATAGCCTTTGGGCTCTCCAGGGTGCTTATAAGCGCCGTTTGCACTATATTTATTGTAAAGTTCGTTAGAAACTATAAATACCCTGCCATTTAAGGGGTTAGCGTCACCAATGGCAAATGTTCCCGCTATCGTGACCACTTCCTCTCCAATCAGGTTCTCCTCCTTGCCTCCGCCTTTCAGTAAGCGAAGCGGAATCTGATCGCCTGCCTGGTATGTACCTTCCAATTTATCATCCACGAGAACGACAGACGCTTGATTCTTCATGGCCTGAAATACTTCTGCATCGCTCTGAAATTGCGGCGCGCGGGAGGTGAGCGGTAATTGGTAACCTTCCCCTAGCCACTTTCCCCACACAACTTGCGAATATGCCCATTTGTTATCATTTGTAGGGGTTACTTCGGTAAGTTCAAGTGTATTGTCGGGAGATGAAACTCTTATTCTGTACGTATCCACGTAGGAAACCCCATGGACAATTTCTCGCACTTCATTCATATTGCCGGTCAGCTTATCTTTTTCCCGTTCATCAACATAAGACATATAGGCGTCGGTAGCCATAAAAGAATCTCTCTTGTTTGCAGCGGCAAAATCTTCAACATTGGAAGCGAAGCTTATCATCACAATCAAACAGCAGGATAATACCGTAAACAACAAAACGATGCCGAACGAACGACCAAACCGCAGATGCGGGTACTGCGTACCTAACGTAACAGCCAGACGATCCAGCCATCGATGCGGCAAAATAGAGGCCGCCCGTTTCATCCAAGGTACAAGGAGAAACATCAGATAGGCAGTTGTTAGCACTCCAACAAGCCAGCTTATAATCGAACCGAATACATTTGCATTAAGCCCATCGTTAGCAGTAAGCTCCTCCGTGGCGGAATAATTGAAATAAATGTAAGCCACTATGACAAGGAGACTGCCAAGAATTTTGAGCAGACGCTTCTGTGCCGGTTTCACACGATTATCCTCCTTGCCCATTAGGTGCAGAATGGAGGTGCGCTTAATGAAACGCCCGACAAAACAAGCGAGAAGCAAGAAAATAACAAACATGGTTAATGCAATCCCACATGTTGCCTTCACATCCACGTAGGGTTGGATGGGATAGGTGTAAGCGGCATATTGTTCCAGTAATTGTTCGATATAAAATACATTAGCAGACAGCAAGCCAAAACCGAGTACATTTCCGAGAACAACTCCCGAGATGGTAGTGACCGCACACAATAACGCACACTCACTCAAGTAGATGACAAAGCAGTTGCGGTTACTAAGTCCAAGCGATCGAAGCACGCCAAGATAATATTTGCGCCTTTCTTTCAAAATATTGAACAGTTGCGCCAATAGCAGAATGCCAGCGAACAAAGAAACAGCGACAAAAAACAAAAATGGAGGCGTGAAAATACCCTGCACCAGCGACATATGAGCTAGCGCTTCTTTTTTGATTGCTCTCTCCGTGAGATCCGTAAAGAAGGAAGTGCCCGGTAATGCTGAATACATCTTGTCCGTCGCTAGTAACATACTGTGTGCGCTTGCTTCCGGAACGCCGAATAGCTGATGCGCAAGCCTGTCCGAGAGAATAATAGTCCCTTGCGCCCGCATGGTTCCGCGAAAACCTGTTAATCCGCGCTCCTCTACTATGTCACGAATCGTTACAGGCACTCCTTGCCCGGCAAACGAGATGATCATCGTTTCGCCAACACGAAGTTCCAGCCGCTGTGCTAGCGGAACCGATACAATCGCTTCTTCTGTTGTCAGGGGATCAGTAGACCATAGCGGTTGCTTGGGTTCTAATTGCTGTGCCTGCTGAAAATCAAATCCTAACGCGACAATGCTATCTTCCCTGGCTTCATCATTATTCCCGCTGTGCACGGAAACCAACTTGGACACGTAGGGAAGACTGGCAATATTTCTGGCTTGAAGCTTCGTCTTGACATCTTTAATCTGAGCCTCGGTCAAATCAAGTCCGACACGTGAATAAATCTCCGAACCAATTACACCAAAATGTTTTTCTTCCCATTGTGATTTACTATGTGTAATCGATGAAATGACAAAGTAACAAGAAAAAATCAGAATGACACCGATAGACCCCATGCATACGGTGAGCAGCGTTTGCCGTATTTGGGCTATGAAATTTCTGGCTCCCATTTTCCAAAATATTCCTATAATAGCACCAACTTTCTCTTAGGGGAGCTTATAATCTTCGTCCCCTTAGTCCAGACACAAATCGTAAATCTAAAGATGCTCTTATGTATTCCGTAGGGTTATTTGACATGTTTTCGTGAACCAATCTCTTGAGTTAGGATCGACTGGTTTATCCCACCATGCTCGGTGACGGCACGCGCATTAACACGAACACGTCACCGAACGGCAGGGGGTATTGGGGGTGCAGGAATTTCAATTGCAACCGCTATCGCTATCATTGTACCCCACTGCTCCCTGTCTCAGCCACGGACCGGAGACTATAAACTTCCTGGTCTCTAGTCTGGGTCTCGCGGCGATTGTAGACCAAACAATTTTAGGGTTTTGGAGAAAATCGGCATGCGTAAGTAAATTAAATTTGCATCGTCTATTGTACATGTTGTGTTGATAATGGACAATGCTGCCCGTTCGCTTAAAACCGGTTCAAGCAATCGGCAAATTTAACTTTTTCCCCGCTTTCTGTTAGGACACCAAATGCAGAAACGTTATTTTTGAAGGTATTAATCTCATAATCTTTCAGCAGACTGGATAAGAAAAAATAAAACTTCTGGTGGGCCGGTTGGGTAAAGAATTTGGCATACGCTCTTCTTGAATACCCCAATGGATCCCCAATTTTTCTGACCAATTTGGCACTTGTTAATATTCTGATCACCTTTACTCGTTCATCGACGGACATTCCGTTTGCGGCCAGTCGTTGTATGAAGCGGTTCAAGCCGAATTGTTCCTGATCCCGCTGGATCGGGACCGCGTATGGTACAGATATCACCATATGTTCGGTCGTTTGCTCTATAATCGCTTAACCCGTCAGTATGCCGAAATCGTACCTGAACTGCACCGGCGTGCAAGTGAATGGTTCAGGATCAACGGCTATACTGTGGAAGCGGTCGAACATGCAGTAGCCGCGGTCGATTTCAATACGGCTTGCGAGCTTATTGTACAAGAAGCTTCGGAATTGCTCCGTAATGAAATGCATATGCTGTTGCGCTGGTTCGGACAATTTCCCGAGAACTTGCTTATACATAACCTCGCTGTTCTGTATGCTTGGTCGCTGGCCACGTTCGATCGACTTGAGGAAGCGGAGGACGTCCTCGATCGAGCGGAGCCGTATCTTGATACGGGGGAAACTGAACTCCAATCGCTTAACGACGAAGATATACTCGGCTATTTCGCGGCTATGCGATGCATGATTTGCTTGGGCCGGAACGAGACAGAGAAAGCGGTTGTTTACGACGAAGAGATCATGAGAAGGCTCGGAGGAGTCGGCAATATTCTGGCAGCCAAATGTTAGTTGCAGCTCACTTAACGTCGCTCCCTTTCCAGGGGATTAACTTAAAACTCAAATTCAAAAGTTTTGCGTTTGTATGCAAATTCAAACCCGAGTTTCCCCCCTAAACGAAGAGACTCCTTATTCGTCTCGAGTGCCGACCAATGCGGGGTTATGCCATTTGCCAGGCAATGCTCCAAATACGCGGCGCACGCCAATGTGGCAAAGCCTTTATTCATGTCTTCGTCGTTATAGGTCTCCACGCTAATCTCATGATCTTGGCCATTCACACAGCAGGAAAGGCATGCGCTAATAATCCTGTTGCCCTTTACCACGCAGTAGCCTAAGCCTTTTGCAAGAAAATCGTCCGTCGAGTGCCAAAATTCGCTTAACACTTCGGAGAGGATTTCTTCCGGATCATTCTCGATCGTCGCTTTGTCCATTCTTCGAACCGCATAACCGACAGGCAACGGTCTAAAGCTGTTCTTGAGCGTATGAAAACGGTCCGCAATGAATGTGTGGTACCACTCAAAATCAATCTCGTATTCCCGATGCGAAATCGCTTTCTCTATCGCTAGCTCCCAAGCCTTATCGCTTGCCACTGCCAGGAAATATGTACCGCCGCATGATTCCAGCGTATCCATCTTCAGTTGGTTGTCGATAAAATCCGGCAGCAAACGAAAAAAGTCCTCGTTCGCATGATCCCCAACAAACATCGAGATCGTTCCGGTAACGTCGATCATTGCCGTGCGCGGATGCTCCGGGTTATCCACGTAAACGGTGCCGCGATTGTTGCCGTTTATAATCGCATGTAGTGTCAGGTCATTTTGCTGCTCGTTTTTCAGCAATGGTTTTATTTTCTCATAATCGGTTTTATCAAGTTTGTAAATCACGTTCGAAGTTCGCTCCTTCTACAGCTTTTTCTTTAGAAAATATTGTTTGATTCCGTCCGGATAGTCGTCCAGAATGCCAAAAACCTCGTAACCCATGTTCTGATAAAAATGCGGAGATTGATAGCTGAAAGTCGATGTATGCGCGAAGACGCAGCCCATTTCCTTGCCGGCCCTTTCGGCCTCCGCGATCATCGCTTTGCCGTAGCCTTTGCCGCGGTAAACATCCGCAATCCAGAACATATCGATATACAAGCAATAGTTGTACGTTTCGCAAAAGATTCCGCCAACCACTTGTCCAGACTTCTCCTTCAAAAATAAATAGACGTCATGCTCCGGTTTTTTGAGCAATCCTTGCGACGCTTTCGCATTGTATTCGTACAGTTTGTCCGCTAGATTCTAGGCCGACCGCAAAGCTTCGGTCTGTAGCCTTCTTGACAAGCAGGAAAGCGCCGCATCGATTCGTTCGCACACCACGACGCAGGGCAAAGGAATGGGATTATTTCGGCGACGCTCCTGCATTAGATTCGGGTCATACATCATTCTCCTATCGTCGGGGGATTCAAGGACTTTGGCCAGCAGCTCGCGGGCACGGTGCAGCCGGGATTTTATCGTGCCTTCCGGGACGCCAAGCCGCCTGGCGATTTTTTTAATGGGAACATCCTCGTAGTAATAAAGCTGGATGACGTTTCGCAGATCGTCCTCTAAATATGCTACCGCTTCTCTCAATTCAATTGCCTCATAAGGAACGTTCGCGGTATGGCAATCCCATTCGGATTGTCCGATGATGCGCACCCGTTTTTGTGCCCGCAGCAACTGGATGCATTCGTTAATCAGAATTCGGGATAGCCATGATTTAAAAAATGCGGGTTCTCTCAAAGTGTCTATACCCCTAAATGCTTTGTAAATCGTTTCCTGTATCGCATCGGCGCAATCCTCGTCGCGATTTAGGTATGTACGTGCCAAGCCATAAAGATTATTCTTATGAGCAATAATCAGCCTGATGAAGGCATCGCTGTCTCCACCCATGGCAAGGCCGACATCCCGCTGAAAGTCGTAAGCAACGGTCACATCGTCAAACCTCCTGTTCCTGTGCTTGATTTTTTGTACTATGAGTTAAGATGTAGAAAGGGGCTCATTGGTTCATCAAAAACTAAAAATTTCAAAGAAATTTAAGAAAGACTCCAATCACACCTTTACTCGATATCGTGCAACTCCATTTTCTCCAATTCTTTCTTCCTTTTCTTTTTCAGATACTCTCTTCCGTTAATCCACATGCCTAATAGAAAAACCAACCCGCCTACAGCGGCTAATATAACGGAGAATGTGATTTCCTTCCCAAATCTTTCGGGCAGCCATATGATGATAAAAGGCACGTACAAAACAGGCAAGATAGCCCCCCAGTAAACATTGTTCTTCGAGATAATAAAAATTGAACGACCAGCACTCCAATTGAGATCAACCATCCATATACATGAAACATTAGCCATCCGTCCTCTCATTTTTATATTTGTCGATAATCAATTTCGCGGTTTCTAAACTAAGCCGTTCATCGATAACCAAATTTTTAATCATCGTTACGAACTCCACATCTTCTGTTTTGCTATGCAATTCAATTTTCTGGATTAATTTATCTAACCTAGCCCTTACTGTCGGATAGGAAACATCATAAATTTTTGCGATTTCTTTTAATGACCCGGAATTAATGATAAATTTCCTTATGAATTCAAGGGATTCTTTATCCAGAGCTAATATCCAGGCTGGTACATCTTCACGATTCATCTTTTTCACCCCCTGATAATTAATTATATTAAAACAAATATAAATTTTATTCAATAAAAATTTCATTTAATTTAATTTATGTTCATCATCTTATCGATAAATAGTAAAAGTAAAATTGGTCTACTTCTCGAAACATTTCATCATCGAAATCGTCTTATGTATTGGAAATATTATCTTAACGGTAACAGGAGAGATCGTAATGAAAAAACATTGGCTCAGCATTACAACCGCAATGGTAATCGCATCGGTTGTGGCAGGAACTGTCTTTGCCAACAATCCAATCAAATTAATTGTCGACGGAAATGTCATCAAGACAAGCAGCGCACCTGAAAATATCCGTAACCACGTAATGGTTCCCGTCAAATCGCTTGGCGAGATTATAGGAGCGAAGGTAACCTGGGATGCCAAGCGGCAAGCAGTATTGATTGACACCGGGAAGGAAGAGGAAAAGCTGCGGATCGAGCAGCTGGAGAAAGCCCTTGCTCCCCACTCCGCAAAAGAAGCCGCAGAGTCGTTTATCACTAGCTATAAGACACGCAATGGCGCGCTCTTGCACGCTATTCTCGCTCCGGATATTAGAGACAAAATAGTTGCAGATGAGGGCGGCTGGGTGATCGGCGTTTCCAGTCCATGGGTGTCAAGCGCTGCGATTCAAAGTGAAAAGCAAGTAAATGCCACTACCTCCGAATTCCTTGTGAACTTCCAAATGGCGACTTCAGAAGGCAGTGAAGGGCCATGGTTGTTGAAAGTGATCGTGAAGAAGTTCGATGACCAGTGGCTAATTACCGACTATGGAGACGCTACCGACAGTAAGGAGCAGCCGCTATCGTTTAATAAACCTAACCAAAAGCTGGATAACGAGACCGTCATCCGGTTCGCAGCCGAAGCGCAAAAGCGTTATTGGCATATTTCTGATGGTGGGAGGATGCCGGATGGCCCGGTGAGTACCTTCAAACCGGAAGGCAGCGAGTTGAACTACCGCTTCTTTGGAGAAGATTTAAACACGAAAGAGAAGCTGCTTGCTTACCTGAAAGAAATCTACACAAAAGAAGCAAGCGAGAAATTCGTTCAGGATAAACTGAACGGCAAATCGATAATCGAAATCGCCGGTAAACTGGCACAAGTAGACGCGGATGCCGGCAGTCAGCTGTTCTGGAAGGACGCGACTGTTGTCTCTTCAACGAAGCCGAACGAGCAAACAAATGTTACCTACACACTTAAAGTGCCAGTAGGCGAGGATGGCTTTGAAACCAAAACAATCAGTTTTGTCTACAGCAAAGAGAAAGGCTGGCGTTTGAGCAATTCACCGGAAGCGATTCGTTAAACCCGGTAGATTCGTTGCCCTCGTCGTTATATCTTTTCTCATCTAAAAAAATTCATTGACCAATCCTGCCCCAATATCTAGTTCGAAATTCCGCCGCGTAGGCCCGTTCAGGTATTATAACGCCTATGATTGCAGTCCATAAGAAGTCGGCTTCTTATGGACTTTCGCTTTCCGGAAGGGACTCAGTTCCTCCAAACAGGGGGATTACCAGCGTAGCTGACACCACCCGCAAACACATGGATAAAAATGTAAGAACCCTCCTCGTCTGGAGAGTTCTTTTTATGAGTGATTCGTTCAAATAACGTACTCCGTTAGCTTAACGGTTGTTCAGCAGCTAAAGTTATATATTCAACTGGAATAACGATGCCTTGCCCTTTTCGGATTGCTTGCATTACAGGTGCAGTATAATTGTTTTTATATTGGTTTGCAGAAACATATGAATTAACATATGCTTGAGTAACCTCTCTACCCGTACTACAATCATAACCTAGGTTAAGGGGCGTCGACCCTCTTTCATTTAAGTGTTTTCCTTCCAGTACATGTGCGTAATCAGCGATAAAAAGCCCTTTATAATTATAAGGCACCTCAATTCTTAACAAAACATTCCCGATGTATTTCTTTACCATTTCAATTCCTAAGTCACCAAAATAAGGGTTACTTGTTAACCATAATAGAAGAGGCTCAAGGAATCCCTCCGCCAGAAAACTACCAGTAAACTCTTCTGGTGGATTCGGACATACGTCAACCGGACGTCCGGCAAACAGACCGCCGTTTGCAGATAAAATCTGCTCCACTCTGTCTTCCCTTGTGTAATGATAAAAGGCTATTTTGCCGGAAGCAGTGAGTTCAATACCTCCTGGATCAGGCTTATAACCGTAATCGCTTAAACTACGACCTCTGCTATTTAAGAAAATATCCCCTAGCTTCATTCAATCCCACCCCCTTTTTTTCCTCATCAACATTAGGGTACTTGGCAACGACTGAAACTTCAAGACTGCAAAAAATACCCATATAGCGTTATAATAATCCAGTGGATTGTCTTTGTTATGTATTCCTAATTTCTCCACTAATCTGCCAGTTTGTTGAGCGAAGAGTTCAATAATGAAAGTCCCATCCAAGAGCATGGGATCAGGTTTTTGTTTTCTCTGAAAGAAATCCACGCAAAATCGCAAAATAGAGGAGATCTGCATAAGTTCTCGACATTTGATATGTATAATGAAAGCTAATATAGATTCATTTTGTAAAAACAATAAAGAGGAGGGAATGAGCATATGAAAATGAAACTAGTACACAATGGCATATCTCCTTTATCATTGTCATCGTTATGTCAGTTATCGGCATTTTCCTAATACTCGCAACGCGAGCAGATAATTCCCAAGATGATCTGAACAGGAATCCGGCCAATGGCTTAAGGTGAATTTAGGGATATCCCAGTGTACGTAGGAACGTATCAAAAAGGCTTTCCCGAAGCGCAAGACCCTAATGCACCTGATCGTGAAGAGGATCACGCTGGACGACAGGAAGCACATCGGCAGCGTCGAGCTCTCCTTCAACGAGGAGACCGAAAAGCATTTTTTAAGCTTAGCCCCTTCCGCTGAACCAATAGCGCAAGGGGCTTTTCCTTTATCCTGAGCACTTTGAGCATTCTGTCACCCTGCACATGACAATGTATACTCTGGCTGATTCGCACCGTACTGTACAGATACATCAAAGTCACACCATGCAAACAATATTAATAATTATATGGGTACACAGCAAAAACTTCGCCCTACTTGTGATAAGGTTCACCGCGCTGTCTGTAACGGCAGTTTTTTCACTGCTTTTCAAATAAAGCCCCCTTTCGCAAGGAGGCTTTCAATTTTTCAGGAGAATAAACATGCCAGCCATCATCACCTGGCGGTTAGTTCCTCATACATACGCCACAATCGTTTTCGCACTTCTTCATCAAAATTAGCCTTAACAGGCACCACCTTCATTTTGTCGTTAATAAAGGCTCCATTCATGTTCTGAATTTCTTGTGCTGCTGCGGCGTAAACCCCCGGTTTGCAATCGGAACGTGCCCTTGCATTCATTAACGGGGCCGTTACCCTTAAATACCAAGGAGCATTACTAGTCAGATTGGATTTTACCCATCCCGGATGAAATGCAAATGACGAAACTCCTGTTCCTTCGATTCGTCGTGCCAATTCGAATGCAAAATAAGTTCTGGCGAATAACGTTTGGGATAAAACACACTTACCGCTAAATTCGTTTACAAGCTGTAGATCCTCAAAAGAACCGGATCCCGCTATCCGTGTCTTTTTGGCTTTGACATGCGTTCCATGATCAAGGCTACCCTGCGCCTGCTAAAAAATCGGACCATTTGAGCCATAAGGTAATTGTTACGGCCATCGATGATATAGCTGCGTCCCTGGTCAATCCCTCGAAATCCGGCTCGTACAACCTTCTCCGGGGTCGAGAGCTTTTGGCCCGCCCCCATTTCCTCGCTGCCGACCGCATCGAAAAACCCCGTCTCGGTTGCACCCGGGCACAGTGCGAGCACGCGAACTCCTCGCCCGCGCGTTTCCGCCCATAGCGCCTCAGAGAAGGACAATACAAATGCTTTGGTAGCCCCGTAAACGGTAGAATAAACCGATGCGTAAGATCGACTAACGCAGCCGTGTTCTGCCCGATATGCTGAGGCGAGAGGACGGAGTCATCGTTAACGTGGCTTCGATGGCCGCGTTCATGCCTTGTGCTTTTCGACATCCACGGCAACTGATATGCTCCTCTGAAGTAGCCGGTTTATTTATTAAACCTGCTTACTTAAAGGGGAGCATATTTAAAACTTGCCGTTATTTGCGATACGGTTCTCCGCACGTCACTCACTGGTAAAGCAAAATGACTAAAGGAATCGTCTTCTGTGAACCAGAAGACGATATTCTTAATGCTCTTGCGGTCAGCTTCCACGTGAATTTCCTTAATCAGCGCCCGCAGGAGCGACCGTTTTTCATCATTGGTTGCTTCCTTAAACAAGACCTCGAAATTCTGCAAAGCCTCAATTATTATATCCTTATTGAGGATGACCTTTGACTCTAACTTTTCAATTTCACGCTTAAGATGTGCGATCGATTGCCCGACCTTATTGATTTCATCTTCAATCGCTTCGGATAACCGATTATACAGTGCCGCGCGGATCTCGCCAGCATAATAATCGGAGTCCTGTTTTTTCTGCTTGTCCAGCAACTTCTTAAGACTGGTCTGCTGAATATGCAAATCCTTCTCAAGCTCATCCTTACCTAGAGTCTCTTCACGCTCCAGCCGATTCATGATACCGTCTACGATCTGTTCATCTGCAAGAATCGTCCCAATCCACTTTAACACTTGTTCTTCTACAAGTTCTTTCTTGATTAGGTTCGAACCACATTCCGTCTTGCCCTTAGAGTGGTACGTTTGGCACATATAGTATAAGTGGTAGCCTGAACCGTCCCTCTTCTGCGACTTACTCATCACTGTTCCGGCACCACATACAGGGCAACGCAACAACCCCGTTAATATGAACTCACCTTTAAGATTATTGCTTTGGCTGCTATATTGTTCATTGTTCAGTTTGTTGACAGCTTGAACCTTATTCCACAATTCCATATCTATAATAGCTTCGTGCGCCTCTTGAACAATTGTCGGATCTGACTTGCCCGCCCTTCTTTTGCTACTCCAATCTCTCAATTTCCCTCAACTCATGCTGCCTGTGTACTTCTCATTTACAAGAATCGTCTTTACTGCATTAATACTGAAACTCGATCCCGGCTTGGTCTTTGTTCCCTTTGTTTTCTTGCCCTTTTTGTTTAGCATCGTGGCAATGGTCTTAAACCCTTTACCTTCAGCGCGAAGTTCGAAAATCTCTTTCACAATAGCGGCTTCCTCCGCATTCACGACCAATTTCCCATCAACGGAATCGTAGCCTAAAGTACGACCTCCATTTGTTAAGCCTTCGCTTGCTCGTTTCTCCATTCCTTTTTTTACTCGTCCAACAATCAACCTGCGTTCGTATTCAGCAAATGTTCCCAACAAGGAAATGAACATTTTCCCGGTTTCCGTTGAACTATCAATATCGCATGTACTAATAACCAACTTTTGTCCGCGTGGATGAAGTTCTCGATCAACAAAAGTCAGTACATCCAGATTGCTCCGAGAAATTCGATCCACTGCTATTGCTAATACAATATCAAATTTATGATCTCTTGAATCTCTTAACAACCGCTGCATATCCGGTCGGTTGAAGTCTTTGCCAGAGTAGCCGCCATCATTATAAATCTCGAAAACTTCATAGCCCTTTGAAACGCAATACCCTTTCAAAATTTCTTCCTGAGCACCAAGTGAAAAGCCTTCCTTCTTTTGTTCCTCAGTCGATACACGCAAATACAACGCGGCTTTTGGCTTCCTATTTGCTACCATCATTGTACATTCCTCCATGATTATTAAAATTAGTTTGTGGGCTTCCCAGAATCTGGAAACCCGATAAGTATCAAACAAGGTTACTTCTGTGGCTGCTTCATCGCATAATTTTTAATCAATCCAGCCAGTACACCGATCAACTCTTCTCTCTTCAATTCCTTTTCATCTAAAGTCAGCAGTGTATTACTTTCCAGTCCCTGCGTTCCACAAGAATCAACTTGTGTATAATGATCCATTTCGGTCACCATTCCTTTACAATTTGCTTTACCACCACCCTCTACAGACAAATGCTGTTGTATGTAATAGCATGGTCTGTTAAAGAGAGTCAAGTATAAAAGAACATTTGTTCTCGTTCAATTACACGAAATTTACATATTATTACATTTTTTATTGTTAGATTGTCCTGCAATTATCGCAACTCTTGAGACGAAGCACCCCTAAACAACCAATACAACTCCATTCCTTGAATTACATGAAGTTTTCCGAGCTGTGCTTTAGAAGCCATAAGTTGCATGCGCCTTTCAGCTTCTTCCCGCCGCGCCTCTAATAACCGACTTTCATTGCCCATACGACAATAACTAGCGACTCTCAAACCAGAATTACTAAGAACCCCCATTACGCATTCCTCCAAACAAATGATTAGTTAGGAGCGACTGCCCCTACATAGCTAATAAAACAGCTCACCCATCAAGTGCTGAAAACGGAGGAATCTCCTACTGCTAAAACAAAATGTCTCCCCCTAACGGAGCAACAAGCCCACATAAAAAGACAGGTTAGCGCTAGAGCACCTCAATGAAGTGTCTTCCGCTCACCTGCCATATCACTGACCAGAACCACCAATTATGCAAACCCCACCATACTTTCTAAACGAAAACCATATGACCAACCGCTAGTTTTCAGCCTATACCATCTATAAAACCGATTAATGAATGGTCTAAGAAAATCAAACTGCAATTTTTTACGCTTCCTCCACCAGTTCCTGTTGCTGCAATCGCTTCAACTCTCGATACAGGACTGATTTCGACACCGTAGTCAGTGAAACAATTTCCGAAATCGAATGTGCCTTCGCTTCGTACAGCTTTACTGCTTTTTCCAAAGCCTTCTTATCGGTTTTGGGGCGACCACCGATTCGACCTCTAGCTCTAGCCGAAGCAAGCCCTTCACGCACGCGATCACGCAATGTCTCTCTTTCAAACTCGGAAAGAGCGGCAAGCAATGTCAGCATAAGCTTGCCTGTTGTCGAACTGAAATCAAGCTTCTCCTTATGGCTAATAAATGTGATTCCCCTCTGCTCCCAATCGGACAGCAAAGCCAATAAATCTTTCGAGCTTCTCGATATGCGGCTTAACGATTCCACCACAATGACATCACCCTCGCGAACGATACGCTGTAGTTCCGCCAGAGCCGACCGATCCAAGCGTGCGCCGCTCATCTTATCGATGAAAATATCTGACTCAGGAATGCCGTATTCCTGCATCAGCAGGTCAACCTGCCGATCCTCTACCTGTCCAACTGCCTTGCTGATCCTCACATACCCCCAAACCTTACTCGCCATACCTTATCAGCCTCCTAATGGTTATAAGGAGACTAGAAAAATATCCGATCCTAAAACTTAATCTCAAGGAAAACGGGAAGATTTGTCCCAAACAAATTGCAGGATTTGTGGGAAAAAGCTAACGGGAATATTTTTGCAACACCAACGACCCATCTGGAACCCAAATAACTCGCATTTTTTAGCGGGAGCAGTATCAATAGTTTTTGAACCTCTCAAAGCAAAAGAAAATACCCTTAAAGGGATTCCCGAATCCCCTCAAGGGCAAGCAAATAGGGCGAAACCATAAACACATATTTATGAAGCGCTAGCAACGTTCCATCTTCTCTATATGAAGAATCGGTACTGATACAAACTGACCGCGATGTGAAAGATCAGGGAGTGACATGTACCCCATAGAAGCACTGCTGCTCCAATCCGCCCACTTAGTCATTTCAGCCTTTGTAGGAGTCGTACCAAGCCAGCTAGCAACTACGCCAGTATCGAGCGTAGTCACCAACGGCGGGCGCAAGCCCCCTGTATCACGATAGGTCAACCGTACTTTTTGTCGCTCCAAAGCATTTTTCAACCGCATAGCAAAGCTGTTCACCCCGTAATAAGGGAATATGAAACGCGAACTGCTTACGCCTAAAGTCCTCTTGCTAAGGCGAACCCCATCCACATCCGCGAATAGCCTGACTGTGGCATACGAACCGCTACTTAGCTCTTTGTAACTGGTCGAGAGCTGCTCGGAAAAACGGTCGAACCCTTTTTTACGATCAGTTGGAGCCAATTGATCTTCGTGCGCTCGTAGAATCTCAGGACTCTTGGTCACGAAACTATACTCCCAAAGCCCACCCGATTTTGTCTCTGCTACGCAAAGGGAACTGTCCAGCAAATAGGAGCTAACCAGCGATTCCCGATGGTCATTTACAAAGCCAGCGGGCAACTGGATACCCCCTTGAGCCAAGAATAAGGCTTGGCATTTGGCGATCCAAGTATCAAGCGGCGCCCCATCCAAGCTGATACCCCTCACATCATCCGAACCGATCATCGGCTGTGGATGCGGGCAGTTAAACTTATAGAGACGCTTCCGCTGTTGACCTAACCTGAACAAATAGGCGTGCAACCGATTATTAACGCATGCTCCAGGCAAGAATACATCTATGCCCCTGTACTCAAAGCAAGACGGATGAGAACTTATATCCATGTCCATAACCATACCCCACCTCAATCCTCAAATAGAGTTGGTGCAGAGTAGATGTTAAAATCACGCAACAGAGCTAGCGCCTCATCAGGCGAAAACTCACCTTCCAAACAGCGGAAAAGAATAGAGCGTTCTGTCATATAGCTGCGATCATTATGCGATAGAACGAACAGCAGATGCTCCAGCTTCTGCTGATCTAAGGCATCCAGAACCCGACCGAAGTGGTGATGCGTAAAGCGAAACAAAAGACCAAGTTCTTTGTGACAAGTGCTCAGGTCTACCCCTGAATGCTTTACAGGAACGAACCTATCATGGATCGCACTGATAAACAGATTCGTGTTATAAGCACCTGTTCCCAAGGCAAACTCCCGTTCCGCCGCGACAAGATCACCCGAACGCAACAATTCCAATGCTAGCCCAATACGCTTTTTCAGGCGATTAGCTGCATAGGAGACGGATGCATGAATGGACTTGACCGATACTCCGAATTTTACTGCCGTATCACGGTAGTCGTACCCGTTTTTCAAGAAGTAAGCGAGCTTCTCCCGCGACTTCCCATGTGATAACCAGACATAGCTGTTGGTAAAGGCGACCAGCCGTAAGAGCAAGTCCAGCTTCTTCTCATCTTGGGCGTGATCTTCTCCCTCATCCCATACTGCCAGACGATTCTGTACTTCGCTAACCTCTTCGGCTAGCTCTTTGAAAATCAACATACCTAATTCCTCCCTCTCGCCTCTGGCGAAATTCTGATACAGCAAATGACGAACTCCAAACGAAAAAGCATAATCCGTACCCCTAACTGCCGCGATGGGCGAGAGTAGAGGACTCCGAGAAAAAGTGAAAGCGTACTCCAATAAAACAGCCCTAATATTTGTTTACGGTCATTAGTGCAGGAGGTAATGCAGTGCTACCAAGGCGTTCGGATTTCACGGAAATACAACAAGAACGAAACCTAGATTTTTGTAGGAGTACGCTTTCAGAGTAACGTAGCTGCTACTGCCCTTTCAGATGCCCGGCGGCGAAAAGTTTTCATAAAATGCGATACCCCTGAAAACAAAAATACAATCTGAGTGCAGGCACGCTTGATCTGCATCCAGATTGTATTTTTCAATTGATACCCTATAAGACTGACCGATTAGAATGAGTGATTAGGCGCATACGATCACGATTGGGCGATGACTAGCCTTCTCGCGCCTAGCTGCCAAGCCAAGTCCGGCTTTAAACGGTACCCCTCAGGGGATAAGGAAGGAAAACGATCCGCCAAACTGCCAGAAGAACCATCGAAACTGCGAATTATGTATGCCGACCGCCTCCAAACCATCACTGCCAGCAAAGTTAACTGGCGAAAAAGGTGATGGCTGCATGTATGTGAATGCGCGGCGGGCTAACTACGCCTACCACGTTTAAACTCTACCAGCGACTAATATTGCGCCGCGCAACCGATATTAGCGAAATTATAGGGAAAGTCGCGGGGAGGAAACCAATGTAGGAGGGAAGCGGAGTTGCTCCATTGAGGTGACCTAACCGATTCGTGTTGCACTATTTACAATGTTGCTTCTTTGCTCGATTTTCGGCGTTCCTATGTCCTCTTATATACTTTAACTCAGTTTCACTTTCCCTAAAGTAGAGCCACCTTCACAGGGAAATACAAAATGTGCCTCCCTCATGAGCACAAACAGGAAGCACATTTCGATAGGTTTTAATGGCTTTGATGGTTTTAGAGCCGATATGTAGGTTTTATAAACCAACTGAATGGCTTTAGAACCATTCCTCTACCATGCCGTATAATTAAACTCGGATATCTGGTCTAGAAGGGAAACAGGAACGTCATAGTTAATCCAGAGATATTCATCATTCCTGCGCCGCGCTTCGGAGCTAGACGCTACAAAAACATTCTTGAGGTACAGTTTCCGCCAGCCCGCCGACACAAGTCTGTCATAACAGGGATTGTCATAACCGCTAAGAGCCATCTTTACACCGATTGTTTTTAGCAACAGATCGACTAATCGCTCATGATCATCCAAAGTCCAAGAACGGTCGCCGTAATGATCCTTTAACACCATTTCTTCGGGAGTGTATGGAGGATCAAGATATGCGAACACATCATCCCTGCCATTCAGCAACTTCAATAGTTCGCGGCAGTCTCCACGAGTAACCTCAATATCCTCTAAAGTCGGATAGAACAAGTCCAGTTCCCGAATCCTCTTGAAATACGAACGGAGCCGCTTCTGATCCTTTACGCGCGAGAAATCAAATGTTTCCATATCCGCCGCCCTCGACTGCATGGCGAGAATGAAAGCATAGGCTGCCGAAGTGACGAGATCAAGCCTGAAGTCCGACCCCTGCGACAGCATTCGCGCCTCGTACTCCCGTGCATGCTTGGCACGAAGAAAGATATCTTCGCCTACCCCTAAATCCTCCAGCATCGCCATCAGGTCATACAGGTACTGCTTATCACCAAGACAAGCAAATAGCGAACATAAACCTCTGTCCATATCGTTATAAGAGCGATGCTGGAAAAGAGCGGTCGGGAGATTTAAGAGCATCCTCGCGCCTCCACCGCACAACTCATAGTAGCTACTCAAGCTGTAGGTATTAGCTGCATAGATGATAAGCGGAACGATATTGGAAATTAGCTGAGATTTACCCCCTATATAACTGATAACCGAATGCGGATGCCCGTTATTATACTCTGACCGACTTTCACGCCTAATCACGCCCATCTAACCCCCTCCAGCAAGCTATTCCTGCCCAAGGGCATCGATCCTGAAGATGTAGAAGCGCTTAACTTCTTTGGAGCTAATATTAGGCTTTACAGGCTCCTGTAAGCGGGATTGGCGGCTCAGTTTAAGAAGGAAGCCTTGCTCCCGCCAGCCGCGCGTGATCTCCATAAAACGGACGCTCTTGGTACTACCCTCAAGATTCAAAATATCCAGCAAAGCCTCTGTGGTGATGCCGACCGCATTTCTCCCATACTTTTCGACATACTGTTCCGTGTCAAGTCGTATCCCCGATGAAGCGCCATGCTTATACTCATCGCTACTGATCGTCGGAAAGGCATCAGGATCGCTGAGAACAGCGTCTACAATCATTTCAAATAGCTCCAAACTGTCATCAGTACTGGCAGACCCCTCGATGACCGATAGCAGATTAGGTACACGCCTGAAGATACCGTTTATTTTTAAGTGCTTTACATAATCGATAACTCTGTGAAAATCCGATTTCTCAAGTACACCGAAGACATTCAGATCACGCAGGTATTCATCGAATCTATCCCGAAGATCAATAACCAAGAAACATTTCGAAGCGTTTCCCTCAAGTTTCGTTGTGAAGTTCACCGCATATGTATTCTCCGAATATGACGGATGCTTGCCGTATAAAAGCTCTATTTCCCAGAGATCAGCTACTGGATTCGCCATTTCCTTAGCTTGTACGCTAGCGGCGGCACTGCTGCGCTCCTTGACCAACTGTAACATAAAGATTCTCCCCTCGTTGAATTTATCACACCTCAAGCAACGAGCTCGAAGCTTGTCGATAACCTCTAGGTAAATTCTATCAAAAATATCTGGTAAGGGGAATCCATAATAAAATAGCCGACTCAATGAACCGCTACGTTCAAACTGCTACCAAGCATAAAAATGTCGCGGGAAAGCCAGTTGATCTGCGTCAAAAAGTACCCCTAATAGAGAATACGGATCGGAGGGTTTGGAAGCATGTGCCCATCAGTAACTCCATGAAAAATGCCCGATTTCCTATAAAAGACTGCTATTTTCAAAACCTAACTGACGGCATAGATAAAATATACGCACCGAGCAAATATAACTCGAGATTTTACTAAATGATCACCCGTGAACGAAACGTGCTTCGGCATTTCAGGATACAAATTCTGCCCAAGGAATCAATAACTCAGCGGTACATTCAGTCTGTTCAATAAGAAAGAGGTGATGCTCTGAAGAACACCACCTCTTTATTCCCTGAAATTCCCAAGCTTTACTTAGTGAACTCTGGTCCGAAAGTAGGTTGAGAGAAGATAGTCATAGTAGAAGGAATCTTACTCAGATTAACTTCCCTGAAAGCTCCTGAACTATACTTAAACCAAGTACTTTGGACTTTAACATACACATCAGCGTGGTTACTTCCTCCAAGAACGGCAGAACTGAACCCAAAAGAATCGAAAACTGCAGAGAGTGTTTGAGATGTAGCATCACAGTCTGTAATCCTGCCTACGAGGGCATCATATGCTGAAGTTGGATCTCCTACCCCTACGTCTTTGATTCCTTTTAGAAGATTACCACCTGTCTCGGAAGCTAGAATTGCGTTCGAGATTTCAGTCTTTGTTGCCCCTGCAGTAGCCAACGGACCGATAGCATTTTCAATAATTTTTAGCCCCATATACATATCACTGCCAGTAGAGTAGTTACTGGCTCTATCACCGTTCAGGTACTGTTCAGCGTAATCTGGTAACTTACCGCTAGACTTCATATCTGAAACGGCTATATTCACGATCTTCATTACTTGATCGTATTGAGATTGGTTAGCACTTGCATAGGTATGCTTGCCGTAGGAAACCTTGATCCCATTGACAACTTGAGAACCGCCTCGATCAACTTGACCGCCATCATTACCGCCATCAACATTCCCTGCGGGGCTTGTGATAATCGCTGTCGAAGTAGCATTATCCCACTTAACGTCAGCGCCCAATGCCTCGGAAACGAAGCGTAGAGGAACCATAGTCGAACCGTTAATAACTTCAGCCTTAGCTGCCAAAGTCACCGTCTTGCTATTGACTATTGCCGTAGACTGACCAACGGTGAGCTTGATGGTCGTATCACCCTTATTGGCGGTGACCGTTTGAGAAGATTGATCCCATTTAACATCTGCCTTCAAAGCCTCGAACACGCCCCTAAGCGGTACAAGTGTGCTTCCATTCTTTACGATTGCGGGTTGGTCAAACGTCTGCTTGACCCCGTCAATAAGGACAGTGACCTGTTTTTTATCGGGTTGCGTTTCAGTCTTAGGCGAAGCTGTTTCACTCTTGGAGCCGTCGGAAGAAACGTCCGCAATAGTCGTGAAAGACCAAGTCCTGTTGAGAGTCTTACCCTCGTACTCTTCCTCGTAAAGAGGTTTATAGTTTACAGAAACGGTATAAGTCTCTCCATTTTTTAATGGTTGTTTAGTGTAGAAGAACCAGTAACCCATATACCATTCGGAGAAAAATGGAACATTTGTTCCCTTTCTGTCTTTGATAGTTGCATCAATAGTCTTAGTGTCTAGTACATGTGGCGGATAGAACGAGATAACATATCCCGATCTCTCAATACCAAATTTTCTTAGCGGGTTAGGGTCTTCATCTGCACCAGAGAATGTTGTCGGTACATTCTTTTGCCCATTGTAAGGATACATCGAAATATCCGTCGAAGTAGAACCGCGAGTTTGAGATAACATTACGAATTTCTTGCCTTCAAATCCTACCCCTACTTCCATAGTGTACGGGTCTAGGAAAGGTACTCTGTGATACGCCGTATTGATGAAACCATCAATCGATGCCTTTACAGTAGAATCATTAGCCGAAAGAACTTCAAACAGTCCTTGAGCCAGTTGAGAATCCCCACCTACTGCAAGAACCCTATCTTTAGGAGTTACACCAGTGAAACCTTTCTTACCCTCAATCTCATCATGGTCGTAAGGATTACCCGCATTGAGATATTTCGCATGGTTTTCACCCGCTTTCGTGAGGAACGGATTCAGCCTCACTTCACCGAGTCCTGCATCCTTGCGAATTTTGTTGATATAGTCCAAAGCCTCAATCGCTTCCTTAGAATATTCAATGTCCGAAGAAGCAATCTGCACAGGCTTTTCAGGTTGTGCTGCAAGGGCGCTGTTACCCCCTAAGATGATTGAAAATGCAAGCATTGCCGCTGCTATCTTTTTATTTTTCATAATACCCTCCGATAATTTGTAGTCCAAGCTATAGACTCGAAGGAGCAGAAGGAATGCTACACCCGTCTGCTCCTTCAAAATACTTTATTGACGTTCGAATTCTGGATCAAAGGTAGGTTGGGAGAAGATAACCATGCTTGAAGGAATTTTAGTAAGATTGACCTTTGTAAATGTCCCTGAACTATATTTGAACCAAGAATCATGAATTTTCACAAAAACATCCGCATGATTGCTTCCCCCAAGAACGGCGGAACTGAACCCAAAGGAATCAAAGAATGCAGAATATGTATGAGAAGAAGCATCGCAGTCTGTAATCCCACCAACTAACGCATCGTATGCAGAGGATGGTTCACCAACTCCTACATCTTTAACCTTTTGAAGGAGAGTACTAGCTAACTCTACCGCCTGAAACGCTTTTGAAATCTCATCTATCGTTGCTTCCGCGCCGACCAACTGACCTATTGAAATCTCTGCTAACTTCAAGTAACGGGCATCTGAACTACCACTAGGGAAGTTATCTGGTCTTTCACCATTAATATAGCGAACGTAATAATCAGGGAGGTTTGTTTCGGATTTTGCATCCGCCACTGCTTTATTTACAATCCCCATTACTTGATCGTACTGAGACTGGTTTGCACTTCCATATGTATGCTTCCCATATTGAACCCTAATTCCACGAACAACTTGACCGCTTCCTGAGGCGCTTGTGATGGTCGCTGTGTATGTATCTCCGTTCCATTTTACGTCCGCCCCAAGTGCTTCACTGACGAAGCGGAGCGGAACCATCGTGGAACCGTTGAGCGTCTGCGCCTGAACGGATAGCTCGACAGCGCGATCATTTATGTATGCAATTTTTTGATCGACTGTTAGCTTGATTACTGTATCGCCCTTCGTTGCTGTTACCGAGTGCGAAGTCGCGTCCCAAAGAACCTTGGCTCCCAAGGCTTCGAAAATACCCCTGAGCGGCACTAAAGTGCTGCCATCCATTACGACCGCTGACTGCGGGAATTGCTGAACCTTTCCGTCAATAATGACGGTGACCGCCTTGTACTGCTGTGTGGCGGATTGTATACTTACCACGCCTGTTTTACCCTGCGCGGCGACTGTACCGCCTGTAGCCAACATGGACGCGACTAGAGCCACGCTGAGGGCTGTGGAAACTATCTTGCTGTTTCGGATGACCATGAACATACCTCCAATATGTATTCTGTGGCGAGAGGGGAATGTACGTTTCACCCTCACTCTATTTACATTATTTTACTTTTTGTTGAATACTCTATCTGGTATTTCCATTATACCGTACTGACAATGGTTGTAAAAGGAGTTTTCCCCTTGAACGACCATTCCTTGATCATAAAACAAGTCATTGGTAAAACGATAAAAGCAATTCGAATTAAGCAGGGATTAAGTCAAGAGGATCTGGCAGGTCTTTGCCAAGTTGACCGTTCTTACATATCGCTAGTAGAGGTCGGCAAAAACGAACCATCGGTCAGCAAGATCTTTGAACTTTGCGGAGGGCTTAAAGTAAGTCCCTCTGCCTTCTTCAAAATAGTAGAATCCGAATACGACAAAATCAAAGAAACCGATACCAACGCTAAGTAAATTTAAGAAGCTATCAGTCAATCGCTGATGGCTCTTTTCTTTTATAATAATCAAGATGTTAGCTGCATTTCAGTTGACTATGAGTAACAATCACGGATTGATATACAACTTAAGTCCTAAATTACCGATATATCTTCATAAAGGCATTGTTTTGTTATGGAGGATTACGGTCGTGGATATAAGGTTGGAGTTTGGGCAAAGATGCAAGGAATTAAGAGCTCGATCAGGCATGTCTCAAGAAATGTTAGCATACCGTTCTGGACTTGATCGGAGCTATATCAGCGGTGTAGAGCGCGGTGATAGAAACATCAGCATTAATCAATATTGAGAAGATTGCCGCTGCATTAAAAGTTTCGATTGAATATCTGTTCTCGGGTGAACGATTCTCGGCTACTCCTGCGTACCAGCAGAAGGACTTTACCGAGCCATTTCTAAAACGATTTCAATACCACGTCGATCCTGAATCACGGGTATTAGCTTTTTCAGTAAAGGGTCTTCTCACCCCGCAAGATGTTGAACATATGGATAGAACGTTGATCGGAATTTGTAACGGTTTTGGCAAAGGCGAATTGAATCTCTTGGTTGACCATCGCGACATGTTAGCCGCTGATGGGGAACCAGCCGTATATTCACCTGAAGTTGCTGAGAAAGCAGTAGCGTTTCAGCAGAAACTCTTAAGGTCAACCAAGAAAGTCGCTGTTCTTTGCAACTCGGAATTTATGGTTCATAACCTTCGATACGTGACAATGGAGAGCGGCATATATGATCATTCCAATCCGCTGTTTGGGAAAGACAAGGATATGGTAAAGCAAGCTTACGAGCTCCTTGGCATTAACGGGAACGAATTGATAAAAATGAAGAAACAGTAGAGCCGCCAGCTTCATGTTTGGCGGCTCATCTGCTATCATAGTCATTTCGCGATATCATTCAAAAGATGCTTCCATATCTGCAGTCCATCAGTAATCCCAGCATAATACAGACTCTCCTTTTCGATTGTCTGGCGATAATTTAGTGTTTCTTCCCACCCAAGGATGAACTGAAAAAGCTGAGGACTTAGTTCCTCTTTCAACCGATTCTCTAATTCAACTTGTCTCAATCGTAGAGATGCAATCTCAGGCATTTTCCCAATAATATTAGCTTGTTCATTAAAGCGCGCATCAAACGCTATCTTAATCCATTCTGGTAAAGGCAGTTGCTCCAAAATAAAATCCCCTCCCAAGGTAAATTGTTGTAAAGCTTACCGTAAAGAGGGGAAAGTATTCAATATCTGTTTTTGGCTCATCCGCTTGATCGGGAGTTAAGTAAATTAATTAATTGCTTTCTCCATTCCGCAATCAGATCTTCGCGTATGGATCGTAAGCTCTGAATTTCTTCGATTATTTCTTGTCGCCGCTCCCGACTCGTGCTTGTTTGACTATGCTCAAGAGCGAGCTTGCGATGGATAGGAGCATCTGCGTTTGAGTGTCGTCCAGTTCAATGCCGACCAGTGAACTGCGGTATGATTCACCTATAGTATGGCAAGTCTGAGTAGTCATATGAAAAGCCTCCCAAGGAACAAGTTTGTTGCATGTTACCTTGGTTGAGAAGGCTCTTCAATATCATACAAACGAGTTTTCGCTAGGTTTGGCACATGAGCTCGGGTGTGCTGTGGAATCGAGCATTAAAAGGTAGCTTCGTGCGGTTGTATTTTCTAATCATAAAGAAGCCACTCCAAATATTGGGAGTGGCAAACCAAAACCAACTATGACTGAATTACATACTCTCTGTTAGAAACTCACCTTAAGATTCCGTAACATCTCAAAAGTGTTTACATATTTCACGTTAAATTGTCTGCATACTACTGGAATTAATATTCTCTTCTTTATATCCGGGTTATATGCCTCATGGGTTACAAGAGTATAATCTTTAGATTTTGCATATGCAACTAGCCATGCGTCCGCTATATGAGCAAACTCTTCTTTCGCACTAGGAGTAAACTGCGGATTACTATGTGCCCATTGTTGTATTTCAGCATATTTTTCAATCACGTCCTGAGAATCCGTTCTCTCGAAGTAACTTTTGAAGTTATCCGCAGTCCACAAATGCAACCTATCAGCATTTTTTGGGTCAGGAGAAATAATTTCATCTTGAATCTTATCTATACTACGAATATTATTCTTGCTAGCTTGGGATATCAAAGACTTCCAGAAACTGGGCGCCACATCAAAGTCGTAATATCCTCTATGTGCACCGATAAACACATTGGCGTCTAGTACATACAAGTCTATACACCCCTTTCTTGTACTAATTTAACTAATTTTTCAAAGGTCTTCGTTTTTAGTCCAGTTAATCTGAACGCCTCAGAATATTGGATATTTCCTGTGCTAGCCTGATAGACCACAGCACTCGTAAAAGTATTCCCTAGTCTACTCATGAGTGTATTATAAAAGTTTCCACTAGAAGTAGAACTGGTCTTCTGATTTTTCAACCTTTCTAGGTATTCATAATAGAAGCTAAAAAATTCCTCTCTCGGTACTATTTTTAGATCCAGTGCCCTTCTGCCAATAACAATTGGACTTACCTTAAATATATTACTAAGTGTTTCATAAACTACACCATCGGGATAGTGAGTATGCCATTGCCTTATGAACAGATCTCTAGGACATAACATTTCTGCTGCAGCTTCATTACAAAGTTTCTCAACAGCCGCATTATGGGAATTTAATGGAGAAGCTTCAACAACTGCACTAGAACCTATTAGGATATGTGCAACTTCATGAATCAAAGTAAAAATTTGGGCAGATTTCGTATCAACTGCATTGATAAAAATCAGTGGAGCTACCTCGTCAACTAACACGAATCCTCTAAACTCCGAAACATTCAATGCACGATGGGTGTTTCCTCCCACTATGCCATTTTGCATCACTGTAATTCTAACTTTTTCACACTTTTCAATTAAGTACTTTAGTGCTTCATGAAAAGTTTTATGTTGCCGCGCCCAATCTTGCTGTAAACCCAATAAATTAAGAATTTTCTGTGCTATTTGAGTAACTGTAGAACCTTTATTAGATCCAACGAAATCTAATTTTGTCCCAATATGTTGCTCATAATAATCTTTCATGAAATCTTGTCTTCTTTGCATAATATGTAGAGTCTCTATTAAATCAGGACTAACTTTTCCACTTTCTCCATCTTCAACTGTTCTATAATGTGGTATCGGTAACGTTTCATTCGGTGGCTGCTTTAAGAAAAAGTATCCTAGTGGAGTGGCAGTGGCAGCTGCATAAGCTTCAAGCTGTTTAAATGTTGGTTGCTTCTCTCCTGCTAGCCATTTATCCAATAACTTAAATTTTTTCTGTAACTTATCCTGATGAAGACTCCTATTATAAGCCCAGTTTAATAACTCCTTTTTTACAGGAACTTTTGCAGCCATGTTCCACCTCCTGTATGCTTATTTGTTATGCAATTTACTCTATGTACTTACTCTCAATATATAGGTTGTCTTTTGAAAGATAATGTCGGACTTCATATTTTGGAAAGTCATTTTAACCATACCACAATTTAGGTAATATATCCATCCTTTTGACCCATCAATCAGCACAAAAACAGTCCTTTAGAATCACCTCGAGCAAGTACTTAATCTATAAAGTAACGCTAAAGGTGATCAGTAAATTTATATGTTACAAAAGCCCAAACAAAGTCGGGCTTTTGTATAATCACGATCTAGTTATTGCTCTAATGCCTGGACATTTATTAATATATTCAGCCGCTAAGCTCCAATCTGTAGATTGAGCATTGCCGCTTCCACCTTCAACTCAACTCTCTGCTTTACCACTATCGATGATACGGTTCTCCGTTTCACCTATAGAACAAAATTAAAAGACATCCGCTCGGATGTCTTGATTCATGCCTAATAAGACTTCTGATTGCCTTCCTATACTACAGACCCTATCATTGAGATGATGAAAATGAAACTAGCCGCCTTAGTCGGAAGCATTCGCAAAGATTCATACAACCTGAAGTTAGCCCGTTATATTCAAAACCGTTATCAGCATCTTTTTCAGTTGGATGTGCTGAACATTCGGGATCTCTCCTTTTATGATCAGGATATCGAGTCTGTTCCACCCCAGCCGGTTATCGATTTTAAGGCGAAAGTCGCTGCTGCCGACGCGGTGTTATGGATCACTCCGGAATATAATTCGACCATTCCCGGCGTCATGGCGAACGCGATCGACTGGTTATCCCGCGTGGATCGAGTCATGATCGGGAAGCCCTCATGGATCGTCGGATCTTCCATCGGATTGTTGGGATCGGTCAAAGCGCAGGGCCATCTGCGTGACATTCTGTTCTCATCCGGTATTTCCTCGCCGCTGTTGCCTGGAAATGAAGTGTACATTGGTCTTGTTCATGTGAGAAGTTTAAAGAAATTCAAGCCTGATGTTTCTATTGAAGTAAAAGAAAGTGCAATAAAGCGCGCACATGACTTTAAAGGGAACATTCCGGGGATCGTGGAACTTAGCGCCGGGATTAACGTTACGAATGAAATAGAGCATATGCACGTGTTTACGCTGGGGATCAGAGTCACTTTTGAGAATCAACAGGCTTGCCGGGAGTATATTCAGCACCCCCTGCATCAAGGATTATTGCAATCCATTGGCCCATTTGTTGAAGGAATCGTCGTTATGGATTACCCGTTTGCTTAATGTTCCCCTTTAAAACAGATTAGAAAGGAGAGATTGCTGAAATGGATAAAAAGCTTGCCACTAAGCATTTAAACGTTAATGGCCGCATTATCAACTTTTCCACTTCAGTGGCGGGTCAGATGTTCCCTGCATACAGTCTATATGCTGGCTTCAAAGGAGCCGTTGAACAATTCACGCGGCAATTGGCCAAGGAGCTTGGATGGAAATAGAAACATAACGATTAATGCTGTAGCACCTGGCCCTCTAAATACCGAGCTTTTCACGGTTGGCAAAACCCCCGAACAAATTCAGGGACTAGCCACATGAACGCCTTGGACGTCCCGGAAAGACTGAGGACATTGCAAGTGTGATCCTATTCCTTGCGAGCGAAGAATCGCAGTGGGTTACGGGACAAACCATCCGTGTTAATGGTGGATTCATTTAGGACGTTTCTGAAAACTAAATCGATTTATGGTATGATTTGAGAAAACGATTGGAGCATTCCATCATGATTCAAAGACGGTATGAGCTAAGCGATGAACAATGGTCACCTACAAATAGTATAGCTAGATATTTCATTTATGCCAGTGTACCACACTCGCTTGAGGGATATAATGACGATGTATTAAGAAGAGGAGGAAAATCATTTTGACTATTGAACGTTTTCAAATTCAGGTCTCTGATGAAATCCTGGACGATCTGCAATACAGACTCCATCACATCCGTTGGCCGGATCAATTGGAAAATGCGGATTGGAAACGGGGCACGGAATTAAATTACTTAAAATCGCTAGTTTCGTATTGGAGGGACCATTATGATTGGCGCGCACAAGAAGCCAAGTTGAACCGCTTCTCCCAGTTTCGCTGCAAGATCGACGGGATCGACGTGCACTTCGTACATGAACGCGGTAAAGGACCTAACCCTTTGCCCCTGATTCTTACTCACGGATGGCCCGACAGTTACCTTCGTTACCAAAAAATCATCCCGCTGCTTACGGATCCGGCCAGCCATGGCGGAAACCCCGAGGACGCTTTTGACGTAATCGTCCCTTCATTGCCTGGTTTTGGATTCTCCAGCCGCCCTAAACATCCCGGGGTTAACAATTTTCGTGTCGCCGAAATGTGGGTTAAACTTATGACCGAAGAATTAGGCTACAGAAAATTCGCTGCCGCCGGTGGGGATATGGGCTCCGGTGTGACGAGATACCTGGCGGCAAACCATCCCGAACGGCTATACGGAATCCATCTAACCGATATCGGGATTATCCGAGATCTCATAGCTTCATCTGATCAGGCCAAGCTTTCGGAAGAAGAGCGGCAATACAAGAATAATGCTTCGGCATGGATGGCTCAGGAGGGCGGCTATATGTCCATTCAATCGACACGACCCCAAACCCTCGCATATGGACTTTCCGACTCGCCCGTAGGTTTGGCCGGTTGGATGATGGAGAAATTCCGATCATGGAGCGATTGTAACGGCGACCTTGCGCAAAAATTCAGCGAGGATGAGCTCCTTACGCATATTATGATGTATTGGGTGACGAACACCATAGGATCGACAGCGCACATGTATTATGATAATGCGCATTCTTTGCCGCCAATCGGCTACATCGAGGTTCCGACAGGCCTTGCCCTGTTCCCGGCGGATATCCTGTTGCCACCCAAGGAATGGGCCATGCGCAACCTGAATGTAACCCGCTGGACTTCGATGCCCCGCGGCGGACATTTTACCGCTCTGGAGGAACCGGAGCTTTTTGCCGATGACATTCGCGCATTCTTCAGATCTTTTAGAACGAAAAGCTGATGAATCGGAACCGTTTCGAAACAAAAAAACCAGCTAATACTTTGTCAATAGATAGTTCTGTAGGACAGAGATTTTTGATATACTGAATTCTAGGCATAACAAATAACCCTCCATATGGTGGGGATTTATGGAATGATTAGTCTTTAAAAAGCGAAAGGTTGCCCTTTTTTGAGTATAGCGTAGACGTGATGTAATACCTTGTTGGCGCAAGCGATCACGGCTACTTTATGGGGCTTACCTTCGCTTTTTTTCTTATCGTAATATTCTCTTAGGCGTGGGTTTAATCCCTTTCTTAATCCGCATATTACCGCTAGATAAGCTGCTCTTCGCAAACGTTTTGAGCCGCGCTTCGTTATTTTGTTTTCACTTGCCGTAAACTTCCCAGAACTAAACACGCTTGGATCAAGTCCGGCCATAGCTACGACTTGTTTGGGATGGATGAACTGAGACACATCTCCGATTTCTGCCACAATAGCGGTAGCTAGCTTTGTGCTTACCCCAGGGATTGACTCCAGCAACTGAACCTGTGGGATCGTTTGGGAAATTTCATAAATAACTCGTTCTAAATCCACAAGCTGCTCCTGAAGCTCACGAAGCACCTTAAGCATGGCCAAAAACCAGCTAATGTTTGTCAAGCATTTTTGCTTGGATTTCAATAAGATTGTTGGTACAATAATTTTATTGCACGACAAATATTCCTTCTGAGTAGAAGGGATATGGTTAAATATGGAATCAGGCTTTGTAGGGCTGGCTTTTACTAAGGATGGCGTAAATGTGATGGAGCAGCTTGTTGGCGCAAGCAATCACAGCCACCTTATAGGGCTTGCCCTCTTTTCTTTTCTTATCGTAATAGCTCCAGATCCTTCGGTTAGCACTTTTCCGGATTCCACACTGCACCGCTAGATACAATGAACGTCGGAGCCTTTTTGATCCCCGCTTGGTAATTCTCGAACTTGTGGCAGTAAATTTCCCAGAGCTATAGATTGCAGGGTCTAAGCCGGCATAAGCGACCAATTGCTTGGCGTCTTCAAACTGATTTATGTCCCCAATCTCTGCAACGATCGCCGCAGCCAGTTTATCTCCAATCCCGGGAATACTTTTCAACAGTTCTATCTCGGGCAAAATCGATGCGATCCGATCCATCTGTCTCTCAAGGCCACCTAATTGTTCGATGAACGTGAGTAACAAAGTTACCATGCTGCTTAACATTGCAGTTTGCGATCGACTTATCGGATGCTTCCTCCAGATGGATAGGAGTGCCTCGATCCGTTCTGCTTTTTCTCCCACCCAACGTTTGGAGTGGGATTTCCCGACATCTTCCTCAATCACTTCCACAAGATTCTCCATATCATCTTCCAAACAACGTTTCAGCACTTTTAGCGATGTAATCGAAAACAGATTAGAAAAAGCCTCCTCATAGTCCGGAAACACTTGTTCCAGCAATGCTCTGATATTAAGTTTTGCTTGCACGAACATGTCTGTCACAAACGCATGTTGTCTAGTCACATGCTGCAGTTCTGTAAACGTCTCCTCCCACGTACGATGCGCTTCGACGTCTCCCCGGTAATACATATCCGCTAAATGCCACGTGTCTGTAGCATCCGTTTTCACCTTGCGCAACTGGGTTCCTTTTGCCCGTTTCGACTGCAACGGATTAACGATGAAGTGTGTCCATCCGCTGCGCTCCAGATAGGCGACAAGTGGCTTATGGTAATGCCCTGTCGCTTCTAGAACGACTACCGGGGGAATTCCCGTTGCCACCTGTAATCCCGACAAAAGATCACCTAATCGTTCAAATCCATTTTCGCCATGCGAGATGCTTTGCAACTTCCCATACGGTTCGTTCCTCCTCGTAAAGGCCTGCATCACACTACATCCCTTTGCCACATCCACACCTACCACTGGCTCCATTACAACCTCCTAAATATAAATTGCCGGCACTCCCACGATGGGTTCCAAATCCATAGCTTCGCTTGTGATACGAGGTCGTTCCCTCAACCAGCCCAAACATGTTTATTTGGAGTAGTGGGAAAACAGTTTCTGGAACGGGGTAGAATCCCCAAAGTCAGTCACGTTCTCCCGGCTACCATCATCGTAAAACGACCATAAAGAAAGGCCAACCAGAAAATCCTGGTTGACCTAATAATACGAAAGTCAGTGTAGACTGACTGCTGGACGCCCCGTTTTCAATGAATTTTAAAAATAGGAACAAAAAAATCGCCAAATCTTGTAGAATGGAAGTTACCACACCACCAACTCAAGAAAGGGCGATTTTTTGCGTAATCAAACGACTACTACTGAACAGTATATCATGCAATCCACACTTCCTCTAGGGGATCTTGAAGAGAATATATTTGCGGATTACACGCTGGATTGGCTGGAAACGGTGAAGCATAGAATAGAACTCATCACGTATATCTCGTATGCAAACGCAGTGAAAGGTCGCATCGCTCCATACTTCCAAGAAAAAGGTATTACTCTCCTGGAATTGAAACCTCATCACATTCAGGAGTTTTACAGTCATGCCTTAAACGAATGGGGAGTTAGTGCCAACACCGTTATTCATTATCATGCCAATATTCGTTCGGCACTCCAGCAAGCTTATTCACAGATCGCATTACTTCTAATCCTGCTGACAAGATCATTCGTCCGAAGAAGGAACCGTTTGTGGGCAGCTCATATAGTGCCTCAGAAGTTAATCAACTTTTAGAAATTGTGAAGGGCACCAAGATTGAACTGGCTGTAATCTTGGGAGCATTTTATGGGTTAAGGCGTAGTGAGGTGGTGGGTCTAAAATGGTCTGCCATTGATCTGGTCAAAAAAACGATCACGATCAAACATACCGTCACTTCCGGTTCACTGAATGGAAAGCTGATCACGATTGAAAAGGATCGAACAAAGAACAAGGCAAGTCTCCGCACTCTGCCTCTTGTAGACGCCTTCTACAACCTTTTGCTGCAAATGAAGGAGCAGCAGGAAACAAATCAGCATCTCTTCAAGGATTCGTACTGTAAGGATTACATTGGTTACATTTATGTGGATGTTATGGGGGAACGAATCAAGCCTAATTATATCACCCAACATTTTGCCCTTGTGCTGAAGAAGAACGGCATGCGACACATCCGTTTTCATGATCTTCGCCATAGCTGCGCAACTCTGCTTTTGAGTAATGGCGTCAGCATGAAGGAAGTTCAGGAATGGTTAGGTCACAGTGATTATTCCACCACAGCAAATATTTATTCGCATTTGGATTACAGCTCCAAAGTATCATCAGCAAATACAATGAATGAAGTAATAAAAATATAAAAAAAGCTCATTAGAGAATTTCTCTAACGAACCACTTGTTATTAATGTGGTACCGGTGAGAGGACTCGAACCTCCACGGGTCTCCCCAAACGATTTTGAGTCGCGAGTGTTATTATAACACATGCGGAAGTTAAGTCAAGGAAGAAGAATTTAGAACCCGCGAAAAGCCTTGTAAAATCAAGGTTTTTCGCGGGTTTTTCTGTTTTTTTCAGGGTTCAAAAGGCTTTGGGGATTTTCTCAAAAAAGATGAGATTTTAGAACGTTCGAGAGAACTCGGAGAGAACTAAGGAAGAACAAGCCCGCTCCCTACCATTGACACATTATTCGGAGCGCATTTGCTCCTGGGAGGGTGTTGTATATGTCCAAAACAACGGTCATTACTATTGCAAACCAAAAAGGCGGAACCGGTAAAACTACGACCGCCTACAACTTAGCTTATGCCTTATCCAATGAAGGAAAAAAAGTATTGCTAGTCGATTTTGACCCGCAGGCCAATTTGACGATGTGCTTTGGCATCGAAAATCCGGATCAACTCAAGCTCTCGATGTTTAATATCATGAATGCCATCATGAGCGATGAGCCGCTTCCAACTCCAGACGAATACATTCACTCTCACGGCAATATCGACCTGATTCCGAGCAACATCGAATTGTCCGTTGCCGAAATCAATCTACGAGATGAAATGGGCGGAGAGAAAACGTTGGCTTCCCTTCTGGAACCAATGAAACATAAATACGATTACATCATTATCGATACGAATCCTTCCCTCGGCTTGCTGACGATCAACGCACTCGCGGCCAGCGACCGAGTACTTATTCCGGTCAATCCGCAACTATGGTCCGCCACGGGTTTGACCCAATTGCTTAAAATTATCGTCAAAGTGAAAAAACGGATTAATCCAAGGATTGGTATCGAGGGCATCTTAATGACCATGTGTGATACCCGAACGAACTTATACAAGGAAGCCTTTCGTCTTGTGAAAGTTTACTACCGGGAAACTTTCCGTATCTTCGATTTGCAAATCCCGCTTTCCGTTAAAGTCGGGGAAGCCAACTTTTACAGTCAAAGCATTATCGAGTTTCATCCAAAATCCAAAGTAGCCTTGGCTTACCAAAGCTTGGCGAAGGAGTTGATCCAAAATGGCAAGTAAACGTCCTACGCCCAAGCTCTCCAGTATTGATGAATTGCTGCTGTTGTCCGAGGAAACAAAAGTGCCGGAAACCGTAACCGGAACAGGTGTAACCCAGCTACTTCTATCTGACCTGGTTCCGTTTCATAACCACCCCTTCAAGTTATATGAAGGGAATAAGCTGGATGAGCTAGTTGAGAGTGTTATGGAAAACGGAGTGTTGATTCCGATCATTGTCCGACCAAAAGAACCCAATGGTTATGAAATCCTGTCCGGGCATAACCGTGTGAATGCCGCGAAAGCGGCCGGTCTCATCTCCGTTCCTTCTATTATAATGGACAATCTTACAGAGGCCGAAGCCGTCATCATCGTGGTGGACACTAATTTCCATCAACGTTCTATCCAGGATATGCTGCCCAGCGAACTGGCTCGTGCCCTGCATATGCAGCTTGAAGCATGTAAGGAAGCTAGACAGAAACAAGGTAGAATAAACGAAATTGAAAATGCCGAAATCCCCAGTAATGACGGAGAAAACGCCGAAGGTGTCCCAGTGGGACACCGCGGCAAAAGCGTCTTTGAGGTTTCCCATAAAAACGACATGAGTCCAACCAATATCAAGCGTTACTTACGTCTCAATCATTTAGTCCCTGAGTTGTTAGAACGAGTCGATCAGGGAGAAATCAAACTACGCCCTGCTGTAGATCTGTCTTATTTGAAACCGGAAGAACAGCAAACCGTGGAAACATTGATTCAGGAACAAGGCTACAAGGTGGATATGAAAAAATCTGAGTTGCTAAGAGGGAAGTCTGAAAGCCGTAATTGCAATGAACAAACCATTAGAGCCGTTCTTTCTGGAGAAGTTACCCGCAGACCGAAAAGCAAAACCCCCGCCCCTTTTAAGTTGAAACATAAAATTTACACCAAATACTTTTCGCCGAATAGCAAAGCGGCGGAAGTCGAAGAAATCATCGACAAAGCGCTGGCCTTATATTTCTCGCAACACCCCAAAGAAAACCACGATCCAGACAAGGAGGAATTTCAATGATTTTTAAAGACCTTGCCCATGAACAGTTTTATGAAGGTAACGTGATCCGCACTCATCGCCAGCACGATCCTTACCGTAAGGCCCTCTTTTATCTTTTGGGACTAACAGAAGACACCCGCAGAAATATCAACGATCTTTACAATTTCAAAGAGGATAGCATCCGACTGGAGGGATTGAACGAAGGTTGGCAGACCGGAACCACTTCCCGTCTTACGCGATTGGCATTCAATTTATATACCGGTTATACGGGAGAAAGCGAAGAGGATGCTCGTTATTATAGCCCCTACTATCTGTTTGACAACGGCCTACTGCCTTACTTTTTTGAAGCTGTTAAACTTCGCTATCCTTCCTACGCTTCTGACTTGTCGCAGAGTTGGGTAGGGTTCCAACCTTTCGCTGTTAACAGCAACGATGCGTGGAATGAACTGGAGCAATAAAATGACTTCGAACCATCGAGGAAGGAGGACAACCACATGGCGCGTGCGAAACAACTGAAATCGTTGTATGAATCAGGTGTATCCTACATCTCCAATTCGCCGGAAGCCTGGACGAACTACCTGACCTTTGCTTCCGGCATTTATAAATACTCTTTCGATAATGCCTTGCTTATCTATATGCAAAACCCCAATGCGACCATGCTGGCCTCCCTGCCTCTATGGAACAAATTGGGACGTTATGTCATCAAGGGAGAAAAAGCAATCGCTGTTTGCGATTATCGGGATACTCGTTTAACGCTTGATTATTTATTTGACGTAACCCAAACTTACGGTAAGGCCGCGCCAAAAACATGGCGTTTGGAGCATCTGGATATGGCCGAATTGGCAGGAAGACTTTCCTCCTACGATACCGATAATCTCAGCGAATGTATTGGCATGATGATTAGACAAAGCATGGATTCTTTGGATGATTCTATGCAGGATATGGAACTGGACATGGCTGATCATCTGTTTAGTTCACTCCCTACCCAGGGCATTGAGGATCAAATGCTGGAGTTGATTGAAGCGAGCAGCCGTTTTTTAATTCACCAGCGCTGCGGCATACCGGAATCCGTCCTCTCTCCAGCCTTTGATACGATCCCTCATTGGAATACCGTGCCTCTCATGTCCCGGCTTGGCGGAATCGTCACCGAGTTATCCAAAGAAATCCTGCTGGACATCGGGAGACATGTCAAAATCATGGAACAGGAAAGGAGTATGACTCATGACCGAAATGAAGGCGAATCTGCATTATTTCGAACAGACGGACGGCCTGCTTTATCCTCAACTGCAAATCTCCAATCAAGCGGAGGCCGACCAGCAACCTCTGGGCAAATACGGGCGAATGGCACTGAACTATTTGCGGAATCATCATCCTCAGAGGTTCATGAGCTTGAAAATGCAAGGGAATCTGATGGAAAAAATGCACCAGGCAGATCGGGAGGCCAACGAGAAGATAGAGCAGCTCACGAAACAACTTCTCCGATTTCGTCCGATGCCGCAGACCGAAGATATTTTGGAGAGGACACGCCACCTGAATCAGATCAAGTCCACAGCCGAGGAACTGGTATTGAACGACATCGTGTTGAAACCGAGGTAACCGAATCGAGACCGAACCCGGAACCGCATGACAGCGGTTCTTTTTTTACGCATAAAAAGGAAAACGACAACAACAGGTTTTCTGCCGAAGATATGTTGGAATACCTGCTGCGCAGCGACCGAGGCGGATTGGTGATCAAACCGCGTGTGTATCAATTTGTTACCGAAGAACCACAGCCCGTAAAACCAGCTAATCTTGCCGCATTGCTCAAGTCCCTATACGGAGTCGGCGAAGCAAGAGGAGAGTTCGGTAGCGGTCTTCGCGGATTCGACTACAATGGCAAAGGGATCGAGTTGTATTGGACGGATGCGGATGGCGAACATCATGGTACTTTCACCTGGAATAAAGTCGCGGCCAAGATTCTTCAACTGATTCAGAATGGCCGATATGATGAGAACTTCGATCCCTTCCCTCCTGTTGAACAGGAGTGGACATTGTTTGACTATGCCTTGCAAATGGAACAACAGGTATCCGTTGGCGGTGAACAGGAGGCAAGTGAACAGGCAACCATAAGGCTTGAGGAAGTGACCAATCAAGATAATCCTGATCTTGAAACGGGTTATGAAAATAACGAAAGTGCAGTCAAGACATCCAATACTCCTACTCTTTCACCCACTCCCAGCAACGCTGTCAATTTTCGCTTTAACCCGGAGGCTTCCCCTTACGTTTCAGGCCCGAAAAGCAAATACAAACGGAATGTGGAAGCCATTCAATTGCTTAAGCAACTGGAACATGAAAACCGCTTCGCCAGTCAGGATGAACAACAGATCCTGGCCGGTTATGTCGGGTGGGGCGGCTTGGCCAACGCCTTTCATCCATCCGCCCCCGGTTGGGAAAACGAGTACCAGGAACTGAAACATTTGCTGGATGAAACGGAATATGCAGCGGCGCGAAACTCCACGATCACAGCTTTTTATACCGAGCCATTCCTTATTGAACACATTCATGTCACGTTGCATCGTTTTGGCCTTACGGATGGAGCAGGCCGCAAATTGCTTGAGCCCTCCATGGGAACCGGAAATTTCTTTTCAGTTTTGCCTCTGGATTGGCAACAGGCTGAGCTTCATGGCGTGGAACTGGACAGCATCACCGGTAGAATCTCACGACAGCTATATCCTCAAGCAACTATACATCTACAGGGCTTTGAAACGGTCGATTTTCAGGACAATCATTTTGACGCTATTTTCAGCAATATTCCGTTTCACAATATTCGTGTATTTGACCGGCGCTACACCAGCAATTACCTGATCCATGATTATTTTTTCGTCAAATCTTTGGACCTGCTCAAACCTGGCGGGATCTTGGCCTTTATCGCCAGCAAAGGGACACTGGACAAACAGGATTCCTCCGTTCGGGAAGTGCTGGCGCGAAAAGCGAACCTGATCGGAGCTGTACGCCTGCCTAACACAACCTTTCAATCGCTGGCCGGAGCCGAAGTCACGACTGACATCGTATTTTTGCAAAAACGGGAACAGCCGCTGAAGTCGTTGAAAAGGGAAGACATGCCAGAATGGGTGTTTACCGGTGTTACCGAAGATGGCGTGCCGATCAACCGTTATTATCTCTCTCATCCTGAAATGGTGCTGGGACGAATGGTTTGGGATCGCGGCATGTATGGGCCGGAGCAGACTACAGCTTGTGTGCCGCATGACAACCAGGAACTATCTCCCCTGCTGGAGCAAGCACTCAGTACGCTACAAGCCTCCTTACCCGGCGCATCGGAAAAAACATGGGAAACAAACTTGCCGGATGTGTTGGATGAGGAAGAAGTCAAACCAATCAAGGCTCCTCCTGGAACCAAAAACTTTACCTATATCATTCAAGAAGGTCAAATTTTTTACTGCGAGAATGGCTATTTGTTACCGCAGGACATCAAAGGCAAAAAAGCCGATCGCATCAAGGGATTGTGCGAAATCAAGTCGGCTCTCTTGGATGTTATTTATATCCAATCCCACGAATCCGGATACGATGAAACGGAGCTAAAGAAAGCCCAGCAGCAACTCAATCAGGTATACGACCGCTTTGTCCAGCAACACGGTTTTATCAACGATCGAGCGAATACGGCCGCTTTTACCGATGATGATCAACTGCCGCTCTTGCGCTCCATCGAAGATCAGACTTCGGATAAAACATGGGCGAAGGCTGCTATCTTTTCTCGCCCAACCATTAGAATGAACCGCCTGCCGGACCAAGCGGATAGCGCCCTGGAAGCCTTGCAAATTTGTTTAAATCAACGGTTACGAGTTGACTTGCCGTATATTGCCCACTTATGCGGCAAATCGGTCGCCGAAATACGGGAAGAACTAGGGGATCGCATCTTCCTGAATCCACAAAAATATACCGGTGACGAAGAGGAAGGATGGGAGCTGGACGAGGAATATTTGTCCGGCAATGTGAAAGATAAGTTAGCTTACGCCACGTTAAAGGCGCAAGAATTTCCTGACTTGTTCGAGCGTAATGTAGCGGCGTTATCCCGCGTTCAACCTGCCCCGCTGTTGCCGGGCGATATCGATTTTCGCATTGGCAGCCCGTGGATTCCCGTACGCTATTACCGCGATTTTATGTATGAAACCTTTGGGACGACCCAAGCGTTTCAAAGAGCCCGTACCATCGACGTGGAATATTTGGAATATACCAATACGTGGCGCGTATCCGGTAAAACGTTGGAGCGAAACTCCATCAAGGCAAACCAGACCTACGGTACCCATCGAGCGAACGCCTACGAGATTTTTGAAAGCAGTTTGAATTTGCAAAGTATTACGATTCGAGATCCGGTCACCTACTTGGACAGCAATGGCAAGGAGCAGGTCAAATACGTGGTTAACGCCAAAGAAACGATGATTGCCCGTGCCAAACAACAGCAAATGAAAGAAGCCTTTGGAGCCTGGTTGTTCCGAGACAAGGAACGGGCGGATACGTTGCTTGCTATTTACAACGATAAGTTTAACACGATCCGTCCTCGTACTTATGATGGCGATCATCTGGTGTTCCAAGGCATGAATGAGGAAATGGCGTTGCGGAAGCACCAAAAGGATGTCGCGGCCCGAATTATCTATTCCGGCACTGCCCTTATGGCTCATGAAGTCGGCGCGGGCAAAACCGCCGCTATGATTGCCGCAGGCATGTACTTGAAGCGTATCGGCGCGATCCAAAAACCGATGTACTGCGTCCCAAACCACTTAACCGAACAATGGGCCAATGAATTTCTACGTTTCTTCCCTGCTGCAAATATTTTGGTAACGACAAGAAAGGATTTTGCTCTGGCCAATCGCCAGCGCTTTGTCTCACGGATTGCGATGGGAGATTACGATGCCATCATCATCGGCCACAGCCAATTTGAGAAAATCCCCATCTCCAAGAAACGCCAAGAACAGCTCCTGCAAGATGAAATCCGCAACGTCTCCCAGATGATTGACCAGATGAAAAAAGAAAAGGGAGACAACTGGAGCATTAAGCAGATGGTCGTTTTCGAGAACAACCTGAAATCCCGTCTGGAGCGTTTAGTCAATGAAGGCAAAAAAGACGATTTGATTACCTTCGAGCAGCTTGGTGTGGATATGTTATTTGTCGACGAGGCACATGCGTATAAAAATTGCTTCACATTCACTAAAATGCGTAACGTTGCCGGCATCGGTAAATCCAGCAGCCAACGAGCGACGGACATGCTGCTGAAATGCCAATATTTGCAGGAAATCAACAACGGCCGCGGCGTCGTTTTTGCTACTGGCACTCCGATCAGTAACAGCATGTCCGAGATGTATGTCATGCAGCGCTACCTTCAACCACATTTGCTGCAAAAATTGGGATTACACTTTTTCGACAACTGGGCAGCAACGTTCGGCGAAGTCGTAACCTCATTGGAAATTACTCCGGAAGGCAGTGGCTACCGGATGAAATCCCGCTTTGCCAAGTTTCACAACTTGCCGGAACTGATGAGCCTATTCCGTCTTGTTGCCGATATTCAGACTGCCGACATGCTGAAACTTCCTACCCCACAGTTGGAAGGCGGTAAAGCTACCATCGTTGTCAGCGAGTGCACTCCTTATCAAAAGATGATGATGAACGAATTTGTCGAGCGAGCAGAGAAAATACGGAACAACGAAGTGGATGCTACGGAAGACAATATGCTGAAGCTGACACACGAAGCAAAACTCATGTCCATTGATCCCCGACTCGTGGACGAAGAAGCCCCCTCCGATCCGGACTCTAAACTGAATCGCTGTATCTCCAACGTTTTTGACATTTGGAAGAAAACCCAAGATGACCAGCTTACTCAAGTGATTTTTTGCGACAGCGGCACTCCGAAACCGGGACAATTTAATGTGTACGATGAGGTAAAAGCCCAACTGTCTCATTTCGGTGTACCTGAACAAGAAATCGCTTTTATTCATGATGCGAAGACCGATGTGCAGCGGGAGGAACTTTTTGAAAAAGTTCGCCGCGGCGAAGTCCGGATATTGCTCGGATCGACTCAAAAAATGGGAACTGGTACCAATGTGCAAGATCGACTCATTGCGGCTCACCATTTGGATTGTCCTTGGCGTCCGGCAGACATTACGCAGCGTGACGGTCGTATTCTGCGCCAAGGCAATCGGAATGAAGTCGTCCAGATATTCCGTTATGTCACCAAGGGAACTTTCGACTCCTACCTATGGCAAATCCAAGAACAAAAACTTCGCTATATCTCCCAGGTCATGACAGGAAAAAGCATTTCCCGCTCCTGTGAAGATGCCGATGAAACGGTTCTTTCTGCCGCCGAGGTAAAAGCTATTGCAACCGCGAATCCATTGCTTGCGGAGAAAATGCAGGTAGACAACGAAGTCATTCGCCTGAAACTGCTGCAATCCAATTGGCATAACGAACGTATGATGCTGAAGGGCAGAATCAAGCAGTATCCGCAATTAATCGAAAAGATACAGCAAGAGATCAAGGATTTACAAGCAGACATTCACTTATCCAGCCAGTCCATGAACCAATCTTTTGTCATGGAATTGGATGGAAAAACCTTTACGGAACGCCCAAAGGCAGGCGAAATGCTTCTCCTCCTTTTCAACATGACGGAATTGCAACCTGATAAATCGGTACGAATCGGATCTTATCGGGGATTTGAACTTTTGCTTGCCCGTCAATCGATGTACAATATGCATCTGGAAATCAAAGGAGCGAAAATCTACGCCATTGATTTAGGAGAATCAGAATTGGGCAACATTTCCCGAATCGAGAATGCCATTGAAAAAATCCCTTCTTTGCTGCAAGATGCTGAACAAAAGCAAAAAGATATGCACGATCAGCTAACGGCTGCTCAGAATGAAATCGACAAGCCTTTTGAATTTGAGCAAAAATTACAGGAGATGGTAGCGCGGCAATCCGAGATTAATTCGGCACTGGAGTTTGAGGAACTTCAAGGACAGGAAGTAATGATTGATGAACCATTGGTGGGACAAACCGAACAGGAAAAGGATGAAGTGCACTGCGAACCGTGAGAAATCGACTAAACCACTAGTACGATATATATCGACATTTCCTAATCTTATGAAGATACTATAATTTTCCTTACTATGGTTTCTTTGACCTACACTAATCTTTCCTTCCTTCTTAAGTCACGTCCATGATTTCAAATAAAGCAACAAGACTCCGGTTCGAGTACTTGTTGCTTTATTGTTAGGCTTCAGTTTTCCTTCGATATCCTACGTCTCTATTTGGAATAGAGTGAATCATGGCTCTCCTCTAAAAAATTTTATAATTCTGCTACTATCCAACCGTATTTTTCAACGGAAATTCACAAAATAACTTTTGTAGGCTTACAGCATCAACAGAATTACTCTTCAACAATGATACTAGCGTTGCTCTTGCATCATCGTAAGTGGAATATTTTAGTTTTCCTAAAACGGTACGAAGTATGTTCTCAGTTTTCTCCATAATGCTTTCGATAATCGTCGGGTCTAACAAATAAATTCCATTTGTTGCGTGAGCAGCATATTGTTCAACAAATTGTTTTGCGCAAATTAATACATTATAAATTTCTGCATCTTCTGGAATGTTTCGATGATGTTGGACCCACTTATCATGAAAATAGGCTTGACGAATATCATCCAATGGTATAGCACTTTCTGCGTTTTCAATATTACTTTTGATTTCAAATACCACCCAAGATAGTTCGATGTTCCAAACGCTATCTGGAGTCCCTTTTCCTAATGGACGTTCAGTTTGGTAGCCAAGGAACTTTCCTAAGGAACAAAAAGCAATCTCATACTGTTCTGCATTCTTTTGTTGTAACCCATTCCTTACCTTCTGCCACTCTTTTTCAAATCTAGTGTTTCGGTCTCCATACGATTCAAGTATTGAAAGTACTGAATTAACCTGCTGTTCAAATAACTCTGGCACAACTATATCATCAATTTCATGAGCATCGAAAACTCTTTTATCAAGCCATAGTTTATATGGAGCTGCTTGAATTGCTTTATTATGAAACTCCTTGGCTTTTTCAAAATCTTGTTGTAGAACTGAGAGACAAGCAATCAAGTAATTCCACCATGCTCTATACCCCTTCATACTGTCATTTCTACCATATTGATTTATTGTTCTATCTGCAGCTTGATGAGCCTTTTCCCAATCTCCATCCCAAAGAGAGTAAAGATAATCAACTTCATTTATTACTGCTTGCATCATTAACTGGTTAGAAGGATTAATCTTCCTATCTTTATTTTTCTCTACAGTTTCATATTTAATGTAATCTTCTGCTTCTTTCCATGCTTTACCTTGTTCATAGAAGTCTTGTAACGATTTAAGCCATGATTCTTTATCTTTTATATGTTCAATTTGTGAGAATCCTAATGTCATTTCAGAATCAATTTCTGCGGGTAACAACTTTCTGAATTCATCTTTATATAGATACTTACCTATACGATTTCCGAAAAACAAAACGGCTGCATAATCTTTAGTTCCTCTGGTACATCTTCCTAAACCTTGTACAAGCCGTGTTAGCAGTTGGTTTTCAAAAATTTCGGTAGCTTTTAATCTATCTTGGAGAAATTGTTCGGGCAGCCCTAGTGCTGTAGGAAGCTCAACAAATAATTGAAGACGACAATCTGAATCTTTTAAATCTATACCCTCATATCTGCCGGATAATAATAAGATCCCATTCTGTGAAGTAGTAAATGGCTCCATTGTATCCTCCACATCTCTGGCATAAAATAACTTGTATTCTGGTACAATGGATTCAAGTAATTGCTTCATCTCATCCAAAATTGGTTCAGAAGGACACAAAACTAAGGCCCTTGGCTGCATTCTTATAGTATTGGCCAATACATCATCTATTGTCTCTGAGTCAAAATGATCTTCTGGAAATAAAATTAATCTCCTCCCCGATACTTTATTAGCACCGGATTCAAATTTAGATATTTTATAAATATTTTTAGGCTCTATACCAAACATAGTGCTTGACAACATGTAGAGCAAAAATTGAAAAACATCTGTACATTCCATAAGATGGTTGTGCGACCAATCCAACTCGAGGAATGACAGATGCACAACCAGTATACTGATCTTTTAGTCAATTTACCAGAGGTAAATGTTCAACAGATTGTGGAAATTGATGAGCAAACGATCCATATTCAGGTTGTTCCAAAGTCACGCAAGCAGGCTTGCGCCATTTGCCGTTCGGATCGTTCGGTCATTCGCAAAGGCAGCAACCAAACCCGGAAAATTCGGCATGCTGACGCTTTCGGCAAAATCGTTTATCTCCTGGCTCCGGCCATTCGTCTGTTCTGCAAGAGTTGTCATGCCGGTTTTGTTTGGCGGTACTCGTTTGTCGGTCCTGGCAAACGCTACAGTACCGCGTCCGAGCAACAGGCCATTCACACCGCGTCGGTCTCCACCGTCAAGCAGAGTGCGGAGATTCATCGCATGCCGGCCAGCACCTTGCAGATCAAACACCAACGATGGTTGTCGGTGGAAAGTGAACGGCTTCGGCAATTGGCGTGGAAAGAGGCCGCCAGCAGCCGCCATCTCGTACTGGGCATCGACGATTTTGCGATTCGAAAAGGTCATACCTACAATACCGGCATCCATAACCTCCGAGGCGAGACGTTGCTGGATATTTTGCCCGGACGCAAACTGGAAGAATTGCGGGATTATGCGCATAAGCATCCGGAGTTTCTGGCGCTTCGTCCCAAGGCGGTGGTGATGGATCTGGCTCCCTATTACCATGCCTGGATTCAGGAATGTTTTCCTGATGCCCTTCGAGTCGCGGACCGGTTTCACGTGACGCGTTACGTGATCGATGCCCTTCAGGCGGTCCGAAAAGACGTACAGGGTTCGCTGTCGGCCAGAGCCCGGGCAAACCTCAAAGCCAAACACCGGCTTCTAAACCCCCAGGCAGCATCGTTGCCCCCTGAAAAGCAGCAGGAGTTACAAGAAATCCTCAGCTATTCGTCGCTTTTACAGCAGGTTCATGCCTGGAAAGAAGCGCTTGGGGAATGGTACGACGGTGCACCGGACGCCAAAGTAGCTGCCATCTGGTTTGACCGCTGGCTGGGACAAGGGGAACATTTTCAGCATCCGGCAGTAGCCACCTGCATCAAAACGATGCGAAACTGGCGAACGGAGATCGTCAATTATCACTCCTGTCGGTGGACCAATGCGGCGGTTGAAGGAAGAAACAACCGAATGAAAGCCTTTCAACGCCGACATTACTTCACCCGGAACCGGGAACGTTACGTACAAGGACTTCTGGTCGAATGTAACCGTGAACGATTTGGTACATAAAGTCAAGCACTAACTTTGATGTTGAGCCTTAATCATAAACTGAAAATCTAGTTTCGTTTCCCGTTCTAAATGAACGATTTCGACTTGGGCAGAGCTAACTCCCTTTTTACTCAAAAAAGCAACAATGACTTCTTGTAAGTCCTTACTTTGTTCCGGAGCTTTAAGCGAATTCAATTCCTCTTTACGATATTCCGTAGTCTTGTCGTTGAAAACATCCTGTTCCCTTATTCGGTATAGGACACCGGAATCGTTCAACTCTTTCCCCTCTTTATCCCATGAAAAAGAATAAAACAGATCATGAAGGGTGTGAACCCCGGAAAGCTCATTAGAGACTTCATAGGAATCCGAGCGATATAAGTCAAAGGATACGGTTGTGGGTGACAGTTCATTGTACACCATTTCAATCGGCCCAATTGGGGGATCATATGCTGGAAGGATATAAGGTTTATCCTTTAATAACGATTCAACCTGTTGTTTCCATTCCAGATATTCCTTTGAAGGCTGTTCATTTACCGCCTCTTTTGAACCGCAAGCCGTAAGTATAACAATAAATAGACCTCCGATTAACAATCTCCATAGGGGTTGCATTTCAATCACCTTCATTTAGGATATAAGTTTCATTATACATTTGTATATTTCATATTTTCAACATAAAGAGGCACAGAGCCCAGAATGCTTATTTGGTTTCAGACCAATTCAAACCCCGCTGCACATAATCCCCTGCAGAAAAGTCTTTAATAACCGAAGGATAAAAAGCACTTGCTTTTTTATTATACAAATGTATAATTAAATTCATACACAATCCTATAGGAAAGAGGTCAAGATCCATGGACAGGAAAATCAAACGATTGCCGGATGCAGAATTGGAGATCATGCTCGTGATTTGGAGAGCCGGAAAACAGGTGAGTTCTTCCTACATCCTGGATCAACTGCGGGATAAAAGAAAATGGGCGTTAGCCACTTTAATGACCGTATTGGCGCGGCTAGTTGACAAAGGATTTCTTTGTTGTGAAAAAATCGGACGCAGCAATAGTTACTTCGCTGTCATCTCGGAGACGGAATACAAGGAAAGCGAAGGAAAATCCACACTGGAAAAATTGTATGACAACTCCATTCAAGACATGGTCATGTCGCTGTACAACGGGAAGGCCATCGACAAAGGCGATCTTGCAGAACTTCGCGATTTCCTTGACCAAATGGCCAAGGAGGAATAGCAATGCTTACACGCCTGTTTACAGATTTTCTGATCATTTCTGTTACAACGAGCCTTGTTATACTAGGTTTAAAGTTGGCGTCTCCACTGCTGCACAAAAACTATACAGCCAGATGGAAATACTGGGTGTGGATGATTGTAGCTGTACGCTTGCTGTTCCCCTTTCACTTTTCGTTTGCCACTAGTCTTGTACAAATTAACGTTCCTGAATATACAATGATCGGAACGGTCTTCCAAGGGGATTCGTCTTCAAATGCTCAAGAAAACTCCCCTGTAGCAACGCAGAACGAATTACCTGGTCATGCTGTCGAGCCTTCAGGCCATATGCTATCTGTTCTCGACATTCTCTCTATCATCTGGATGTCCGGACTCGTGCTTTTTCTGCTGTTTCACTTCATCGGTTACTTCCTTTTCAGAAAGCAAGCGCTGCGATGGAGCCGCCCCATCCTGAACCAAAGCGTGACGGCCACGATCGAGCAAGCCTTCAAGGAAATGAATGTCAAGCCATCCATCGCTGTACTGACAAGCGAAAAGGTTCCCAATCCGATGCTGGTGGGCTTTCTCAAACCTGTTCTATTTTTGCCGCATGAAAACTATACGGATGAAGAACTCGAATTCATTGTCAAGCATGAGCTGGTTCATTATAAGCGATTTGATATCGGGTATAAGCTGCTGCTCCTGATCGTTCAGGCGATCCATTGGTTTAATCCGTTTGTGTGGCTATTGGTGCGCGAAGCCGGTCGAGAAATTGAAATGTACTGTGATGAAACAGTGGTCCGGGGGCAAAGCCTAACCTATCGTAAAAGGTACTGCGAAGCCATTTTATCGGCGATGCAAGATAAGCCCATACGCCCTTCCGCGTTATCCACGAACTTTGCGGGAGGGAAACATACAATGAAACAAAGATTCAAGTCCATCCTTAGTATGAACAAGAAACGAAGCGGCCTTACGCTTTTCTGTACCGTTATCCTCACATTTGGCATGTTAGCCGCCTTCACCAACGTTACGAACGGCAGCAGCGCATCCTTTAAACCCGGTACGATCTATTCCAGCATCGACGGGAAGCAAGTTGTCTCGTATGACGCAGGCCATTCGTATTCAATCAATGCGGAGGGCAATGTTTCCATCTCGTACCGGAATGGAGAAGTTACCGCGAAAACACCATTAAAAGTAGATATGACGAGGGAATCGAGGAACAGAGGAATAAGCGAAAGCGGCTTTTTTATCTCCGAGGATAAAACGGCGATCGTGTATAATCCCGAGCCCGACAAATTATCACCGCTCCATGTTCTGATTAGTGATGACATGGGAAAAACGTGGAACGATACGACAGTTCAAGGCGCAAGGGGAAATGAGTTATTCATCGGTTTTACGTCGAAAAAGGATGGTTGGATGGTCAGCGGCCACTCCCGCGGCGCAGGAAGCGCATTAAATTATGTGTTCCAGACCTCGGATGGAGGGAAGACATGGGAAGAGGTAGGCAACCCGAATGATGTTTATTCGGAGCATTTGACGGCTGCGGGTTTTGCTGACAAAGATATAGGCTTTTTAGGCTTCCGATATTATTCCGACTACGGGCCAGTCATTTATTGGACCAAAGATCGGGGACAGTCATGGGCAAGGCTCCCTGTATCGCTTCCGGAAAAGTTTGACGAATATAGGAAGAACCCTCTCTCACCAATATTCAACGGGAAAGAAGGACTGTTCCCCATTGCCGTAAAAGATAAAGAACTTGAAGACATAGGAACTATTTATCTAACCAGCAAAGACGGTGGTTTAACATGGGTATACGATGAATCTTATGATAAGTTGAAAAGCCACAAATAATGAAAGAGGCGGCCATTTCGTGAATGGCCGCTTTTTCTGCCTATCCAGAGGTCGAATTATTTCTTCCAACCTCCGCCCCCATGGGAAGACGATTCAACATAGTCAACGGTAATTTTGCCGCTACCGGAACCAATCGTGGTGTTAAAGTTATATTGACGAAGGTTCCAATCATCGAAAGTCCCTTGCCACTTGTTATCTACTATAAAGGTGTACCGTTCCGTAGCCGAAGAAGTGCCGCGGATATAGGAGCAGACTGCTCTTGATCCATATATCCCCATCTTATATCCATTGGGATTTTTTCTGCTGTTTTCCAAAACAGACTTAACCCCTTGGAAATAAGGTACAACTTTATCTTTAATCTGCTTCGTGGTCATGTCGGTGTCAACTGCGAAGTAAATGGGTGTATTCCTTGGTTGTCCCAAGTCACTTGCCAGTTCCACTGCATCCTCCGCATCGCTAACACCCTGGGCCTTAGTAAAGTAATCCGGATCTGTACCACCCTCGTTTTCATAAAGGGATACAATGTACAATCCCTCGTCGGAGATACGTTTTACTTCGGCATCTGTAAGCTCGTCATGCATTCTCTCTAAGCGATTCAAGTATCGACCAATAAACGTGAACTTCTTCTCTTTAATCGACTTTAATCTTGCCGCAGTAACTTTTGTTGCGGTATCACAACCAAGTGCCATAAGAGAAACCTTCCTTCCTATTTCGTTATTTGTAATCCATGCACAATTGCCTGGACATAACGATATCAGTAAGGTTGTCCGGTTCCTTCCTAATACCGAATTGTACAAATGGATCTGAGAGCGTAGCTTGGGATAGAGAAGAAACATGGGATGGTATCCCTCCAGCACCAATGATCTTCGAAGCTGCTCTGTTATTATTATATTATATAGCGTTACGTTACGCAATATAATACGGTAAATTTTTGCAATATATATTGTGTAACGTTACGCAACATGTTATTATGTAGGTGTCATTACTTTATAAAAAGTAGACGAACGTGGTGAAGGGAACACTTTGTTCGTTGAATTCCCTAAATAAAGTATGACAATCAATATTGCGTAATGTTGCGTAACATATTATATTAAGGAGTGATTACTATGCCAATCAACAACCCCTCAACTTATTTGTGGATGGCCATCAGCAAAGCAGTGCCCGCAGAGAGCTACCATCCGGCAAGCGTCATTGCACGTCAATCTTTTGGTATTACCATTCAGCCCCGACTCCCTGTCGGCTATGTGGATTCTAACTATCGTGGGAATATCCGGATATACGCCAACTCCCCTTCAAGTGACACGGCTTTCCTAATCGGCGGCGTGTACAGAAGTGCAGGAGACACCGGTTTTACCTATGCTAGTGCTACGATATCTTCGGTGTACAATGAGTCCTCATTCCGCAAAATTACCCTTGTTGACGATGACGGAAAGACGGTTTCAATGAATGTCGGGGTATGGTTCAAAGGAAGAGCAACCGTGTTCCAAGGCGGCCCTGACTCCTACTACGTGGACAGAGGATGCACCCCGCTTACCACAAATTACGTTGCCCTGCCTTCCTATCATCTGTGCGGTAAACAAGTCGCCGTAGCGAATATGGCTAACAATAGAGTGGTTAGCGCGCCAGTAAATGATGTGGGGCCATATTTCGATAAAAAATACTGCGACGAAGACGAGTATTGGAAAAACGGTACGGTGCCTCGGGCCGAACAACCCGGTTATTTGAATAAACCGCGCTGCGAAGCTTGCAACGTTCCTTGCAATACAACCGGAGACAAATATAAAATTACTGGCGCTATCATCGATTTAAGCCCTGCCATGATGTCTTCTCTTGGAGGCAGTTCGGAAATTACCTGTGCTTGGCGGTTTACGTAAATAAAAAATAGCTGCACCAAAGGGTGCAGCTATTTTTTATTCTGCTTCAAAGACAATCTTTTGAATAATCGCAATGCCCGAATCTGTACCACTGTTCATCGTGACCAAGTAAGTGCCGAAATTGGGAACTTTCACTTCTACCACAGCCGGTCGATCTTGGAAACTGTTGTATTTTGGAGTAAATTGAATACCGTTGGACGACGTAATAGCGTCTTTTCGATCCGAAAGCTGCTGAGTAATCGCTTCATCTTGAAGGTATTCGTAAGGAATCAGATTGGCGATTCCCAACATGGCCCGAACAAGCGGATCACTCCAAGGAACGCTATGGCCCTGATTGTGGCTATCGACAGCAGCTTGTTCAAAATATAAAAAGCAGCCTTTACGATAGTTAGGAATTTGACTTGTCTTCTTAGCAAACCAGCTATCGTCCAACTCAAGAATTGTTATGCGTCCTTGCATTGGATTCTCGGCTTCAGGTTGAAACGTAATTTTTTGTATGATCTCGATGCCCGACCCTTGGCCCGTTTTCCAAGTGACAGAGTACGTTCCCCATTCGGGCACTTGCACGTCGACAATTGTACTTTCTGTCTCTTTGTTATAAGGATTTTTTGTAAACACTATACCGTTTGCTGTCGTGATCTTAACGGTTTTATCCAGATGGGTGCCCCCTTGCTCCTTCGCAAGCTGCTGATCGATACTTGGGTCAGGCAGGTATTCATTCGGAATGAGGTTGGAAATCCCTATAATGGTACGTTCAAGCGGACTTCCCAAAGTTACGCTATGACCTTCATTAAAGCTTTCCATTTCGGCCTGTGTCACATAGGAGATTTCCCCTTTGTAATAGTTCGGAATTTCGCTTGTTTTCTTGGCAAACTCCTTGGAATCCACTTCATACAGCGTTATCGGTTCCATAAGCACCTTCTTTTCTTCCTTTTTGAACTGTGCCGATAAATCCGTTCCCCTGTTCTGCTCACTTGAGATTTGAACCGTGTCCGAGTTGATCGAATTGTCCACGTTTGTGCTTTGATTTGCAGGAGATTGGTTCGGCATCGCGGAATCTAAAGTGGCCGCTTGCGTCGAACAACCGGTTAATGCTACAGCCATTGCGATCCCTGTTAATATCGTTCGTACCTTCATTACTCTATGCACTCCAATTTATTTTTTATGATCATAACAGCAGAGGACTTTCTTGACATTTTCGTGCTTTTAAGGTTCCTTCTTATTAACCTTCCGACTTGGTAAAAACGCTCTTTTGAATGATCTGAATATCCGAATCCTGGCCGTTCATCAGGGGTACCAGATAAGTTCCCCACTGGGCTTCATTGGAATTATCCTCCTGTTTAGCTTGATCAGAGGTTGGAACAGACTGTTTTCGGCCTTCGTCAGAAGTCTTAGCCGCAGAGCATGCAGCGGCCATTATTAAGAGTAAAAACATAATTAGACGAATCTAAGTACAGCAATGTTCCTATTGAATTTAATTATACATTTGTATAATCAAAAATCAAGAAATTTTATTCTTCAGGCACAACAACATGAAGGAGAAAAACGATGCGCTTTGTGCGGTTGTGACGCGGGTGCTCCGGACTACACCGTCAACGGCGCAATCCTAGATGTCGCTCCCTCTGTGTTAAGAGCAGTCGGTACCGCTGACAAATGGTGTTTGGCGGTTTACCTAAAAGGAAACAGGAACCAAGGACTTCTTGGTTCCTGTTCTATTATTTACGATGTAGGCTTAAATTCAATTCGAGTAATAAAACTTATTGTGTTATTATCTTTACCGGCATTATTCAAAGCAATCGTGTAGATCCCGCAACTCGGCACCTGAGCCTCTACAATCGTTAGTTCATTTTCTTGATTCTCATGTTCTACACGAACAACCCTATAAGATACTTCTTTGGGATCTACATGCTTCGGAACCAGGTTCGCTGTCATGAATTCAGCCGTTAGAAGTGGTGTTGCTTTCCAAGGAGAATGGCCTTCATTGATACTTTGAATTTCTTCATTTGTGACGTGTCCGAGGGTGCCAATTCCATAATACGGGATTTTCAAAACGTCTTTTTTCAGGAGATCTTCGGATATCGCATAAAGAAGAAGTGGCTTGGCAACCAACTCGACATTAAAGTTCTCTGCCTTCGTAAAAACAATTTTTTGAATGAGCTCGATGCCCGACCCTTGGCCCGTTTTCCAAGTGACGGAGTACGTTCCCCACTCGGGCACTTGCACGTCGACAATTGTACTTTCCGTTTCTTTGTTATAAGGATTTTTTGTAAACACTATACCGCCTGCTGTCGTGATCTTGACGGTTTTATCCAGATGGGTGCCCCCTTGTTCCTTCGCAAGCTGCTGATCGATACTTGGGTCAGGCAGGTATTCATTCGGAATGAGGTTGGAAATCCCCATAATGGTACGCTCAAGCGGACTTCCCAAAGTTACGCTATGACCTTCATTAAAGCTCTCCATTTCGGCCTGCGTTACATAGGAGATTTCCCCTTTGTAGTAGCTCGGAATTTCACTTGTTTTCTTAGCAAACTCCTTGGAATCCACTTCATACAGCGTTATCGGTTCCATAAGCACCTTCTTTTCTTCCTTTTTGAACTGTGCCGATGAATCCGTTCCCCTGTCCTGCTCACTTGATATTTGAACCGTGTCCGAGTTGATCGAATTGTCCACGTTTGTGCTTTGATTTGCAGGAGATTGGTTCGGCATCCCGGAATCTAAAGTGGCCGCTTGCGTCGAACAGCCGGTTAACGTCACAGCCATTGCCAGACCTATTAATATCGTTCGTACTTTCATTACTCTATGCACTCCAATTTATTTTTTATGATCATAACAGCAGAGACTTTCTTGACATTTTCGTGCTTTTAAGGTTCCTTTTTATCAACCTTCCGACTTGGTAAAAACGATCTTATGAATGATCTGAATATCCGAATCCTGGCCGTTCATCAGGGTTACCAGATAAGTTCCCCACTGGGGAACTTGAACTTCGACAACAGACGTTTTTGTCTTTCCGGGGTCTCTTTGTTTCTGGATAAAAACGATGCCATTGGAGGTCGTTATTTTGCGTTCTTCCCCTGCTTTGTAAGGACCTTTACTCAACTGTTCATCGATGGCCTTATCTTGCAAATAATCGTAAGGGATCAAATTGGAGATTCCTATAAGAGTTCGAACAAGAGGATCACCCCAAGTTACACTATGGCCCTCATTATAACTATTGACTTCCGCCTGTTCAAAGTACGTAATGTCTCCTTTACTGTAAACGGGGATTTCACTTGTCTTTTTCTCGAACCAGCCTGGATCAAGTTCAAAAACAGTAATACTACCAAGTTCAGTCTTACTTTCCATTACTGGCTGAACTTCATTGGAGTTAACCCCCTGTTTAGCTTGATCAGAGGTTAGAACAGACTGTTTTGGACCTTCGTCAGAATTATTACCCGCAGAGCATGCAGAGGCCACTATAAGAGTAAAAACAAGCATCATACCTAATAACCATCTTCGATTCATTTATGGCGCACTCCTATAAGTCTATAATGAAATCCTGCAAACAACCAAATTCCCTTGAACGATTCAGGGAAAGCCTCCCCCTCCCCTTTTATTGATTATTACCATAATTAGACGAATCTAAGTACAGCAATGTTCCTATTGATTTTTAATTATACATTTGTATAATTAAAAATCAAGAAGTTTTTACCCTTCAGTTACATTACCGTAGACATTCTTAGAAACAAAACATTTTGCTCACCACCATATTGCGTTACGTCACGCAACATGTTATTATAATTGTAAATTAAGCTTTGAAAAAAATGGATATGGATGGTTTATCTACGAAAGGAGGGTTGTTAATGGTTTGTCGTGAAAAGTTATTAAAAAGTATCCAAAGTGTCCATGCCGCCGTTGTTTCCTATGCTAATTGCTTATGTGAAGATGCGCCGGCCGAGGGCCAAGAGGTCTTTTATCAATTCGGATTGGAATTATCTCGTCAACTACAGGAATTGCGGAAGCTGTATGTTCGTTTATATGATGTCGATCCGCTAGGTGGCCACAACCCAATTTCCATAATACGTTGCAGCGATCATTAAGCCCTGATACGACAAATTTGAACGACATAATATTTGCGTAATCTGCCGTCGCAAAATTATGTCGTTTGTTTTACGCATCGCAAATATTAAATCAAGTTCATGAAAGGGGAATAAATTGTATGATACACGGAGACTCCGAGTTGGCTTTGTACGCCCAACTCATTGCAAATGTTGGATTTCCTATTGTCGTCGCGGCAATCCTCCTTAATCGCCTGTTAAACGGATTCAACAAGCGTTTAGATACGCTAGCCCAGAAGATGGAGGATTTAATCGCAGCAATCCATCAACTGGCCACAAAAGAGAGGGACGCCGGGAGCAAATCCCAAGGTAAAAAGAATACGTCATGATTTTGCGCTTTCCGCCAAGATTTTTCTACACAGTATAGCGTAACGCCTCGTATTGTTATATAATGGAAGAGGTATGACTCTTTGAAAAACTGTTGAGTGTTGTCACATTTTATTTGAAACATTTCCCAATTATTTGCGTAATTACATGTAAGGTTAGTTTCTTTTTCTCTTAACACACAAACATATGTTTGGTATAATGTTGATGCTAGATTTTTCTAATTAGGAGAGAGGGGGATTCGACTATGGGAACATTTCAATGCATTGAACCAAACATGAAACCATTTTTAGACAAATTGGGAGCTAATCTCCGAAAGGCCATATCGGAGATCCTCCAGGTAGATGATGTCCACACCAAGTTTCATTACAGAGTTATTGAAAACGATGGAGAGTTTTATTTTTTGTTGCTTGAGCAGAATGTAGCCGATGAATATACCGTATGCCATTGCTTTTTTACCGATCCTGTTGATCGGACTGTAGACCAGTACCGCTACGAAAGCATATCGTTGAAAACGGTTCATTTACTTTCGCAATTTTCTGTGGAAACAGGCTTAACCTGCTAAGATTGTTTATTTTTCTTATCCTTGGTAACTCGGATGTATTCCTCTTCGATAGTCCTCGACAGTAATTCCGTTGCCGTCATATTCAACTTCTTTGCGGTTTCTACAAGTTGTTGCTTTATATAGACTGGTATATCATAATGGAACTTCACTTTGTTTCCGTATGCCATCAATAATCACCCTTCCTGGTCTATTACTACACTTTGATATTTCTTCTCAATTAATTTAATAAGCAGTTGCGTGGCCGACATGTCTTGCAAATTGGCTGCCTCAATCAACTTTTCTTTGATTTCTGGCATAAATTCGTAAGGCAGTTTAATCTTTGGCTCGCTCATGTGGCCACTTACCTGCTTTTCTGCCTCAATCGCTTGATTAATCATTTCAGCCAGTGTTGAACCCGTTGGGTCTTTTCCATACCTTGGTAGAACCCGAGTAAGATAAGCTTCCAGCGCTTTTTGTTCCTCATCGCTGATGTCCAACATCAGTTTTCCATGTTCTACCGATAATTGACATTCTGTGTGATAACCGAATAAATTAATTGAATATTTCACGTCTGCACCTCCAATTTTGTATTATATAGTGTTTCGTACCATTACACAATATACATTTGCGTGGTTTATGATGAGCTTACTGTTTTTTTTAGACGTTGTTTATTATTCGTTCTTTGTATTTGATTTTACATTAAGCAGCTCAGCAAAAATGGCACTCCCATTGATTCGGTAATTTGCCAATAGTCCGTGAGTTGCCAAAACGACAAGTTGAGTTTGTGAAAATCCGGTTTCTTTAGCCATTTGCTGCAATTGAAATTTTACCGACTCAGGAAAATAAACGGTAAGTCTAGGCGTTTTATCTTCTGACGACATCTAAATCCTCCTTACTATTACTATCATTATAACACATTTCCTGTGTTATAAAAGCATATATTTGATTAAAAGGACAATTTTTTTGTCGAGTGAAGGCGAGTTGCCACGAATGATGGAAGTTGCCTATATCTGTATAGTCAGATAATTCGTCTGTTCGATAATAGCCTTGGCGATTGACTTTCCAGGTGAACTTATTGAAGTACAATACTCCATTCTTATCCAAAAAATTTTAAAAAGCTTACTGCTATTTTACGGCGGTAAGCTTCAATATTGGCCATTCCTGCCACAAAAATTTGAATCTCCGTTAAGGGATGGAAATAAGGTTCTGATTACTATATTTGTACATTTGAGGGTTCGAGTCCGGTTTTTGACTTACTTTAAACTGAGGGGCTTTAGTGACGCGTACACTATCTGCCCCATGAAGCTGTTTATTCATAACTTCTATCGATTCTATTGTTATTCCTTTCGTCCCATTCCCATTCCTCCCAATATCGGCAGTTTCCTCTAATGTGATAATCGGTTCTCTCGGGCATACGATGCCAAAATACCCCAGATTGAGAAGCAGCCGATAAGGGCTGCTTTCGTTGATCTCATTATTTTACGCTCTCGACATACTCATTAAATGTCATATCCCTGAACTCTTCCCCAAATATGTTAACCATTTTCCCATTCTCCTCATAAACAATGTCGGAAACAAATCCTCCCCATTCAATCTTTCTCCCGGCACCTGTTATATAGTGGTTTAATAATGTTTTAATACGGTCGTTGACAGCCGGGATTTTATTTTCTGGTAATTCTCCATAGTAAAGAATAGTTAAAGTATCCCCATCATGGATAGTACCAAAATCTGTTATTTGCTGCTCAACCTCAACGGTCAAGCTAATGAGATACCCATCTTGAATATCAACCCCTTTAACTATTCCGATAAGATCCCCATTAGGAAGACCCATCTTATCCCATTTATCTCTCTCCCATAAATCACTTCCATCCTCTGGTGGACTCGGTTGTTCATCCTCTGGCGGTTGACTTTCCGATGGACTTGGCTGATTCACTGGTTGACTTTCCGGCGAGCTTATAGGGGGAGTCGTTGGCTCACTTTCATTTGTTGGTGACTTAGACGCTGCAGGTGGTGCAGTCTGGCTATCGTCTTTTTGAGGATCAGTCGATGAACACCCAGGCAAAAATAAAAAAATCATAAGTAAGGCAAGTAGTATATTCTTCAACCTTTCCGCTCCTTTCTTTAAATATTTTTTAAATAAATTATTTCCTTAATGATAAAACATTAACTTTTCTGGCTCAATCTTAAAATCAGTGCTTGATTTCTACCTGCGGAATAACTACCTTGAAAATCGGTCTATTTCACAGCCTGCAGCTGCCTGCTGACACTGTTGCAAGCGGAATAGCACGTCTACCTTGAAAATCCGTCTATTTTTCATCATCTGATGGTGTCGCAGTCAGCGGCATGGGGGGCTAACGGGTCATCTGCCCGGCTCCCGTCCGGTTTCAATCTCGCTAACGAATCTGGGTAACGTTATTGACTTAAAAACGATGCCGTTTCAAATATAACGAAACTCACCATCGTTATTTGGGCGAAATTCTGCTCCATGGCCTTCTTTTTTGGTCAATAGCGATATGGAGTTTCGTAAGAAAATGGAAAAGAGCCGTTTTGCCCGAATAACGTTTCCAGGTTTCGTAACAACATGCATTTTGTTTGCCCCATACTCCGCCGCAACGTTGGAGTGAAGTGTTCCCCCGCCACATCCTGCTTCATAAAGAGCAGTGCATGATCGGATGGCCCAGCATCAAAACCAATATGTTCAACCCAATCCTTTACCCGTTATATAGTTATTATGGAGCCACGGATTTCTTTCAAGCACTGATTATGGTTTTGAGCCACTTTTCTATGGCAAAGAATTAATTATTTCGTTACGTTACGTTTTGTTATATTGAGAATTATGGATATATTGCATTGTACTGCGTATCGTTACGCGATATAAATTTAACAAATGATCACCTCCAAAAGCTACTGTAAGCTTCTCGGAATTCACATTCCGTTGCAGACTCTAGCTTCCTAGCTAGGGTCTTCTATTGTTTCACCCCCAAACATGGGGTGCGAACAAACATTCCTCTTGACTTTTCAAAATCACCCCAATAATCGCCGAGAAGGCTTTTTTTATTTCTAATGAATTGGGTGATTTTCATGAA
>NZ_JAHLPR010000016.1 GCF_018918005.1 Paenibacillus sp. MSJ-34 | reverse complement strand
TTCATGAAAATCACCCAATTCATTAGAAATAAAAAAAGCCTTCTCGGCGATTATTGGGGTGATTTTGAAAAGTCAAGAGGAATGTTTGTTCGCACCCCATGTTTGGGGGTGAAACAATAGAAGACCCTAGCTAGGAAGCTAGAGTCTGCAACGGAATGTGAATTCCGAGAAGCTTATTTTACTATAAAGGAGGGCACTGAATTTTTTCTGAACATTTCATGAAAAAATGAAAAAGAGCCGTTCATCCCCATTCCTAGGCGAACGACTTCTATAAATTCGCTAGCTTGCTGCCGAAGAATCTTCGGTCATCTTTCCTTTCACTATGAGGCGGTGGGTCGATTTACCCATCGGATGGCAAGTGACTAGAGTAATTTCCTTATCCTTCCCGTTTCCCTCCAATACCCAAACTTCATCCGGTTTGACGTATAGCTTTTCCACGACCGTGTAGGTATACTTTTCTTCCCCGTTGTCCACTTCAATCATATCCCCTTCTACCATCTCGTCCAGCCGATTGAAGTTTCGTCCGTAAGTGCGGTTTCGATGCCCGGCGATCGCGTAATTGCCGATTTGCCCCGCCTGTCCGGTATTGTCGATGCTCGCTACGGTTGTTTTCATATTTTCCTGCGTAGCCCCGTGCAATATCGGCAGATTCAAATCGATTTTCTCAATATGCAGCATGCCCTCCAGCCGATCGTCTTTCTCCACGTTTTCGGGCGGCGTTTCCGGCGCAGGTTCCGATTCAACCGCAACATCGACCTGCTCCTCCGTCCCATCCTGATCCGGCTCGTCAAGATCGATATTTTGAAAGCTTGCCTGCCATTCCTGGATCAATTTCTGTTGTTGGTAGTTGTCGTACGTCTCTGAAAGCTTCGGGTAAAAGAAGATCAAAATTCCTGCAATAATGAGCGCAAACGGCCATATTCTGATTCTCATCGTTCCTCCCCTTCCACGCCGGACAGCGCCAGTGCGCCGTATTCGCGGCAAAGCTCCTGACAAGGGCTTCCTTCGGACTACGTTTCCGCTCCTCCCTTTACATAGCAGCATTCGAAACTGTACATCACCATAAGCCCGCGCCGCACCAGAGCGAACACCGTATTGGTCGTGCAGTACCATTCCGGGGTCGGCGAACCGCAATGCCGTTCCCCGCTTGGTCTCGCCCCTTCAAACGTCCAAAACCCGCCCTTCCAGCGAATCAATCGCCCGCCATGTTTTTTCGCCATTTCGAGGGCTTCGCTTTGCATCTCGGATAACGGCATCGATAACTCTCTCCTTGAAGCAACGCCATTACGGCGCATAATCGCCATTATAGCTCACCAACATGACGTCGCGAACCCCTGCAATATTGGAAAGCTCGTTGACGAAAGCCGTGTTGTCGTCGCGCAAGCGCGTTTCTACCGTCATTTCCGTCAAATGTTTACTCACGGTTTTCGATTTCAGTACATATTGCAATTTGCGGAGACGAACCAATACTTCGTCCTGGGCGCTTTCCTCATATTTTAATATAAGCAAATAGGGACTGTCTTTCATTTTCCGGCGGGACAACCAATAAATGACGATCCCTACTCCGAGCGACCCGACGATGGAGATGGGATAGATATGAGCTCCGTTCGCAATGCCGACCGAAATGGCCCAGAACATATACACAATATCCATCGGATCCTTGACGGCCGTACGGAAACGAACAATGCTCAGCGCGCCGACCATCCCTAGAGAAAGGACGATATTGCTGCTGATCGTCATAATAATCAACGTTGTGATCATCGTCATCAATACGAACGTTATATTATAGTTATGGCTGTATACGACGCCTCTGAAGCATTTTTTATAAACCCAATAAATGAACATGCCGATCAAGAAGGATGATAACAATCCCCAAAAAATATCTACCCATGAAACTTTGTTAAACGCTTCTAATTGAAGAACGCTTTTTTTCAAAAAATCTGAAAAATTTAAAGTCGTAGTATCCATTGATTACAACCCCTTTCCCATCGTTAATAGGAGTACACTTTCCGGCTTTCCTTGCATATCGCGTATTTCGAAATCGTCGAACGCTGCTGCGCCGACATTTGCAACAGCTGAAAGATATGGCCCGGAACGATCTCGTTATATTTCACTTCCAGGATCGTCCGCGGGCCGTCGATCATGCTGCGGGTCGTCAAGTACGGGTCGAAGATGTCGAAAGACTGAATCCCGGCGGATAGTTGCTTGTCAAACGTAATTCTTACATCGGACACGTTGTAAACGTACGCTTCGCGTATATAATCGACGATAACGGCCGGTTTCATAAAGCCGTGCTGTACCGCATAGTAAAATTCCCGTTTCAAATCCGACTCCGAATCGGCGATAACTTCTGTTTTCCCTTGCAGGATCGCTTCCACTTCCGCCCGCGTGAGGGAAGCCGATTCCTTCGAAACGTATTGATTCCATTTGTTTTTCCGTTCCAGTTTGATCACGGAGTCGCTTTTATTGTAAATGCGGATGCGGTATTTTTTCCGGTCCAGAATCCCGTCGTTTTTCTCATGCAAAGCCGATTCGTAAACATTGTCGAAATAAAGGCTGCGGATATGGTAACCGTTCGCGTCGACGGAGTTCTCGTCCAATTTCAATATGGATTTGACCCGTTCCCGCAGCCCTGCGTATTCATGATTATGGATGTAAAATTTCAATTCATGCCTCAGCTTTCGTCTGTCTTGCATTGCTTTCCCTGCCTTCCGCATCATTTCGTCCGTAATATACCGGTTCATCGATCAATTGCGACCCTTCGCGCAGCTTTCGCTCCATCTCGGCAAAACCGAATTGACCCCATTCTTCGGCCGTCATGCCGAACACTTGCCGCAATTCTTCCATCAACAGAAGCGGACGCCGCTGTACGAACGTTTCCATCTCGGCCACCGCCGCTTCCCAACGATCGACGGAATCCCCCCATCGTTGGGCATGCCGCGGCATTTCGGGTGCCAGCGCCTCTTTCGTTTCCTCGATCGCGGATAGAACGCGTTGGGCGGAAAAGGTGCCTTCCAGCCTGAAAGCAAAGCGGCGCAGAAATTGCTCGCGTAACGCAGGCTGGCTCATGAGAACTTGAAACAGTCGGATCGACGGGTACTTGCTCATCTTGTCGGACATGACCTTAGCCGTTGCGGGATATTCTGCGTTCAGAAAACTCATATCCCCGTCATAGAAAATCCAGCGCCACTTGCCATCCTCTTTCTGCGGCTTCCAGTAGCGTATGTTATGATCCGGCCAATCCTCGTTGGCAATGTACAGTTCGCCGATCATGTAATCGAAGAAATTGTCAAGATCGATGTCGCGTTCCGCGAAGGAGAAATCGACCGACCGGCCGAGCCTGATCCGCTCGACTCGTTCCATCAAGGCGTCGAACGCCTCCCCCGATCCTTCCTTCACCGTACCGGACGATTCCAGCAAATCAAGTTTGCTCGCTTTCACTCCATGGCGCTGTTCCAAAAATTTATCCGATATTTTATCGCGTAAATCGCAAATACCGTAATATTCCCCGTTAATATAAACAACAACAGGGCGGTAATACTGTGCGTCGACCTCCGTATCCTGGAACAGCAAGCCGGAGATCGCGTCCCGCATATGCGTTTGCCCGAAATCCTGGCCGCCGTTGCGCAGCACAAGAGAGCTGTAACGGTGATTCGCCGCTTCGGGAAAGAAGGGGTATTCAAACCGTTTCGGGCCGTATTGTTTCTTCGCATACAGGGCCAACGATTTTTGCGGCTTTTCCCGCGATTCGCCGCCCATCACCCGTACGCCCGCTCCCGCTTCGTAACCGAGCGTTCCGTCGGGCTCATACCATTGGATATGAGCCGCAATGCGCGTATCGTCGCGTACGCCGCCCTTCGCGCCGTTCTCGGGACGCAATATACCCGCCTCGGGCGACCATAGATCATCCGGTTCGGCCGTTATGGAGACGACAGGCAGCGAATGGCGCTCGCCGGCGAAATATACGCCCGTCCGCACGTCCCCCATCGATCCGTCGCCGCGTATCATTCTTGCCCGGATGACAACCGTCTCGGTTACGGATATGGGCTCCGCATATAAATCCGATTCTTTGCCCGGCTCCGAACCGTCCGTCGTATATCTGATCTCGCTATCCGCATCCGTCCCTCTGCCTTCGATTTCCAAGGCAAAAGGCTTCTCAAAATAACCCGGATCGGCGGAAAAGACAAGCTCCTCCCTACCGGCCATCTCCATATCCGCCATTTCCCGCTCCTGCTCCTTTTCCGACTCGTTCTCCAAGACGGAGATTTCGGGCGGTTGCCCCCCCTCTTGATTCCACGCCCATAGGAGGGCAGCGATGATTACGCAAACGAGAAAACAAACAGCCGCAATCCGTTTCGCATTATTCATCTTCCATATCCCTTGGATGCATGACAACGGGTTGTGCCGCAGTGCCCGATATATAAAACTCGCGTATACCGTAGTATAAATGGCTTTCCAGCGTGTCAAACGCGACTTGCCGGTTGCCTTTGCTATCGGTAATCAATACCCGCCAATAATATTTGCCCGGCTGCAGCGTGTCTACTTGTTGCGACAGCACGGTCAGCCCGTCCCGATCCTCGACAAGTTGGGCGAAATCCGGCGTCCGGCTAACCTGAAAATGGTATACGATATCATCGCCCTGCAAATCGTACGAGTTGGACCATTGGAACAGCCATTTTCCGTCCTTCCGTTCGACGTCTGCCAAATAGACCGGCATCGGGTTTTCCAACGCTTCGAGGAAGATCCGGTAGTTTTTCTCGGGAAGTCCGATGAGCCGGTCCCATTCCTTCCGGTACGTTTCCGGCGTCCCCGGCAAATATCCGATATCCGGTTCGCTAAGCGTCACGGCCGGGGCGACCTTCCGGTATTGATCCAGCAATTCCTTCGTTCTTTCTGGCGTAACGATCGTCATCAACTCCTCGATTTTATCGATCAGTTGCCGTACATTTTCCGGATTCTTGAAAAACCGATGCTGCAGTTTGCTTCCCCAGTAATTGGAGATGCCTTTTTGCCACGGGCTGTTCTGCACATCTTCGCCCTTCTGCTGCGTATATCCCCACGCCCCGTCGTAATCCCACGGGAGGAAGAACCATTTCTCCGAATTGAGCGGCGAATACAGATAGAAATTTTGCGAGTTGGTATCCATGTTGTCGAACAATATATTCACCGCCATCCAGGTCAAAAAATTGTCGCGGTCGAAATGCTTTTCGAATACTTCGTCGAAATTCAGTCTTTCATCGTTCACGTCGTCGAGCATTTGCAGCAGTTTGGCGTGATCCTTGCTTCCCTTGACTTCGAGAATGCGTTCGAACGCAGCCAAATCGTATGTCGGATCGTCGGCCAATTTCAACGATTCCGGGTAACGCAGAAATTCGAAATAGCTCGCTTTATACAATTGCCCGTTCGGATCGAGCCCGTGCGTGCGCAAGAACGATTTGTTCGGTTGCTCGATTTGGGTGTACAGGCCGTAGTTCTCGAATTTCGGATTCGGCGCTCCCCCCGTTAAATCTTTGACATGCAGCCGGACGAATTGCGTCCGCAAACTGGTGAAATCGGGTATTTCCTTGAAATAATCGAAGCTTAATTTATTGCGGATTCGGGTCAAATCGTACGGATGTTTGATCAAATTGACCGTTTTCTGTTCCCTCCATAAGCCGCTTCCTTCGGTCAGTTTGATCTTGTAAGCTTTTTGCTTCGATCGTCGCGTAGAGTTTCCCCGGATCGTCACCGTCGCGTTCGGCAGGATGTCGTCAAAACCGAACATGCCGCTCTTCGGTCCCGTTTCATCCCCTTCTTGAAAAATCGTATCCAGAACGACGGCCGGCTCGGACGGTTCTTTCAATGTGATCTTATTGAGCTCCGCCCACGTCGCAGGCGGATTCTGCTGGATATTCGTCTCCGTTATCGTCAAATAGAGATCGACGATCGTATCGCCTCGATCTTCCTCATAGACCATTCGGTTCTCGACCAATTTCGGACTGTAATCGACCGCCAACGCTTCGATATTCGCCGTGGTTTCGGCCTTCACGGGTTCGACCGGCTCTTTGCCCGATGTTTGCGTTCCCGGCCCCCCGGAAGAACATCCGGCCAGCAACATGACGGCTCCTAAGCAGGCGGCGATCCATCGCCGGCGCGAATCATCATACCGTTTCACCGGTTATCCCCCCTTTTTGTTTCATTACTAGCGGTTGTGAGCTGAATGTGTAATACAATAAGTTTTTCAATATATAAGACAATCTGGCGAGCGCGAAAAGCAGCGATAGGGACGATGCGCAGAATACCGCAAAGCTCGGATCCGCTTGCAGCAAAGCGGCGCCCGCCGAAAAGACGACGATCATGGCAAAGAACGCGCCCGCCAGCGCAAGCACGCCTTTACGGTCGTCGAAATATAACAGAACCAACGACAAAACGTTGTAAATAACAAAGGCGTAAAAAGCCATGACGAGCACTGTATACGTTTCGATCTGCGTGGATAAAAATCCAACCATCGGCAAGAGCCTTATACCCAAAGCGATCGCGACAATGGAACAAACCAGCTGGATGCCCATAATCAGCACCAGCTCTTGCGTCAACATACGGCCAATATCCTTGTGCGCCGATTCGATATCGGCGATGGAGCCCTGCCCAAGGACCGAATCGTAAAATTCGCGGCATTTCGGATAGAAATTCGTTTCTAACGAAACGACGAACATCACCAAGGTTGGGGTGATGGACAAGAAGGCGTAAAAGACGGCCGCATCGTATTCCGGGGTCATCAAAAATGCGTCCTGCACCCATCGGCCGTTGGTAAGCCAATAGACGAATTGGTGCGAATATAAGCCGAGCGTGCCCAAAAGTCCCGCTGCGATAAGAGACGGGTATTGCCGCGCTCTTTGGAGCCAGGCGAAATCGGGCGCCTGAGCGCGCACTCGGAAAGATTCCTTGACGACGCCGAGCAGCCACAGCATCGTAATCAACCAGCCGCCGGCCAGGCATAGCGTCATATCCGCCGCGGTAGGCGCGTTGGTCCAGGACAACCAGCCCCACGCCGCCGCCAAAGCGACGGCCATACCGGTTAAGAATGCGTAAAATACCGCCTTAAACCGCTTGATGGCCGAAACGTAAACCGTCAAATGCCAGATGACGATCAGTTCCATAAAATTAATATAAAGCGGCAGCTTGTACGACACGGGCAAAGGCGACCATATCAAGAAAGCTCCCCCGCCAAGCGCGGCGGCAGGCAGCAATATTTTGAGCCCGCCGAATACCGAGGGGAGAATTTCCCCGTAGCGCTGTTCGTATATCATGTCCGATACCGTTCGCGTCATCAGCATCCCGATCGCGGAGTGAAAAATATAAGAAAAAACAAATGCATACACAAGACCGGAGAAAAACAATTCCCGTTCGTTGTAATGCGCTCCCCGCTCGATCATCATCCATTGGATGGCGGCGACGGCCAGCATACAGCTGCACAGCGGTCCGACCGTTATCACCGACGAAAAGACATATGCCTTCAGCCGGTTGAACACGCCTTCCTTTTCATACAATTTTCTTAACTCAAATCCAACCCCTGCCATAATGGTTACCTCTCACATGATTGATACAACGACTTATAAGCGTCGATAAAAGCTTTTTTGGTATAATACTCGCCGACCCGCTTCCTTCCGTTTTCCCCCATACGATTGCGCAATTCCGTATTTCGGCACAAAGTCAGAATCGCGCTGGCGATCCGTTCGCTATTCATAACGGGCACGACGATTCCGGCTTCGCCGTAATCGTCATGCGCGCCGTACAGCAGTTCCTTGCAGCTGCCCACATCCGTTGCGACGAACGGCTTGCCGGCCGCCATTCCTTCCAATACGGCCAGCGGCTGCCCCTCGCTGATGCTCGTAAGGGCAAGTACGTCCATTTTCCCCAGGTAAGAGAATAAAGGAACGTTCCCGGTGAACATTTCGCTGCCCAATCCCAAGTCTTCCGCCAACTGGACGCACTCTTCGTAATACTCTTCGTTTTCATCGAAAGGCCCCATAATGTAGAACGAAGCTTGCGGCATTTCCTGCTTCACCAGCGCAAAGCTTTGAACCATCGTCTTGATGTCTTTAATCGGAACAATACGGACAAAGGCGCCGATATGGATGCGCTCATCCCCCGGTTCCTTGCCCGGAAGCGCGGCAAAATCCGCCGTTTCGATGCCGTTCGGCACAATTTGAATTTTGTCCGGATCGCAACCGAGCTCGATTTCAATCTCCCTGTTGCGGTTAAAGAGCGTCACGACCCGGTCGGCGTAATGATAAGCGCAGCCCGCCAGCTTATAGAAATAATCGATCCATAGATCCTTGAAGTAACCCTTGACCCAACTTGCTTTAATAATTTCCTCCTCGCGTTCCCGCGAGTAAATGCCGTGTTCCGTCAACAGCATCGGCTTGCCGTACAAATGCTTGGCCAAGCTGCCGATGACGCCCGCGTAACCCGTTGTGACGCAATGATACAGATCCGCCTGCGGTACGGGCTCGCGCAATAGAAGGAACAGCGGCACGACCATGGAACGGGCCGTCCAGAACATTTCCGTAAACGGAACGTACAAGTACCGCTCTTGGCATAATTGATGGATAATGTCGAAAAAATCGCGGCTCATCAGAAAGTCGGCCACCGATTTCATATCGGCGTTTCGCAGCGTATCGAATACTTGCTTCCAGTCCGGCGCGTCCTCTCGTACGAACAGGCTTTTCAAGGCATGAATTTGGTTTGGATCGAGCCCATAGCGTCCGCTCGGCCGTCCTTCCTCCTGCAAGTAAGAATCCAGGAACACTTCCCTAATCTCTGAAACGTTGGAAGGGAGCTCGTATTTGAATTTTCCCCGATCCTTCTGTTCCGCCCCGATCGCGTAAATGACGAATTCATGCTCAGGCATAGACTGGAGCAACGTATGCAGCCAACTGGACACCCCGCCGGTTACATAAGGGTAGGAGCCTTCGGCAATAATCGCTATTTTCATAATGATCCCTTCAGTTCGATTTCGAATTTGGCGTCTTTCGCTTGTACCAAATACACATTCTCGTCCACCCGTTTGACGCTGCAATGCTTCAGCGCCCCGATTTTTTTGTCCGTACGGAGAAGGAAGTAGAGATCCCCGCTGAACCGGTTCACATAGCCGCGCAATTTCCCTTCTTCGCTCCTGTCGACATACACTTGCGCCGCGGCCGTCTTTTTGACTTCTACCGCCGCTTCCGCCGCTGTCATACTGCGTAGAAAACCGTAACGCTCGCCTTGAAACTGCAGAAAACGGTCCATACGTTCGTACAACTGCTCCCATGTGTACGGAAAACTGCGTTTAAGATCCAGAATATCGTCCGGATGGACGAAATGGGAAAATACGCCGACGGAAGAAGCTCCGTTCATGCTTACCCAATACATGTAATCTTCAAGCAGGAAGCCCGATGTCAGCCGCGGAAGCTCGACGATGCCGTCTTCCGCCACCTCGAATTCCTGCACATAGGCAAATTGTTTCTCATCCACGGTATAAAGCGACGAAATATTCGTTAAGTCCGGCAACGCCTTCGCTAGAATCTCCCTTCCTTCCGGACCGAGAACGTTGGAAGGCGGAACGTATGTTTGAATCTTGTTGGACGGAAACACGCTTTGGGCAAAGCGGAGCGCCGCGCCGAGCGACCCGGCCATATCATCGGCCGACGCCCACGGTTTATAACCGAAAGCGGCGGATATTCGCTCGCTCGTTACGAAAGATTGATGATTATATCCGTGCAGCCCGATTTCGCCGCCGCCTTTAAGGACTTCACGGCCCAACGTCGCCAAGCTGCTTCGATCCGCTTGCTTCGGCGTTAGAAAAGGCGGGGTTACGTCGTCTTCATACGTTTCGATTAGCACTCCCGTATATTTCACGTTATGCTTCTGGGCAAGCCGAACCATATAAGGCCACCATATTTCCTTAAAAAATCGCGGCTCGCTCCGTTTATAGGTCCGATACAATTCTTCGTTAATTCCGTTCGGAAACGGAGCAGGGAAATCGTCGATATAAACCAGCTTTACATTGAAGATGGAATACAGCATGTCGGGAATCAAAAGCCCCGTAATTCCGGTAATCAAGCCTCTGCTCGTCTTCTCGTCCAGCATCGTTCCGTTAAAGACAACGAATTTGCCCTTTCCGTACGGCGTTTCCCACAGGAGCGGATCTCCCGCCGCCGACGTCATATGCACGTTCGCTTGGTCCCCCAAATCCATGCGCAGGGATGAATTCGTAATAAAATCTTTATTGAGCTCATACCCCTTCATACCGATTAAAATATTGGTTTGAAACCGAACCCCTTGCGGCAATATGTATTCGCCTACGTCATAGGCCCCCAATTTGCGGTAAATGGCAAGCAAAACGTCGTCCAAATCCGGTGCGGTCGCGAGCAGCAAATGGCCGCCTTGTTCGACGTAAGGAGCCAGCCAGCTATGATCCGTTAACCGGCCGAGCCGCGGCATGGCGATGATGACCGCTTGATACCGATCCGGGCTTCCCTGCAGCTTGGCCGCCTCCATAATGTCCGCCGTCTGTTTCATATCCTTCAACGTTCTGGCAATATTGTCTTTCAAACGAATGCTGTAAGGATTATCGTCGTCATACAATATAAGAATTCGATCGGTCTGCAGCGAGGCGGCTTCTTCCGGTGAAATCGCATCCCGATAATCAAGCGAGTCCGGCGTCTTGGCTTGAAGTCGTCCCGTCCATGCCAATAGCTCATCCTGACGCGATATTTGCAGCGCAATTCCAAGAATAAGAACCAGCGCTAAAATGAAGTATATATTTTTCTTTTGCAGTCCCATGTCAACCTCGCCTCACTCACTGTTATGCAGCCAAAATCGGATGACGCCGAGCGCATCGGGCGTTACGCGAATCGGCGCGGCCCGCAGCGCCTGCAGCGTGGCAAGAAGCCGCTCCCGTTGGCCTAATTCATATCTCAGCTTCAATTCGGCCAAATACGGTTCCTCGCGGCCCGGATACGCTTCATAGAAGCGGCCTGTCCAATATTCGGCCCGGTCCCCGTTCCCTACTTGAAGCTCGGCCTCAATCATATCGGTATAGTGCGAGACATCCCCTTTGCCGGTTTCCAACAGCCGCTCGAGCACCTCCGTTTGCAGATGCCGGTATTGGGACTGCGTATGGCGATCCAAAAAACCGAGGTCCAAGAATCGTTTCAACGCATCGGCATACGACAACAACAACTCCGGATCGCCCGGTGACTGCTCGTAACGCACCGCCAGCTTCTGCAGCATGAGCGTCAGCTTGCGCTTCAGTTCCGTAACCGCCGAGACGGCGTAATGGGAGGTTTCCGTATCGTCGTTGCCGACGGCGGCCTCCAGCAAATCAGGACGCGCCTCCCTTTCCGTCTTCAGCAGATCGAGCAGCATGCGCCGCCGTGTCGTCACATCGCTATAGTATAAAGCTTCTTCCAGAGGAACGAGATTGATTTCCTGCCGGATATCGACCTGCCGCGGATTTTTCCCGTTGTCCGTTCCGCTGTACACGAGATGCGCAAACCGTTCCTCATCCGTCATCTCCTCCTTGGAACGCTTTGCCGGCATGGACGCCCATAAGGCTACGATCAGGCCGACAAAAGGGATGCACACGATCAAGGTCAGATCGGTGCGCCAAGGGCGGCGGTTGAAGATGAGGAAAGCCAAATACGCCAAGCTCAATCCAACATAAATGAGATAAGCCGTCTTATACATAAGATTTATCCCTGCCAAGCAGCGCGGCGTGAATGCCCGAAGAACTCAATCGGTCCGCAACGCGGGCGGCTTCTTCTGTCGTCGAATTCGACAACAGCACTTGGATATTCCGATTCCGATCCAGACCGATATAATCCGATTCGCGCAAGCATTGGGCGATCCGCATGACGGTCTGTCTCCAATTCGGACCGTTGTCGCGAATCTCTAGCAAAGCGTAATGGATATTGTAGGTTTTCCGCAGCTTCTCTTTTTGTTCTATCATTTCTTGCATGGCATCCATATTCAATAATGCCGAGTCCTCCACGTAACGTTCGCTGCGGACCGCTCCGGCAAATTGAAACGCTCTTGCCAAAGAACCGGAGATAAGCTCCGACGCCACCTTGAACAGATGCTCATGGTATAAGGTAAAACGTTCGAATTCGATTTCGTGCAGCGAGATGACGGCTACCGTTTCCCCCTCATGCACGATGGGAGCGGCCATCATCGGCATTTGGCCCGCCAGTTCGCGGTTAATGAATAGGTTTTGTTCGTCGACAACAGTCCGCCATTGCGGCGCGTCGTCCACATGCAGCGATTTCGGCAACAGGAAATCGTCCCGATTCGACCGGACCATGAGGCGCAAGAAACCGTTGGTTCGGTAGGAATAAATGGAGACCGAACGGTTGCCCATCAACTGTTCGATTACGCCGACGGCCGCGCCGACTACTTCTTCCGGTTGCAAACTTTCCAGGTTTCGGACAATGGCGTACAATCGTCCGAGACTGTCCTTGCTATTGACGATTTGCTGCTGCAACTGCTCCTTGACCTCGAGCGTATCTTCGTAAACCTTCTTCAAGACATTGTAATCCGCCAGCGCCGTCTCCATCTTCCCGTCCGCCGCAGCGATTTTTGTTTTGCGTTTGTCTGTCGTATACCCGATGATTAATCCCAAAAACAAATAGATAGCGACTTGGAAGAACGCTTCCGTATCGTATACGAGCGACAACAGTTCGCGGCCTTCCGCCACTTGCCCGTACAGGTAATAAACGATCGCCAAACAAACGGAAATCATCGATTGGCGGATTCCGTACAAGCTTGCGATGAGTATGATGTAGAAAAGCATGAAGTCCAAGGACAAGTACCGGAAAACCAGAGAGGAGTCCACTAATGCTACGATGGCGAACAGAAAAATATTTTCGACATAGGGAAGAATTTTCTTCCACGTTTCCGGCAGCGCGAATCTTTTTTTCTCGCGCTGCGGCCCGGTTTCGGCGCGTTGCTCGAACCAGGCGATCGTTTTTTGCAGCCCTTCCTGTACCGAATATAGCGGAACCCAGTCCAGGGAGCGTTTCAATCTGGTATTGTCTAGCGACGATCTATAAATGTCGCCTTTCCGCGCGTCCAAATAGCGGACACCTGCCGTCTGCTTCTCGGCCGAAAGCATGCGGATCAAATCGTTCAAACTCGTTTCCGTACTTGTCGATAAATTAAATACCCCGGTAATATCGCTGTACGCCCCGCGGTAGATGGCATCCGCGACGTCCTCCACGTAAATAAAGTCCCTCGTCTGGCCGCCGTCTCCGTATACGACCAGTTCTTGGCCGTTCATCAGCTTATTTAAGAAGATGGAAATGACGCCGCCCTCTCCCGTGTCGCTCTGGCGCGGTCCGTACACATTGGAAAAGCGGAAACAAAGCGTATCAAGTCCGTACATTTCTTGCCACTTGGCGCAGTACTGCTCGCCAAACCATTTATGCGTCCCGTACGGAGAAATCGGCGCGCACGGCGTATCCTCCGAGAGCGGGAGCCCTTCTTCCTGCATGCCGTAAACGGCGGCGGTCGAGGCGAATATAAATTTTTTCACCCCATGCTTGGCCGAGAGGCTGAGCATATTGGCGATCCCGAGCATATTCGACTGCGCGTCCTCGTAAGGGCGTTTCACCGAGCGCTGCACGTCGATTTGCGCGGCAAGATGCACGACGAGATCGAACTTGCCGCTGCGGAACACTTCCTCGCATTTCGGATCTTCCACATTCATGGTATACAATTGATGTTTAAACGAGATATGGTGGGTTTGTCCTGTAGTTAAATTATCAATGATGCTAACCTGATGCCCTTCCTTATGAAAGCGTTCGGCGACGAAAGAGCCGATAAAGCCGCAGCCGCCAGTAATTAGAACTTTCATTTTCCCCCTTAACCCCCGAATTCGTAATCTATGCCTTGCCGAGAACGATCGAAAGTTGTCGACACTGCAACAGTATCCAAGTGTAACCGAGCCTTCTAAACATTTTCTGAACATTATTGAAACGATTGACATGATGGAAATATCAATGGTAGCCTAAGTGGGATCAATCGTAACGAAACGCAAATAGGAAGGGGGTAACGAATATGAAGGCGATGAATGTTTTCGCTTGTTTGTTCTTATCGCTGATTGTTTTCATTCCCGGCGCCTCGGCCAAGGCCGCAGAATCATCCCAAAGCTCCGCCAAGGAGGCCGCTCCTTATCGATTGCTTATTTACTACGGAATTCCCGAGCAAGTTAACGATGCGCAGGATGACGGGAATGCCGCCAGCATATTCGCGCAATACGACTTTATTGTATTCTCGGCCGGGCTTGAGCAACCGCAGCATAAATACTCGGCATCGACGCGGGAGATTATGGCGGGGATCAAAAAGTTGAACGAGAACGCGCGCATTTTCGGATATGTGGATTTGGGGGTCACGACGAAATATAACTATACGACGGAACAGCTTGCAGAACGATATCAACTTTGGGCGGAGATGGGGGCCGACGGCATCTTCCTGGACGATGCCGGTCATGATTTCGGAGTGAGTCGTGCCAGATTGAATCACGCCGTACGGACGGTGCATTCGCTGAATATGTCGGCATTTGTTAACGCATGGAATCCGGACGACGTCTTTGCAGACCGGATCGATAAAGAGATGAACCCGGACGGATCGCCAACCGCTCTCGGGGCGCAAGACTATTTTTTGATCGAAAGCTTTTTAAAGCCGACCGATATCAGCGATTCAAACAGCGGCAGCGCCTATGGCAGCGGATTTCAAAAAAGAATCGACAAGCTGCTGGAATACCGAAAAACATACGGCACGAAATTGCTGTCCGTCAGCAAGATCGATTACCAATCGATCTCCAAAAATGATTTGCGCAAGTTCTTTCGCATGAACGAAGCCGCGGCGGGCGTTTTCTCCCTGGACGGATACGGAGTCGCCGCCTGGGAGTATAGTGCGGGCACCGTCAATCGGAATGTCGTCGAGTTGTTTCCATACTTTGAAAACTACATGGATTATTACAAAATCGATGCAAAATATCGGAAATTAACCGGGGGTTCCGATTACCAACGCAACGGATTTCGATTGCATTCCGAGGAAGGGGAGCACTTCTACAACATCCCCGAGCTTTATGGCAATATGAAAAAAGAACAAAAAAAATAGCCGGCGGCAATCGTCGAATCCGGCAGAACGGTCATCACGCTTTAATGGGAACGAACCTGTCTTGAATGAGAGTATTGCGATGGGCAAACGTTAGATGCTTTTTTTCCATTGCTCGTACCAGTCGCTTACCTCCTTGCCCGGTTCGATTCCCAACTCCTCTTTTAAATTGGCGCACAGCTGCAGGTATTGCTTCATCACATCCCGGTAATTGCCGAGTTCCGCATTAATTTTCATCAGACCGAAATATCCTTCCTCAAAGTAAGGACATTTCTCCTGTATGGTGATATATAACGGCACGGCGTCCGCATACTGTTTGGCGGCAACGTAATAATCGACGACTTGCTTGGCGTGATTCAGCCATACGATACGGAGACGCTCCTGTTCCCCTTCCGCCCAAATATAGTTATGCTCCGCCAAGTAATCGCCCTTGTACAATTCCAGTAAACTTCGATGCAATTCGATCGTCTCCGGAGCGGGAGCCGGCGCTTGGCGAACCCCTTTTTCCCATTCCTCCGTATCCAGCTTCATCTCTCCGATTTCAAGCCGGTAACCCTCGTCCATATATTTCAGTATAATGGGAAGCTCCTTCTGTTTAATGACTTGACGAATTTGATATATGGTCGTATGTAAATGAGCGGATGTTTTCTCCGCGTCATAGCTCGGCCACAACAGCTCTACGATCGATTCTTTGCGCACCGTCTGGCCGCAGTGGTGAATCAGAAACGCGAACAGTTCCTGCGCTCTGGACGTTCGCCATTGAAAGGATTGGGGGTCGCGATTCATGTCGACATAATGCAAACTGGATAAGCAGCATAACATCAATTCGCTCTTATCAGCGACGGCGGGCTTCCCATTTCCTACCCGTTTGTCGAGCCGTTGCAGCGTCTTGCTCAGTCGGTCGGTACTAACCGGCTTAAGCAAATAATCGAGTGCGTTCAGTTCGAACGCTTCAACGGCGTATTCGTTAAATGCCGTAACAAATACGATGTGGAGATGCGGTTGAATCTGCAACAACCGTTCCGCCAATTCCATTCCTCCGATCTCCGGCATTTCAATGTCCAGAAATACGAGATGCAGCGTTTCGCGTTTTGCCAACTCAAGCGCCATGCGCGGATCTTGATACGAACCGATCAATTCGATCGCCGGCCCGTCCCCTTCCCGGTCCTTCAACAGCTTTTCCATTCTTCGCAAAGCCAGCGGCTCGTCGTCAACGATAATCGTCCTCATGCTCTACCTACCTCCTTCGGATCCTTATGGCAATGTTAGTAGATACGGTCTCTTTTTTTGTCAGATAATGCTATTGTTACACGATACCGCTCTCCAAGACAAGGGGAATCGAGCGAATGATTCATAGTTTCGCGGTCTAAGGAGGAAACGCCTCAAATTTGTCGAAATAATCATAACTATGTCAAATCGAAAACTATTATTCATTACCGGTATGTTTATTCTCCTCCTCATAGCTATGCGAGTTGGCTGGCTGCACTTGCATAAAACGCCGGATCATCCGGCGGCGGTTCGAGGCGTATTGGATTTGCGGGATTGGGTCTTTGACAATCGGCAAACCATTACGTTAGACGGAGAATGGGAGTTTTACCCTAATCAATTAATCGATCCGGGTTCAGACAGCTCTTCCACGCCGTCTTCCCAAACCTATATTCAAGTTCCCGGGGATTGGAGTCCGGCATTCCCGGACGACGGCCGTGCTCCTTTAGGCTACGGATCGTACCGGCTTCGCATCCTGATTGGAGAGCCTAACGGACAAACGCTTGGATTTCTTGTCAATGAAATTCAAATTTCGTCCGAAATGTATGCCAACGGGGAACTAATTGCGAGAATCGGCCAGCCTGCGGAACGGGAGGATCGGTATACTGCGAAGAATACGTCCTACACGGCCGCTTATAAGCCCGATTCGAACGAGATTGAACTCGTCATCCATGTCGCCAACTTCGAGCGCCCTCTCGGCGGAGGTATTGTCCGTTCGATCAAGTTCGGTTCGCAAGCCGCTACGGATAATGAAAGGATGTACGCTGTCGGGTTTCAACTGGTCACGATTATCGTCTTGTTGCTGCACGGCGTTTACGCCGCCATCTTGTATTTTTTCAACCGGGGGCAGAAAGGGTTGATTTACTTTTTGCTGTTGTTAGTATCCGCAGCCCTCAGCGTTTCCGCCGATGACGATAAGCTGTTGCTCATCTGGCTGCCGCTTAACTATGCATGGCATGTCAAAGTTACGTTCGTTTCCTTTGTGCTCACGTCGGTATTCATGCTCAAACTGATCATGAACCTTCTTTGGGAAAATCGAAACAGTAAGCTATTGCGCTTGTACTTTATACTAAGCGGGGCATATGTGCTTCTTATCCTATGCTCCCCGCTGTCAGTCGTGTTTTTAGCAAAAAAGATTTATATCTTTTCAATTATTGTGCTTGCGCCCCTTGCCCTGATTCCTTTTATCATTTATCAAAGAATTAAGCGGCAGGATAACGATGCCATCTTTTTGCTGTTAGCCGCCGCCAGCATTACTTCGAGTTTATTAGGAGGATCGTTCAAAGGGCGGGGATGGATCGATACTTCTTTCTATCCGATCGATATTTTTGCGGCGATTCTCGGTTTTGCCGCCTATTGGTTCAAGCAATATTTCCGAAAAACCGAACAGACCGCTTCGCTTGCCGCACAATTGCAAAGGGAAGTGAAATGGAAAGACGACTTTCTGGCGAATACTTCCCACGAATTGAGAACGCCGCTGCATGGCATGATCAATCTTGCGCAAACCGTCGTTCATCGCGCGCAGCATACGCTGAACAAACAAAATACGGACGATTTGAATTTGATTATTACGATCGGACGCCGCATGTCGCTTATGGTCGACGATCTCCTCGATCTGTCGCAGCTTAAGGAAAATAAGATCGTGTTGGAGCGGAAGGAAGTGCATGTCCAGGCCATTGCCTCCGGAGTAGCGGACATGCTCCGGTTTATGGTCGAAGGCAAGCCGCTGCGGCTGACGATCGATATACCGAAATCGTTTCCGCCCGTCTCCGCCGACGAGAAAAGAATGATCCAAATCTTGTTCAATCTGTTGCATAATGCGATCAAATTTACGAACGAGGGAACGATCTCCGTGCGCGCCGAAGCGCGCGACGGCATCGCTTATATTCATGTCGCCGATACGGGGATCGGGATCGATGAAGAATCGAAACAGAACATTTTTCTCCCTTACGAACAAGGATATGCCGACAGAAGCGCGTCCGGGGGAGGAAACGGGCTCGGGCTCAGCATTTGCAAGCAATTGGTGGAATTGCACGGCGGAACGCTGCATGTCGAGTCCACATTAGGAGCAGGCTCGGTATTTACCTTTACGCTGCCGATCGCCGCGGAGCAAGTTTGGGAAGAAGAAGAGCCGCAGAACGAACAGGCCGGTGTCGAATCGTCCGAAGCGGAAGCGAGCGTCGCTTCCGAACAGGCGCTCAACGCTGTGGAGCAAAGTACGGCATCGAGTATGGCGAAACCGCGGATTCTGGCGGTAGACGACGATCCCGTCAATCTGAAAATATTGCGCGATATATTATCATGGGACGAATATTACATTGAAACGGCGACTAGCGGCAATGAGGCGATATCCAAGCTCAATGACGGACAGTGGGATCTTGTGATCGCCGACGTCATGATGCCGCATATGTCCGGGTATGAATTGGCCCGGTCCATTCGGGAGCGCTTCTCCGTCTCGGAGCTTCCCATTTTGCTCCTTACCGCCCGCAACCGGTTGGAAGACATTTATTCCGGGTTTCTGTCGGGAGCCAACGATTATGTAACCAAGCCGGCGGACGCTTTGGAATTGCAGTATCGGGTACGGGCATTGACCGAAGTCAAGCAATCGGTAAGCGAAAGGCTGCGAATGGAAGCGGCATATTTGCAAGCGCAAATACAGCCACACTTTTTGTTTAATACGCTCAATTCGATAACCGCTTTAAGCGATATCGACACGCAGAAAATGAGTCGCTTGATCGATGCTTTCAATTCTTATTTAAGGATCAGCTTCGATTATTGGAATGCGAAACGGCTCGTTCCGATTGAGCGCGAGCTTGAGCTTGTCCGTTCCTATTTATATATCGAAAAGGCCAGATTCGGAGAAAGGTTGACGATCCTCTGGGATATCGATCCGGACATCCATCTGCAGCTCCCTCCGCTCACGATTCAGCCTTTGGTAGAGAATGCGGTGAGGCACGGCGCATTAAGCCGTTCCGAAGGCGGAACCGTTCTAATTCGAATGAAGGATCTTCGCAACGGCACGGAGTTTATCGTTGCGGACGACGGAAAAGGGATGAACGAGGACAAGGCGCGGCAATTGTTGGATAGCGCCGAGTGGAATCAGCAGGGCATCGGGATCCGCAATACGGACCGGCGATTGAAGCAAATGTACGGTACGGGCTTGACGATCCGAAGCAAACCGAATGAAGGAACCAAAATCTCTTTTATCATTCCGAAGTAACAAACATTGATATTTATCGCATCAAATACGGCGAGGCTGTTCGGGCAAATGCGCGGACAGCCTCTTCGATATGAGCGAACGGAAGCGGCCATTCGCGCGATCCCTTATTCGATATGCCGCAGAATCATCGTTTTTATTTTCGGGTTCAAGTCATCAGGCAGAAGGTGTAAAGGATAGTAACGCAATTCGATCGATTCCACTCCATCCGCCTGCAAATTCCCGCCGACAATGTCATGCGTCGAATAAGCGATCGTAACCGCATACAATTCATCCCCGTTCTTCAACTTGACGAATTGATCTTGGCCTGACGCGACGCCGACCAATTTCATCGTTCCGACGCGCAGGCCGGTCTCTTCCAGCACTTCCCTTCGCCCCGTCTCTTCCGTCGATTCGCCAAGCTCCATCAAGCCCCCGGGGACGGCCCACCTGCCGCTTGTCTTCCGTTGCAGCAATAACTCGCCGTTCGGATTGAATATGAATACGACGACACCGACAAGAATTAACGGCCTATGGCCTACAACGGCTCGCAAATCTTCGACATATCCCATGAGTGCTCCCCTTCATGTTTCCCGTTTTTTCCACAATGCGAACGGATCGCTCGCGAAAGCGCGCTTATCCATCCGTCTTAGGTGAATATCGCGCTCTTCCTTCGGAAGAGCAATTTGTTCGTATACGTATTTCGTGCTGAGGCCGATCTGCGCCGCGTCTTCTTCCGTATAGGAATAGTAAACGTCCTTGATATTCGCCCAGTAAATCGCGCTTAAACACATCGGACACGGTTCGCCGCTGGCAAAGAGCACGCAATCGGACAAATCCGCCGTTTGCAGCGCACGGCTCGCCGCGCGAATCGCCTGCATTTCCGCATGCGTCGTCGGATCGTGGGTCTCCATCACTTCGTTGACGCCCGTCGCCACAACGTCTCCGTCTTTTACAATGACGGCGCCGAACGGTCTTCCGCCCTTCTCCTTTACGTTTTCGCATGCCAATTCGATCGCTTGGCACATATATTCATGACGATTCATTTCGCCTTACCCTCCTGTTTCGCTCCGGATCGGATTAGAATGTGTAACCTTTCCTTCATTTTTCACACAATCCGATCGTTCTACACAGCCGGCCTGCAACAAAATAAAGCAAGCCGGTTCCACATTCGAAACGCGGTTCCCCATCTCCAAGCACTCCGATAAAAATTTTTTTCAAGCGGTACCCCCATAAATGGACAGCTTGTCTCGTAATAATAAATAATAACCATTTATCATATGCGGCTACCGATTCATTCGAATCTTGGATTAGAACATTTACTTGAGAAAATACCGTTTTGAAAGGAGAAGATGAGATCATGGGAAGACGAAGATCGCCGAATCCTAGACTTTGCAACTTGGAAGGCTGCAACGAACGGCATTATGCCAAAGGCGTATGCAAACGCCACTATCATCAGTTCAGACGAATCGAGGGCAAACAATCCGACCGGGAAGACATGAAAAAACTTCAGGCGACGTCATAAGCAGTCGGCATGCCGGGAATGCGTCTTTAGACCTATGAACGTTCCCGGCGATACGCCATCCGTTGGCTATTTAGGGAAACAGTCGACCTGTCCCTTGTCGCTCGGAACGATCATCCGTTCGTTGTGAAATAGAATAACAAGCACCGGCATTGCATCGAAAAAGGCTGCGGATCTGAGAGTTCATGAAAGCTCTATATGGTGATTGGGACGGCAACTGTCCTTGGCAATACAAGTCCTACATTTCAAAGGCGCTTTGCGCGGCGCTTTGGCTTGGCGCTTACGAAACTGGTAATCGTTATTGGACTCAAAATGAGGACTTTCCCATCCTAATGAAAGTACGTATCGCTATTCATTGGAAATCGGCCGTTTTACCGCCGATTTCCCCTCATTAGCGTGTCCTAGTTTCGTTACACCGGCAAGAAGAACATTTACAGGCTATTAGCGTGAATACGTTTCGTTAGCCCGCCCGACGGATCGTCAGCCGGCTACGGTCTGATGAAATGGACTCTTATCACAGGCTTCGCTGCGGCAATAGATCTAAACGAGGTGTAAAAGAGCTCCTCCACTGCAGATTTTGAATAAAAGGGCCTGACGATTCACTGTACATAACTTTGATAATCTGCGAGAGGCCGCATAATATATGCGAAAAATCGTACACAATGTGCGGCGCACGGGTTGAATTCGTCGATTTTATTCGAAATTTCATACGCAGTACGCGATTTGAGCACCGGTTCTGCGAATTGTATCCGAAAAATCGTACAATGTGCGCGTACGGTCGAATTGCGCGGATTTGCACGCCGATCCTGATCGACTGCCCGTTTGCGGTCTTAGCGGCAACTCGATCCACTGCCGAAATCACCCAACGATGATCTATTTATCCAATCTTTCGATCGTTCCGTCTTTATATCCTACATACACTTGCCGGGCCATGCCGACGAACAAGCCGTTATCGACCACGCCCGGGATGCCGTTCAATTGCCTATGCAATGCGGCAGGGTCTTCGATCGTGCCAAAATCGCAATCCGCAATATAGTTTCCGTTATCCGTTATATAAGGGCCGCCGTCTTGCCGCCTTAGGACCGGCGTGCATCCGAGTTGCTGTACGTTTCGCAACGTGGCCTCCATGCCGAATGGAACGATTTCCACAGGCAGCGGAAAACGCCCCAGCGTCTTCACGATTTTGGACTCGTCCGCAATGACGATAAATCGGCGGCTGGCGGCGGCGACGATCTTCTCCCGGAGCAACGCCCCTCCCCCTCCTTTGATCAGGTTCAGGTCCGAATCGACTTCATCTGCCCCGTCGATAGCAATATCGAGATCATCGATCTGGGAGAAGCCGCTTAGCGGTATCCCGAACTCCCGGGCCAACGCCTCCGATTGTTTGGACGTGGCGATCGCCTTGATCCGCAACCCTTCCTTCACCTTCTCGGCGATTTTCCGGATCGCCCAATATGCTGTCGATCCCGTGCCCAGCCCTATCTTCATGCCGTCTTCGATTTGTTCTACAGCCGCTTCGGCCACCCGCTGTTTGGCATCCATCGCTCATTCTCCTTTAGCTGATCGCTTAACGGTTTTATTATACCAAACTTCGCATGTTTCGCATCGATTCGTCATAGGCATGGGAGAAGAATGTATGGATCGAGGGATAGGGATGAAAAAAATCGGGGTATGGATCCCGCTCGCGCTGTTGCTCGCCGCTGCGTTTGCCTATCTGGGCATGACGATGAATCAAGAAGCGGCGGCAAGCACCCTGTACATAGACGAATCGATTCGCATCGATATCGGCGCGAATACGGCGCCGGCCCATTCGATGCAAGAGGTCGAATTTATCGTCACCGTGTCGGACGTGGCCGGCGTACCGGTCGGCGGGCAAGATCTTCAAGTCGTATTATCGATGCCGGGCATGTTCTGCGGCTCTTTCCCCGCCGTCGTTACGGAGCGGGAAACGGGGACGTATGCCGCTGTCGGCGTGCCCGTCATGCGCGGAAGATGGCAGGCCGAAGTTCGGGTTGACATGGGCGGCAAACAGGTTCGAGTCGGCCATCCTTTTCAAGTGGTTTCATAGGCGCCGCCCTTGCCGCTCACCATAACCACGGATGTACGGCGGGAATCCAGCCGTTTGCGCTCAATCCTTTCATAACGGATAGCGTTCCCATCGCGAAAGCCAGTATGATGCCGGCTTTATTCAGGCTCTTCCTCCACTTTTTGCGAATGCTTCCGGCCGACAGCGCGGTGAAGACCAAGACGGGAAACGTAGATAATCCGAAAATCAGCATGATGAGGCCTCCGTCCGTCCATGAACCGGCTGCCGCCGCTTTCATTTGCATCGCATACGTTAACCCGCATGGAAGAAATCCGAGCGTCAATCCGGTCAGAAAGACGGCCGGAAGTTCGTAACGCTCGCGCAAGCGGCCAATGAAAGCTTGCGCGCGGCTCATTCCCGGCAATCGGATGCGCGAAAAGGGCAGCGAATATTTGCGAAATGCCCATAACAAGATAAAAACGCCTCCAAGCATGCTGGAGAAACCTTGAATTCCGACAAAAAGCCCCGCTGCGTTGACAAAGGAGCCGACAGCCCCCATAAAGCAGCCGATCGCCCCATAAGTAAGCACTCTTCCCATATTGTAAGCCAGCGCGGTTTGAAGCGAAGAGCTTCCGGAGCTTAATGCATACGAGGCGACGATGCCGCCGCACATGATGAAGCAATGCGGCGCCCCGGCCAATCCCGACATGGCGGCCATAATCATCTCGTTACCGGTAAGCGTCGCTCTCTCCCCCCTTCAATTTGAATCGTTGCAGCCTGAGCGCGTTGGATACAACGAGCACCGAGCTAGCCGCCATCATGACGCAGGCGATTTTCGGATCTAAAAAGCCGAAGGCGGCGAAAGGGATCGCCCCCACGTTGTAAAGCAGCGCGAAAAATAGGTTTTGCCGAATATTGCGCATCGTTTGCCGGCTCAACTTCATCGCTTCCGCCATGCTTGCAAGCTTATTGGTCACGAACACCATGTCGCCCGCCTGCATGGCGGAATCCGTTCCTCCGCCCATCGCAATGCCGATATCCGCCGCAGACAATGCCGCGGTGTCGTTGATCCCGTCCCCGACCACCGCGACGATGCGGCCTTTCCGCTGCAGCTTGCGCACATATTCCAGCTTATGTTCCGGGAGCATCTCCGCATGCCAGCGGCTTATCCCCGTTTCAGCGGCCGCCCGCTCCGCCGCTTGACGGCGATCTCCCGTCATCATCTCTACCTCTGCGTAGCGCCCGATATCGCGTACGGCAGCCGCGGCATCCGGTTTGATCCGATCCGACGCCGTCAGCTTGCCTGCCCAACGGCCGTCGATCGCCACGTAAAGCGCCGTCGAACCGTCATCTTCGCCGCTATCCGCTTCGTTCACAATGACGCCGTTCTGCCGCAGCCATCCGCGGCGCCCGATCATTACGTTCTTGCCTTCGACGACGCCTGCCATGCCGTTGCCGGGTATTTCCCGCACTTCCGCGGCATCCGGCACGATCAGGTTGGATTTGCGCGCCGCGTCCGCGACCGCTTGTGCCGCCGGATGTGCGGAATATTGTTCGACCGCCGCCGCCAGGCGAAGAAGGCGCGACTTCTCCCCCTGTAGGGAATAGACCGTTGTAACCGCCGGCTTTCCCTCCGTCAGCGTCCCGGTCTTATCCAATAATACGGAATCGACCCGATGAACGATCTCCAAGGCGCGTCCTTCCTTGCACAAAATGCCGGATTTGGCCGCGAGTCCCGTCGAAATCAATATCGATACTGGCGTCGCCAAGCCCAATGCGCACGGACAAGCAACTAGCAATACGGCCATCGCATGCTGCAGCGCCGCTGTCGGATCCGCGCCGTACCAGCCCGCGAAAGTGATCGCGGCACAGACGATCATGACAGGCACGAATACGGCCGCAACCCGATCGACTTTGCGCGCAATGAACGGCTTGCCGGCTTGCGCCTGCTCCACGAGAGCGATCATGTTCGCCAGTCTCGTTCCCTGGACATCGGTCAGCGCCTTGATGCGCAAGCTTCCGTTCACGCTGCGCGTGCCGCTGTATACGCGGTCCCCGGCCGCTTTGGCGACCGTTCGGCTCTCGCCGGTCAACATCGACTCGTCCACGTCCGCTTGGCCCGAGACGACCACTCCGTCCGCGGAAATCCATTCGTCCCCCCGGACGAGGACCAAATCGCCTGCGCGAAGATCGCTTGCCGCAATCCACTCCTCCGCTTGCCGGCGAAGTACGCGGATGAGCGGGACTTGCAGCCCGTATAGCATGCGAAGATCTTTCAAAGCCTTTCTCTTGGCGACGGATTCCAAATATTTGCCGAGCAGCACCGCCGTCATTATCATGGCGATCGTATCGAAGTAGTACGTCTGATGTTCCCCCGAATGCGAATGATCGGGGCGCATCACGAGATAGTGGCTGTAAAAGTAGGCCACCGAGGTGCTTAATGCGACCAAAACGTCCATATTGGCCGAACGTTGCTTCATCGCTTGGAAAGCTCTGTAGTAAAAAGGAAATCCGATATAAAATTGAAGCACGGTCGCAACCAGCAATTGAAACAAAGCGGATTGAAAGAGCGCCGGCGTCCACACTTCCGGCACAAAAGGAATATGGCTCGACATGGCCCAAAAAAGCGGGAGCGACAGTACTGCCGCGGCGATAAATCGATTGCGGTATAGCTGCACTTCGTTCTCGGACGACGAGTCCGCATCGAGCCGCTCGTCCTTGGCGCCGTATCCGAGCTGTTCAATTTTCTGCATAATTCGTTTTGCTTCGATGAACCGGGGATCGTAGCTGACGGCCGCTTGCGCCAAGGCGAGATTGACCGACGCCGTCCGAATCCCTTCCGTCCGGTTCAACGCTTTTTCAATTCTGGCGGAACATGCCGCACATGTCATGCCTGTAATTTGAAGCCGTATCGTTTTCATTGCCGATGCCTTCCTCCCCCGCTTGTCTAGATGGAGCGCGCAAGCGGCGCCAAATCGATTTGTCCTTTCATTGTATGATTCGAACCGGACAAACAGACTGGTTGGGAGGAGTGAAATATCAAGTCAATCCGCTACTTGTACTTGGCTATCATCTCGGAAAGCTTGTTTACAATATTGTCTATCAATTCCGACGGCTCCTTCACCGTCGCTTCTTTGCCTAATCCGATGAAAAAATCGGCGAGAAACGGAAGGTCATTTTTCGGAATACCGCCTTCAGTTGTTCGTTCAGGCCGAAAAATTTCCGTCCTCGTTCAACGGATCTTTGTTTGTTGCACGAGCGTAAAGCTTGTACAATATATATCCGGCAGAGGCGCCGATGGCGTTGAGAATAAGATCGTCGACATCCCCGCTTCCCGCACGCAGGAAAGTTTGAAGCGTTTCTAAGACGACGATGGCGACCGCGAAACGACCCAAGAATGGGAAATAGGTTCTGCATTTCGGAAAGACGACCGGCATCGCGGCCCCAATCGGGACGAATACGCCGATATTGCCGATGATATTGATCGCCCATGTTCGGAAGGTGAAAGATTGATAGTGCAGGAAATAGTCCGATATGGTGCGCAGCGGAATCAAGTTGTAACTCAGATCGCCGGATGAAAGCGCGGTACGGCCGAATCCGACGAACATCCAGTAGAGCAGGCAGGCTCCGTATCCGATCAAGATGATCCAGGCGGCCAACCGAACCAAGGCGCTTCGTTTTTCGCGATTCATATGTATCTCCTTCCTTTTCTACCTCGCATTATACTTCATTCCAGCAGCGTTCGCTTTCTTTTTTGAATTAATCAATATTTTTCTTTATAATGTAAGTAACGAGGTGCATTCATTCCTACGCCATAGGAGGGGATTGCGTTGAGCAAAAGCGATACGAAGAAAGAAGCGTCTGTAAAAACACGGAAAGCCATCGTTCATCTTCTTAAGCAGAACGGCCCGATGGATGCGGTTGCTCTCTCATCCGAGCTGAATGTAACCGGGATGGCCGTGCGCCAGCATTTGTACCGGCTGCAGGAAGAACGGCTCGTCGATTACGACGAAGAGAGCCGCCCGATGGGCCGGCCCGCCAAGCTGTGGCGCCTTACCGCCGAAGCGGCCAGGCTGTTTCCCGACGGATATATGGATCTTACCGTCAGTTTGATCGATTCGATGAAGGAGGCTTTCGGGGAGGCGGGACTGGAGAAATTGTTGGAAGTTCGCAACAAAAAAATGCAGGATCAATATGCCGTCCAATTAGCCGGCACAGAAGGAATCAGAGAAAAGCTCGAGATTCTGGCCGATATCCGGACGAATGAAGGGTATATGGCGGAAATCGCAGAGCATGAAGACGGAGACTTGCTCTTCGTTGAAAAGCATTGCCCGATATGCGAGGCGGCAACCGCCTGCACCCAATTGTGCCGGAACGAATTGAACCTGTTTCGCGCCGTCATGGGAGACAAGGTTCATATCGAACGAAGCGAGCATCTGCTGTCCGGCGGCAGCCGCTGTGTTTATAAAATCACGAAATAAATCATTTCCGCACGCTTTTGACCCAGAATCCGCCATGCAGTTGACTCGGTTCCAACGTAACGACGAACGCTTTCGGATCGATCGATAAAATGAGTTTATATAAACTGCGCTGGTTTTTCCGTTTGGTCAACACTTCTAATACTAACCGGTCGCCGTCTCTGCCGCGGCCGACCCACGACGTTACGCCGTACCCTTCGTTCCGCAGTTCATTCGGCATCATGCCGGCGATATCGTTCGTGATCACTTTCAACGTGACGTAACCGAGGGCGATTTTCCCTTCGATCCAAGAGCCTACGAGCACGCCGAGCGCATAGCCCGCCGCATACACGATGAGGCTCAGCACATGGTCCAAATATTGCAATACCATATTGAGGCCGAGCACATAAATAATGATTTCAAGCGAACTGATGGCGGCCGCATAATACTTTTGACCTTTCAACGTTAGAATCATCCGCAGCGTAAAAAACGAAACATACACAATTTGAATGACGAAAATCGTCGCCAATATGGAAAACATCTTCTGTCCCTCCTGTCTGATCCATATCGAACCCGTTACTATTCGATCCGCTTGCCCTATCCTTTCTTTCCATCATGCCATAATTTCAATCTGTTAACAAATTTGACAAAGCCTTCTTGATATATTCGTAGATTTTCCCGTCCATTCCAAACGGTGCCGCTTTTTTGGAACCCTATATTTCCTTCGTTTCATGCTTGTCGCATTCACTGTCATTATATACCTCCCATACCGGCAAAAGAAAGCGCATAAGACGAGCCGCCGCCGATCGGCGGGATTCGTCAACGCAACAAAAAAACACACCGCCCAAAAATAACGGTGTGTTCTCCTCTATTCTATCGTTGCAAACGATTCGGAGGCCAATCCGGTTTGCTGGTCTTCAAGCATGCGCAGATGAAAATCGTCATGCAGGAAAAAATGCGATTGCGCCGCAAAATCGGCAGCGGTAACCGCATGCAAACGGCCGATACCTCTTGAACCGTATACAGCAATGAAGATCGCCTCCTTCTGTCTCTAGCTTAAAGTTTCCCCTTAGAGGAGTGTCAAGCTTCCGCAGCAATTTATTTCCCTTCCGGGTCAAGCCGACACGTCCTTTTTCTTGAGTCTGCGAACGGCGATCAGGGAAACCGCCGCCAGGAAGAGGGTATTCATCGTCAAAAATAGAATCGTATCGGCCTGTGTCAACCGATCCTGGCTTATTGCGCCCATGCCGATCGTCAGCAACGAATGGGGGAACAGCATGCCGAGCTTCGCGACGTACATGCCTAATCCGATCAACGCGGCGCAAATGCTGATCCCGATCGGAACGGCAAAACTGCGGATGACAAGAGACAGCCATAATTGTACGGCGCTAATCGTAACGGAAGCCAGCCAGCCTCTCGCGATCCAACCGAACGTTTCGGCCGGGAACGCCCCAGTCAAACCGAATAATTTCCCCGCGCCATAATAAAGCAGCGCAAAGAACAATTGCACAAGGAAAACGAGCGCCGCAACGACGATTAATTTGGCAAGAAACAGATAGGCTATTCGGACGGGAGCCGTCATGATCATATTCCAATTTTTGTTCAAATGCTCGAGTCTGCATACGTAAGCGCAGCAAATAGCAATGAGGACAGGCAAAAAAAACTCCCCGTAAAAGAGGCTCGCTTGCGTCCACAAGCTGTACCATCCGTTATGCAATACGCCTTGATTCATATAATAATTGGCGGATCCGATCAAAACGCTAATCGCGGGAAGCGCCGTCATGATCAGCCAAATATGGGAATGGCGCAATTTCAACCATTCGGCGGAAATGCATCTTTGCAGCATAATGTACCTCCTAGTGAATATCTTGCCTGGATACGTGAACGCTTCCGGCAATATAGACGGCCGCTCCCATGAATAGGACCGAAGCGGGCAGGAACGCCACGATCTGACGGGGAACGAACTCCATCGTTTCATTAACAAAATTGTAAGTTACTGGGCTTAGCCCCGAATAATAGGACCAAATCAATATACGGCGCACCGCAGCCGGGAATAAATCGGCCGTCATGCCGATGAATCCCCCGATCATCCCGAGGCACAGGCCGAACGCTTGATTTTTCACGGCAAGCGATATCCACTGCTGCAATGCGATAACGACCGCATTGGTCAGCATCGTGCCGGCCAGCAGCTTGAACAGTTCGGAGAACGGAACAGGCATGCCGAACCCGCTCACGGCGCCAAATCCCGCAATCGCGGCCATCTGCGCGATAACGGCAAATAGCAGCAGTATGCAGGCGCAAGCGTATTTGGCGAAATATAGCCGGTGTCGTTTGAGCGATGCGGCCGTCAGCAGCTTCCATGTATTGCCTTTATGTTCCATATCGCAGAGGCGGGAAACGACCACAGCCGCAATGAGCGGAAGAAAAAGGCCGTTCAAGGATGCGATGATCACGAGCGCACCGTCCCACCCGGAACTGTCCGGATTGCGCGACATCGACTTGCTGACGGACAGGAAAGCCCAGCCGATTTCCACGGATAGAAACATCGAGATCATAAGGAGCAGCCGTTTGCGCCGCAATTTGTAAAATTCCAGCATGACCGTTTTCATTACAAGCTTCTCTCCCTTCCCGTCAGTTCTAGGAAGATGCTCTCCAAACTTTTCTGGCGTTCTTCGATTCGGATGACATCGATGCCTGCGCGAATGAGCGTCCGGTTCGCTTCGGCGATCTGCGGATCTCCGAGTCCTTTCAAGGTCAAATAGTCTCCGTTTGCCACCGGCGAATATCCTTGGCCGAGCAGCAGCCTTTCCGCCGTTTCGTTGTCTTGCGTTTTGATGGCGATATGCGCTTCGCTCCGGTTGCGCAGCTGATCCATGCCGCCCTGAAACAGCAGTTTGCCGTCGCTAATAATGCCGACCGAGGTCGCGACTTGTTCGATCTCCGCCAGCATATGGCTGGACAGCAATACGGTCATGCCGAAGCGTTGCGGCAAAGATCGTATCAGTTCGCGAATCTCGCCGATCCCCGCCGGATCCAATCCGTTGGTCGGCTCGTCCAGGATCAACAGCCTCGGGAAAGCGAGCAGCGCCATCGCGATGCCAAGCCGCTGCTTCATGCCAAGGGAATATTGCCCCGCTTTTTTATCCTTATGATTTTCCAAACGGACGATTCGCAACGCCTCGAACACATTCCGATCCGGAACGTTGCGAAGGCGTTGTACGACGCGCATATTCTCCAGTCCGGTGAGATGGCCGTAATAAGAAGGCGACTCGATAAGCGATCCCGTTTGGCTCAAAATCGAGCGGCGGTTTTTTTCAAATTCCTTGCCGAATACGATCACTTGGCCGCCTGTAGGCTTGGCGAGACCCAGCAGCATTTTCAGCGTAGTGGATTTGCCCGCTCCGTTCGGGCCGAGGAAACCGTACACGTCCCCTTCGTATACGGTTAAATTGACTTGATCGACCCGGCATGCGCTCCCGTACCGTTTCGTAAGGTTGCGGGTGGATACGATCGTGTTCATGCGCTTCACTCCAATCGGTTACTGTAATAACATTGCCTGGTTTCAGCATAAAGCCGCACCCCTACTTGTAGCTGACGGCAACCTTACGGTAACCTTAAATATGCGAAATCGGGGCGGATTGGGTGGAATCGCCGTACACGCCTTGTATAATGGAAATGGGTGAACGCTATGCAAAATATAAAATATAGAAAAGTCGTCATCGTCGACGACGAACCGGAAATCCGCCGGATAATCGACGGCTTTTTGCGCAAAGAAGGATTTTCCCGCATCTTTCACGCGGGAAGCTGCGAAGAAGCTTTGGCGATATGCCGCTCCGAGAAGCCGGATATCGCGATTTTGGATATTATGCTGCCGGACGGCGACGGCTTCTCCATATTGTCGTCTATTCGCCGATTCTCGCAGATGCCGGTGCTCTTCCTCTCGGCGCGAGGCGAGGATGAAGATCGTCTGCTCGGCCTCGGGCTCGGCGCGGACGATTATATGGTCAAACCGTTTTTGCCGCGCGAACTCGTCCTCCGGCTTATGGTCATTTTACGGCGCACGTACGCTTCGCCGACGGTTGAACGACAGCCGGTCTTCAAGCTTGGCGGGCATATCGTCGATTTGGAAGGCGCCGTGGTGCGCAGCGATCAAGGCGAACAGCCGTTAACGGCCAAAGAACATGCCCTGCTGCTGAAGCTTTATGAAGACAAGGGACGGATCGTGACGAGCGACGCGCTTTGCCAAGCGGTTTGGGGCGACGATTATTTCGGATACGAGAACACGCTGATGGTGCACATTCGGCGCATCCGCGAAAAAATCGAGACGAATCCCTCCGCCCCTCAATATTTGATTACCGTAAGAGGGCTGGGCTATAAGCTGATTGCGAAGGAGGGGTGAAGATGGACGGAACCGCCCGTATTTTACGCCGATTCGTGGGAGCGACGATCATAACGTCGGTTGCGCTTCTCATTGTTAATTTCATCATTCTCGGGGTATGGATATTCGGAGGAATGAATGGCAGCCATTCCCCTGGCCAGGTTGTACGGAACGTTGCAGAGGGTTTGCGATATAACGGCAGCTATACGCTCGATAAGGAAGCCGGCAAGCTGCTAAGGCAAAACAACGCATGGGCCATGCTGCTTGATCGCGACGGGCGGGCGGTGTGGAGCTTCGACATGCCGGACGAAGTTCCTCGCTCCTATTCTCTTGCCGATGTGGCCAAGTTTTCCCGCCACTATTTGCAAAATTATCCCGTTACCGTATGGGAGCGCGATGGCGGGCTAGTAGTCGTCGGATTTCCGCAGGACAGCGTCGCCAAATACCAGTTCAGCTTCCCCGTCGATTGGGTAAGCGGCCTGCCTTTCCGTTCCGCAGTCCTCGTAGCCGGAAATCTGGCGCTGACCCTCCTCTTATCGCTCTTCATCGGTTCCCGTCTGGTCAAATCGATTGCCCCGCTCATTCGCGGAATCCACGCCCTCGCCGAGGAGCGGAGCGAATATGTCGAGCCCAAAGGCGTATTAAGCGGGCTGGCGGCCAGTATCAACAATGCTTCATTATTGATGCAGCGCAAAAATGATAAGTTGAAAGCGAGAGACGAAGCGCGTTCGAACTGGATATCCGGCATATCCCACGACATCCGCACGCCGCTGTCCATCATGCTCGGGTATGCAAGCGAACTGGAAGAGAGCGAGGCCGTTCCGCCGGAACAACGGCATAAAGCCGGTATCATCCGGCATCAAGGAGAAATGCTCCGCTCGCTGGTCAGCGATTTGAATTTGGTCTCGATGCTGGAATACGAGATGCAGCCGTTACATTTGAAACCGATCCGATTATCGGCGCTTGTCCGTCTGATCGCATCCGAGTTTCTGAACCGGGGATGGGATGACAAATATACATTGGAATGGATCGTCCGGGACGAGCAGCTCAAAATCTACGGCGACGAGAAGCTGCTTGTTCGCGCCTTGGCCAATCTGATGCAGAACAGCATAAATCATAATCCGAACGGCTGCCATATCGTTTTGGAAACGAAGGGAGACTGCGAGGTCGGCAGCATCGTCGTTTCCGATGACGGAAAAGGCGTGCCTGCCGGCGATATTCCGGAGCTCTTGGAACTTCCGTATTCGTCCAAAAGGAAGCGTCCGGCGCAGAACGGCCATGGGCTCGGCTTGCCTATGGCGGCAAGCATCGCCAAAGCGCATCGCGGCCGGCTTATCGTGACGAGCGATTCCGGGGAAGGATTTCATGCGGAAATGGTTCTGCCGATCTTGAGAAACTAAACGTTGTCCGGCGTGCTCAAACATTCGTTTTCCCCCGTCTTCTTATATTCGGTTGCAGGGTGCTGCTTTATTGCCGGCTTTTTGATCGTGCTTCCTCTTTATCCGTGAACGGTCGATTCCGCACGAGCATAACGGGACTGCCGAGTTTTTGCTCGGGCAGTCCGCCCCCGCAATCATTAAACAACCGTTACATTTTTTAAATCCGCTTTATAGCCTTTAAGCAGTGCGTAAGTCAGCTTATCCATCGTCGCTCCGTCAAAAACCGTCTTCGCCACATCCGTTTTAAACGAGACATTGGTCAGCGTGGCGTTGCGGAACGTCGTATGCTTCAATTCCGCATGATCGAACACGGTGCCGACGAACGTCTGATGATCGAAGCATACGCCGGACAGGTCGGAATAAGTGAACCGGGTCCCGTCAAAAATGCATTGCTCGAAGCTCGCGCCCTTCAAATTCGATTTCACCAGCTGCGCGCCCGTCAGATTGGCGCGATTGAAGATCGCATCTTGCAAATTGCTTCCCTTGAAAGAGGCGTTCGTTAAATCCGAATGACTGAAGTCGGAGCCTTGAAGATTGCTGTAGTTAAATCTACCGTCATGAATGCTTACCGACTTCAAATCCGAGTTCGCCAAATCGCTTTTTGAAAAATCCATTACGTTCATAAGTAGTCTCCACCTTTTCATTTTATTATGATTTGCTTATCGCAACCTAACATCGTTAGCCAAACTAACAATGTTAGATTATAATATCCGTTTTATTTTGTCAAGGGGAAAAACAAAAAAACCTCTCAAAAGAGAGGGTTGTTTGTTAGATCGATACGCATGTTGTATAAAATGCAACATTGTTGGAGGATAAAAGGCAGACCGCCCGAACATGATGTACTATATACAACATAATCGCTACGCAAAGACTATTTTCCCTTTGTCTGTCCCCGGAATGTTGTAAAAATTACAACAATGGCATCAAAAATGCATGGAAAATCGATAAAATGTTGTATTTTGTACATCATCCCAAGCATAAGAATCGATGCTTTACCTCTTCATCAATGGCGTTGCATTGAGAAATTGCTATGCGGACCGTACGACCGTTATTTTGCGTCAAAACCGCTTATTCGCTGTTTCGGCGGACATTGGTTCCGTTATCCGTTCATCGCAGGGCTTATTTTTACGCTTTTGCCGCGAATAAAGGATCGCCTGTCCGCAAACTGGCCGAAATCGGGTCGTTTGTCACAATTAGCGTCTCCTGTGTCCGCGAACTTGGGGAGCAGGGCGGTAGAAGTTAATGCAACGCCAGTGCAGGATTCTTCTCTTAGCTCCCGGCCGAACACTCGGACGGCCCCCCCATCGACCGGAACCAAATTCATAATCGTCCGAATCGTCGTCGTCTTTCCAACTAAAAGCACAAACTAACGATGTTAGATTTAAACTAACATTGTTAGACTATAGCGAATATGTTATACTTGCCAAGTAAAGGAGGATATTTTGTGACAAGCGCAAATGGGAACCAATTAAAGAAAATAGACAAGTCGATTATTGTGCAAGCTGCGCTGGAACTGCTGGACGAAGAAGGAATCCGGCAACTGACCATGCGGAAAGTGGCGGACCGCCTGAATATTAAAGGAGCTTCGCTGTATTGGCATTTTCAAAACAAAAATGAACTGCTGGCATTGATCGCCGAAGAAATATGCAAACAAATTCAATTGCCCGACGAAGATCGGCCGTGGGAAGAACAATTGCTGGATCTGTCCGATCAACTAAGAAAAACGTATTTGAGCGTCCGCGATTCGGCGCATGTGATGGAAGAGACGATCCCCTCCACCCCTTATCGGATTTCATTGATCGAGAAGGTAAGCGGCATATTCGCCCAATCGGGGCTCAAGAACGAAGATTTGTTCTCGGCATCGTGGATGTTCAACAATTATGTTACTTCGTTCGTCATTGAGGAATATCGGATACAATCCGTAGAAAAGGCCGGCCCTACCGGAGAATTCGAGTTTCGCTTTCCTGTCCGGATCCCGGATATGGACAGAGAGTTTCGCTTCGGGATGGAAGTGTTGATTAACGGGTTGAAGAGCAAAGTGAGAACAAACGGGGAAAGGACAGGCGAAGCGACGTAAGAATGTAGCAGAAGCCAGCAGTTTGCCGCTGGCTTCCGACATTTCCATCTATTCCGCCTCTTGAAGAAGCTTCAAAAACTCTCGTTTAGTAATGGGATGATAGGTGAGTAGCTTTCCGTTATAAATGACATGAAAAGTGCCGTAAGCCGAGGGCGATTTTTGGGCGTCATTGCAATTTTCAATGTCAATGACATGTACGTCGATGCCTAGCTCATGAGCCGTTTCGGATATCGTTTGCACTGCGTTATCATTGAAAGGACATTGGTCCGATCTCAAAATGGTGATTCCCTTTTCATACTGTTTCGCTCTTTCCTCCCAATTATTCGGAAACCGGGGGGAAGGGCCGTCTATTAACTTTTTCACGATCAGTTCAAATCCGTGAGGAGTTTCGTCCACGACTTCAAACCCTTTATGGATCAAAAAAGATGTATCGGTAAGCCAAGTTCCTTTGCTGGCAACCATAGCTACCCCTGATTTTTGTTGAACGACGGCATCATGGATGCATTCTTCCAACAACCGCGAACCATATCCTTTGCCCTTTCCTTGACCGACCACCCAAAGGCAATGAATCATGATGTAGTTCTCCGCTTCCACAGCTCTCCATGCGTATTCGCTAGGTCCGTATTCAATAAAGCCTATGGGACGCGTTCCCTCTTGAATCATTTTAAGTTTGAAACCTTCCGCAAATCTGGCTTTAAGCCAATGGAGCTTTCGCTGATAACCGATATTTTTGGGCTTGCTTCTCATACAAAAAAATCCGGTCTGTTCGACATTTACTGAATTGACATCGATCATTTTAATCATTGCATCGTCACCGCCACTTTGTCATTCTATCACGATAGTCATATTATACCATAAATCCTTTGCTGTTTTGATCGGCCTGTCCTCTTCTTTGCGGCTAAACTTTGTCAAAATAATCGATGCCCATCGCTTCCCGCACTTCTCTCATCGTCTCGCGGGCAATCGCCCGGGCGCGGGACGTTCCGTCCAGAAGAATCTCGTCGACGCGTTTCGGCTTAGCCGCATAATACGTCCGGCGTTCCCGCATCGGTTCGAGCAGGCCTTCAAGAGCGGTTACGGCAAGCTGCTTGCATCCCGTGCAACCGATCAGCCCTTTCTCGCAGCCTTCGCGAATTTCCGCCTCTCCTTCCGGACGAAAAGCGCGGTGATACGCATAGATCGGGCATACGTCCGGATGTCCCGGATCGTTCTTGCGAATACGGGCCGGGTCCGTAACAGCTTTGCGTATTTTATAATCGACTTCTTCCGGAGCGGAGTCGAGTGCAATCGCATTTCCAAGGCTTTTGCTCATCTTGGCGTTCCCGTCGGTCCCGACAAGCCGCGGCATCTCGCCGACAAGCGCCTTCGGCTCGACCAGCACCGGGCGATACAATTCGTTGAACCGGCGCACGATTTTACGGGTTAACTCGATATGCGGCAGTTGGTCCTCGCCCACCGGGACGACCGTCGCTTTGCAGAATGTAATATCGGCCGCTTGGCTGACCGGATATCCGAGGAAGCCGTAATACATCTCGTCAAGACCCCGGTATTTCGATTCCGCTTTGACGGTTGGATTATGGCGCAGCGCGTTAACCGTGACGAACATGGAGTAATATACTGTGAGCTCCGCGATTTCGGGAATCATGGATTGGACGAATATGGCGGAAACTTCCGGATCGATTCCGACAGCCAAATAATCAAGCGCAATTTCCCGCAGATGATCGCGTATTATTCCTGGGTTCTCGAAATGCGTAGTCAAGGCTTGAACATCCGCCAGCAAAATAAAAGATTCGTACCGATGCTGAAGCTCGACGCGGTTGCGAAGACTTCCGACGTAATGGCCAAGGTGAAGCTTGCCGGTGACTCTGTCTCCCGTTAACATTCTTTCTTTCGACATAGTAAATCCTCCTCATTGCAATAACATTGCAGATCAAATGCCGTTTCACAAAAACATACATAGCAGCCAGCCGCCACCACCAACCGTCATCCATTGCCATCACCTCCTTAGAAGACCAAAAAACCCCGTCCGTATAAGGACGAGGTTGTCGCGGTACCACCTTATTTGATCGTCGGCCATATGTAGAAATGGCATCCGATCTTCTCATACCGGTACGGAGACTCATAAGCAATCTCGATACCGTTCCCGTGATAACGGCGGGAAACCCGGCTCCGCCTACTGCTTCGAAGCGAAGGTTCGGCCAAGCAACTCGGAAGGCCATTCGATCATACGCCGGATACCGGTTCGCAGCAACCACCGGCTCTCTGCTCATCCTGCACGTCTGTCTACTTACCCTTCTTCATCGTTGTTCCAAAAATATGATTCATCATATCGCAGCCGAACGGATATGTCAATATCAATCGGGCCGATTACATTGACGGCAATTCTTTGCGGGACAAATACGTTTTGGAGAGAAGCAAGAGCATCGCTATCAACACAAAGGTAAGAACCGCCGTGAGTACAAAATGCGGCAATACTTCCCCGGCAACGATCAAGTTAACCGCATGATTCGATAAAAAAGCGGGATTGAAGCTTTGAAAGCCTGCGCCTAATCCGGTTACGGTTTTCATCGTCAAGAGTAGCACAATCGATAAGACGGCAACCGCGGAAACTCTTGACAACAGAGCGCCAAGCGTCAGAGTCACCGTTAATATAAACAGACACCAGACGTAATAAACGGCAAGCCCGGCGGCAAGCCTGCTTATAGGCACGGCATGATATAAAAAAGAGGTGTACAACGCCGACATCATAAAACCGGCTGCGATCGCGACAGCCAGTATCGCCGCCTGTCCGATCCATTTGCCGATCAAATACTCGGTTAGCGTCGTGTTCCTCGTCGATATAAATGTCAGCATACCGTTGTTTTTATCGGTAATAATCAATCCCATCATGCTGATGACGAGAATCAGCAGTCCCAGTTGGTCGAATTGGCCGGTCAAGGTGGAAGCCATCGCATCCTCCGCCGAATACGCCGGAAGATTCAGCTCCAGCCCTTCCGGCAGACCGTCCATCATTTGCAATATTTGCGGCATATAATAATAGACTAGCGGCTGAAGCATGCCGAGAAGCATGAACACAACGGGCAGCCACAACAATTTATAGCTCCTGCCGGCTTCCAGCCACTCCTTCTTCAACAATACCGTCAAATGTTTCATGACTGCCTCACCATCCTGATAAAAATTTCTTCAAGACTTTCCTGCACCAATTCAAACCTTTGAATCGGCAGCTTCATTCGTTGAATATTGTCCAGCAGCCAAGCTCTTCCCTGCTCGATGTTTTTCACCCTTATTTTGGCCGCTTGACTGGTCTGCTCCATCGATTCGACGATATCCCGATGAACGAGCTTGGGAGCCCATTCGTCGGCTTGTGGGGCTTGAATAATAAAGACAGGCTGCTGATTTTCGGATATGACATGCTCAATCGAGCCGTTGACGAGCAGTTTGCCTTGATGCAAAATTAAAATTTTGTCGCAAAGCTCTTCCGCATCATGCAAAATATGAGTGGAAAACAGGATGGTAGATTCCTGTTTAATGACTTTAAGTAATTCCAGCATATCCCTGCGTCCAAGCGGGTCCATCGCGGACACCGGTTCATCCATGATGAGCAGCTTGGGCTGATGGATCAAGGCTTGCGCGATGCCTAATCTTTGCTTCATCCCGCCCGAATACGTTCCGATTCGCTTGTTCATCACAGGACTTAGTCCTACGAAATCCAGCAGTTCGTCCATGCGGCGGTCGATCGTTTGCTTATCCAAATCGGAGAGCCTGCCCATAAAAACGAGAAGTTCTTTGCCGGTCATCCATGGATAGAAAGTCGGATGCTGCGGCAAATAACCGATATGACGGCGCATTTGGCCGTGGCTCTCCCCTTGGAACAAAATTTGTCCCCCGGTAGGCTTGGCGATATCGATCAACATTTTAATAATCGTCGTCTTCCCGGCGCCGTTCGGACCCAACAGGGCGACGCACTCGCCGTCTCCGATCGCGAAATCGACGTTCTTCACGACTTCTTGATCCCCATATTTTTTGTATAGTCGGTGTACTTGCAGCATGTCCAACTTAGCGTCCTCTCCTTCCGATCGCAAAATATAAAATCGGCCCCAACAGGGAGACGCATACGGAGAGAGCCGCCCATAGCCATTTGCTTTCCCGGTTGCGGTCGCTTCGTATGATATCCCATAGCGCCGCGGCGATTAAGATCAAATTTAAAACGATAAAGGGCATTAGGATCGGCAGCCACTCCGCCAATTGATCCCATTCGATTTTATAACCGTAATGCATTTTCATTGCGACTCCCCCTCATCTTGTCCCTGTGTCATTTGCGGTATAAGCATCGATGCAAGAAGGCGGGTTTTGCGTTCCGTCGACGGTTCATGCTGTGCCGCCTTTTGCACAAGTTGATTGATCGATTGGATGAATTCCTGAAATTCTTCATCCGTCAAGTGCAGCGGCGCATACGAATAGCCGAATCCGTCTTCTTGATACCGCTCGGGCGATGTTTGCATGATGTAGGATGTCGCCAGTTGCAGCAAATTGGCATGATAGGCCGTGAAATAGCGGACATGTTCTTCCTGGGAAGCCGTGTTCAATTCATTTTCAGAGATCATCAAGTTTTCTTTCGCAACCGAATACACGCGCTCTTCCCTGCCTTGAACTTTATGCGTCTCGACCACCTCGATCAAATTCGCCTCGTGCAATAGCTTCATATGACGGTAGAGCGTCGCTTGAGGAACGTCGCCGAGAATCTCGACAAGCTCAAGAATCGTTCGCGGTTTGCCTGTCAGCAATTGTTGTACGATGCGCATTCGCACGGGATGAAGAAGCAAGTCGGCTTTTTTCATGTTTCGATCCCCTCCATGCTATTATCATTATATAAAATGATAATAGCATATTAGAGCAGTCCGCGCTACTCTCATTTTTAACCGACAAATAAAACGACGAATAGCGCGGTTACTGTACCCACAATGCATCCGGCAATGCAATCGGACGGATAATGAAGTCCCAAGTAAATGCGGGATAAACCCACTAGAGTGGCGAGCAATACCAAACATAAGGCAAACCAGCCTGAAATAAATAGAAACGGGGTCATGATAGAAAAAATGGCGGTGGTATGCCCGGAAGGAAAAGAAGGATCCTTCAGCGGATTTCTCCCAACCTTCGTATACGGCAAAACCATATATGGTCTTCGTCTTCGAAACTTTTTCTTGACGATCGTCGTTATGATAAAACTGGCCGTTAAAGCAATCGCGCTTTGCAAGCCGGCAAGCCCCCACTTCCCTTGCGCAAACAGGGCCAGAGATAATGTGCAAGCAATCGCAAACGCCGCGCCGCCCATATGGGTGATCGTGCCAAAAAATCGATCGAGCGCAGCATGGCTTATCGTTTGATTAAACCAACGAAACACTCTTCTCTCATAAGTATGCAGCCATTGTAAATACCGATTATTCGTCAACATCGTACCAATCCTTTTATGATTTGAACTAAAAAAATGAATGCTCCCTATATATTAACCTAACGCTTCAGCGCCAAAATAACAACGACCTTTGGTATGAATTGTCCCCCCGTCTCAAGGAGGAGGCGTACATACAATATAAATAGGAGCATGCTCGAAGTCCGTCTTAAGACTTTTGGAACAGCTCCATTATAAACGAATCCCGGAACCTTTGTTGCTTATTTTTGTTATTCCGATGTAAAAATAATAAAACAGTCCATAAATGCGAACACTTATGGACTGCATGCACCATTTCGTTTTATCCCGCCGCTTCTATGCCGGATCTCAGTTCCTCATACGCTTCCGCGAGCCAAGGATGAACGACTCTCAATTTATCCCGCTGATCCCATAAATAACGAATATAGGCGAATGCCGCATGATTGAGCGACATTTCCATTTGTTGAACGATATGGTGCAAATACGGGGGCGTCCCCGATTGGTCCCATTCGATTTTATCGGCAACGAACAAAATTTTGTCCAGCTCGCCGGCCCCTTTTCGTAGTGTCGTATGGCAGCCGACCGCATTCAAAATCGCATCCTCTTCGATCTGAAAAAGCTGCCGCGCCATCGCCTTCGATATTTTCTGATGAATAATCATCGGAAACGTTCTTTCTTCCGGCAAAACTTCGATGCCAAGCCGCTCCGATACCCGAATCCGAATCTCGTTCGGGAACACTGCGCTAATATCGTGCAAATAACCGGCATATTCGGCCGCCTCCGGATCATGGTATCCGTACCGCCGCGCGATCTTTCCCGCTTCCTCCCCGACCTTCATGCAATGCTCCGCCGTCTGCGAGCAATGATTGCGGACAAGGAAGCTGTAAATATCGTTACGAATATTGCCGGTTAATGAGGGAATGACGAGATTGTCATAAACCGTTTCCATCGCATCTCCTTTACTGCGCGAGGGTTAAGCTTTGCATCCCCGTCCCCCATTATGCGCACTTCTTCTCCCGCAACGCATAAATTTGCCGGAAACCTTTGTTTTTCAGCATACGAGCCGCTTTCTTGCTTTTATACGGACTGTCGGAGAAAATTAAAACCGGTTCGCCCGGCGATAGTTCCTTTTTCCAAACATACGGCAATCGTCCGATTGATATATTAATCGCACCGGACAGATGACAGGTTTCGTAATCTGCTGCGTCCCGGACGTCGATAATTTTCACATCCTCCCGACCATTCCCTCGAGCTTGAAGCATATTCGAATCGACGGAATCGACGGAATCGACGTACGTTACGCCCGTCACCGGCCAAATCCGACGGATGAACCAGATTGCGGTCATAATAAGCAATACAATGAGAATAGCCATATCGAATCTCCTTGTTAGCTATATTGCTCAGCCGTTACATTCGGTAGGGCTTTTTCTTACTTATACCGATAATGGCATATAAACAATATAGTACGACCGCAGTCGTACGTCAAGGGGGGCTTGCAACCGGCTATTTCGTCTTCGGATATAGGATTTATTGAACGTATTTTCCATAATCGGGAACGGCGAATCGATCGAAATTCCGATCCAAATTCCGCAATCCTTCCGCCAGCAAGTCGCCGGACACCGGCAGTCCGTGGCCGGTAACGGCCGCTGAGGGCTTCAATGCGGTCAACTTATGAACCGATTCCTTCGCGGCTTGCCAATCGGGGGTTAAATATCTGGGCGGACCGCTAATTTCCTGCTCTTGGATCAACACTTTATACAGCGAATCCTGCCTGACGGTAACGAACGCATCGCCCGCGATGAGCGTCCGATCGGCGTCCCGGAAGAAGGAAACATGGCCCGGAGTGTGCCCCGGCGTATGGATCCAGCGCCAACCGGGCATGCCGGGAACGGTTCCGTCGGACGGAAGCTTGTTCGCATAGCGGCCAAGGTTGATCGGCTCGACCGGAAACATCGGGGACATCTTGGCGACGAAGCCGCCCTCGACGGCCGGATCGGGAGACGGATAGCTGCGTTTGCCTGTCAAATACGGCATCTCTAATTCATGCGCATATACCGGAACGTCCCAATGCTCGATTAATTCGATGATCGCTCCGACGTGGTCGAAATGCCCATGAGTCAACAAAATGGCTTTCGGTTTGCCGTTTGCGCCGAACCGGTTGTTGGCGGCGGAAATGATGCGGTCGGCAGAATCAGGCATTCCCGCATCCACCAATACCCATTCCCCGCGATCCGGATGGCCCGCAAAAACGACGTTTACGATTTGAACGGTGAAACAGAGCAAGTCTGACGAAACTTCGTGTGAGGCGCCGCTTTCCAGCGAAACGGCGGGTATGGCATGGTAGTCGCTTCCGTAAGACAGGTTGATATCCATATCCGGACCTTCCTTCCGTATCCGTCGGTTATGCAGGCGATTTCTGCGTTTTTCCGCTTCGGATTAACCAATGGTGTACAAAATATTCGATCGCGGCAAGCAGAATTCCCGTCAAGATGGCTCCAAAAAATGAAACCGATGCTCCCGCAAACAAGTTGGACGCAAAATAAACGATGATCGCCGAGGCGATAAAATCCATTAGCGTACTGATCCATAACGTTCCTTTCTTAAGGAACATATACTCCATCACGATCCCTACTCCGGCAAGGATCAATCCTACGATAATCGGCTGGTAATAAGCGCTGTATTGAACATTTGTAAACAACCAGGAAGCGATAATTACGCCCAAAGGACACATCACAATTTTTAACGCTAAGCTAGTCATGGAAAACCTCCTGTAGTATAAGCTTCGGTAGCCGTTCGATGGTAGGCTGGGTTAAATGTTCATAGATTTCCCGTAGAAATCGTTTTTATACCGGATTCGACCACCAGAGGAACAAGAAAAGCAGGAAGCTTAACGCCGTATAGAGACCGATAACGATCATGCGAAACCGCTCCGTATTGCACATGCCTATAAGATGAAGCGATATGCCGGAGACGATAACGAACGCAACGGTCAATAAAATATCCACGGACGAGACCAACTTGAACGTTCGGTCAAGCGCGGTTCCGTTCGGAACCGGCAGCGCGGCGGATGAATCGTGTCGACCGTTTCGCCACAGCAATAGAAAGCCAGAACATAATCAAAGCAACGACCGGATGCATCGCTCCTGCCCCAGGCAAATTCGCAGTCATATACTGTGAAAAGATCAGCAGCAATAAACCTCCGCTTTCCCAACGCATCCTTGCCGGCAACTTCCCGATCAATGCAAACAACAGCATAAAAAGCGGCAAATATTCGAAAATATGAACGAAGACGGTATGCCTGAACCAATGAATCGGATTCGTAAATACGGCCAGCCCGGCGATGAACGTTTGTATGGCGACGCACGCGACGAGTCCCCATGCCAGACAGACGAACGCGATGCACGAAAATCGCACCCGTCCCCCCGCTTTGTTTTCGCTTGTCATGATAACCCCATCCTTTCTGAAATCATTGTTGATCTCACATAGTTACTTGGTATACTAACAGCAAAATGTTGTGAACTTATGATGAACCCTTGCTTTTTCGTTGAAATTTCCCAAAGTCAACCAAAAACCGTGTATAATGATCCGCAGGTGAAGGAGGTGACGGCAATGCCCCATACATTGCTGTTGGTGGATGACGAAACGAAAGTCATTGAATTTATGGAACCGTTCTTGCGTCAGGAAGGATTCGATATTATAACCGCCGCAACAGGCAGAGAAGCGTTGAATAAAGCGATTGCGCATCAACCCGCTCTCGTCGTGCTGGACTGGATGCTGCCGGAGATGAGCGGTATTGACGTATGCAGGGAATTGCGCAAAATCAGTCAAATGGGCATTATTATGGTCACGGCCCGAACCGAGGAAACCGATAAAATTATCGGCCTGGAAATCGGCGCCGACGACTATTTGACGAAGCCGTTTTCCTTGCGGGAACTCGTTGCCCGCATCCGCTCCGTATTGCGAAGATTGCATGGGAACCAGAGCGCGGAGCAAACCTTGAAACGCGGAGAGTTGACGATATCGGAATCGCAATGCCGCGTCTGGCGGGGAGATAAGGAAATTTCGCTTACGCCGACGGAATTTAAAATGCTGATTACGCTCGCCTCCAAACCCGGTATCGTGTATAGCCGGTTGCAATTGTTGCAGGCGGCGCTGGAAGACGACATATTGAATGACGAACGAACGGTGGACGCGCATATTAGCCGAATTCGCAGGAAGATCGGTGACGATCCGTCAAACCCGGTTTATATTCAAACCGTTTACGGATTCGGATACCGGTTCGGTAACGCGTTATGAGCGTTAGGCGCAAACTGTTCTGGGCGATGGCGTCCGTTATTATCGCTATGAGTCTTATATTTGTTCTCATCACTCAATTCGTTGTGCGAGCCTCGCTCGATTATATGGGACTGACGGATAGGCATGCGGAAATCGGGGAATTGTCCGCTTTGTTTACCGAATATTATGAAAATAACGGTGGTTCTTGGCATAATGTAGAACGCATCCGGCTGGACAAAGCGGTTTTCTCGGCGCATCGAAACGCCAGCGTAATGCTGTTGTCGCCGGAATGGGATCAACTGTACGCGGCCGGGGACGCTGTGCATGAAATGATCTTCCGATTGGGCATTCGCAGCGCCGTAGAGAGCAAAGGAGAAACGGTCGCTTATTTGTACTATTACGATGAGGAAGTTGCGAATGTAGCGAAGATGCGGGTTGGGATTAGCAGTTCGGTCACGTTTCTGTTATTCGCCAGCGCCATCGTCATTGTCATCGCTTCGCTGGCGGTCGCCTTCTGGTTGTCCAAGCGTCTGACCGCTCCTCTCGCTTCGCTGCTTCCCGCGATCGATCGGTTAGGGCAAGGAAATTTAGGCATACAAGTCCCCGTCTCGGCCAAAGACGAATACGGCAAAGTGGCGCAATCGTTCAACGCCATGTCCTATCAACTGGAACGCGCCGAGGAAGTGAGGAGAAATTTGGTCGCAGACGTCGCTCATGAGCTGCGAACGCCGCTTACGATTCTTCGCGGCCATTTGGATTTGATTCAACATAGCGGCCGCGCGGTCGACCCGGAGCAACTGCTTCCGTTACAGGACGAGCTGATCCGGTTAACCCGGCTTGTCGACGATCTGCATCTATTATCGCTTGCCGAAGCAAGGAGACTTCCCTTTGAGCGGAAGGATACCGACGTGAAGAAACTTCTGGAACGTGTTAACGACCGGATCGCCGTCGACACGGACCGGAAAGAAATTACCGTAACGATGCATTGCGCGACGGACCGAACAACGGTTGTTATCGATCCGAATCGTATGACGCAAGTATTTCTGAATTTGCTGGTAAATGCCGTTCGCCATACCCCTGCGGGCGGCGCGATTGCGATTCGATTGGAGGAGGAAACCGCCTCCGGGAAGGAACGCGACTTCCTGCGCATTTCGATCTCCGATACGGGAGACGGCATAGATCCGGAGCATTTGCGTTATATTTTCGACCGATTTTACCGAACGAATGAAGCGCGCACGCGCAACAACGGCGGCATGGGACTCGGGCTGGCGATTGCCAAGGAGCTCGTATTGGCCCATCAAGGAATGATTGAAGCGACCAGCGAACCGGGGCGCGGCTCAACCTTTATCGTCAAGCTGCCTTTCTAACGGAAGAACTTATCGCGTATCACGAAATAATAGGAGAAGCCGCGTTCCGCGGCTTTCCCTCCCCCATTTATTCGATTTACTGCCGTTTTATTTTACACCGAACCTTTTCACGGATCGAAGGCGGGCTCGTTCGATTTCGATTTCGCGATTGCGCGGCTCGGCATTGGTTACGAGCGAATCCAGCAATTTCCGCGCGGCGGCGTCGACCTCATCAACGGCGCGATGGAACGCTTCCTCATTCGCTTTCGAAGGTTTCTGGAAGCCTGACAGCTTTCTCACGAATTGGAGCGAAGCGGCCCGAATATCCTCGTCGGTCGCCGGAGGATCGAAATTGTACAATCTCTTAATATTTCGGCACATCGTCTTATCTCCTTCCAATCATTTATCCTTCATTGTAACATACATATCCGCTTGCGATTTCTTGTCGATTGCTGCGATCGAGCGAACTCGGCCTGTCGTCAAGCCATCGTCTTGCCAAATCCCGTCCTCCATGTCGGATACGACGGCTCCCAACCGTACTCGTTGCGGGCTTTGAAGTTCGACGCCCCGCGCTCGCCGCGATTGCTCCCCGCTTGGAATCCGGGCTCCGGCGCACCTGCTGCACTCGCATAAACAGGCAGCCATTCGGTTCCGGGCGCCGGTTCGTCGTCCACAATGTTGACCGGGCCGGACGGCCAGTCCAATGCGAGCAGAGCCGCATGGGCCGCATCCTCGACATGAAGGAAGGAGGTTACTCCGTTCGTCGCCGGCACTTCCTTGCGCCGAACTTTATCGGCCATCATCCCCTGGCGGTCGTACCAAGTTCCCGGGCCGTACAGCATGCCGTATCGCAATATGACATGATTCGGTAGTTCAGCCGCTGCCCGTTCCAGAGCCGTTATGCCTTCAATCGTCCTTTTCCTTGGCATCGGCGCTGCAATATCTAAGGGAACATCTTCCGCCGCAGGCGACTCTCCCGGCTCATAGGCCCAGCCAATGCTTTGCGCGACGATTCGCGAAACATTCGCCGCTTTGGCGGCATCGACCAAATTCCGGGTGCCTTCGATCCGGATTCTGGCATTCTCCTCAAGATTCCAATCGCGCAACGCGGTAAGTTGGTGAATAATTGTCTCCGGCCGCTCGGCGGCAACCGCCGACATGATGGCCTCCCGATCGAAAGCGTCGGCCAAGAACGCGCGCGCTCCCATCTTGCGTATGATGTCAATATGCTCTTCGCGATGCGTCATGCCAACGACTTCATGGCCGGCCTCTATCAGTTTAGGAAGCAATAATCGTCCGATTACGCCTGCAGCCCCTGCTACGAATATTTTCATCTTCTTGCCTCCGTTTCCGTTATATCGTTGATGCTTTTGTCCATCCTATCACGAATGCGTAGGCCATCGTAAGGGCCACTTTATTGCAAAATCGTTGTACCAATCCGGAAATGCCGCTAATTAGCGGAAAACCCTAGCCTGAAGAGCCGGCCGGGGGCTCCCTTGCTTTTATTCCGCCGTTCTTCTGCCCTTCAACAATCGCCTTACGAACACGGCGAAGATTAGCATGGAAACGAATACCGAGACGGCGCTTACCATGTACAAGATTTGATAGCTGGTATATTGGGATACCCATCCCAGTACGATCGCTCCGAGACCGATTCCTAAGTCGAAAGCGGTGAAAAAGGAAGCGTTGGCTACCCCTTTCCGGTCCGGCCCGGCTAGACGCAAGGTCGCCGCCTGCAGCGACGGCTGGGCGGAACCGAAGCCGATCCCGTATAGTACGGCCGAGACGATAACGCCTGTTAACCCGGTAGCGAAGCTAAGCACGATCAAAGCCAGAATCACGGCTACAAGCGCCGGAACGATGACGGCCGCCTCGCCGAACCGATCCGACAGCTTACCCGCAATCGGCCGGATGATCGTGAGCGATAATGCGTAGACCAAGAAGAACGTGCCGGCATTGACATGGATCGATTCGGAAAACAGCGGTAAAAAGGTCGTAATTCCGCCATAGGATACCGCCAGAAAGAAAATCGATACCGTAACGGAAAAAACCGATTTTTCGAAAAATTGAATCTTGCCCGCCTCTGCCTTCGGATGATACGGCATCTTCGTAATAAAGGCCAAGACGAGAGCGATGATGGAAAATATGGTGGCGACGAGAAACAGGACGTGGAACGAATGATTCGAAATGATCCACATGCCGATCATCGGACCGGCGGCCATCGCCAACGTTGACGACAAGCCGAACCAGCCCATGCCCTCTGCGCGGCGAGAGTCGGGAATCATATCCGTAATCGCCGTTCCGACAGCGGTTGTAGAAAATGCCCAGCTAACCCCATGCAATACCCTTACCGCCATTAGCAGTACGATTACCCCGATCCAGTCGTACAAATACATCGATAATGTGAAGAGCAGCAATCCCCAAAGAATGAACGGGCGCCTGCCGTAGCGGTCCAGCAATCCTCCGGCGATCGGACGAAAAATGACGGCAGTCAACGTAAACAATCCCGCTACCAATCCAACCTGCGATTCATTGCCCCCGAGCTGTTTAATAAAGAGCGGCATCGTCGGCAAAAGCAAATAAAAACCCGTAAATAGAATAAGCATTCCCAATGTCATCTGAATAAATGGTTTCGTCCATAAACGCTCCATGATCCTTCCTCCCCTTCGGCAAAGCAATGCAGGCGGCATTACCTTATACACTTTTTTTATATAGCAAATTTTAACTTTATCCTTCTAGTTTGTAAACATTTTTATTTAAAATGTATTCTAAATAAATCTCGAAAACAAAAAACGCCACGATCGGCGCCATTGAAAATTTTTATGAGCTTGAAACCGAATTTCCATTGACATTTCTATGTATTATACACTATTATTTTAAAGCTACTAATTCATCCTATAGAAACGAGGTTGATAAGAATGCCCTACAAAATGTCAATCAAAAACTTCGAACTATCCGATTCCAATAAAGAAGAAGGATTATATCAGTTCATTATAACTTTCACGAACGAAACGAAAAGCCGCATTTTCTACACCAATCAACCAACATGGAAACCGCTGAGCATTACCAGATTGTTAAACAAGCCATGCTCGATTTGTTATAAAGATTATTACTGTTCCTGTCTGGATAAATATATCGAAGATATCCATCAGGAAATTTCGGACAAGGGATTGTTTGCGGCGGCGGTAACGGAGTAATCACCTCGTAGATCAATATAAAGAATACAAATCCGTCCCGCACTCATAGAGAGCGTAGGACGGATTTTTTCAACCCCGCGTTTCCCGAACTTTTAAGCGAGCCGGCAGCCATTGCGCCGATTCACTTTCGGATATGCTCCGCTTCGCTCGTCTATCATTACTTCGTTCCATCCCATCTCGTATCCCGCTCTATCGATTTTCCCGACCGCCGCAAGATAGAAGTAACGGAAGAAACCGGATCTAATTCACTCGTTTTGAAGCACGCGAAAGAATTACTCCGATTCCTGCAGCTAATTTGGATCTTACGCCACTAGCGTTGCACCGAATGTTTTACTGCGTTTCAAGCCGATGATTGCGATAGGGATGAATAAGGTTAACGGATTTTGGAGGCCTTATTTGATCCAATAACGCAATTTTGGCGGAGTTAGCGGATTTTGAGGGCTCTATTTTTGTCGAAACTTCACAAAACCAAGGATTCTCAGCCGATCGCGACATGTTAACGGTTCGAAAATCCGTTAATTCCAAATATTCGACTGGAATTTAAAAAATAAGACCTCGGAAATCCGTTATATTTCTATGGTACCGCATCCCAGCTAGAAGATTTAATGCAACGCTAGTGCTCTTACACCGGCAATATCGATTTCTAGGCCAATCTAACTATAGAGAATGCCGCTAAATGAAACGACTGGGCTAAAAATCCAGGCATAAACTCTAACGGATGTCACGGCCGTTATTTCCGAAAATTCGGCCCAATTGAAATTGTAACGGAACTATACGCCGCTATATGCTCATATTTCGCGTTTTTCGCATGAAAAAAGCCAAATAAGGTCGCTCAGATCCGTTACATTTCAAAAATAGGTTCAAGCGGCGAAATAACGTCTGTCACTTCCTTTAGAGCCTCATTCGGACGCCGGTGCCACGGAAACGTTGCGTTTTGCCCGCAGGCTCTTACGTCCCTTCGCTCCTAAAGACATTTGAGGCTCTCAGAGCGCCGAACGAAAGTGATTTTCTTCACGACAACGCAGAACGCCGCCTCCCTATGCGAAAAACCGCTGCCGGAGTCCATGCGCGACCGACTTCTATTGTGCTACAAACGAAAATAAAACCTATTCAATCTCTTGAACAGGTTTTATTTACGTGAATGACAGTTTATGATTCCAGTGCCGCAAGACTCGATACGAGAATGGGAAAAAACGTTACTCCGTCGCCTCTGCGTCACTTTCTTCAGCAACCGCTTCCGCTTCTTCTTCCGCCTCGGCTTCAGCTTCTGCTTCCCCTTCTTCGACTGCATCACTTTCGGCTGCGTCGCCGCTTTCTTCTTCGCTTACTGCTTCAGCAACTTCTTCTTCAGACAACAATACTTCGTTCTCTTCCATTTCCGGTCCCTCCCGTTATTTCACTTAGATTTCCTAAGCGTGTCTCTATTATATGAACGGGAATATAAATTTAATGTCGATAATTGGTAATATTTATTAAAAATAGATTACATTTCGATTACGTTTTGATTTCATGTTCGCCCTAGCAAACCTTTTCTTTATCCGCACCTTGCTGCAGCAAATACATGCGGTAATACAGGCCTTGTTGAGACAGCAGCTGCTGATGCGTTCCCCGCTCCACGATTTCGCCCTGATGCAGGACGAGAATCAAATCCGCGTCTTGAATCGTTGACAGCCGATGCGCGATCGCGATCGTCGTTCGGCCTTTCCGCATTTCATGGAGCGCCTCCTGAATCGCTTCCTCCGTTTCCGTATCGACGCTCGCCGTCGCTTCGTCCAATACGAGAATTTTCGGGTTGCGGGCCATCGTACGCGCAAACGACAGCAGTTGGCGCTGTCCGCTCGAGAACGTCGCTCCCCGCTCCCCTACCGGCTCGTCGTACCCGCCGGGCAATTGCCTGATGAACGAGTCCGCCTGGACGAATCGCGCCGCCCGCTCCACTTCTTCATCGGTTATATCCTCCGAATGCAGTCGGATGTTATGTTTTATGTCGCCGGCAAACAAGAACGGGTCCTGCAGCACCAACCCGATGCCGCGGCGCAGTTCTTCGTCGTCGTAACGCTCGAGCGGCACCCCGTCGATCAGAATTCGCCCGCGATGTACCGGATAGAAGCGCATTTGCAGATTAATGATCGAGCTTTTGCCGCTTCCGGTATGTCCGACCAAGGCGACCGTCTCTCCCGGATTGGCGACAAACGATATATGCTTCAATACATCCGTCTTGCCGTCATAGGAGAAACTGACATCCTGAAACTCGATGCGCCCTTGCACGATTTTGGGCCGCTCATCGCCTTGCCCCGTCGGCGCCAGTTCCTCTTCGTCGATCAATCCAAAGACGCGTTCCGCCGAAACGATCGCCTGCTGGAATTCGGTCAAGCGAAACATCATCATATTGATCGGCTCGAAGAAACGCTCCAAATAATTGATAAAGGCATATAGAACCCCGATCTCTACCGGCCCGGCGAACGATTGGACGCCGAAGAAGCTAAGCACCAAGAGCAAAGCCAGCAAATACAATAAATCGACCGCGGGCCGCACCAGCAATCCGTTCAATTTAATTTGCTTCAGTCCGGCGGCATAATGTTCGCCCGTCGTTTGCTCGAAACTGGCCCGGTACCGCTTCTCTTGCCGCATCGCCTGAATGATATGCATTCCTTGCAGCGATTCGTTCAATTTCGTATTAATGCGGCTTAATTTCTCGCGCGAAATATGGAACACTCTCGAGCTTAGCTTGCGGTACGTATGCATTAATAACAGAATGAGCGGCACCAGTACCAAACAATAGGCCGCAAGCTTTACATCGAGGAAGAACATTCCGATAAAAATACCGATCAGCATCACAATATTTTGAACGAATGTCGACAACACGCTCACAAACATCATTTTGATCGATTCCGTATCGTTCGTAATGCGCGAGACCAAGCTTCCCGCCGGGGTACGATCGTAAAATGAGAGCCCCAAGCTTTGCACTTTGCCGAAAACGTCCATCCGAATTTTTTGAATGATCCACAAAGCGATTTTATTGAAGCTTACGAGCTGAACGTACGTCAGTACGACGGACACGAGGTGCAGACCAAAGTACAGGGCGGCCAGGACGACGATCGCATTCCAATCCCAATGGCGCGGCGCCAAATAATCATCGATAAATATTTGCACGATTTTCGGGCCCGCCACACTCGAAGCCGTTGCGAACGCCAAAATTATAAACGCAATCGTCAGTTCCTTCTTATGCGGCTTCATATAGGCGAATAATCGGCGCAGCGTCCGGTTTTGCGAAATTTTCTCCATCGGTTGCCTTTCTTCCATCGTCACGCCCCCCCTTCCGCTACGCTGGATTCCAATTGCTGTCTCATATACATGTCGTAATATTTGCCTCGCGCTTCCATTAATTGCGCGTGCGTGCCTCTTTCGGCGATTTCGCCCCGCTCCAGCACGACGATCAAATCGGCGTGCTCGATTGCGCTTAACCGGTGAGCCGAGATCAGAGTCGTTTTATTGCGCCGATTTTGCTCCAGCTCTTGCAGAATGCCGCTTTCCGTCTTCGCGTCGACCGCGGAGAGCGCATCGTCAAGCATCAGAATATGCGGATTCGCCAGAAACGCCCTGGCGATTGAAATCCGCTGCTTCTGCCCGCCCGACAACGTTACGCCGCGTTCGCCGACCATCGTGCCGTAGCCGTCCGGAAACTGAACAATATCGTCATGAATGCAAGCCGCGCGCGCGGCAGCCTGAATTTCCTCCAGGCTCGCGTCAGGTTTGCCGAATGCGATATTCTCCGCAATCGTGGCCGAGAACAGAAAATGATCCTGCGGCACATAGCCGATCGCGGCGCGCAGCGCCTCGAGTTTGACATCGTATATCGATGTGCCGCCGATCATGATGTCGCCGTTCTCCGAGCCGAGGTCGAATTCGCGCAAGAGCAACCGAAGCAGCGTCGTCTTCCCGCTTCCCGTTCTTCCAACGATGCCAAGCGTCCGCCCTTCCGGCAAGCTGAAGCGGATATCCCGCAGCGCCGCGATTTGTTGCTCCGGGTACGAATAAGAAGAAATATGGTAGATGACATCGCCGGCGGGAACTTCCGCGCTCGCGCCTTCGCGATCGGCGATATCCGGCTTCTTCGCAAGCAAGGAAGAAATACGGTCATAGGAAGCGCGTCCCCGCTCGACGATGTTGAACAGCAATCCGAAGGCGAGCATCGGCCAAATCAACTGTCCCAAATAAATCGTAAATGTCGTCAATTCCCCTAACGACATTTGTCCGCGCACGACGAACACGGCGCCGAACCCGACAGCGAGCATAAACGAGATGCCGACGATCAGCGAGATGGTCGGGTCGAACAAGGAGTCGATCTTGGCGACGGCAATATTTTTGCGAACGACATCGGCCGACAGGTCGCCAAACGATCGTTTCTCCGCTTCCTCCTGTCCGAACGCTTTAATGACGCGAACCCCGGAGACGTTCTCTTGCACTTTATCGTTCAAATCGGAAAACGCGGCCTGCGCATGATGAAAGTGCCGATGCAGCAGCGTGCCGAAATAGCTTGTCGCCCAGGCCATAAACGGCATCGGCAACAAGACGATGAGCGTCAGGCGCCAATCGATGACCGCCATCATGACGGCGACGAGACCGCCCATCGTGATCGAGTCGACAAGCGTCAAAATGCCTTCCCCCGCCGTCGTTTCCACTGCCTGCACATCGTTTGTGGAATGCGCCATCATGTCGCCGATTCTCCGTTTATGATAAAACCGCGGCGACATTTTCGTAAAATGTTCGTACAACCGGTTTCGCAGCAGCCTGCCGAGCCGCAGCGCGGAGCCGAAGATCAATACCCGCCAAATGTAGCGGAACCAGTAAGCGAGCCAAGCGATCGCAAAGATAAACAACGCCCACTTCAACAATATTTCGGGCGTCAGCGACTTCGTTTGAATGGAGTCGACGATGACGCCCACGATATACGGCGGAAGCAAATTGATGGCGGATACGAGAACGAGGAAAATGACGCCGATCCCGTAGCTTTTTTTCTCCATCCGGAAAAACCACATCAAATCTCGAAAAATTCCCATAGAAAACTCCTTTGCTCAAAATAGAATGATACTCGTTCTATCCTTGCGCTTCCGATCGAGTCTCTAGTTCTTGCCGCGTCAACCGGCTCTCTATCTTTTTGCACAAAAACCAGGAAACGAACAAAAAGAGCAGCACGTAAACGATTTTTTCCGGATAGCGGATAAATTGCGAAATGTCGTGTCCGATCAGCGAGACGGTAAATACCATAATCGCTTTCCCGAACACAATGGCGACGAGAAACGATCGCGCCGACATCTTCGCCACGGCCGCGGCGGCATTGACAAGCACAAACGGACCGACCGGGAAAATGCTAAGCACAAACACGTAGCTGAACGCATTGCGGCGAATCCAGACCATACTTTTTTGCACTTTCGGCTTCCGGGACCAGCGTTCGATGAAGCGATGGCCCGCAATTTTCCGAATGATGAGAAAAGATGCAAGACAGCCGGCGACGATGCCGATCCAAGAATAGAGAAATCCGAGCCAAAGGCCATAAGCGGCGGCATTGGCCCCCACCAGCACGATCGTCGGCAACGGCGGCACGAACGATTTCAGAAACGTCAGCAGAATGCCCGGGAGCGGACCGTAGGACCGGTATTGCTCCAGCCACATGAAAATATTTTGTTCCGTAAAGACAGATTTGAAATCTATATCTATAAGCATAGGCTAAGCCCCCTTATGATAGAGCCGATAACGATGATCATTGCGATTCTTCCGAATAATAGATCCACGGTTCCTTCATGCCCGGTTGAAACCAAACTTTGGTGAAATCGATCCAGCCGTTCGGGTTTAATCTTACGCCGCGCATCATCGGATTGAACATGATTTGCTGCGTGCGATGCAATAGGAACAGCACTTCATGGCTATCCCGGATCAGCGATTCGATTCTTTGAATGTTGCGAACGCGTCCGCTATGTTCCGGTTCTTGCAATATTTTGTCGGCGAGGCGGTCCAACTTCCGCATTAAAGGCTCGGACAAGTGAGCTCTAATCGAAGAAGGAGACTGATACATATCCAAAAACGAAAGGTCGATATCTTCCCAGGCGACGATGCCGAACAACGAAAGATCGGCCTCCCGCAACCGGTCGGAGCGGAACATTTCCGCTACCGGCAGCACGACGATTTCGATTTGAATGCCCGCTTCGGCGCACTGCCGCTGCAGCCAACGTCCCGACGGCTCATGCCAAGCCGTCAAATGCAACTGCAGCGTTTCTCCCTTATAATCGGCGCTGCGCAGCAGCACTTTCGCGAGCTCCCTATCGAATGCGGGATCTTCTCCCCCCTCCTCGGCCTGTGCCAGAAACCCTTGGGCCGGAAAAGCGGGACGTTCGCCGCCGATATAGGCCGCCATTCCATCCCGGTCGATGGCATGATGAACCGCTTGGCGGAAGCAAGGATGCTGATGCGGCCCCGGCTTTTTCATATTGAAAGTCAATAGATTGCAGCCGGTTTCCAGCCGCGATTCGGCCTTCCAATCCGCGGAAGGCGGAATAATGTTGCGGTTGCCATGGCTAACGAGCAGATGCATTTCCTTCTTTGTCTGTTCCGAGATCGAGATTTCCTCCGGGACGGCCCAAATGTCGATCCGATCCAATTGGGAGCGGCCGAGGAAATAATCCGGAAACGCCTCCAGAACGCAGTTGTATTCATCGTAATGCTTCACCCGGTACGGGCCGGTCCCGATCGGTTTCCATGTTCCCGCCTCTTCGCCGCCGCGCTCCGCTTCCGGTACGATTGCCATTTCCGATGAAGCCAGAAATCGCAAAAACAAATAATTGGGCGAGCGTAATTGGATTTGCAGCGCATACGGATCGAAGATTCGCAGCTCGCATATGAGGTTGAACAGCCAACTGCTCGGCAAATCAAATCTATGTTTGCTGCGGGACAAGGAATAAGCCACGTCTCTTGCCTGCAGCTCTTTCCCGGAATGAAACCGAATCCCTTTGCGCAAATATAACGTCCACAAGGTTCGTTCCTCATTGACCTCCCAATGATAAGCAATATGCGGCAGTACCGTGCGTTTCTGCGGATCATAGCGGACGAGCGTATCGAAAATATGATTGACTAACGACTGATCGATCGCATATTGCACCTCTACCGGATTGAGGGTTGTGATTTTGCGGGGAACGGGAAAACGCAAAATATCGAGCTTCTTGCCGTCCTCATGCAGTTCTTCGTATCCGAAATGATCCGTCATCCAACCGGCAAAATACGCTTTGGCCGCTTCGCCGACATCCGGCAGCCGAATCAATTCCATTGCCGCTTTAATATTGCCGCGCGCTAGCAGCGATTTCATTTCCCGAACGATCAACTCGTCTGCCGACACCAGCAGCGTAAGCTGCGAACGGTTTCCTCTGCCTCTTCCCGCCGTCCAGCAAATCCAACCGGCATGCTCCATTTTCTTCAATATGAAACGTACGTTGCGCAAAGAACAATAAAGCACGTTCGCCAATTGTTCCAGCGTAACCGGAATTTCTTCTTTCACGCTGTCGGAAGACAGGTTGACGTATAATTGATGATATTGAATCAATAATTGCATTGGCCTCACCACCTAAAAGGGGAAATATATACACTAACTATACCATTTTTATGCCACTTTTATCATGATACATTGAATGTAACAAAAAGGAAATGAAAAAATGGTGGTGAGAAACGTCATGCTGCAACATCCTTACTTTATAGAAAAAAACGCCGAGTTCGAGCGTCATGAGATCGATCGTCTGGATCGTTCCGGATGGTTTCGCGTAATGGCGAGCCTCCCGAAGATTCGCCGGCAGACGCAAAAAAAGAGATTACCGGCTGCCAAGCCGCAACAATTGCGCTCGCCAAACCGATAATCTCCCTTGCATATAAAGGAGGGATCTGCGCATCCGCATCCCTCCGATCCGTCTCTTCACTCTTTCACCCAAGCCAGGTTAACGTCCATCTTCTCCACGCATTCGGAATTATCCTGCCATTCGTTGCTGACGATGGGCGAGACCGGATAAGCAAGCATTTGAGAAGCGTCGTACGATTTCATCAAAGAATGCAAATGCCGTTTGTCCGTGATTCCGGTGTCGAGCCATTCCTCCATGGCGTCCCGTTCCAAGATGACCGGCATTCTCCGGTCGAATTCCCGAATGAGCGGGTTCGGATCCGTCGTCAAAATCGTGAATGTGCGAAATTCCTCTTTGCGCGTATCTCTCCATACTTCGTAAAATCCTGCAATGCCGAATACGTTGCCGCTGCGCATAACGACCCGTACCGGATAACGTTTCCTGCCCACTTCCTTCCAGTAATACATCCCGCTGCAAGGAATGACGCAGCGCTGCCGGTCCACCATCTTGCGGTAGGCCGGATTTTCCTCGACCGAGCGAAAGTCGGCGTTGATCGCATCCCGGCCCCAAAAAGGGAAAAAGCCCCAACGATACGAATCCAAACAGCGTTCTCCCCGTTCTGACAACACAACGGACACTTCCTGCGTCGGAGCGATATTATACCTGTTTTTATAATGAACCATCACTTTATCGATTTGAAAATATTGTTGTATTTCCTCCAAATCGGCCGTCAACGAAAATCTTCTGCACATAGCTCCACCTTCCTTCCACCATATCGTCCCATTTTTTTGAAAAATTATGCGTCTCTATCGGAATTCATTGCTTTTCATTGGCAGATATGATATATTATTTACTCTTTTCAGACAAAGAGGAAAAATTCTTAGGAGGTAACTGAAAGTGAACGACACGTTTCAAAGTGCCTATCAAGAAGAGTTGCATCGACTTGAAGAAACGAAGCAAGAAATCGACCGCCAATTGCAACGATTGCGGAATATCCCCGTTTATGCCGGACCCGATTTTACGGAACAAATGCTGGAAGAGAACCGGGAAATGCGGCGGAACCGGCTTGCCAAAGCGTACAACGAACCTTATTTCGGCCGCATCGATTTCCAGGCTTCGGACCAGAATCGGACCGCACCGCTCTATATCGGCAAAATCGGCGTCAACCGGAGCGGGAACGAAGAGGAGGACGAGAGCGGCAACCCGCTCGTCATCGATTGGCGCGCGCCGATCGCCAGCCTGTTCTACTCGTTTACGGGAGGCGACGGTCCCGCCGCCTATCAGGCACCGGAAGGCATCATCGAAGGGCTCGTCTCTTTAAAGCGAAACCTGGTCATTCGCGAACGGGTCTTGCAGCGGGTTGTAGACACCTATAACCGGGAAAGCGATCAACCCGCCGTATCGGACGAATTTCTGTTGTACCGGTTGGGCGAAAATAAGGATAACCGGCTGCGGGATATCGTCTCTACCATTCAAGCGGAACAGGATTCGATCATTCGCGCCGCCAAGAATACGGCTTTAATGATTCAAGGGGTGGCGGGAAGCGGCAAGACGACGGTCGCGCTGCATCGGCTCGCCTACTTGTTGTATCAATACCAGGAACAGGTTCGGGCGGAGAAAATGATCATTTTCGCACCGAACGATATGTTCCTCGACTATATTTCCGACGTACTGCCCGAACTGGGCGTCGGCAATATTCAACAGCGGACGTTTGCGGATTGGGCGATGGAATTGCTCGAACCGGACGCGTCGCTCGCGGATCCGGCGGAACGGCATGCCTATTGGTTCGGATCTCCGGACCGCCGTCCCGAATTGAACGATTCGGTATCCGGCCGCTACAAAGGCTCGATTCGTTTCCGTACGTTGATCGATCGATGCTTGGCCTGCGCCGAGGAGCGCGCCGTTCCGGAGGCCGACTATTCCCCTTGGGACGGAGCCGTATTGCCCTATGCGACGATCCGGGAATGGTTCCATACGGAGTATAAGCATTACGCGCTCGCCAAACGCAAAGAACGCGTCATGGCGAGAATCGCGCGTTGGACGGAAATGGAGCTCAAAAACGAACAATCGAAAGCGGAGCTGAAGGAAAAGAAGAAAAAGTCGGCGCAGCGCATCAAGGCATATGCGAAAAAATGGCCCGAGCTCGACGCTTTTTCTTTTTATAAGGCCATTTTTACGGATCATAAACGGAGCGGCGATTGGCCGGAGGAAAGGTCGGGGCTCATTCCCGCGGCCGTTTGGGAAGAGACCGGCAAAGCGCTGCGGAATAAACGGATTCAGACGGAAGATTTGGCGGCGCTGTTATATATTCATGTCGAGTTACACGGCATTTCCGGCGATGCGCAATTCGATCATATCGTCATCGACGAGGCTCAAGACTTCTCTCCTTTTCAAATCGCCGTATTGGATCGTTTCGTGCGCAATCACTCCTTTACGATATTAGGAGATTTGTCGCAAGGCATTCATGCCTATCAGGGCATCCATCATTGGAGCGAGATGCAGTCCCTGTTTCAAGAAAGCGAGACCGCCTACTTCTCCTTGACCCGAAGCTATCGCTCGACGATGGAGATTATCGAATTTGCCAATACGATATTATCGCGCGGAGTCGGAACCGACCTGCTCGCCGTTCCGGTATTCCGGAGCGGGCGGCAAGTGCAGCTCATTCGCGCCGGCGCCGAACGGAGGCCGGAACTGATCAGGGATGCGCTCGAACAATTTCGCCGGGAACAATACAATACGGCAGCGCTGCTGACGAGGACGCTGCAGGAAGCGAAGGAGCTTTACGCCCTCCTGCAGACGATGGGGCAAGACGCACATCTAATCGACGGGAGCGAGAGCGAATACCGCGGGGGCGTATCCGTCCTGCCCGTCTATTTGTCCAAAGGTCTGGAGTTCGATGCCGTCATCGTGATGGACGCCGACGCGCATCGTTACCGGGACGGGGCCATCGACGCCAAATTGCTGTACGTCGGCTGCACCCGCGCGCTTCACGAATTGCGGATCGTATACGACGGACAGTTGACGCCTTTTATCGATCCCGGCTTTGCCGGTTAAACGAATCCGGCAATATAAAACCGCGCAAGCTTGCCGCATCGATCGCGGCTGCCTGCGCGGTTTGTCCGTTATGGCGTAAACGTCGGAAATTGGGTTTTATAATCGGTGAACTGCTTATGCGCCTGGGCAATTTCCTGTTGATCGGCGGCTTTCATTTTGTACCAGCCTTTTTGAAACATCATGTCGAACAACTGGAATTGACATGTATGCGTATCGTTCAATATTCCTTGCACCGCTTCATGCAGCTTCGGATTCTGCATTTCATTCAACCCTACGCTATAGCCCGAACATAAATATTTTTCCTGTGCCAACAAATCGTTGATCAAATCGCGGTCATTCATTTCCGGGCCTTTTACTTGCGGAAGTTGGCCGGATTGGGGCATTGCAATTTGCGTCGCCATTTGAGTCTCTCCTTTGTCTTCTTATTGTAAATGCGCGAGCAGCGTGTCGTAATGCTGCTGATGCTTCTGGCCGGCTTGCATCATGAGCGTCTTCATTTGCGGATCGGTGCAGCGATTTGCATTGTCATTGCATTTTTTCATCGCGAGCAGCTCCCAAGATAAGAAGTCTTTCAAATAAAGCAATTCCTTCTCCGACAATTGGTTTCGATTGGGCGTCATTTGGGGCTGATTTTGCCCGGACTGCTGAGTTTGCAACGTTGTCATTCCTCCCGTAATCGTAATCAATTATAAATTGCCCATTTGCGCGCGTTTTAGCCAAACATCTTCATTGATTAAACTCGGCGGCTTCGTCCCTTGAATGCCGCAGAGCAAGTTTTGGGCAGCCAATTTTTGCATTTCCAATCGTGTGTCGTAGGTAGCCGAACCGATATGGGGCAGTGTAACGGCATGATCCATCTCGAGCAGCGGATGCGGAGGCCCGAGCGGCTCTTTTTCGTAGACGTCCAGGCCGGCCGCAGCGATGCGCCCGCTTTCCAATGCGCGAACGAGCGCATGCTCGTCCACGTTTTTCCCTCGGGAACCGTTGACGAATACCGCCGTTTTTTTCATCAGATCAAATTCCTTCTCGCCGATCAAGACTCCCGCTTCCGGCGAGTAAGGCGCCATAAGGCAAACAAAGTCCGATTGACCGAGCAATTCGGGCATCGAAGTATAAACTGCGCCGATTTCCGCCTCGACCGCTTCGTTGCGCGAACGGTTATAATAGAGCACCGGCATGCGAAATCCGAGTTTCGCCCTTCTGGCGACGGCCGCGCCGATCCGCCCCATTCCGATGATTCCGAGCGTTTTCCCGTAAACGTCCAGTCCGAACCGTTCCTTGCCGATCGATTTGTTCCAGTTGCCTTCCTTCACATACCGGTCCAGCTCCGGTATTCTGCGCGCGGCGGCAAGCATGAGACCGAATATTAGATCCGCCGTAGTCTCCGTGAGCACATCGGGAGTATTGGTAGCCATAACGCCATGCGCGGTCATATCTACAATATTCAAATTTTCATATCCTACGCTAATATTGCTGACAACGCGAAGATTGGGCGCTTCGCGCAGCAAGGCGGCGTCAACCGGAAAGCCCGAGCCGATGATGCCTTCGATTTGCGGCAGGCATGCCGCCAATTGTTGCCCAAAATCGGGAGCGGCCCGCCGCAACGACACGATGTCGCAAACTTCGGCTATCGATTGATAGACAGGCGGCTCCAATTTGCTGATGACGAGCACTTGCGGTTTTCGTTTCACGATAGAACACTCCTAACCGTATCTCATGGATATAATAAAACCCACATACATGGTATGTGGGAAAATTATAACATATTATCGGACTAACCGGCGCCGAGAGCAGTTCATTTTGCGGCTTCTTTCTCGATCCACGCTTCGTCCAGACGCTTTTGCCCTTCCGACTGCAAATATTTCAACGCCTCCTCGACGGTCTTCTTGCCTTGGACGACTTCCGCAATTTGTTCGTTCAATAGATCGTCGAACAGGAACACGATGCCTTGGTAAGTTGGCAATTCGAAATCGCCCGTCTGCAATTTGTAGAACGGATCCAAATTCAGATCGTCCTGCACTCTGCCGTCGATCCGTGTGGTAAGCGTATGGCCGATTTTCGAATGCACGCGCGCATATTCCTCGCTCATGAAATAACGGATCACTTCCCATGCCGTTTCCTTGTTCTCGCTTTGTTCGGCGATGGCAAGCACCGGATATACGTCGTAATCGGTCGCCCGCGTCGGATTGGCCGGATCGATCGGCTCCGTCACGATTCCCCATTCGAATGTTTTCCCGTTCAATCTCCCGATCAGCGAAGTGCCGTCTACCGTCATGGCGGCTTTGCCCTCGGCAAACAAATCCATCTGCGCAATATGCTCGGGACCGTAAACCGTAACATCCCCTTTCTTATCGCCCTGGACCATTTGCGGCTGGAAATCGCCGCGTTTCAATGCGTCGATCACCAATTGAAAGATTTGCCGCCACGATTCCGTGTCGATCGTTACTTGCTTCTGATCGGCGCTAAGATACGACAGACGATGAGTATATGCGATGCGGCGAACCAAATCGTAAGGCGTCTGCAGGAACATTTCATGATAACCGAAGAACACATCGTCATTCGTTTTGCGTGCGGAGAACCGCTCCGCCGTACGAATGACTTCTTCCCAAGTCATACCGTCATGCGGGTATTCAACGCCGTATTCGTCGAACAAACTTTTATTGTAAAATAATGCTTTCGTGTTGAATTCCGGATTGAGTCCGTACAGCTTGCCTTGATCGTTCGTTCTGAGCCACTCGATCGCCAGCGGATGAAGCACGGCATCCTTCAAGTCCCTCTCCGCAAGCGGCGTCATATCGTAGAGCATCTCCTGCTGCACGAGATACGGGTATTGGAAGGCCGACAGAAACAACAGGTCGGGCTTCTGCTCGCGCACAATGCTTGCCAGCGCTTCGTTCGAGTTCACGACGCCCGCGCCGTATATGCCTTCCGTCGGCACGATCTCGATCTTTACGTTTGGAAATTTCGCTTCGAAATAATCGCCATAGCTATTGTAGAAATATTCTTCTTTCTGGAAAGCGATTTTCAGCGTCTTTTTCTCCTGCGGCGCCGGCTGTTTCGAACCGCAACCGGCCACTAAAATCGAAATGGCCAATAAAAAGATCCAACCGATCAACCCATATCTTCTCATGGCTCAGTCACCTCCGTTTTACCGGTTCTCGGGTCGGCGATCAGCAGCTTCTTTCCTTGCTCTATCGCCGCCGCGATCGCTTCTTCCACCGTTTTTTCCCCTTTTGAGGCTCTTTGAGCTTCCTTGGCGGCCGTTTCGTATAACGTACGGTACCAAGTTTTCGCGGATTCCGCATCGGTAAATCGGGCGACATCGGGTTCCAACGAGAAGAAAGCGTCCAAATAATCCGACATTTCTTCTCGCATCACATCTTTGCGTGCAAATAGCGGTTCACGGGCGGAATCTTTGGCGGATCTGCCCGTCATGTTCTCCTCGCTGTTAATATACTTCACCAATTCCCAAGCGGCGCGGGTCTGATCGGACTTGGCATTCACCGCGTAGATCGTGTCGAACGAGAAAGACGTCGCGCGGTTGCGATTTTGCGGATCGACCGGTTCCGTAACGACTCCCCAACGGAATGACGGCAGACCGGCTTCCCGGGCGCCAAATTTCATGTCGCTGATCAGGCTGAATGAACTATTCGACATGGCCGCATGGCCCATTAGAAACGGATTGGATTTGATGTAATCTTTCATCATAATCGTTCCGTTCGGCCGCGGCGGAGCGTCGTATATATACCCGTCCTGCATCCCTTTCACTACGGCGCGCCAAATGCCCGTCCATGATTCGCTATCCATAACGACGGCCGTTCCTTCGCGATTCGTCATGGACAGCCCTTGCGTATTTCCGATCTCGCTGATCAGATCGAAAGGCGACGGGTACGAGCCGTAGCTGTAGCCGTACACTCTGTCTTCCCCTTCACCCTCGGCGGGAAACCGCGCGGCAAGCTGCAGCACTTCATCCCAACTCATGCGATCCGTCGGATAATCGATTTCGTACCGGTCGAATAAATCTTTGTTGTAAAACAGCCCCTTTGCGTAAACTTGCGGCGCCAATCCGTACAAGCTCCCGTCCCCCAATTGCCGCAGCAGACGGATGGCGTTCTCATGGAACGATTCGAGCGGAAACTGTTCCTGCTTGATGACGTCGTCTAGCTTATATAGATTTCCATCCAGCGCCAACTCGCGATACAAGTTCGGACTTAGCGCGAGCACATCCGGCTGTTCGCGATCCAGCCATTCGATGAAATCCGGGCCGGACAAGCCTACGGGGGCAGAGACAACGCGGATGTTCGTATTCGGAAACTTGATCATAAACGCCCGGCCGAAATTGCTCATAAACGTATTTTCATGAAAATACATCACTTTAAGCGAAATTTCCTTCTCAAGATCCATTTCCTGCAGCGCTTTCTTGTCGGAAGACGAGAACATCGCCGTCACAAAATCGGTTACCTTCTCTTTCTGGAATATACCGATTGCGATGCAAAGCATGAGTACCGATATGCCGGCAACCATGAACGGCTTATGCCATGTTTTTTTCTTTCGTTCCATTCCTGCACGCTCCTCGATTTGTTTCATTAATTTTTGAGAAAACCCGCCATGATTCAGAGGCAAAGTGGAAAGCTTCTTTTCCCAATCCGGACCTATCCGATTCATAACAACATCCCTCCCATCGTTCCCGGCTCCGCTTGCTCCATCATTTTTGAAACTTTGGCCCTTGCCCGGAACAGCCTCGATTTGACCGTTCCCTCCGACAATTGCAAGAGCGCCGCGATTTCCCCGATCGACAGCTGATGATGCGCATACAGAACCAGCACTTCGCGCAACTTGAGCGGAAGCTTCAATACGATTTCCCATAACGCTTTCGTTTCCGTATCCGCCAGAACTTCGGCTTCGGCGGACGGATGATTTCCGAAACCGAGCAGTTTCTCCGTTAAAGTCACTTTCTTCTTCCAGGCCGAGCGCCAATAATCGCGTACCGTGTTCCGAACGATGCTCAAAATCCACGTCTTTATACTTGATCCCCCGCGGTACGTATGTATCTTTTCGTATACTTTCAGAAACGTATCCTGGGAAATGTCGTCGGACAAGTCGGCCTGTTTCGTCAGAAAAAACGCATAGTTCCACACATCATTGCCGTAATCGACCATTAAATCGTGCAATACCGCATTTTTATCCATTCCATATGTCATCGTTTTTAAGAAGTCAAAATCCACTTTTATTCACCTCATCACTCATTGGACGAATCAAACCGCGAAAGGTTCCCTTTAACACACAAAAAAACCGAAAATACCCTATACGGATATTTCGGTTTTCTCGATGTCGATATTTACGAGCGATTACAGTTGCGGATCTTTCGGCATGAAGTTGGATATGATGGATCTGAGATGCGGGTCTTGAGGGGCGTCGGTTTCTTGCCCCATATCGAATTTCGTGACTCGAATCGAATACCGCTCGGAAGGCGAAACAGGCTTAAATGTATATTTATCCTCATTATCAATACTCACATTCAAATCCATCGCTCTGAACATCTCCACCAGTTGCGCGATGCTCGGTTTGCTTCCTTTATCGACATCCACCAGCCCTCTTAGCGAGCTTGGCTTCCCATTGCGCACGAGTTCAAAATGAACGATGCATTCCATGGTTGAACAACTCCTAACTATAGTTTGTCGTAATATTATAATCGTTTCTGCGGTGCGACGCTATGATATTTGTCACATCGCCGGGCAAGTTCCTTGCCGTTTCATATTTGAACATCCGATGAACTTTCAGGGACAAACTACCAATTTCCGCCGGAACATGCTTAAATATTAATGGGATCTTATCTTTTGCATCATTCTAGAAAAGGCTTCAATATTCATTGGAGGAGGTTATGATGAAACGGATCTTTCTCACAATAGCAAGCTTGGCAAGCGCGGTGCTTCTGCTCGCCGCATGTTCGGCCAAACAAGAAAGCAATGTGCATCATTTGCCGAACGGCGATTTGCAGGAGACGACGGCATCCGTCGCCGTGGCGCCCGAGTTTCTGAACGGGCAGCCCGAAGTCGTTCAACAAGCATACCGGTATGCCGCCGAGAACGAAGAGTTGCTGCAATGGATTCCTTGTTATTGCGGCTGCGGACAAAGCGCCGGGCATCGGAATAATTTGAATTGCTTCGTTAAAGAAATACAAGAAGACGGCGCTGTCGTATGGGACGATCATGGAACGCGCTGCAACGTTTGCATCGAAATCGCCGCCACCTCGGCCCAAATGCAATATGAAGGCAAGACGGCGCAAGAAATTCGCGATTATGTCGATGAAACGTACAAGTCGGGTTATGCGGAGCCGACTCCGACACCTATGCCTTCTTAATCTTCGATTGCCGGCGGAAACGGCGGCGCATCCACAACGCCTGTCGATCTTGAATCGATGCGCGTTGTTTTTTATGATTGAATCTCATAATTCCTTATTTTCGCGCAATATTAATGAACATATACGTTGAACGTGTTAAAGGAGAATACCGACATGCAAAACATCGACATGCCATCCCTGCTTTTATTGATTTTGGCCGCTTTAGGCTTAATGAGCAGCAACGCCACGTTTTCCATTGCGATGGTCGTATTGCTGCTGCTTCGCTTAACTCATTTGCATCAAATGTTTCCCTGGATCGAAAAATACGGACTGACTGTCGGAATCGTTATATTGACAATCGGCGTCATGTCCCCCATCGCCAGCGAAAAAATTTCGCTGCAAACGATGCTCCAATCGTTTATGCATTGGAAATCGCTGCTGGCGATCGCCGTCGGGGTACTTGTCGCTTATTTGGGAGGGCGAGGGGTTACGCTGATGGGAAATCAGCCTACCGTCGTTGCCGGATTAATGATCGGCACCGTCATCGGCGTCGCTTTCTTGCGCGGCGTTCCCGTCGGCCCCCTCATTGCCGCCGGAATATTATCGCTCTTGATCGGCAAAATGTAATGAATGAAGCATCGCTGAAAAATTTGAACATTTTGCAACAATTCTATCGATTCTATTAAATTTTTAGATTTTTTTTCGTATTTTTTAAGATCCTTTTAATCTTTGGGCCGTATTATATGCTTAAAGGGAATATTGGAGGTGCTCTAAGGTGAAAACTTACATCACATTTCAAAACAAATTGATCCCGGTATTTTACACAACAATCGATAAAAAAACGTTGATCTCTCTTAAAGAAACGTTAGAGAGAAAATTCGTCAAAGGCAAAAAATTGGTGAAAAAATGTCTCGATTCGTTAATAAGCATTGAAATCGTCGGCTGTGAGGCGATTTTGCACACCAAGCACGAAGGAGATACGCTAGCGTTGTCATTGAGATAAGAAGCCGCTGCCGGCTTCTTTTCTCATGATTGGGGATATTCTTTATGCTTCCGACCGCCGTCCGGCATCAGATCGCTTCCGAGCGAATTGTCGTAACGGCGAGACGGCCTGCTTCGTTTTTTTTCTTCCTTCTTCGGTTTCTCCTGCTGATTCATAAATTGAACGTATGCGAGACTTTCCATTAACGTGTTGCCGCGAAGCGCCTTTCCGCTCGCCGCGTTTGCATCCGCGGAACCTGCAGCCCCCTGTTGTGCGGGAGTATGCATGCCCGTTCTTTTCATGTCGCGCAAACGCTCCTCCAACTGTTTCATCTCGTCCGTCCAATCCGTTTTTTTCGGACCCGAGAGCGTCAATTGTTCCGGATGTACCGGTTTAATAGGGCCATTCATCGTATCACCGCCCGTTCGATATGCATTCCATTAGTACATTCAATATTGCTAAGCATTATACGCCGTATTTTTCAACATTTCAATCCGTTCCTTCAACGATCTTGCCTCTTGTATCCACTTGAAACGATCTTCAGCCTCTTCTCCCGGATCGAAGCTCATGATTTGCGCAAGCCGGAGCTCCAACATTCTCAGTTCATTGTCCCGCTCCATCGCCCCCGGCGTTCTGTCCGCCACACCCCGCGCCGCATATTCCTTGTACGTACCCGGATAGTGCTCCACTTCACCCTCTTCCAACGCTACAATCCGATTCGCGAGCCTGTCCAGCAAATAGCGGTCATGCGAAACGACGACGATCACGCCGGGATATTCGCTGAACGCTTGTTCCATCTTCTCGCGCGTCTCAATATCCAAATAATTGGTCGGCTCGTCGAGTACCAGCAAATTAGCGTCGCTGAAATAAAGTTTTAAGAACGCGACTCTGCATTGCTCGCCCATGCTGAGATCTTCGATCCGCTTGAATACGTCGTCTCGCGAAAACAGAAAGCAGCCCAATATCGTGCGCGCGAACGTTTGCGTCATATTCGGCAGCCGCAGCAAACTGTCCAGTATACTGTCCCCGCGATCCAAGTTTTCAATTTCTTGCGAGAAGTAGCCGATTTTCAGCTGCGGATGATGAGCGATGACTCCGCTGCCGCCTCGCAATTGGCCGGTCATTAGCTTGAGCAGCGTCGATTTGCCAGCCCCGTTCGGACCGATGACGGCGATCCGGTCGCCGCGGTTGACGGAAAGGTTCAATTCCTCGAAGATCGGATGGCCGTCGTAACCGAATGTCACCTGTTCCATGCGCAGCAGCGTCTGCGCCTCGAATTCCCCTCCGCCCAGCTGCACTTTCAGTTGATCCGCCTTGCGCGGCATTTGAACGCTCTGCTCCTCCAATTTGGCGAGCGCCGTTTCTTTCGCTTTAAAGCGGGATACGTTTTTTTTCGCCTTGGAACGGTAGAAATCGTTCTGGCCCGCAGCTTTATGCGCTTTATCGAACCATTGCTGGTACCGGCGTATGCATTCAAGCAGCTCTTGTCTCATCTGCTCCTGCTTCTTGTACAACGCTTCTTGCGTTCGCAGCTCCACATCTTTTTGCCGCTTATAATCCGAGTACCCTCCCGTATATCTTTTGCTGCCTTGAGGCGTCAATTCGTAGATCGCGTGCGCCGTTCGATCCAGAAAGTAACGGTCGTGGGACACGAATAAGATCGCGCCGGGATAGGAACGAACCCATTCCTCCAACCAGGCGAGCGTCTCGCGATCCAGATGGTTCGTCGGCTCGTCCAGCACCAGAAATTTCGGCTCGGCGACGGCGATGCGGACGATTTGCGCCTTCGTCTTCTGACCGCCGCTTAACTGTGCAAAAGGCGTATTCCACACTTCGGGATCGAGCTTCAACGTGTGCAGATACCGTTCCACCTTTGTTTCCCAGTCGTATCCGTTCAATCTTTGATACGTTTCGAACGCGGCATCGTATCGTTCGAGCAATTGCGACATTTCCTCTTGATCTTGCGCCACGTTTCCGTTCAACCGGTTTTGAATCTTCTCCAATTCGTTCTTGGCCTTTACGTATTCCGGCGATCCGGCTTGGACGAACTCGATTGCCGTCATGCGCTCGTCGACGGCAGCATGCTGATCCAGGCATCCCCATTCGGAACTCGGCAGAAAGCGTTGAATCGCTCCCCTATCCGGTTGCAGCGCACCTGCGATCATTTGCAGCAGCGTCGTTTTGCCGACCCCGTTTTTGCCGAACAATGCGATATGCTCCCCCGCTTTGATCTCTATATTTACATGCTCAAAGACGGTCTTCCCGTCCCATTCTTTGGCAACATCCATTACTTTGCATATCATCATGCAAATCACCCCGCATTTTTGTTGTCATGCAAAAAAGCCGCAGGACCATGCCTGCGGCTGAGTATACGAACAAAATATGCGCTTATATCAAAGACAACCGTTCGTTCCGGCAACAGAAAACGGTTCAGGTCGATCAGTCTTTGAAAAAGTACATACGGATTCCGTTCGCTCCACCGCAGGCAGAGCCCCAATTGACTGAAACATCAAATTGGCAGACGAAATTCGCATGATTACACCATCGGACCGATAAAAACCTCCGTTTCTCATTGTTATAGCCATTATAAGACGACTTTAGCGGCCAAATCAAGTCTCTTCTATCGGCCGGTCACCCGATAGAACAATTCGGCGTACCTGTCGCTTATATTGGTCCAACTGTATTGCTTCGCCGTTTTTTTGGCATTTTCGGCCTTGACCGCCGTTTCATCGGGATATTTCCACATTTTGCGGATGCCCGCGGCGATAGAACGGGGCGTCGCGCTTGCAATGATCGTCGCGTTGCCGCGGTTGACGAAGCTGCTCAGCCCGCCGTTGCGGGTCGCTACGAGCGGAACGCCGCTTGCCATCGCCTCCAATGCCACCAGTCCGAACGACTCTTTACGGCTCGGCACGATGACCGCCTGATAGGAAGAATACAAGCGCTGAACTTTTTCATGCTTCAGCTTCCCGATCCAACGTACGTTTTGGTTGATTTTCGAGCGAAGTGCCGTTTGTTTCAATTTCTTCGTAAAGGTTGCCGAACCTCTGCCGACAATATCGAGCTTCACCTTCGGCTTCGATTTTTTCAATAAGCCGACCGCTTGCAGCAATTCGTTAATCCCTTTGGTTGCCGTCAATCTCCCCACAAACAGCAGCCGGCCTTTCTTTTTGCTCCCCGAGCCTGTCGTCGATTCCCTGAACGGAACGCCGTTCCTAATCACTTGAATATGCTTCACATATGGACAATGCGCATGTATTTGCCGCTTTTGCCATGCGCTCGGCACCGTGACGACATCGGCAAAGCGAAACAAGTCGACTTGCCGTGGAGATACTCTATTTTTACCGAATATATTGCGCCGCAAAGCCAACGAATGACAAGTATACACGAACGGAATGCCGTATTTGCGCTTGAAATACAGCGCCATATCGACACATTGCAAACTGTGGGTATGGATGAGATCGGGCAGGTTATACCCGTTCGTCCTCAGCCATTTGGCGATAGGCGCAGGCTTGAAATTGCCCGCCGCATCGAAATATTGGAGTGTAAGCGGAAACCGGACGACGCGCGGCGCGCCTTTTCTCGCAACGACTTTCTTTTTTGTTTTGCTGGCCAATACGGTCACATGAATTCCCTCTTTTTGCGCCAATGCTTTGGATAAATGGGTGGCAACGGTTCCTAGCCCGCCGATCGTTTTATTTTCATATTCGTTCGTGAGCACCCATATATTCATCCGGAACTTTCCTTTCCGAGATAATCGTCCAGCTTCGGCAACAGGTTCAGAATGGTTCGCTCCTATGAAAGAACAAGCCGTAATTCCCGCAGCTTTTTCAACTTCTTGGCATACGGCAATTTATCGTATTTTCCCAATATTCTGCTAACCCGATGCGGATGGGCGAGCCATACTTTCAACAAATCGATATCGTCCCGATTCAGTTTCGACACCGATTGATAACCGTCCAATATCGCCTTCACAATGGGATAGCGAAAACCGTGATCTTTTGCGGAATTGTAAACGACGCGGAACAGGTCGTAGGCGCGCAAATCGTGGCGCAGCGTCTCGAAATCGATCAGGTACGATTCGCCTCCCGTAAGAATAATGTTGGTGGGACCGCCGTCGCCATGGCAGAGAGAGCCTTGCTCCCGCGCGTTCCGGCACGCTCTCCGATAACCGCTGTTCTTCATCAACCTTATCGCATCCCGCGACCGCTTAATCAAAGCCGCCCCATGTTTCCGCAGCAGCGGATCCAGGGCGGTGCCGTGTCCGTTCGTTTTGGCGATCCGCACTTTTCTTAACAGAACATTGTGGCGCTGGCGGAACAAGGCCGGCCATTTCCCGATCATATTCCGCGAGCCGCTGCCTGTAATGGCGATTTCTTTGCCGGCGAGATGAAATTCGGCCAATATTTTGCCCGATTCCTTCATGTCCCCGATCGATTTCGGGGAAGGCCATACTCCCTTGATCCAGGGCATCAGCAGAAACGGCACGCCGTTGGGAGACCGTCTTATATATAGCGGTTTGCCTCCGGACCGGTTCCGGTCGCGCCATGCGATGCGGGAAAAGCCGTGTTGTCTCAGTTTCGCAAGCGTCCGGTCGATCCATTTGAGCTGCGACGGAGCGTACCGCATCCGTTTCAAACAATACGTTTTGCCGTCTGGCGTGACGATCCGGTATACGCTGTAATACACTTTTTTTATTTCTTTCGCTTCTATGCCGAATTTGCGCGCAAGCTGCTTCACTTTCAGATTCGATTTCATGTGCATCGATCACTCCCCAGTACAACCTCTTGGCGGGCATGAACCCGTACTTATTCCAACATATGTACGAAAGACGCGATTGGTAACAAGGATCGGAAGTTGCGTCCGATTCGAGGCTGCAACCCAGCTGTCGGCATGTGAAGCGCGGGGCTGCAATATGGTACAATAGAAGGGCAAGGAGGTAATTTATGGGTACAGGCAGGTGACCGCAATGATTTACATCGCAGTCGCGCTCTATTGCGAAGCGAAGCCGATCATCGAATATTATCAATTGAAAAAATTGTACGCCGAGCATCCTTGGCAGCAGTTCGCGGCAGGCGATATCCGTCTCATCGTAACCGGCACGGGACCGATGCAGGCGGCGATCGGCGTCGCATCCTTGTTAAGCCGGGTGAACCGAAACAAGCGGGATTTGCTGATCAACGTCGGCATCGCCGGAACCGCCGCCATGCGCTTGCAGGTCGGCCGGGCCGTGCTATGTCATAAAATCGTATCCCGCGATACGTCGCATGTCTATTATCCGGACGTTCTTATCCGTCACCGGTTTGACGAAGGGGTACTGGAAACATTCTCGCGCCCGGTAACGGCTGCGGACAGGCAATTCGTCCAAGGAGAGCTTGTCGATATGGAGGCCGCCGGTTGTCTTGAAGCCGCCAAAATGTTTCTTGCGCCGCATCAGACGGCGGTTGTGAAAATCGTGTCCGATGCGCTCGAGAGCTCTGTTCTTTCCCCGGAAAGAGTAAGCGGTCTCATTGCGGAACGGATACCGGACATCGATCATTTTATTTCATCTTACCGGCAGGCGTTCTCGATCCGCCAGGACGTATTGGACGAGACGGACGAGAAATGGATCGAGGCGGTCCGCAGCGAGCTTCGATTGTCCGAAACGATGGCCGGCCAATTGAAACAGATGGCGGTGCAATACAAGATCCGTACGGGACAACCGCTTGACGCCCTTCGTTACGATGCGGGACAAGCCGCCGAATCCAAGCAGGAAGGAAAGATGCGTTTTGCACAATTGCGACAACAGCTTCTTTATGAGTAATTACACCCATATTTACATCGAAAAAGCCGCAAAACCGTATGCATTGACGGATGTCGTTACGAGCAAGTTCCCGCATGCGACAATCGTGGAAATCGACGATTATATGGAAGTGTTCGCGCGTGGCAGACAAAACTTTTCCGTGCAGAAACATGCGCCCAAACTGATTGTGGCCGTCAAAAAAAGACCGTTTCTGTACCCCGGCTCCGAAGTGACGCATCATTTCGGCCATCTTCATTTTTATTACGCTTCCTCGGCCCTAAACTGCTTGTACAATTGCGAATATTGTTTTTTGCAGGGAATGTTTCCTTCCGGCAACGCCGTATTGTTCGTCAATCAAGACGATTATTTCGCCGAAGTGCGGAGAACGCTGGACGGGCATCCGCTCTATCTCAGCATTTCGTACGAGAGCGATTTGCTGGCGTTCGAGCCGATTGTACCGCTCGCTTCGCGCTGGATCGCTTTCGCGGCCGAAACGGACGGATTGACGCTGGAACTTCGCACGAAGAGCGCCAATTTCGCGCCGCTTCGCGGCTTGACCCCGTCAAACCGAACCGTGCTCGCATGGACCTTATCGCCCGATGAAGTCGTCAAGCGCCACGAACCGGGTACGCCGTCGCTCCAAGCGCGCTTGGCATGCGCCCGCAAAGCGGCTGAGGCCGGATGGCCCGTCCGCATTTGCTTCGATCCCGTGCTGCATATCGATAACTGGCGGCAGCATTACCGGGATTGTATCCGGCGTACGTTCAGCGAAATTCCGCTCGCTCGCATCCGCGATGTCAGCATCGGCGTGTTCCGCATCCCGAAAGATTATTTGAAAAGAATGCGCAAGCATCGTAGCGAATCCGTCATCGCACATTATCCTTATGAAAATCGCAACGGGATCCTTACTTATCCCGACGAGACGACCCGCAAGCTGACGGAATTCGTATATGAAAGCGTTGCCGAATATATGCCCGAGGAGAAAATTTTCACTACATAAAGCGCGAACGCGCTTCACAGAACTTGGCGAATGCTTACGAAGCTAGTTTTGTTGCGAAGGATTTCGGAGAAGCAGCGCTTCACAAAACTTTTAGGAGGAACTGACATGAACTTAGCGGTCGTTACCGGGGCGTCTTCCGGGATCGGACTTGCGATAGCCCGCATGTTGATCGATATGGATTATTTCGTGTACGGACTGTCGCGGAATCCGGACAAAGCCGGATTGCCGCATGAGCGGTACATTCCGTATCGCTGCGATTTGCGCGATATTGACGAAATCATGCGCGCGGCCGAGCATATTCAAGCTTTCGCCCGCGAGGGCGGACATCGGCTCGGCGTCCTTGTGAACAATGCGGGACTCGCTTATTTCGCGCCGCACGAGCAAATCGGCCCGCGGCAAATCGCCGAAATGATCGCCGTCAACTTGCAGGCGCCGCTTATTTTGACGCAGCAGCTTCTGCGCCGCATCAAACAGGACAAAGGCACAATTATTCAGATATCATCCGTCACGGCGAAAAAATCGAGTACGCACGGCTGCGCTTACGCCGCGACAAAAGCCGGATTGTCGCATTTCAGCCTCAGCCTGTTCGATGAAATCCGCAAAACGGGAGCGCGCGTCGTCTCGCTTCATCCGGATATGACGCAAACTCCTTTCTACGATCGTCTCGATTTTCGGGAAGGAGAGGAGCCGGACAGTTACATTACGCCGGAATGCGTAGCCGATGCCGTCAGGACGGTGCTTACGCTGCGGGAAGGTTCCGTCATTACCGACTTGACGATTCGCCCGCAGCGCCATCAAATCAGGCGCAAACCGCGATAAGCCAAAGAAAGCGGCGGCAACCTCGATCGGTCCGCCGCCGGCTTTGTCTTTCCTCATCATCTCATCCTTTCCGCTCGTTATCGTATTTACGCCATCTCCAATGTCAGCAATTCTCTTTGAGCGCTTTTACGAAAAACAGGATCCGTCAAAAGTTGCGATAGCACTTCCACGCCGAATTCGCTGTTTTTCACAGTGGAAATCACTTTAAAAGCATTCCATCGGATATCAGCATCTTCCCCCCTGTTCAATAGAAGTTGAGCGGCCGCTTCAAGCGCCGGACGGAATGTCGTGAACTTCGCCATCGCTTGAACGGCTTCGTTGCGAAGGTCGCTGTTCTCATCCGATTTGATGCATTGGATCAGTGCGCCGCATGTTTCCTTCACATGACGGTCGGGCAGCGACGCGCCGGATATGATCGCAAGCGCCTTTCTTCTTACCCGCCCGTCGTATGCGCGATTCGTAAAGACATTGCATAGAAAAGGCCATTTCTTCTCATCGCACACTTGCTCGATCTTGATAAGAATTTGAATTTTCTCCTCATCATTACTGCCTTGAAATTGCTGGATTAACTCGAAAATCGAATTCAAATGTAATCCTCCCTCACCACGATGTGCGATTTGCCAGCTATCACATTCATTCTTCATTACATCCGCCGCGCCCGAAGACCGCTTCCCACGTTCGGACCCGGCGCTTTCGCGAAAAACAACGCGCTTCCTTTCAAAAAACGGGACTAATTTACCTGTTATTCCGAACCATGATTCGACATGGGCGCGTTGTTGCTTTTCCGCGGTACAACAAAAAAAACAGCTATCAAAATTGTAGTTCACGAAAGCTCTCATGTAAATTCTTTTATGAGAAAACAGGAAAAAAGGCCCACTCCGAATTCCCCTTGGCGATGCAGCCAAATAGGCGGCCGAAAAAAAACGATCGGACGCCGAAGATCCAATCGTTTCGCATGACGTTATAGATATAATTCCCCATCGGTTACGATTTCGGCGGGCCCTTTCATGAACACGCGACCGTCGTTTTCCCATATAATTTCTAGGTCTCCGCCAAGCAGATGCACCGTTACCGGCTTGCCTCGATCCAGTTCGCCGTTCAGCACGCCGGCGACGACGGCGGCGCACGCCCCCGTTCCGCATGCTTGCGTAATGCCCGATCCCCGCTCCCATACGCGAAAAATGATTTCCCGCCGGTTTACCACCTGAATGAATTCGACATTGGTTCGTTCGGGAAATAGAGGCGCATGCTCGATTTGCGGACCGATCTCCGCTACCGGCGCCGCGTCCGCATCGGGAACGAACAGTACCGCATGGGGATTACCCATCGATACCGCGGTAATACGGTATTGCCGTCCGTTCACCGCGATCGCCTCGTCGATAGCCGGTTGTTCCGGATCGCCCAGCATCGGCAAGTCGCCTTTCAACAAACGCGGAGCTCCCATGTCGACCGTAACTTGACGAACGCGGCACGCATCGTCGGCGTCGATATTGACTTCAACGTTCCCGCCGAGCGTCTCGATCGTAAAACGAGTCCGCTCCGTCATCTTCCGTTCGAATACATATTTCGCGACACACCGCAGCCCGTTGCCGCAATTTTTCCCTTCCGAACCGTCGATATTGAAAATCCGCATGCGGAAATCGGCGACTTCGGACGGACCGATGACGATCATACCGTCCGAACCGATGCCGGTATTGACGTTGGAAACGCGCATCGCCAGCGGCGACAGGGAAGCCTCGTCAAGAGCTTCCTCAAATCCGTTAATATAAATATAACTGTTGCCCAAACCATGCATTTTCGTATATTTCACCGGAACGCCTCCTTCCTCGTCTGCTTTGCGCCGCTCCTCCTTACGCGAAAATGAGCTTCGTTCCGGACAAGCGGTTTTTCATCTCGTTAATGACGCGTAATTCTTCGGCTTCCCCTTGCGCCCCGAACGTTACGGAAAATCGGATGTAACGGCCGGTATCGTCCCACGGTACGGTGGAAATCATCTTTTCCTTGATCAGATACTGGCTGAACTCTTCCGCCGTCGCAAACTTCGGACCGCCTTCGATCCCGATCGGCGCTTCCGTATATAAGAAGAACGATCCTTGAGGCTTCTCGGCGCGGAATCCGAGCTCCGTTAGCGCATCGGCGAGCATGCGATGCCTGCGCGAATATTTTCTGCAGATCCCTTCGGTAATGTCAGGATGCTCAAGCGCATAAATAGCGGCCTTCTGGATCGCCATAAACTGGCCTGAATCGCAATTGTCCTTGATCGTCGCAAACGCTTTGATGATTAGCGGATTGCCCGCAATAAAGCCGATCCTCCATCCTGTCATATTGAACGATTTCGATAACGAATGAAGTTCGACGCCAACCTCTTTGGCGCCGGGCACGGACAAGAAGCTTAACGGCTGGGCGCCGTCGAACACCAATGCGGCATATGCGGCGTCATGCACGACGATCAATTGATGCCTGCGGGCGAAGGCGACGACCTGTTCGAAAAACGGCCGCGTCGCCGAAGCGCCGGTAGGGTTGTTCGGATAATTCAAATAAAGCAATTTCGCGCGGTCCAGAACCTGCTGCGGTATCGCGTCCAAGTCGGGCAAAAAGCCGTTATCCCGCGAAATCGGCATAGAGAAGACTTCGCCGCCCAAATAGGCCGTATGCGTCCCTAGAACCGGATAACAAGGTGAAGGCATGAGCGTAATGTCGCCCTTATCGATGAACGCGGACGGCAGCATGGCCAGAGCCGACTTCGAGCCGATCATATGATTGATGTCCGTTGCGGGGTCCAGCCCTTCCACCCCGAATACCCGTTCCATGTAGCGGGATGCCGCGCGATTGAACGCTTCGATCCCGTTGTCCGAATAGAAACGGTTCTCCTGTTTGGCCGCTTCTTCCGCAAGGGCGCGGACGACGCCTTCGTCCGCCATTTCATCCGGTTCGCCTACGCCTAAATCGAGCAGTTCCATATCGGGAAACTTGCGTTTCGCTTCCGCCTTCGCGCGCTTAATTTTCTCGAACTTATAAATTTCCGTATCTTTGCCGAACTGTTCCCCGCCGATCCGTTCGGCGAACTTCCGTTGAATATAGGTTTCCATCATCACAACACTGTCCTCCTCGTTAACGTCGCAAATACGCGTCGCACGCTTTGGCCGCTTCGCGTCCTTCGCGAATCGCCCAGACGATCAAGCTTTGGCCGCGCCGCGCATCGCCGGCGGCGAACACGCCCGGCACATTCGTCTCGTATTGCCCTCGCTCCGTACGAATATTCGTACGCCCGTCCGTTTCGACGCCCATTCGGCCGATCATCGTCTGCTCCGGCCCGGTAAATCCGATCGCCAGCAGTACAAGCTGCGCCGGCCACACGCGCTCCGTGCCGGGAATTTCTTCGCGAATCCATCGGCCCGATTTATCCTTGGCCACACGCAAGTCTACGCTGCGCACGCCCGCAACATTGCCTCGCCCGTCGTCGATGAACGATTTGGCGGAGACGGCATATTGCCGCGGATCGCGCCCGAATCGCGCCGCCGATTCCGCCTGGCCCGAATCGACCTTATGGATTACCGGCCATTGCGGCCACGGGTTATCCGCGTCGCGCCCGGCCGGACGTTGCGGGTATATGTCGAACTGCGTCAAGCTCGCGCATCCGTGGCGCAAAGACGTCGATACGCAGTCGGTTGCGGTATCCCCTCCGCCGATGACGAGCACGTCTTTGCCTTCCGCAGTGATATATCGTCCGTCCTTCAGATTCGAGTCCAGCAAGCTTTTCGTATTTGCATGCAAATAATCCATCGCATAGTGAATGCCTTTCAATTCGCGTCCCTCTACCGGCAAATCGCGCGGTTTCGTCGCGCCGATGCACAGCACGATCGCATCGAACCTTCCGCGCAGTTCTTCGATCGGAACGTTTCCGCCGACATCCGCTCCCGTCACGAATTCGATGCCTTCCCGGCGCAGCAAATCGACGCGGCGGTCTACTACTTCCTGCTCGATTTTCATTTTCGGTATCCCGTAAGTTAACAATCCGCCGATACGGTCCGACCGTTCGAATACCGTCACGAGATGCCCCGCTTTATTCAACTGATCGGCGCAAGCCAGCCCGGCCGGTCCCGATCCGATCACGGCAACGGTGCGCCCGGTCCGCGACGCCGGCGGTTGCGGAACGACCCAGCCTTCCGCGAAGCCTTTGTCGATGATGGCGCGCTCGATCGATTTGATCGTTACGGGCGAATCGTACAATGCCGCCACGCAAGAACCTTCGCATGGAGCCGGGCAAGCTCTTCCCGTGAACTCCGGAAAATTGTTCGTCAAATGCAGCCGCTCAAGCGCTTCCTTCCATTGTCCGCGATACACAAGATCGTTCCATTCCGGAATGTAATTGTGAACCGGACAACCTGTTGTGGCGCCGTTCAGCATGTCCCCCGTCTGGCAAAACGGGACGGCGCAATCCATGCAGCGCGCCCCCTGCTCCCGCAATGCGGCATCCGTTAACGGGATATATAAATCGCGCCAATCGCCAATTCGTGCCAACGGATCGCGTTCGGGAGCGTATTGGCGCTTGTATTCCATAAATCCTGTCGGTTTCCCCATGCCTGATCTCCTCCTAATCCTGTGTAGCGGCGAGAAGCGCCATATCGGTCTTTCCCGTCTCTTTAAACCGTTCGATCTCTTCCATGACCCGTTTGTACTCCTTCGGCACGATCCGTACGAAGCGCCGCGCCGCCGCATCCCAATCCCGCAAAATGCTTTCGGCGAAGCTGCTGCGCGTATATTTCGCATGTCTCTCGATCATCGATCGTACTTTCGCGATTTCCTTCTCGTCCGCCAGCGGTTCAAGCAGCACTTTCTGAACATTGCAGCGGCTTTCAACGCTGCGCAGCGGCTCCTCGCCTTGGCCGAGAACGTAGGCAATCCCGCCGGACATGCCTGCGGCGAAGTTCTGGCCGATGGCTCCCAATACGACAACATGGCCGCCCGTCATATATTCGCAACCGTGATTGCCGACGCCTTCGACCACGACGTTCGCGCCGCTGTTCCGGACGCAGAAGCGTTCTCCGGCTATACCGCGAATGTAAGCTTCGCCCGCCGTGGCCCCGTATAAAGCGGTATTCCCGATAATGACATTATCCTCAGCCTTGAAGCTTGCTCGTTCCGGCGGATATACGGCGATAGTCCCGCCGGATAACCCTTTGCCGACATAATCGTTGGCGTCTCCTTCCAACAGCAGCGTAACGCCCTTCGGAACGAACGCCCCGAAACTTTGCCCCGCCGAGCCTGCGAAGCGTATCCGAATCGTATCCTCCGGCAAGCCCTCCGCGCCGTATCTGCGCGTCACTTCGCTGCCCAACATCGTTCCTGCGGACCGGTCCGCATTGCCGATCGGCAATGAGACTTGAACCTGTTCTTTCCGTTCCAACGCATTCCGGCATAGCGGAATGAGCTTTTGCGCGTCGAGCGTTTCGCCCAAGCCCCGGTCTAACGTTACTTTATCCGATCTCGTTCCGCCTTCCGGACGGTGCAAGAGCGCAGATAAATCCAAACCGTGCGCTTTCCAATGCTCGGCCGCGTTTTTCGCTTGCAGCATGTCCGTTCGCCCAATCATTTCGTCCATCGTGCGAAATCCGAGCTCGGCCATCCATTCCCGAGCTTCGGCGGCGATAAATTGCATGAAATGAACGATATGATCCGGATCGCCTTTAAACTTTCGGCGCAAGTCCGGATTTTGCGTCGCGATGCCTACCGGGCAAGTATCCAAATGGCATACGCGCATCATAATACAGCCGAGCACAACGAGCGGCACGGTCGAAAAACCGAATTCCTCCGCCCCGAGCAGCGCCGCGATCACGACGTCGCGCCCGCTCATCAGCTTGCCGTCCGTTTCAAGCGTGACGCGCCCGCGCAAACCGTTGAGCGCAAGCGTCTGCTGCGCTTCGGCAAGACCGATCTCCCACGGCATGCCCGCATGCTTGATGCTCGTGCGGGAAGCCGCGCCGGTCCCGCCGTCATAGCCGCTGATCAGAATGACGTCGGCCTGCGCTTTGGCGACTCCCGCCGCAATCGTCCCTACCCCCGCCTCCGACACGAGTTTTACATTGATTCTCGCTTTCGGATTCGCGTTTCTTACATCGAATATCAGCTCCGCCAAATCTTCGATCGAATAAATATCGTGGTGCGGCGGCGGCGATATCAGTTCGACGCCCGGGGTCGATCCTCTCGCCTTGGCAATCCACGGGTACACCTTATGCGCCGGAAGCTGGCCGCCCTCGCCCGGCTTGGCTCCTTGCGCCATTTTGATTTGAATTTCATCGGCCGACATCAAATAATGGCTGGATACGCCGAATCTTCCGGAAGCGACTTGCTTGATCGCGCTGTTGCGCAGTTCTCCGTTCCCGTCGGCCGTAAACCGGTCCGGATCTTCCCCGCCTTCGCCGGAATTGCTTCTCCCGCCGATCCGGTTCATCGCGATCGCCAGCGCTTCATGCGCTTCGCGGCTGATCGAGCCGAACGACATCGCCCCGGTTTTGAAGCGGCGCATGATCGACTCGATCGGCTCGACTTCCTCAAGCGGCACGGAAGAGCGATTCGAGGCGAACTCGAGCAATCCCCGCAAAGTCGCTCTCGATTTCGCCTGTTCGTCAACCGAACGGCTGTATCGTTTGAACAGCTCGTAATCGTTTTGCCAACATGCCTGCTGCAGCGTATGAATCGTCTGCGGGCTGAACAGATGCTCCTCCCCGTCTTTGCGCCACTGCATATCGTCGCCGGCTTCAAGCGCCGTTGAACCGCCGCCGACTGCGTAAGCTTTCCGATGACGTTCCAGCGTTTCCTGTGCGATCACCGCCATATCGATGCCGCCGACTCTCGACGGCGTCCAAGTAAAATAACGGTCGATGACGGACGAATCGATGCCGATCGCTTCGAATATTTGCGCGCCGATATAACTTTGCACCGTCGAAATGCCCATTTTGGAAATGACTTTCAAAATGCCTTTGGTCACGCCGTATACGTAATTATTCGCGGCTTGCTCGAACGTAACGCCCTCCAGCGCGCCCCGATCGATCATGCCCGCGATCGACTCGAACGCCAAGTACGGATGGACGGCGTTCGCCCCGTAGCTGAGCAGCGCCGCCATATGATGCACTTCGCGCGGTTCGCCCGATTGCACCAAAATGCTCGCTTGCGTACGCGTTCCTTGACGGATCAGATGATGATGCAAACCGGCCGATGCCAGCAATGCCGGAATGGGCGCCATTTGCCCGTTGACGCCGCGGTCGCTCAAGACGAGCAGCGAAGCTCCTTCGGCAATCGCTTGATCCGCCGCTTCGAACAGCGCTTGCAGCGCCTGCTCCAATCCTTCGCTTCCTTCGGAAGCCGTGAATAGCGTCCGCAACGTGACCGCCCGAAAGCCTTCGATTCGGTTATCCCGGATGACGGCCATTTCACGATCGCTCAGAACCGGCGATTTTAACCGGATTTTGCGGCAGTTTCTCGGATCGGTTTCCAGCAAGTTGTACTCCGGTCCGATCGTCGTTTCGACCGATGTGATCATCTCTTCCAAAAAAGCGTCGATGGGCGGATTCGTTACTTGCGCGAACATTTGCTTGAAATAGTTGTACAGCAATTGCGGTTTCTTCGACAGCACCGCAAGCGGGGCGTCGTATCCCATCGATCCGACCGGATCTTCTCCCCATTCCGCCAGCGGCTTTAACATTTTATTCAATTCCTCGAACGAAAACCCGAACACGCGTTGCAGCTGTAATAAATTTTGTTTATCGGATGGGCGTGAAAAAATGCCGGCTCGATCCGGTCCGTTCGATCGCTGCCGCAAATCGACCAAATGTTCGTTCAGCCAGCTGCGGTACGGATAAGCTTCCGCCATTTCCCGCTTAATTTCATCGTCGGGTACGATTCTTCCCTGCACGGTATCGACCAACAGCATTTGTCCCGGGCGCAGTCGGTCTTTACGCACGATGTTCTCCGCCGGAATATCGATCACGCCGACTTCGGACGACAATACGATCGTATCGTCGGACGTTACGTAGTAACGCGCGGGACGCAATCCGTTGCGGTCCAGGCATGCGCCGATTCGTTTCCCGTCCGTAAACGCAATGGCCGCCGGGCCGTCCCAAGGTTCCATCAAGCAGCTGTGGTACTCGTAAAAGGCGCGTTTCTCGTCGCTCATTTGCTTATCTTTCAACCAAGGTTCGGGGATCATCATCATCGCGGCATGCGCGATCGATCGTCCGGACATCAGCAGAAATTCAAACGCGTTATCCATCATGGAAGAATCGCTGCCGCTATCGTCGATGATCGGACGAATGGCCGATAATTGTTCGAAATAAGGCGATTGGCAGCTTTTCTCGCGGGCGCGCATCCAGTTGACATTGCCTTTGATCGTATTGATCTCGCCGTTATGAATCATATAGCGGTTCGGATGGGCCCGCTCCCAGCTTGGGAACGTATTGGTGCTGAACCGGGAATGCACGAGCGCCAGCGCCGACTCGTAAGCCGGATCCCGCAAATCGGTATAAAACGAAGACAACTGCTCAGGCAGCAGCAACCCTTTATAGACGATCGTTTTGCTGGAAAAACTGGCGATATAGAACTTCTCCGCCCCGAGTATGCCGGCGGCGGAAATTCCGTTTTCAATACGTCTCCGGATCAAGTACAGCTTGCGTTCAAAAGCCAATTCGTCTTCCACGCAATTATCCATCGGCGGTGCAACGATCACTTGACGAATGAACGGCTTAGTCGCTCTGGCGCTCTGCCCAAGCACGCCGTCGTCCGTCGGAACCGTTCTCCACCCCAACAAGACCTGCCCTTCCTCGCCGATAATCCGTTCCATCATTTGCTCGCACTGAAGGCGGACCGCTTCGCGCTGCGGCAGGAACACCATGCCAACTCCGTATCGGCCGGCTTCCGGCAATTGCAACCCTTGCTTCTTGAACTCCCCGTCCAGCAAACGGTGCGGCAATTGCGTCAATATGCCCGCCCCGTCGCCGCTTTCCGGATCCGCGCCTTGTCCTCCCCGATGTTTCAGGCGATACAGGATGTCAAGCGCCTGGCTTACAATGCTATGTGTTTGCTCTCCCTTCATATTCGCTAAAAATCCGATCCCGCACGCATCGCGCTCGAATATCGGATCGTACAGCCCCTGTCGCTCCGGCACTCTGTGTAAAGCCATGTTAGTTCCTCCTAAAAATATGATGAAACTGAGCTTTTTCGAGCATCCCATCGCCTTGAAAGCCCTCTATGTCTTATATTTCATTAAACTAAAGCATGATCTTTCGTTCCATAAATATGTCAGATTATCTCACACCTTTTTTCGTATCGTTTTAAATATGCTCGTGCCGGCACCTCCTTTTTTCGCCTTTTGTCGAAATCCCGTTTGCTCAGGACAGCGCACCCGGCCAAAGTACCGACGTTAGGCCTACAACCAACTTCTGAACGAAAGGGATATCGGCAAAAGGGAGGCGAAGAGCAGTCGTCATGCAGCAATTTACCCTTGCCGGAGTATCCCGGACGAGCGATCAAAAAGCCCCTGACAGGGGCTATAATGAACTTAATAAGCGCTCAAGTATTGATCGCGTTCCCACGGATGCACTTGAATGCGAAACATATCCCACTCGATTTCTTTCGCTTCGATAAAATGCGAGACGATATGCTCGCCGAGCGCATGCGTAATCACTTCGTCGTTTTTCAATTCCTCGATCGCTTCTTTTAGCGTGGACGGCAAGCTGGATATGCCGTTCTCCGCACGCTCCTCTTCGTTCATAATATAGATGTTCTGGTTTACCGGCGGCTGGAGCGCCATTTTGTTTTTTATGCCGTCCAGACCGGCAGCGAGCATGGCGGCCAGAGCCAAATACGGGTTCGCGGCCGGGTCCGGATTCCGCGCTTCGATCCGGGTGCTGAGCCCTCTGCTTGCGGGAATGCGGATGAGCGGGCTTCTGTTCTTCGCCGACCAAGCGACATAACAAGGAGCCTCGTATCCCGGCACAAGCCGTTTGTAGGAGTTGACCGTCGGATTCGTGATAGCGGCAAACCCGCGGGCATGCTTCAAGATGCCGGCAACGTACTGTTTCGCCGTTTCGCTCAGGCCGAGTACGTCGGACTCGTCGTAGAACGCATTTTCTTTGCCGCGGAACAACGATTGATGGCAATGCATCCCCGATCCGTTGACGCCGAACAGCGGTTTCGGCATAAAGGTGGCGTGCAATCCGTGCTGTCTCGCAATATTTTTCACCACTAGCTTAAATGTTTGAATATTGTCGGCCGCTTCGACGGCGTTCGCATATTTGAAGTCGATCTCATGCTGCCCCGGAGCCACTTCATGATGGGATGCCTCGATTTCGAATCCCATACTCTCCAGCGTCAAGACGATATCGCGGCGGCAGTTTTCCCCAAGGTCGCTCGGCGCCAAATCGAAATAACCGCCCTGATCGTTCACCTCCAGCGTCGGGTTTCCTTTCTCGTCCGTCTTGAACAGAAAGAACTCCGGCTCCGGACCGACGTTCATCGCCGTAAATCCAAGCTCTGCCGCTTGTTTCAGCACCCTTTTCAGTACGCCGCGCGGATCGCCGGCAAACGGCGTGCCGTCGGGATTGTAAACGTCGCAGATCAAGCGCGCCACTTTGCCGTCCCCCGTCGTCCAAGGGAAGATCATCCAAGTGTCCAACTCCGGATACAAATACATGTCGGATTCTTCGATCCGTACGAACCCTTCAATCGAGGAACCGTCGAACATCATTTTGTTGTCCAACGCTTTGGGCAATTGGCTGATCGGAATTTCCACGTTTTTAATAATTCCCATCAAGTCCGTAAACTGCAACCGAATGTATCGAACGTTTTCTTCTTGCGCCAATCTGAGTATATCTTCTTTTGTATAATGCTTTGTCGTCATTGCCTCTACCTCCGAATTTGCTAGTTGGATTCTTAAGTTCATTATCTACAAAACGGAGTCGAAATCTATGAATCTGTCAGATTATATGACATATTATTTTACCGACCGTAGCGATTAATTCTGTTTTATGGTGTAAAAAAATCTTTAATGTCAGGTATGTTGACATAACTATTTATTCATTGCTGTCCAGTGTGATATATTATGTACTAACTAAAAAAAATTTATCGAAAATCGGAGAGTGATAAAAATGACATATAAAGAGCGGAAAGTCATTACGATTGGCGTCGTCAGCGAATTGACGGGTTTGTCCGAGCGGCAAATCCGTTATTATGAAGAACGCAGACTCATATTTCCGGAACGTTCCCGCGGCGGCACGCGGAAATATTCGTTTGACGATGTGGAAACGTTAATGGAGATTGCCGATAAGCTTGAGGACGGTTTGCAAACGTATGAAATTCGCAAGATCAATGAAAAGGAAAAGAGACAAAACAAAACGGCGATGCGGGAAGAGATGATACGCGGCCAATTGAACGCGCGGTTCCATTTCAACGCGCCAACCGTTAAAAACTAAGCGGAGCGCTTCATTAAGATTGAAACGAGGTATCGATAGGTGGCGGTTGTAGCGCGTAAGCCAAATAAAGGAACCCCTTAACCAAAGCCAAGTTCCTCTTGCTTTGCGTTAAGGGGTTTTGTGCCGATTACAGCAAAACGCGCGTACGCGTACGGGCGGATTGCAAGCAGGCGTCTACGACGCGCATATTTAAGACGGCGTCCGACGGCTCGTACCGCATGGGCGCGCCATGCAATACGCTATTGGCAAAATCGTCGGCTTGCAGCAAATATTGCCCGACGAAAGGAACCTGAATTTCCTCCCGCTCCTCGCCGATTTCAACAAAGAAATTGGCCGACTCCGGCTCATCCGCATACCGGAATGCGGACGGAACGACAATTCTTCCCTCGGATCCGACAACTTCAAGCGTGTTGCGGAATGCCGACCACATGCCGCAATCGAACGTCAAGGCGACGCCTCCCGGAAACTCCAGCAGTCCGGAAGCCATCATATCGACCCCGTCATGCTGTTCCGAGAATTGCGCATGCACCGTTGCCGCTTCCGGCTCCTGGCCAAGAATCATGCGTGCGGCGCTTATCGGATAGACGCCGATATCGTACAATGCGCCCCCGCCCATTTCCTTGTTGAAACGGATATTGCCGCTGTTTCCCGCGCCGTTGTATGTAAACGTGGCATGGATTCCCCGTACCGTTCCGATCTTGCCGGAACGGACGATGTCAAGCAACCGGTCGTAACGAGGATGATGCCGGTACATGAACGCTTCGGCAAGCATCACGTTCGCCTTGGCGCATGCGTCCGCCATCTCCTTCGCCTCTGCGGCGGTCAGACCGATCGGCTTCTCGCACAAAACATGCTTGCCCGCTTCCGCAGCGCGAATCGTCCATTCCTTATGCAAATGATTCGGCAACGGAATGTATACCGCATCGATATCTTCGTCGGCCAGCAATTGTTCATACGATCCGTACGTTTTCGCAATCCCTAACGTTACGGCGGCTTGTTCCGCCTTTTGCCGATCGCGGCTGGCGATAGCCGACACCTCGCATCGCTCGGAACGCTGCATTTCCGGTATGACGTGTTCGACCGCAATTTTCGCGCAGCCGAGAACTCCCCATCTAAACTTGGCTCCGTCCATTGCATCCTCTTCTCCCTTCATTTAACAAATGCATCTCTTTACCATCTTACTATATTAGTGCGTACATGTACAAAATCATCGATGATCGAACGATATGACAATCGTCGTCCCTTGTTGCGGGGCGCTGCGAACTTGAATCGATCCGCCATGCAGCAAAACGAGCTGTCTGGAAATCGCCATGCCGAGCCCGCTTCCCTTGCCGCCCCGTTCGGTGTTCGTTCCCCGGAAATAGCGATCGAACAGCCGGGCGGCCGTCGCTTCGTCCATGCCGACCCCGTCGTCTTGGAAGCGGATAGAGAAGCCGGAGCTTTCCCCGGTCTCGAGCGAGACGCGAACGTTCGTGCCGTCCGGATTATGCAGGAGCGCATTGGCCAACAGGTTGTCGATGATGCGGCGGAACCAGACCGGATCGATCGGAAAATACAGAGAATCGCTCGTCCCGCGAAAATCAATATGCGCCCCCGCGAATTGCGGATCGTCCGCGAATTGTTTAACGGCCCTGTCGATATACCCGTTCATTTCCGTCGCCTCCCGCGACAACATATGCGCATCGTTCTTCAACCGGTACGTCGCGTTCAAATCTTCGATCAATTCATGCATATACTGCGATTTTTCCTTCATAACGCCGGCGAATTCCCGTACTTCCGCTTGCGTCCACTCATAGGATTCCGATTCGAGCATATGTGCGTATCCCATAATGGAGGATAAAGGCGTTTTTAAATCGTGGGAGACGCCGGCGATCCATTCCTCCCTCGCCCGCTCCAATTGATTGCGCATTTCTTCGTTTGACCGCAGCGTTTCCGTTAAATGGGCGAAGGAAGCGATCATATCGGTATACAGACGGAATCTGCGGCGCAGCTTTCCTGCGCGGGTTTTGCTGCGCGGATGTCCATGGCGGTCCTTCGGCTCCGCATATTCTCCTTGAGCCAAATGATGCAGCCAATCGTACATATGCAGGATCGGCGAGCCGAAGCGATGTCCGTACCAAAAAGCGAACAGGAACAACAAAACAAGCACGATGAGCGCAAAACCGAGAAAGCTGAGCAGAAGCACTTGAATGATTTCGCGTATCGTCATCGTGTCCCCGATTTGCCTGATATCCGTCCCGTGCGGAAAATGAACGATCCAGGTGAGATTCGTTCTCTCATCGTACAAAGAAGCGATTCTGCCGGTATAACGCTCGGGATACTGCGTCCGCAGAATCAATTCCTGCGCGGAATATTGCGCGGGTTCCCCGTTCGGTTTATTCCACGATGCGATCTCTTCCCCGCGTTCGTCCAAAGCTTGCGCCCATATTCCCTTTCGTTTCAATTCGGCGGCGACGTTCTCCGGCATGTCGATGCCATCGTTCGTCACGGCGGCGGCTTCCCGGATCCGGTCCGTCATCTCGCGAGCGTTATCTTTGAACCCGTACAGCAGCGTAATCTGTTGGCCGTCTTTCACCTCGATAAAGACATACAGCAAATACGGAAACGGGCGCGCGCCCGTCCAGAATGCCGTCAGTTCCCCGGGATTGTACCGGTCCGGCACATCCGGAGGCGTTCGAAACGAATAGATCGCCTCACCCCGCTCGTTGATCGCTTGCAGCCACCCTCCGTATTCCTTTACTTTGCCCAGCAGCTTATCGTCCAAGATCAGCTCTCCGTTTTCCACTTGAACCGAATTGGACATATACGGCAATACCGCCTCGGCAAAATCGCGGTCCCGTTCGATCTCGCCCGTCTTCATTAAAGCGACAAAAACCGTCGAGCCGATCAGCAGCAGCAGCAACACGACGATGATAAACAACAACACTAGCGTTTGGATAATAAACCGTTTCTTGAAGCTCAAACGGAATCGCCCCTTCGAACGAGCTTATAACCTAGCCCGCGTACGGTGAGCAAATATTCGGGCTCGCTCGGATTGCGCTCGATCCGTTCCCGGATCCGGTGAATATGTACCATGACCGTATTATCGTCGCAGTAGCTTTCTTCCCCCCACACTTGTTCGTATAACTGCTTTTTATGAAACACACGGTTCGGGTGGCGGCATAAAAACAACAGAAGCTGGAACACCTGGGCGGGACAAGCCACAAGTTCGCCCTCCACGCGCAGTTCTCCCGCCATGGCGTCGACCTGGAAACGGCCGAAATCGTAATAGTCCGACGGAATCCGCTCTTGCCCGGCCTTTGCGCCATTCGTCCGGCGCCGAAGCTGCGCTTTGATGCGCGCCACCACTTCGAGCGGGTTGAACGGCTTCGTAATATAATCGTCGCCGCCAAGCGCGAATCCGGTCAGTTTATCGAAATCGGTCGTGCGGGCTGTTAAGAATAAGATCGGCGCATCCGTCGCTTGCCTCAGCAACGGGCAAATATCAAAGCCGCTCTGTCCCGGAAGCATGACATCCAATAAGATGATATCGTACGTTTTCGTACGGCTTGCTTCAAGCGCCTCCTCCGCGGTAAAGGCGGCGTCCACGTTCGCATATCCTTCCTTTGCAAGAACGGTTTTCAACATATGTACAATGGCTTTCTCATCGTCAACCAGCAATATATTCGCCCGGTTCATCGTTTTCCTCCTTCAACCCTCAATGAACCTACTATATCACGACTATTTTTCTTGCGGCAAAATGGAATCTTAACGGAACCTTAATTTACGTTGAGAAAGATTAAGGGTAAAGTAAGTTTGCGTTTCACGGGCCGTAATTCGGGCCGTATATAATCGATAGTGAGAAAACGTTTAGGAGTGATACGGAATTGAAACGTCATGTGTACCTAACTATGTTATTCCTGCTAGGAATCGGTTTATTGTCGGCATGCGGCGGCGATCGCGCGGAATGGAGCGGCGAGGAAGCCAGGCCGGCCGAGACAGTAATGCAAAGCGGCAAATTATTGCCCGAACAGCTTCCGCAAGCGTTGCTGCAAGGCCAATTCGAACGGATCCATAAGCAAATGAGCGAAGAGTTCAGCAAATCGGTAACGTTGCAAGATTTAAAAGAATTGGGCCAATCGTTTCATAACGATATCGATTCTTATTTGGAGCCTGTCAGGGAGCTTACGAACGGTTACGAGCAATGGATTTGGATCGACGACAAAAACAAAAAAGGATTGCTGGCCGTTTTTGACGATCAATCGACCATTCACGGATTGCTTTTGCAGCCTTTGGCCCCCCATCCGGAAACGGACGGCGTCTTCACGCAAACCGCCTTTGCGTATCCGTTCGCAGGAGAATGGTACACGTACTGGGGAGGAACAAACGTGTTGTACAATTATCATTACGAACATCCAGGCCAGCGCTACGCTTACGATTTCGTGATCGTGAAGGACGGCGCTTCGTTCGCAGGCGATCCTGGCGGCAATGAAAGCTATTATGCCTTCGGCCAAGACGTGCTTGCGCCCGCAGACGGCATCGTCGCAAGCGTCGTAAACGACATTCCCGACAATGCGCCCGGCGTCGAGACCAATACGGATCAACCTGCGGGCAATCATATCGTCATCGACCACGGAAACGGCGAATATAGCATTTTGGCCCATTTTCAACGCAACTCGATCCGCGTCCAAGTCGGCGATAAGGTGGTACAAGGGGATGTGCTCGGCTTATGCGGCAATTCCGGCAATTCCAGCGAGCCTCATATTCATTTTCAAGTATCGGATCGACCCGATCTTGCGGCCGGTCAATCGATCCGCATCCAATGGGCCGGCAATTCCGATTTGAAAAAAGGGGATACGGCTGCCGGACATGCCGGCAACAATGCGTCATAAAGAGAAAGACTGCTGCGCGCGGGTAGTGTGCGCCAGCAGTCTGCTCTTTGTCAATGCCCCTCTTTTATCGGACTTCTATCGCAAACACGGAAGAGGTGTCTCCGTTCGAAAATTTTCCGTCGCTTGATCGCCAATAAGCGGAGTTATTGAACGTCTCACCATTTTCTCACCTCTTACGACTAGACGGAAGAAGACGGACGCAGGTTGCAAGTTTGCTAAGCTTGCGCGAAAAAATCCCTCCCTACCGTTTCGGCACGAGCGACAACAAATAGCGAATCAACGCATCCTGTTGCTTTTTGGTGAATCCCGCTTTTTCGTCCACCCAAAATTCATGGCCCGCCCCGCGAACGTGTACGTCGCGCAATTTGGCGTCCGCGCGATTGGCTGCGACAACCTTTTTGCGCAAACCGCGATCCACGAGCGCCTTCAAGCTGTTGAACGGATCGGGCGCAATGCCTTGCTGCAAGGTGCCGGGAATGCCAAGTTCGATCTGTTCGTTGCGGCCGACGGCGACGCCTCCGTCATGCAAGTACGGGGCTGTCCAATATAAGCCGATTAGCCCTTTCACTTTATAGCCGCCTTGCGATTCGCCGTGCGCAAAGCTCATTTTGACTTGTTTCGGGTCCAAATGAGCGGCAGGCACCTTCAACACTTTCGCGTTTTTCTTCACCGGAACCAGGGTGTCCGGCGCGTAAATCGAAGCCCGGCCGAAGATAGACTCCGTCGCCTTCATCGCCCTGGCTCGCGACGGCTCGGTCTTTATCGTGCGGACGTCGATAATTTTATGGTTCGTATATGCGCTGCCCGAATGGCAAGTAATGCACTTCTCCTTGACGAATACGGCTCTCCCTTCGTCCAGAACGCCCGGCTTGCCGCTAATGAGCGCCGGCGGCGGGACGATCGTATTTTGCCAAGCCGACATCGCATTCACTTGTTCGCCGACGTGATAGCCCGGAGAACTGGCAAATAAGCCGTCGGGCGCGATGAGGCTCAATTTCGGATACGAAGGCAGCTTGATCAGCTCGTTCGTTCCAGGTACGCCTGGCGTCGGATCGACTTTGGCGAAAAACTCCGACGGCTTCTGCCCGCTTTGCGGACGATAGCGGAACTTGGGATTGGCCGCGTTTTGCAAAATCGTACCCATATATAATTCCTTGTCGATACCGAATAAAGCGGAACTCACCTCGGATTGCGCCAAGGAATCCGAATTTTGCGCATGAACGTTATTGCTGAACGTTCCCAAACCTTTGAACGGTCCGGCGATCGCAAAGCCGCTCCATCCGTACGGATGCGCGTCTTTCGTAAACGAATCGGGAATTTGCGCCGGATTGCTCTTCAAATCGATCGTCGAATCGAAGTTGCCTCGCGGCCATTTGGCGAGCGTCTCATCCACATCCGCCTCCAGCTTTTTCGGATCGGGCAGCGTCGTTGTCTTCCCGTCGGATGTTGGAACGGTTCCTTTGCTCATATCCTGCAAATAACGGGACAAGTTGCCCACGTCGGTATGCGTGAAGTAGGCGGCGGAATTCGTCGCCATCGCCAGCAGCAATCCCGCGTTCAAGTCGGCGTTCGGCGCCCCTTCGACGACCTGCTTCGTCTTCGCGTCCACCGTGGCATGGCAGACGGCGCAGCTGATGCCGACTTTCAGTTTGCCGCCCGAGAACTTGACGGGCATGCCGAGCGGCGCGTAGGCTCCTTTCGGCACATCGATTCCGGTGTCGATGAGATCTCCTTTTTTATACGTCTTATTGCCGATCTTTACGCTTTTATCCAATTCGACCTGCAAGTTGGACGTTCCTTTGCCTTGCAGCTTCACGATCGCTTTCGCGATTTTCGGCAACGTTAACGGCCCGTCAACGATCCCCATAATATCCGTCAGGAACACTTCGTTGCCGAACGTCTCTTTGTAGAAACTTTTACGGCCCAGCCGGAGCAAAGCTTCGTTAATCTCGACCGCACCTTGCCCGGGGGACAATTCGTTCTTCCCGTCCGCACTCGCTTGCGCCTGGACCGTCCCGTTCGTCTTCACCGTTTTCCCCCAAACGTCGTAGACGCGCACGTCTTGATCCGTCCGGCTCTTTGCCGTAATGGCCGCAGGATTCAATACGTTATCGGCTTTCGGCATATAGGCGTATTCCGGTTGGAAGGCGAATACTGCGGCAATTCCTCCGCCGATCAGCGCGATTCCAAGCGACAAAATGATAAAGCGAAGGCGTCTTCGCTTGCGGTTTTTCATGATATGTAACCCCTTTACAGAAAGACGATTCTGTAAAGTAGCATTCCCAATTTTTACGATTTCACGTAAATGAAGGCAGTTCGATTTCCAACCCCGTTCTTGCGAGTTGTATTAGGGGGGCCAAAGCGTATCGCTCCCGCAAATCGACGCCGTGCGACATATGAGTAAACACGACCCGCTCCGGCTTAATGTCCGAAACGAGCTCCATCGCTTCCACCATGTCGTATACCGAGCGGGTGCGGCGTTCCGCTTCTTCCTTGTAAAAATTCGTTCCTAAAATCAACAATTGCAAATCTTTAAAATACGCCTTATCCCGCTCGTTCCAATCGATCGTATCCGGGCAGTACGCCCAGCGGTACGAATGTTTCGTCAGCCGGTATGCGTAAGAGCTGCCGTTTTTGCCGTGACACATAAGGCGCGGCTCGATATGCCAGCCGCCGAAAGCGAATCCGTCCGCAATGTCGTAATAGCGGAAATGGCTTTCCAACCAAGGAAATTGACCGCGAATGGTAGTCAGTACGTCTTGCGGCGCATAAACGTTTCCATGGGTCGAAAGCCAGCGGCATGCGTCCGCCCATTCGGGCAGACCGGCAATATGGTCGAAATGGGCATGCGTAATGAGGACATGCTGTACGGTCCGCAAGTTGTGTCTCTCCATCTGCGCCGTCCAATCCGGGCCGCAATCGATCAACATGATGCCTTCGCCCGTCTGCAGCATAATAGAAGAACGCAAACGGCGGTTGATCCCGCCCTTTCTCGCTTCCGTACAGACGCTGCAATCGCAATATACGCGCGGGACTCCCATGGAGTCCCCCGTTCCTAGAAATGTAATTTTATCGGTCATCTGTAGCCATCTCCTCTCATCAAACGAACGACGGATTGGCGGCGGAAGGAACCGTCTCGGCTTTGCCGCCTTGCTGCAGCTGATACATCTGGTAATATCTTCCCTGGAGCTTCATCAGCGATTCATGCGACCCTTGTTCGACGATTTCCCCGCGATGGAGCACGAGAATCAGATCGGCGCTGCGAATCGTGGATAATCGGTGCGCGATAATAAACGTCGTGCGCCCTTTCTTAACGACGTCAAGCGCCGATTGAATGATCGCTTCCGTTTCCGTATCGATATTGGCGGTCGCTTCGTCCAGAATAAGAATGGCCGGATTGAACGCAAGCGCGCGGGCGAACGATATAATTTGCCGCTGTCCGGCGGACAACGTGCTTCCTTTCTCAATGACCGGCTCGTCGTATCCTTTCCTGAGGCTCGAGAATACCCGCTCGGCACCGACATCGCGCAGCGCCTTCTCCACTTGCTCGCGGCTGATCGACGGATCGTCCAGGCTGACATTGCTCGCGATCGTTCCTGTGAACAGAAACGGATCTTGAAGCACGATACCCATATGTTGACGCAGCAATTGTTTCGGAATTTGCCTTATATCTGTCCCGTCAATCGTAATTTTCCCTTGCTGCGCATCGTAGAAACGGAACAGCAAATTCATGATGGAGCTTTTGCCCGATCCGGTATGACCGACTAGCGCCACCGTCTGCCCTTGCTTCGCTTCAAACGAAATATGCTTCAGCACGTATTCTTCTTCCTTATAGGCAAACGATACGTCGTCAAACGCAACATCGCCTTTGTAGCGGGGCAGCTTCCCTTCGGCCACGTCGGTGCCCGGCATATCCATCAGTTCAAACACCCGCTCCGCGGAGACTAACGCCTGCTCCAACTGCGCCAGTTGATTGACCATTCCGACGATCGGCTGGAACAAACGGCCCAAATAGTCGATGAAAGCATAGATCACGCCGAACGATATCGCGCCGGCGGCGCTGAACGACGCCCCGCCGAAGTACCAAACGACGGCGGCAAGCGACAAGTTCCGAATGACGTTCACCAAGTTATGCGAGGTGAGCGAATTCAGGTTCAACATTTTGTTCTGATATTTAAAATGATCTTCGTTCAAATCCTCGAACTCGCGCTTCGTTTCCTGTTGCCGGCGGAACGCGCGAATGATCGGCATCCCTTGAATCGACTCGTTCAGCATCCCGTTAATATCGCTCAGGCGCGCGCGGATCACATGATTGTATTTCGTCGCAAACTTGCGGTAAACGACGATCCATAGCGCCAAAATCGGAACGACCGCCAAACATACGACCGCGAGCCTGACATCGAGCAGAAACAACGCGATGAATATGCCAATCATGTATACGGCGCCGGAGAAGAAGTTGGCCAGCACCGTGACAAACAAATCTTTCACGGCCTCCGTATCGTTCGTTACCCTGGAAACGACTTTGCCAGCCGGCAACGTATCGAAATATCCGATCGGCAGCCGATGGATTTGGCCGTACACATCCTGCCTCATCTTCTGAATAACGCGATTGGCCGAAGATTGCAACAAATAAATTCTTCCGTATTCGAATGCCGCGGCCACCAAAATAAGCCCGATGTAGATGCCCGCCAATTTGAGCAGACCGCCGATTTCCGGTTCGTAGAATTGGAACAGTTCCGCCGTCGCTAGCGGCGCCGCTTCGTACGTTGCGGTCAAGTCGCCTTGCGTAATCGTCAATCGAGTCCCGTCCAGCTTGCGGTCGCCGTCAAAGCTTATCGGCCCGTCGACGAAGACGAACGTTCTGCCGACTTGCAGCACGCGCACCTCTTGCCCCGCCGCCCCTTGCACGCGATCGCTTCGTTCAAACAGCCGATCGTCGTATCGCACCGTCCCTTTGCCCGCCGCCGGTACTTCTACCCACGGTTTTTCGATCCCGACGACATGGTTGTCGATCATCGTTTTCGCGATAAAAGGTCCCATCAACTCGGCCGCCACCGCAACGGCAAGCATTAGCAATGCGATAATAAACGTTTTTTTATAAATAAGTGCGTATTGAAACAGTTTTTTGCCTACGTTCATGTTAGGCTCACCCGCCTTCCGTTAAGTTTGCCTCGAGTTGCTGGCGTTCGTATTGTTCTTTGTACCACCCGTCCTGCCGCACCAGCTGCTCATGCGTGCCTTGTTCGGCAATGCGGCCGTCATCCATGACAATAATCCAGTCCGCATGCTGTACGGCGGAGAGACGATGCGTCGTAATGAACGTCGTTTTCCCCGCGCGTTCGCGCCGAATGTTGGCGATAATTTTCGCTTCCGTCTTCGCATCGACCGCGGACATTGCATCGTCGAGCAGCAAGATTTCCGGATCAGCCATTAAGGCGCGCGCGATCGACACCCGCTGCTTTTGTCCGCCTGACAGCGAAACGCCCTTTTCCCCGACGATCGTGTCCAGTCCGTGCGACAGAGTGGAAATGTCCTGCAGGAACGATGCCGCTTCGAGCGCATGCCGGACTTCTTCTTCCGAGCCGCCCGGCTTGCCGTATTGAATGTTCTCGCGCACCGTGCGGGAGAACAAGATTTGCTCTTGCGGCACATAACCGATCCAGCGATGGACGTCTTCAACCGCGATTTGTTCAAGCGGGATGCCGGCGACGGCAATTTCTCCGGAACCGAGCGGATATTCGCGCAGAAGCTGTTTGATCAGCGTCGTTTTGCCGCTTCCGGTTTTGCCGACAATGCCAAGCGTCTGCCCGCGCCGGATCGTGATCGAAACATTGCGCAAATTGTCGGTTTGCGAAGAAGGATAACGGAACGTCACATCGCGGAAGCGGATCGATTCCGGCGATGCCGCCGCTTGCGGCCGCGGATGGTCCTTGACGTCGGGTTCGTAGGACAACGTCTCATTGACCCGATCGAGCGACGCGTTGCCGCGCTGCATAATATTGATCAATTCGCCGATGGCGAACATCGGCCAAATGAGCATTCCCAGGTAAACGTTGAAAGTAATCAGCTCTCCGAGCGTGATATTGGTCTGAAACACAAGATATGCGCCATATCCGAGTCCGATCATGTAGCTGATGCCGACCAAAATTTTGATCGTCGGTTCGAACAGCGCATCGATCTTGGCTACATCGATATTTTTGCGAAATACGTCGTTCGTCAGCCGCCGAAACCGCGACTGATCCGCTTCCTCCTGAACGTAAGCGCGGATGACGCGCACGCCCGAGATCGCCTCAAGCACATGATCGTTCAAATCGCCGAAGGCGTCTTGAGCGACCGTGAACCGTTCGTGTATGACCCTGCCGTAATATTTCATGGCGACCGCGATCAGGGGCAGTGGCAGCAATGCCGCCAGCGTCAGCTTCCAACTGATCATAAATCCCATCGTAAGCAAGATGGTAAGCATATAGATGCTGGAATCGACCAACGTCAATATCCCGAAACCCGCCGTCAACGATACGGCCCGTAAATCGTTCGTCGCCCGGGCCATCAAGTCGCCGGTACGATTTTTTTCGTAGAACGTCGGCGTCATCTTCAGCAAATGGCTCATAAAATGGGAACGCAGTATGCGTTCAACCAAATTCGCTCCGCCGAACAGCAAATAATGCCAAATATATCCGAAAACGTAAATCAAAACGATAACGCCGAGGAACAGTATTAAAAATTGCGTCAACCCGAATTGGGTAAACGTCCCTTGCTGGATTTGGTCGACCGCCGTCCCCAACATTTTGGGAGGAATCATTTCCAGCGCCCCGACGGCAATCAATAAAACGACGGCCACCGTATACCTTAAACGGTTTTCTTTGAAAAACCATTTCAATTTAAATAAGATGGAAAACATGTTTATCTCTACTCCTTTTCCGTTGCTTGCAGTTGAAACCATTGCTCGTAAAGCGTTTCAAGCTCTCTCTGCACCTGTTCCCGTTCCGCCAGCAGTTCCGTTAATCGTTCCGAATCCGTCCCGATTTTTTCGTCCATCAGCAGCGCGTCCAGTTCGCGCGACCGGGATTCCAATCGTTCTATCCGCTCTTCCGCACGTTCTTGCAGGCGCGCTTGATGGCGCTGCGCATCGATCGGTTTAGATCGGGAAGCCGTTTTTTTCGCCGCCGCTCCTTTCGTCTCCGCCTCTTTCCTTTGCCGTTTCGCTGTCTCTTCTTTATAGGCTTCAAAATTGCCTTCGTAGTGAAACAATTGGCGATCGCGCAATTCCCATGTTTTCCCAGCCAACCGATTGATAAAATAACGGTCATGCGAGATGGCGAGCAACGTGCCGGAAAATTCCTCGAGCATGTCTTCCAGCGCTTCGCGCGAAGGAATATCGAGATGATTCGTCGGCTCGTCGAGCAGCAGCAAATTCGGCGCGTGATGCATGACGACGGCTAGCCGCAGCCGGGTCCACTCGCCTCCCGACAATCCGGCGACGGATTTGAATACGTCCGCGCCGTAAAATAAATATTTGGCCAACAAATGCCGCGCTTCTCCTTCCTCAACCCCGATTTGATCGCGGAAATATTGCAGCACCGTCGTTCCGCTCGCGGGTGCGGCATCCTGAGCCAGATAGCCCGGCTTCACCCTCGTACCCAGCTTGATCTCCCCTGCATCCGGACGGTCGTCGCCGAGCAATAGGCGGAATAGCGTACTCTTCCCCGTACCGTTGCCGCCGATCAGCGCGACTTTGTCTCCGTATTCGATCAACCCGGACACGCCTTGGAACAATACCGTTTCGCCAAACGATTTGCCGATATGGTCAAGGACGATGACGTCGTTCCCCGATCGTTGCGTGGCGCCTGCCGCAAAATCGGCGGCTTTCCGCTCCAGGACGGGCCGCTTCACTTTATCCATCCGGTCCAGCGCTTTCTGAATAGCCGCGGCGCGCCGGAAAAACTTCTCATTGCCGCCGATGTTGCCCCATTCCGTGTATCGGCGAATCGCTTCCTTCATCTGCTTGATTTGCTTCTGCTGATCCTTATACTCTTGGAATTGCCGAAGCAGCATCTCCTGTTTTTCCCGCTGATAACCGGAATAATCGGTATAATATGTCATCGCCTCGCCGTCCTCGACTTCTACGATCTTATCGACAATCCGATCGAGAAAATAACGGTCGTGAGACACGATAACCGAAGTCCCTTTATAACTGCGGAGATGATCTTCCAGCCATTCCGTCGCCGCCAGGTCGAGATGATTCGTCGGTTCGTCGAGCAGCAGCAAGTCGGGCCGTTCCAGCAGCAGCGACGCCAAGTCGATTTTCGTTTTCTCTCCTCCCGACAATGTCGCGTAGCATCTGGCGAAATGCTCGTCGGGTATGCCTACGCCGTTGGCGATTTGATGAATACGGGCATCCATTTCATAGCCGCCCTGCCGGTCGAACTTCTCTTGCAGTTCCGAATACTCCTCCAAGTATTTCTCCATCATCGCCGCAGATTGCTGAGTGGCCATCATCGCTTCCAGCGTTGTCATTCTCGCCTGCCATTCCATGAGCTCACTATATCCTTGCAACAACACGTCATAAACGGTTGCTCCTGGGAAAGCCTCTTTCGTTTGCGAAAGATAGCCGATTTTCGTTCCTTTTCGTATGGATATTTCTCCTTGATCCGGTGCTATATTGCCCGCAATGAGTTTCAAGACGGTCGATTTTCCCGATCCGTTTCGTCCGATGATACCGATTCTTTCCCCTTCGCCGATTTGAAACGTTATATCCGAAAGCACCATTTCGGCGCCAAAATACTTTTGCACATGCTGAATATTTACAATCATCGTCTCGGTCCTCCAATTTCTATGCATGAGTGCTTCCCGCCCTGCATCCTTTTCAGACCAAAAAAAAGAGCCGCGGGAAAATCCCGCGGCCCTTTACCTAACAATCGATCCGTTAAGGCTGAGGCAGGAGTCTTTTCGCGTGTAAAAACGTATAGTCAAAAATAGGCACACCTGTAGCGTCCATAGGGAAACCATATGCGATTCCACGCATGATTACGCGAGCTTGATTGTAAAAATCAGTAACATTCACGTTCAACATCCTGCCTGCACCTCCTTTGATTAAAGTAAGCTTCTCGGAATTCACATTCCGTTGCAGACTCTAGCTTCCTAGCTAGGGTCTTCTATTGTTTCACCCCCAAACATGGGGTGCGAACAAACATTCCTCTTGACTTTTCAAAATCACCCCAATAATCGCCGAGAAGGCTTTTTTTATTTCTAATGAATTGGGTGATTTTCATGAA
>NZ_JAHLPR010000015.1 GCF_018918005.1 Paenibacillus sp. MSJ-34 | reverse complement strand
ACTCGATTTTTGAACTGGGTTTAGTTTGGTGTTGTCTTTTTTCCTGACTCATTGACCTGTTCCTTAAAGTAAATTTCCAATTCTCATGAATCAGGGGCTTGACATCTTACCGCTGGACTTTAATATAACGATTCGGAACGGGTACAGCGGCGCAACAACAAAAAAAGCACCTGCAAGAAAGGCGGCTGCCTCTCTTACGGGTGCTTCCCGTTGTTAGAAGATGGAATGTTATTCGTCTTAAGACCAATATATAATGCATCGGCGCAAGTGTCAAGCTTCCTCCGGGCCCTCCTCCAGCAACGCTTTCACCTGATCCAATTGCTCCTGGCTCATCGACTTGCCTACCGTATTCAACAGGATGAAATACCGGAGCGTCTGCTCCCGCGATAATCCTTTCGGCTCCGCGAAAATGACGGGATAATTAAGGAAATGGTTTCGGTCCCGCGGGCTGAGCTCGCTGAACGTTTTGCCGCGCCATCTGAAACGGTCCTCGTAATAATCGATAATGGCGCGAAGCCTTTGTTTCCCGTCGAGAATTTCGTAACCGAACCCCCGTTTGACCCATGTTTTCGTATCGTATTGAATAAATGCGAATTTGCCGATGTCGATATTGCTGAAGACGGACTCGACAAGCTTGACTTTGTCCTCCGGTTCCCACACGTATCCCCGCTGATATTCGGGATCGAAATTGACTCCGTAATGGTACACTCTATTGATCAGGTCAATCAGCATCCGATAGGAGAACCGCAAATTCAAATCCGTATTTTGGATCATGCTTTCGGGTTGTTCCTCCTGATATTTTCGCACTTGAACCCAGCTGAAATAGCCCTTCTGATGTTCGCGCCGAATCGGATCGCCGTAATTTTGGCTTACTTCCGTATAATCGATCAAATACGTTTTCCCGTCATGCAATACTTCTTCCACTATCGCGTCATGGAAATTGCCTACCTGAACCTTGTCGCCTCGTTTAAAAACATATGCAGGCTCGGAACTGTACCGCAATCTTTCCTCGATTTCGATCAGCTTGCGCTGCATATTGTTTGCGCTGTTGGTCAATTGTACGCACCTCCGCTTGATGTTGAATGGTTTTGTCGTCACCTGGAATCATTGTAACATCCAATATCTTTTGGGTGGGGTGGTAAAATAAGGGTGGATCGCGAAAGAGGGGAAGGCAATGCGCCTGCTTGACTTAAAAATAACCATTGGTTATATTATAGCCGATGGTTACTGATCGAAAGGGGAGGGGGATTCGTTAGAGATGGCGAACAAACAAGAACTGCGTTCCGAGGAAACGAAAAGAGCGATCGTGGCCGCAGCCGGCGCCTTATTCGCCGAACGGGGATTCGATGCGGTGACGATGCGGGAAATTGCCAAACAAGCGGGCTGCTCCCATACGACGATTTATATTTATTTCAAGGATAAAACGGCGCTCCTGCATCAACTGTCCATGCCGCCGTTGGAACAATTGAAAGAGCGGTTCGATAGCATTCTTCAATCGAAGGCGCTTGCCCCGGAGGATAAAGTGAAGGGCATTGGCGAAGAGTTTATTCGGTTTTGTCTGGCGAACCGCAATATGTATCCGATCTTCTTCGTCACCAAGTCGGTGCGGGTGGACGAAGCGGAGCCCGAACTGGAGGTGAACCGGCTTCGCAACGCGCTGTTCGCCCAATTCATGGAGGGCATTCGGCAATGTCTCCGCTTGGAAGAGGAGGACGACCGGCTGCTGGCTTACAGCCGGATTATGGTTTATACGGTGCATGGCATCGTAGCAACGTACAACCAATCGGAGGAGACGGTCGATCAATTAATGGATCGATTGAACGCGACTTTCGCCGAGGCGATCGATGTGCTGCTCCTCGGGTTCCGGCGGAAAATGGAGGAGTAGACGGTCGGCGGACATCCGATTCTTTATTCGCAGCAAAAGCGTAGAAATAAGCCGTCCGACGAACGAATAACGGAACCATTGCCCTCCGCCCCAGCGGGAAAGAAAGCCGGGCCATAAAGGGCATTTCGTTTCGAAGGCGATCCGCGCCGCGCGGGCCTACGCTCCTTTGTTTAGCGCTAACGAAACTCATAATCCTTATTGGGCTCAAAATGGAGACGTCGTCATTCTAACGAATGTACAAATCGTTATTCATTGGAAATCGGTGGTTTTATCGCTTTTCTCCCGTCATTAGCGTGTTACAGTTTCATTACACGAGCAACAAGGCGATTAACAGGTGATTTGCGTGTTAGAGTTTCGTTAGCGCGTTCGAGGGCCGTCTGCCGCCGGCGGTCTTTTGAAATGTATAGCAATTTCCCGGTGCAACAGCGTAACGTTATGAATTAGGGAGCGAAAGTACCTTGCTACCGCCCTGTTGGAGTCAAATTACAAATGAAATTGAAGCGCAGAAGGGGAATAAGGAACGGATATCCACGCTCATCCTCACAATCCTGCACTCTCCATGTTACGGCAAAGCTTTGCCTCTGGAGGCGACGTAGAGCGTGTACCACTCTTCGCGCGTCAAGACGATGCGCTCGGCATCTTGGCATGCGCGAATCCGCTCCGGATTGGCCGTCCCGATTACAGGCTGCACGCCTGCAGGATGGGTCATGAGCCAAGCGAGCACGATCGCCTCGCGGGTCGTTTCTTTCTCTACGGCCATCCGCTCTACGAGCCCGGCGGTTTCTTGGACAGCCGCGCTTTGCCCGTCCAAGGCGCGTCCGGAGAAGAGCCCTTGCGCCAGCGGACCCCATGCCTGAATTTGAATATCGTTCAGGCGGCAATATTCCAACGTGCCTTCAGGGAAGACGTCGTTGCGGGCCGCGTCCTGGTTGACATGCACGCCCGTTTCGAGCCAGCCGATTTTCGCCAGGCTCATTTCCAGTTGATTAATGAGAAACGGCTCGCCGCAATACGATTGCAGCAGTTGGATTTGGCCTGCGCTCATATTCGAGACGCCGAACCGCCGGACTTTGCCGGACGATTTCAACCGTTGCACCGCTTCCGCGACTTCCTCCGGATCCATGAGCGGATCGGGCCGATGCAGGAGGAGGAAGTCCAAATATTCGATCCCCAATCTGCCCAATATTCCGTCAACGCTCCCCAATAGATGTTCTTTCGAGAAGTCGTATCTGCCCGGCACGCCGTTTTCCGCAAAGCGAATGCCGCATTTCGATTGAATGAAAATGCCCTCCCGCAACTCCGGCCGTTCGGCCAATATTTGCCCGAATACCCGCTCCGCCTTTCCCTGCGTATAAATATCGGCATGATCGAACAGGTTGATCCCGATCGACAAGGACGCTTCGACGGCCTCATGCCCTTGTCTGATATGTTCGCTCGTTACCGGATTTTGATTCCATTCTCCGCCGAATCCCATGCACCCGAGCGCAAGACGGCTGACGGGAATATTCCGCCGATGCAGCGGTAAGTTTGCCATATCCATCACACTCCTTCGATTTCGGTTCTGTCTATTTCACATTATAGAGAAGTTCGGTCCCGATGCCAAAAGGAAGGAGCGCCGCCTGCGAACGTTCGCAACAAATCAAGCCCTTTCCTCGTTTATTACATATAACGCTTCGGAAATGAGGGGAACTAGAATGAACAAAATCAAGCAAAAGGCAAGTATGCTCATCGCGTGCACATTGCTGTTCGGCGCCTTATTGTCGGCATGCGGCACGGGTGCGGAACAGCCGCCGGCCGAACCGCCGGGCATAGGCGACAACTCAGGCGAAGAGCAGCCCGACAACAATACGCCTGAAACGCCGGATGCCGATCCGGACGCCGTCCCTAAGTTCGAACAGGAATTGAATAACGCGAAAGACGCGGCCGGCGCGATCGGCGCGATGGATCAACATATGAAAGGAGCGACGCCGGAGCAAGCAGACGAAATGTTCGTACTGCTCGAAAAGTTCTATGAAACCGATTTGTCCTCCGCCGAGCAGCCGTTGATGGACCCGGCAGCGCAGCAAGCGTTGCTGGAAATAGAGCTTCCGATGACCGGGCAAAAAGCGGCGGAACTGAAAGACGAGAAGCTGCGGACCGCGGTGCAAGGCTTGCTGGCAGGCAAATATAAATTAGAGACGGCGGAAGGCTCCGTATTTCCGGTTGTCGATTATAAAGCGTTGGCGGAGGCTTATCAATCGTACTTCACCGATGCGATCAAAGATTACATTGCGCTCAAAGCGGCCGATTCCGAACAGCCTGTAGCGCGCGATGCCGCTCTGGCCATTACGGCGGACGAATTGGCGGCTCGAGCGCTGGCGGCCGAAAACTATTTGGCGAAATATCCGGATTCGGTTCGATTCGATACCGTGAAAATCGATTATTTGCACAAGTTGACCATGGTGCTATTCGGTTTGAACAATACGCCGACGTTCGACTATAACGATTACCGCCTGACCGGCGAGGCAAAGGCGAATTTGGAGAAGATCGTCGCGGAGCATCCCGATACGGTGACAAGCGGCTTTGTGCAGGAGTTTCTGGATATCGTGAAGCAATCGAACGGGCAAGTCTATGTGAAAAAAGACGGGCAGCAGACGGACGCTCCGGAAATGAAATCGTTCAAAGATTCGATGAGGGAAACGGTTGAAAAACGGATCGCGGAGAAAAAATAATTGCATAGCAGGTATCGAAAAAAGATAGCGGGAGTAAGCTTTCTCTGGTAAGATGGTAACGGGCCATCTTCGCTTTGGCGAATGGCCAGGGTGGGCGAGGGGTTTACAAAAGGTGCAATGACAACATGATCGACAGAAGGTTTCGTTTGCAGGAACATGGAACGAGCTTCCGCCAAGAAGCGATGGCGGGAGCGGTCTCGTTCTTCACCGTCGTATACATTGTTGCCGTAAATGCCGCGATATTGGCTGACGCGGGCGTCCCTTTCGAAGCAGGGGTCATCGCTACGGTGCTGACCGCTGTCACAGGTTGTTTGCTGGTCGGCTTTTGGGCGAACAGCCCGATCGTGCTCGTTCCGGGCATGGGGATTAACGCGCTCTTCTCGTATACGCTTGTGCACGGCATGGGCCTTACATGGCAAGAAGCGCTTGCCGCGGTGCTGATCTCCGGCATTATGGTGACCGTCGTATCGTTCACGCCGCTTTCGCGACTGATCGCAGCCTCGATTCCCGAATCGCTGAAGCATGCGATCACGGCAGGGATCGGCCTGTTTCTCACGTTCATCGGCTTGCAAAAAGGCGGCATCGTCGTTCCCAGCGAAAGCACGCTCGTGGCATTCGGCAACTTGGCGCATGCCAAACCGCTGCTTACCATGGCGACGTTCGCGGTAACGCTCGTACTGTTCGTGCGAAACGTGCGCGGCAACTTGCTGATCGGCATTGCGGCCGGTACGTTATTGGCCGCGCTGTTCGGCGGGACGAAGCTCGGTGAAACAGGCGGCTTCGGTTTTTCCGCGGCGGACTACGCTTCCGTATTCGGCGCGATGTCGTTCGCCAAGGCGACGACGGCGGTATTCTGGATCGCCGTATTCTCATTGGTGCTGGTCATTTTGTTCGAAAGCGTCGGCCTGATCCACGGCCAATTGCAGATGGCGAATCGGCCGGAGAAATTCAAGCGCAGTTTGCAAGCGAGCGCGATGTCCGTCATCGCGTCGGGGCTATTCGGCTCTAGCCCGACCGTTTCCGCGGTGGAGAGCGCCGCGGGCATTGCGTCGGGCGGCAGAACGGGGTTGACGGCCGTAACGACGGGCGTATTGTTTGCCGGTTCCTTGCTATTCCTCCCGGTCATCAAATTGATACCCGATTCGGCGATTGCGCCGGTGCTGATTCTGATCGGCGGATTGATGATTCAAAATGTGCGCAATATTCCGTTCGACGATATGACCGAATGGTTTCCCGCATATTTGATCATCGCGTTTATTCCGCTGACCTCGAGTATCGTTGACGGGATGGCGTTCGGCTTTCTCGCTTATCCGCTGCTGAAAATCGCCGCGGGCAAATGGCGGGAAGTCGGTATGGCCGCGTATGTGATCGCCGCCTTGTTTCTGGCCAATTTCGTACTGCATGCGTTGTAGCGGCAATAACGTACACAAAAAAAGCCCGATCCGGACGACTTCCGGATCGGGCTTCGTTTGTGAAGCCTACATGCTTGTATTGTTGGAAAGAACGGGGAGCATTCTCGTGTTTTTCACCATGGCCGAATGGCATATGGGACAAGTCGGAGTTTCCTCGAAAGAGAAATTGTTCCTCATCCAGCATAAGCATCCTTCATCGCTGCACATCCAGACTAGAGTCGGTTCCTCTTGAAGAGGCTCCATGGTTTTTTTGGAAAAATACAAAAGAATCCCTCCTGTAAGTTTTTCTACAATTTCACAACATTATCGGCTTGCGGTCCGCGGTTTCCTTGAACAACATTGAATTGCACGCGTTGTCCTTCGTCCAAAGATTTGAAGCCTTCGCCCGCAATCGCGCTGAAGTGTACGAATACATCATTCCCGCCCTCGATTTCGATAAATCCGAAGCCTTTTTCCGCATTAAACCATTTCACTGTTCCTGTTTCCATCCTACATAACCTCCAAAATTGTTGTACCCGTATATGGTACGAAGAAAAAAATTCACACATTGTAAAGAGCACCATAATATGTGTGATTACTCTTTATAATATGTGAATTTATCACTTCATATATACGAATAACTCATTATAACACATAAAAAAATTTATAACAATAAGCATTTGCGGTTTTCTATTTCGAAAAAAACAGCCTCTCTTCGAAAACGGGAAGAGAGGCGGATGAAACGGCTACATTTGATAATGCTTGAAAACAAACGTCATATCCCGGTAGGAGATCAGCGCTTCCGGCCGCTGCGGAACTTCATTCGGCAGCATGTATTTGCAATCGGCTGCGTAGAAGCGGACGTCGTCATTCCGGCCGACCGTGATTCGCAACTCGATGCCGTTCTTGCCGGAACCGATATGCTTGAAGCTGAAGGGATCATCGGCTTCCACCTGTCTCGTCTCGGCAATAAGCGGTTGTCCGTTCACACTTGCCCCGTAAACGGTCATTTTCGCGTTCGTTGTGAACGTCAACTCTTCCGCCTGGCGGAGGGAACGAATCCGGAGCGTTAACGTACGTCTATCGCCGTTTACGGCGTCGTCCATTTTCTCCACTTCCGGCGCCGGTTCATCGTAAACGGGCGCGTCGTTGAAATAGACTTGGCTGACAAACGACTGCAGCCCTCCGGTCAGGAAAGGAAGCTCCCCGCTAATATCGCCGCGGCTCGTTCCTTCCGCCAGCAATGCGGAAGTGTAGTTGTCCGGCGTTTGGCCGCTCGCCCATATCGCCCGGCCCCGGTCCGCATCTTTGAAATAGACGATTTGACTAAGGTTCGGATGCGAAGACGACGGCATGACGTTCCAGGAAGCGGCCGCCGCGATGGCAACGGATACCGCTAGCATGACGAGCGGCGCGACCCATCCTTTCGCCAAAGGAAAGGAGCGAACGGCCGGGATGACCAACGTCATCGCCAGAGCCGTCAACAAGCATAGTGCGCCGGCTAAAGGCAATCCCATCAACATATAAACGATATGAATGATCGGCGCCATGAACAGGAGGCCCGGAATGGCGCCGAGAACGGCAGGCCACTCCGTTGTGCCGGTACGAAAGGCGATATTGAGTCCGATCAAGCTGAACAATAACGGCCATACGAATAGATAACTGCCTCCCGGAAGGAGGTAGCTTGTCGCAACCGTTAAAATAAGCCATAACAGCAGCGAACCGGCCCAACCGTTTTCCGTCCGCATTTTCGCGGCAAGGAAGCCGAACACAAGCAGCATCGCCGCAACCGTCAAGCAGAGGAAGGACCAGAAAAACGGATTGCTGACCGTTGGGTCGCTTTCCAACATCCACCGATATTCGGCAAAGAACCGGCTTAACCCAGACCATGCGGCCGCGGCGATGCCGAATGCGAGAGCGAGACTTGCCAATGCGGCGGCAAAGCCGCCGATGTATCCTGCCAACGTCAGACTTCTGCTGCGGAAGCCATGGATCAAGGTCGCGATATAGAAGACGGCGGCGATGGCGGCGAGCGGCACGGCCCAAGATTGAGGATATGTCGCCATCGCCGAACCGAATACATTGAAATAAACGCGGTCGTTCGTTTGTTGCGGCTGCGCCAGATCGCTGTTGCCGAAATGCCGTGTCAGGCTGAGCATATATTCGCCGTGATGCTGCAGGCTGCTTTTGTCGAGCCGATCGACGGTGTCCAGCGTCGTATGATAGGCGTTCATGCCATTGCCGAACGCGAAATTCAAGCCTTGCATGCCCGCTTCTTTAAACGCCGAGAAATCGGTATCGTTCGGCAGCAGCTTATACAGATTGTAAATGAGCGAATATGCAACCGGGGAGGATGCTTGTTTGCTGAATTGTTCAATCAGCCATCCGTTTCGCTCGCTCGTCTCGAACATGAACGAAGGTCCTTGATTGCCGCGCGCTTCGAAATTCAAGACAAGGCGAACCTCTTTCGCCCACGGATGCTCCTTCACGAACGAGCGCGCCCCCAATAAGCCGTTTTCCTCGGCATCGGACAGCAGGACGATCAAGTCGTTGCCGAGCGGTTCCCCCGTTTGCAAAGCGCGAACCGTTTCCAGGATGGCGGCAACGGCCGCGCCGTCGTCCGCCGCCCCCGGTCCGCCGGGCGTGGAATCGTAATGCGCGGCCAGCATGATCGCGCCGCCGCCGGCCTTCCCTTCGATTCGTGCGACAATATTCTCCACATCCGCGGTCGTATGGCCGGAAACGGAAACAGATGTCGTTCGCTGCACTTCAGGCGTCAGCCCTAGTTCGCGCAACCGCTGCAATAAGTAATCGCGCACCTCGTCATGCGCCGCGGAACCGACCGGATGCGCTTCGCGGCTGATCGCTTCCAAATCCGCCAGCGCGCGTTCGGCCGAGAAGCGATGGGGTGCGGCATCCGATGCGACCGGCTGCGGCGCGCGGATTTGCGCAAGGCCGATCGCCGCCGCGCATAGAATAACGATCCATAATAGCAAGGATGCAAGAATGCCGGGTTTGGCCGGCCGTCTATTGATCATGATGGGGGACGGTCTCATGAATTTCATTCCTCCTATTGGCTACAATTTAAATCGATGTGTTGCCGATTGCAGTTCCTCCGCCATGGCGCCGATCTTGGCGGATGTCGAAGAGATGGCCTCCATCGCGGCCAATTGCTCCTCGGTAAAGCTGGAGATGGACTGGGCGGTATCCGCCGTTGCTTTGGACGCCCGTTTCATATCCTGTAACGAGGCTGCAATTTGCTGCGAGCTGGCGGATAATTCTTCCGACGCCGCCGAAGCCTCTTCGATTTGTTCGGCCGTTTGCTTCGTCGCTTCCATAATCCGTTGAAAGGCGTCGCCGGTTTTCGCGACGATCTCCGCGCCGCTTTCTACTTCTTGTTCGCTGCGCTTCATCTCGGCAACGGTATAGGCGATATGCTGCTGAATCGTTTCGATCAGTCCCGACACTTGCCCCGCCGATTGTGCGGAACGTTCCGCCAGCTTGCGGATCTCCGCGGCGACGACGGCAAAGCCTTGGCCGGATTCTCCCGCACGGGCGGCCTCGATCGCCGCGTTCAGCGATAATAGATTCGTTTGGTCGGAAATTTCCGTAATGACTTCCACGATCGATCCGATTTCCTGCGAGCGGTCGGTTAACTGTTCGATAACGGCCGCCAAGTCTTGAACCGTCGTACGAAGCGCCGTCATTCTGGCCGTCGATTCCATGGCGGACAGATTTCCTTGCTGCGCCTCGCGCGCCATATGCTCGGATACGGCCAATGTATCGGACGACGTTGCGGCGATCCGCTGAATGCCCGCCGCCATTTCTTCCATGGCATTGGCGCTTTCCTCCACATGATGCGCTTGCGTATGCGTAAGCTGTGAAATTTCTTGCACCGAAGCGGCGATTTGATTGCTCGCCTGTGCGACTTCATGGACGGAAGCCGTGAGCTGGCTCATATTGTGCGAGACGAGATCGGAATTGTTCCGAATGTGGCGAACCAGTTGCCGCAAGCTCTCTCCCATTTGAGAGAATCGGTTTCCCAATGCGCCGATTTCGTCTTTATTCGTAATCCTCGCATGATGATCGGTTAAATCGCCTTCCGCGATTCGCGCCGTCTGTTTCGCAACCGCGGCGAGCGGTTTGGAAATATGCCGGGCAAACAGCAATGCAAACGCGAGTCCGGCGATAAAACAGGAAATGAGCGTCATCAGTATGATATTTTGAATATTTCGAAGCCCTTGGTTATAGTCTTGCATATAGGAGCCGGCGGAAACGATCCAGCCCCAATCCGGATAAAGGTTGGCATATACGATTTTTGGCGCTTCCTTCTGCGAATTCGGCAGGGGCCAGGAGTAGGTCGTAAAGCCTCCGCCGTTCTTTGCGTTTTGAATCACGTCTTGTATGTAATAAAAGCCTCCGCTCGTCTTTTTATCCCAAATATTTTGCCCCTCCATGGACGGATGGGCGAGGAGCGTTCCTTTTTCGTCCAGTACATAAAAATATCCGTTCTCTCCCAGATCGATTTCTTTGTTTCCTTGCCTTTTGTCCCCGTTTTTCGGCCCGAGCAGCGCGGTTTTGACCCGTTCCTGGGCCTCCTCTTTGGAGATTAATCCTTTTTTGGCGGATTCGTCAAAAGAGGCGATCAGCGTTTTGGCCATCTCAACATTGTTTTGAATATTTTTTTCGATCAGAGCGTTCGTTTCATTGGCTGAGGTCCGATAGCTTACAGCGCCAACGATGAGGATCGGGATCACAAGCAAAATGAAGCAGGAGGCGATCAGCTTGGTGCGGATCGTCAACCTTACTTGAAACGGGGAAGATGTCTTCATGTCAATATACCCTCCAGTGTCTTGAATCAATTCTTTCTATTATACTATGGAGAGGTGGGAATTCCAACCAATTCGAAGTCTTTAAACCGCAAGAATCAACCTTCGGAATCAACCGATTGGTTGATTCTTTTCTTTTGCCCGCACGGTACGATTGTTGCAAAAGGAGTGATTGATATGGCAACGGAAACGCCGATCATTGAGGTGAAGCAGTTGGAGAAGCGCTTTAAACAGCATCAAGCGCTGCAAGGCATTACATTCGACGTATATCCGGGAGAGATTTTATGCTTTCTCGGGCCGAACGGAGCGGGGAAAAGCACGACGATCAACATTTTGTCCACCGCGCTGCGTTACGATCAAGGGGAAATACGTTTCGAAGGGGAGCGAATCGACCGCAATCCGAACCGGTTGAAACGAAATTTGGGCATTGTTCCGCAGGATATCGCCATATACGAGGAAATATCGGCCGAAGCGAATGTGAAGTTTTTTGCCTCGTTATACGGCCTTGCCGGCCGGGAATTACAGCGGCGAACGGACGGGGCGCTTGCCTTCGTCGGTCTGTCCGAACGGAAGAAGGAGAAGCCGAAAACCTTTTCCGGCGGAATGAAAAGAAGGCTGAACATCGCTTGCGCTATTGCGCACGAGCCGAAAGTCATCATTATGGACGAGCCGACGGTCGGCATCGATCCGCAGTCGCGCAATCATATATTGCAATCGATCCGAACGTTGAGGGAGCGGGGCGCCAGCATCATTTATACGACTCATTACATGGAGGAGGTCGAAGAAATTTCGACCCGAATCGTCATTATCGATCACGGCAAGATCATCGCCTGCGGGACGAAGGAGCAGTTGAAGGAGCGGCTAGGGGAAGAAAAGTTGTACGAGGTGGATGTGGAGGATGCCGGACTTCTGCAGGAAGACGAGCTATACCGCATCGACGGGGTAAAGAAGGTATATATTCATGAAAATCGCATTCGTATCGCGACCTTGAAAGGAATCGAAAATTTGGACGCCATCATTTCTTTCCTTGTAGGCAAAGGTTTGAAAATTCAGAACATGACCAGCTCCGTCGCTAGCTTGGAAACCGTATTCCTGAAGCTGACCGGCAGGACGTTGCGGGATTGAGGAGGGACCGCCATGCGGATCTATTTGCGCAGTTTCAACGCCATTCTGACGCGGGATCTTAGAAATCTGATCTTAAATCCCGTCATGATCATGTCCAACTCGGTATTCCCGCTGCTGCTGATCGCGGTTCTGGGTTACATGACCGGCACGGTGTACGGAGGCGGAGAAGTAACTTCTTACGATTATTACGGGGTCACAATATTGATTTTTACAGCTTTGAACGTATCGATGATCGCCGCGAACAGTTTTATGGAGAAGAGCTTGAAGACGAGCAATTTGCGGATTCTGTACTCGCCTATACCTACGTTTTATATTTATGTCTCCAAAATGGCGGCGACCTTTCTCTTTGCGAGCGCGAGCTCCTTCCTGTTGATCGGGTTGACCCGTCTTTTGTTCGGCATTAACTTCGGCGGCGGGAATTGGATTTGCGTAGCGCTGATTCTGACAGGGTTCAATCTTTTCTCTTCGGCCCTGGGCGTCCTGTTGTGCTGCTTGCTGAAAAGCGAAGAATTGAGCAACAAAATTCTCAGTATGATCAACAACGCGTTGGCCCTGGTTGGAGGTTTGTTTTTTCAGTTGGACGGATTGGGGTCCGCGATCGAGACCATATCGTATCTGTCGCCGGTAAAGTGGGTGGCTGAGGCGGTCTTCCGCATCATCTACGATCATGATTTCGGATTGTTTTTGCCGTCCGTCGGATTTTGCATTCTGGGAACGCTCCTGTTACTGTGGGGCTGCAAGCTTACTTTTCGAGCGGAGGATTATGTATGAAGGGTGTCGGATCTGTATTTCGCAACAATATGAACCGTATGAAAAGCCGCAAAAATTACTTGTTCTCAACGCTTGCCATGACGATCGCGGCGATGGCGTTCGCGATTTATTTTACGGCTGCGTTTGATATGAAAGGCAGCATTGCCGTCGTAACCGAAGCGGACGAGATGCCGATCGGCACGAAGGACTTTCGCGTTGAACGGCTGGCGGAGGTCCCGCCGAAGTCTCAATTGGTACGGGGAAAATACGACGCGGTCATTGTCGACCAAGGAAACGGAACCCACAAGATCGAGACGGTGAAAGGCGATGCGTTCAAGGAGAAACTGCAGCAGGCGCTCGCGAGTCCCGAACGCCCGCAGTCGGAGGAAGCGAAACGCGGCGTAGGCATGAATATTTTGGGGTTCCTCATTATGTTCGTGCTGTTGGAAGGGATGCTGTTTATGAATTTGTTTGCCGAGGATAAGGCGAACGGCACGTTGCGCCGCGTAATCGTCTCGCCTGCAAGCTTGACGAGCTACATGCTGGCCCAGAGCTTGTTCTGCTTTGTAATCCTGTATGCGCCGACCTATGTATTGCTCGTTGCGGCGCAAACGCTGCTCGGTCTCGATCTCGGGTTTACGCTTCTGCAATATGCCTGGCTGCTCGGCCTATTGGCGGCGTTAGCCACGGCCTTCGCGTTGTTCATGACGGCATGGATCGACAGCCTCGATAACGCGATGATGGCTGCGGCCAGCATCATTGTGCTGACTTCGATATTGTCCGGCAGTTTCTACACGTTCTCCCATGGCGGACTTATGAAGGTCGTCGTGTCTTTGCTGCCGCAAAAGCAGTTTTTGAATCTTGTTCAGGACCTGGAACAGCGCACGGCGACGGCGGCCGGCTCGCAGCAAATCGGTTATTTGCTGGTTTTTACGGCGATCTTGTTTGTTGCGGGCTGGGCGATTTGCCGAAGACGAAGCAAGGAAGGGCGATATTGAATGTGCGGAGCCGGGGGCGCCCGTGTTATAGTAATAGAGGCAGTTCAAACAGAGGTATTTCGCTAAACAACACGGTCGCACACTTCCATTTCGATTCGAATGGGCTGGAAGGAAGGATGGCATGAAACTGATTTCAACCAAGTTGATCGCGCCGGCTCCGCGCAACAATTATATTCGCCGGGAAGAGCTGTTTCGCAAACTGGAACATATGCAGGAATACAAGGTGATCCTCGTGCAAGGCTCCGCCGGGAGCGGCAAGACGACGTTGCTTGCTTCTTTTATGCATGAGTTCGGGTGCGCGGATTTTCGATGGGTCGCGTTGGATGAGGACAATAATGACGTTTTTTCGTTTTGGTACTATGTTCTGGAGGCGCTAAAGGGCGACTTGGGCCGCAAAGTAGACGATCTGCTGTCCATTTTCGAAGCGCTCCCCCAGAAGCGGGATATGGAGAATATGCTGATCTTAATCGTCAATCAATTGCATGATATTGGGGGTCTAACGATTGTTTTGGACGATTTCCATACGGTGGAAGACCCGCAATTGCTGCAGACGATCGAGTTTTTTATGAAGTACAGCCCGGATCATATTCGGCTCGTTATATTAACCCGGGAGACGCCGAAGCTGTATTTGGGGGATTTGATGATATCCGGCAAGTATCTGGAAATCGACGAGAGCGATTTGAGATTTTCCGCCGATGAAGCGGTTCGTTTTCTTCAGGACACGTTGAGGACGGGAATGGACGATGCGACGGCGGGCAAGTTGAACGAACTGGCGGAAGGCTGGGTCGGCGGACTCCAGTTGATGGCACTGGCTCATTCTCATAAGAGGGATATGCCGTTCGGCCCGGCTAAAGGCCTTAACAAATATATGACGAATTATTTATCCAATGAAATCCTCCGATCGTTAAGCGAAGAGGAGACGCGGTTTTTGATTTGCACGTCGGTCTTGTCCTACTTTAACGAATCGCTGTGCAATCAACTGCTCGACGTCGACGATGCAAGAACGCTCATTCACGGTTTTCTCGAGAAAAATATGTTTCTCGTCACGATTGACGAAAAGGCCGGATTGTATCGTTATCATCATTTATTCGGCGAGTTTCTGCGGCAGAGGCTGGCGGAGCGCGACGGAGGCGCCAAGCGGGAACTGCATTGCAAGGCGGCGGCGATTTTCGAGCGGTTCGGCGACACGGATGAGAGCGTAAAGCATTACATTCAGGCGGAACAATACCGCGAAGCGCTGCGATTGATTTGCCGCTTGCAGCAGACGGTCAAAGGATGGGCGTATTTGCGGCAAATTCCGCTGGAATTTCTCGTCGATAACCGGGATTTGCTGTTTCAACGGCTGTTCTATCATTTTTGCAATTTGGAGTTCGATCAATGCAGAGCCGTTTTGGACGATCTAAGCGGCAAGTCCGAAGAAGACGTTTTCTGGAAGTTGCTGCAATTCACCCGTTTTTTCATGGATGACGCCGCTGTCGGTCTGGAGATGAATCCAGGCTTGATCGACGAGATCGAGCATATGGGTTTTAGCGATGTGACGAAAGCGATTATTTACGTAACCAGTTCGATGCTGCTGGGTCTCATGGATCAATACGCCGAAGCGGTCGAATGCATCGATAAAGCGGTTATGCTCGAGAGCGGCTTCCTCAATCCGTATATACGCTACTTCGCTTTGACCTGCAAAAGCCAATTGCTCGAGGCGATGGGCGATCTGCAAGAGTGCGAACGCATATACGAATCGTTATTCCGGCTCGTGGAAGAGCATTCCTATTTGTCTCCGCTGGCGGCCAACAGTTTGATCGGGATGGGCGGCATTTATATGAAAAGGATGGAGCTCGACCGGGCGGAAGCAATATTCGAGCAGGCGGAACGGAAGCTGCAGAAAGAGAATGTTTCAATGGAAAGAGGATATGTTCATAATAGGATGGAAATCTTTTTATTGCGCGGCGACAAACAAGAAGCTGCCCGGAGAATGAAACAATTAACCTCGTTCCCTGTTTTTTATGAACATCCGTTATACCATTCATCTTTGTTGAAATATCAGCTGTTGATCGATGACGCGGACCCGGAGCTCTTGCGTTCGTTTTTGCATTGGGTCGAAAAAGGCGGGAATCCCAGGCCGTTGCGTTATGAAGATCGATTGGTGCATGCGCGTATCATGTGGTCGCAAGGGGACCGGGCGTTGGCGCAATTGGACGATATTTTAAAGCGCGTAAGGAAGCATAAGGTCAAAACGATTCTCGTCGAGTCCATCTTGTTGAAAATCCGCATATTGGATCAGGACAAGGGCGATCGGCAAAGGGAAATATTAAATTTAATCCGGGAAGCCGTGCACTATAGCTGGGAGAATCAAATCGCCTATTCGTATATATTGGAAGGCGAGGTCGCACGCAGAGCGCTTATGCGGTTGAAACAAGAGAAGGATAGCGATTTGAACGAGAATGAGAAGAAATTTATGAACGATCTCTTGTCGTTGTGGGAGCGGGAGAAAACCGATGAATTGCTGAGCGCGCGCGAACTGGAAGTGCTGCGTGTGCTTGCGACCGGATTATCGAACAAAGAAATCGGGAGCCGGTTGTGTATCTCCGTCGCGACGGTCAAGACGCATATGATCAATATATACGCCAAGCTGCAGGTTTCCAACCGCATCGAAGCGGTGGAGAAAGCGCGGCAGATCGGCCTGCTGCCTTAGCCGGTCGGGAAAAGCCGGGCGTTCGGGCGGCTCTCAATTTTGAACATTATGAGGCGGCGGGGCGAATGATCAGCGAATCTATTGCGCGAACGACAGGAATGCCCTATATCCATGTCGAAGGCAAATAGGGATTGATGCAGATGTGGGAGGAAGATGTGTGAACGGACAGATGGTGATGACGCTGGCGGTGCTGGCACTGGCGTCGGCGTTGTTTATATCCGGCAAAGTAAGGTCGGATCTTGTGGCGATCGGTTCGCTAATTTTATTAATGTTGTTCGATATATTGACGCCGGCCGAAGCGTTGTCGGGCTTCTCCAATTCGGTTGTCATTATGATGGTCGGCCTGTTCGTCGTAGGGGGCGGGATTTTCCAGACGGGCCTGGCGAAAATGGCAAGCAGGAAGTTGCTGCAACTGGCGGGCGCGAACGAGACGCGGCTGCTGCTCATGGTGATGCTCGTTACGGCGGCAATCGGTACGTTCGTCAGCAATACGGGAACGGTGGCCGTGATGATGCCGATCGTCGTCAGCCTGGCGTTAAGCGCCCGGACCAATCCGGGCAGGCTGTTGATGCCGCTTGCGTTTGCCAGCAGCCTGGGAGGGATGCTGACGCTGATCGGTACGCCGCCCAACCTGGTCATTTCGGATGCGCTGGCTAATAGCGGATACGAGAGGCTGTCGTTCTTCTCCTTTACTCCTGTCGGACTTGTCTGCCTTGCCGTAGGCATCGTAGCAATGCTCTTCCTCAGGCGCTTTCTGCCGCGCAATGAAGAGGAAGGAGGGCAAAGGCGCAACGGGCGCTCGCTCAAGGAACTGACGCGGCAATATCAGCTGTCGCAGAACTTGTACCGCGCCCAGGTGGGGGACGACGCCCCGATCCGCTCGAAGACGCTTCGCGAACTGGACATTCCCGGCCAATTCGGATTGAACATTATTGAGATCCGCCGCAAAACTTCCGCGAAGAACCAGTTCTTCAAAACGATCAATCAGGAGATTGCCGGGCCGGAAACCGTCATTCAGGAGAATGACATTTTATATATTAACGGCCCGTTCGAGCAGGCGCAGAAGTTCGCCGAAACATACGGCCTCGCCTTGCTCGACCGTCGCGTTCCGGAGCGCGAGCGGACTTCGGGCGTAGAGTACTATGCGACCAGCGATGTCGGCATTGCGGAGGTGATGCTGACGCCCAACTCGAGACTGATCGGGCAGCTCGTCAAACGGTCGGGCTTTCGCGAGAAATTCAGGGTGAACATTCTCGGCATTCATCGCAAAGAGCAATATTTGCTCCATAATCTGAAAGAAGAGAAAATGCGCTTCGGCGATGCGCTGCTCGTCCAGGGAACATGGAAGGATATTGCCCTGCTCGCCGAGGAACAGCCCGATGTCGTCGTCGTCGGGCAGCCGATGGAAGAGTCGCGCAAGGTGACGATGGACAATAAAGCGCCGATTGCCGCCGGCATTATGCTGCTGATGGTCGTACTGCTTGTCACCGAATGGATTCCGGCGGTCGCCGCGGTAATGGCCGCCGCCGTATTGATGGTCGTATTCGGCTGCGTCCGCAATATGGAGGAGGCGTATAAGACCGTCAATTGGGAAAGTATTGCGCTGATTGGCGGAATGATTCCGATGTCGATTGCGCTTGAGAAGACCGGGCTCGCGGCGCTGCTGTCCCAAGGGTTGGTCAGTTCCCTCGGAAGCTACGGGCCGATGGCGTTATTGGCCGGCGTATATTTTACGACATCCGTCATGACGATGTTCATCAGCAATACGGCTTGCGCGGTGCTGCTCGCGCCGATTGCGCTGACGGCCGCCGTTCAGCTCGGCGCAAGTCCGTATCCGTTTCTGTTCGCGGTGTCGATCGGCGCGAGCATGTGCTTCGCATCGCCGTTCTCCACGCCGCCCAATGCGCTTGTTATGTCGGCGGGACGCTATACGTTCAGCCATTATATGAAGGTCGGGATTCCGCTCCAGCTTCTGATGGGGATCGTCATGGTGGCGGTGCTTCCACTGTTTTTTCCGTTCTGATTCATAGCCAAATAAAAAAAGGTTACGCTAGTAGAATTCTACTTCCGTAACCCTTTTTTCGTTCATGCCGTTATTATTTAAACACCTTAATTCTTTGCTCCAACGGTTGGAATTCCTTCTCGCCCGGTTGAACCGTCGGTTTGCCGAACGGCAGTTGTGCGATCAGTTTCCAACTGTCGGGAATATTCCATTCTTTTTTCACTTGATCGTCGATCACCGGATTGTAGTGCTGGAGCGAAGCGCCGTAACCTTCGGCTTCCAGTCCCGTCCAAATGACGAATTGCAGCATGCCGGAGGAATGATGGGACCAAATTGGGAAGTTGTCCTTATAGAGCGGGAAATTCGATTGCAATCCTTCGACTACGCTATCGTCTTCGAAGAACAAGACCGTGCCGTAACCGCTGCGGAATGCCCCCATTTTCTCCGCGGTCGAAGCAAATTGCTCGTCGTTGCCGACAATTTTTCGTAACGTTTCTTTCGTGATATCCCAAAATTTATCGTGATGTTCATCTAACAGCAATACGACTCTTGCGCTTTGCGAGTTGAATGCGGAAGGCGTATATTTGACGGCTTCGCGGATCACTTCTTGAATTTTGTCGTCCGATACGACTTGCTCTTTGCTAATGCCGTAAATGGAACGTCTGTTTTTTAACGCAGCATAAAAATCTTTGGACATTATGTTTGTTTCCTCCTTAAGTAAAGTAACATACTTTTTTATTGTACATAATTTTTAGTGTGAATGCAAATCGTCTTGATCGGAAAAAATAGGGTCACTGTTCATTATCGAGAAAGCGAGGGAATATCATGGGCGATTTCGCCGTTAGTGCGAGCGATTGGCAGGCGATCGCGTTTTATTTTATGGTTTATTCTTTCGGAGGCTGGCTGCTGGAGAATACCTATAGTCTCGCGACAACCGGCCGGTTTTTCAAGGAAGGATTCCTAAGAGGTCCGCTCAAGCCGATGTACGGCTTCGCGCCGGTCATTCTGCTGCTCTATGCCGCAAGCGAACCGAGCCTGGGCGGCTTGATGCTGATGTGCCTTCTCGTTCCAAGCGCCGTCGAATACGCGAGCGGGTATTTGCTTCAACGGTTGTTCCATAAACAATGGTGGGACTACAGCGGACACCGGTTTCAACTGCAAGGCCATATCTGTCTGCGGTTTTCCGTCTACTGGCTTGTGCTCTCGTTCGCCGTTATCGAATCGCTTCATCCGTCGGTCGCCGCCCTTTACGCCGCGGCTAAGCCGATTTGGTCGGTCGTCTGCCCGTTGTTTCTGCTATATTTGGCCGTCGACACGACCTACACGGTTCGAACCCGTTTCAAACAAGGCTTGTCCGCATTGCAGAACGAGTAAGCGGACGGCAAATGACTTCGTAACCCGCTCCTTATTATGAGGTGCCGGGTTATGAATTATGCGAAGCGAAGGGGATGAAATGGATCAAAGCGAAACTATTTTGATAGAATAGGAGTATATGAATCTAATGGCTATGACTGAAGATGCTGATGAGGTGATCGAATGAAGAGCATTACGATAAAACAATTGGTAGATCGGTTTCAACTGGAAGTGCTGGCTGGAGCGGAGCAGTTGGGAAGGACGATCGTGAAATCGCGCGTCCATCGGCCTGGGCTTGAATTTTCAGGCTATTTCGATTTTTTTCCGCAAGAACGAGTGCAAATTTTAGGAAAGAAAGAGATTACCTACTTGCATACGCTGTCCGAGAAAGAGCGGGATATTCGCATCGGCAATGTCGTGAAATATCATCCTCCTTGCTTTGTCGTGACCCGGAAATTGGAAGGACTCCAATATTTGATGGAGCACTGCAATAAGGAAGGCATTCCTTTGCTGCGTTCTGCGGACGATACGAGCAAATTCATGACGCTGATCGATATGTATTTGACCCGCATGCTGGCGCCGGAAATACAGGTGCATGGCGTATGCGTGAATGTGGCCGGGATTGGCGTTTTGCTGCGCGGGCAGTCGGGGATCGGCAAGAGCGAGACCGCGCTTACGCTCATCCGGCGCGGACACCGGCTCGTCGCCGACGATGCCGTCGTCCTGAAGAAGATCAATCCGGAGGTTATTGTCGGCACGCATGACGGCAACACGCGGGAGTTTCTCGCGTTGCGCAGCATCGGCCTCATTAACGTGCCGCGCATTTACGGCCGCAGTTCCTTCCAAGACGAAACGCGCATCGTGCTGGACATTGAATTGACGAAATGGAAGGAAAACGAGTTGAACAACGATATTTTGCAGGAGCCGAAATATTCGACGTATATGGATGTCCGGATTCCGCATATTCAAATTCAGCTGCAGCCAGGCCGGGACGTGGCCGGATTGGTAGAGGCGGCGGCCAACAACTGGTATTTGCAAATGCAAGGCTACAGCGCGGCGGAAGAGTTCATCCAGCGGTTGGGGCAATTGTCTTGAGCAGTTGCCGATCAACGTAAGAAACCTATCATATTTGCGAGAGAAGGAGCACATCAAGTGATCGATTTATCCAACATCGAGATTCAGAATATTGTGATTCATAAAGTAGGAAACAAGCTGAAAGACGAAGGCATGGTCGTTTCCAACGAGGTTTGCGACATCGATGGCGACGATTTGAAGGCGGCGCTGCTGAAATATTTTTTATCCGCGTTTAAATTCGATACGTTCTACCGCTTTCATCATGAGGCCGATCTTCAATTGAACGAAGTGTATACGTACGCCAATACGATCTTTAAAGACAATACGGCGTTTTACGAGCAGTCGGTTCATTTGCTGAAACATCTGTACGAACAGCAGGCGCATCCGCAAATTAAGCCGGGCGAATTTTACGTCGTCCATTTCAACAATATGATATACGACAATTTTGAAGTCGACGCCATCGGTCTGTTTAAATCGGAAAATAAAGATATGTACCTCAAAGTGGAAGAAACGGCGGATTCGGCTTTGGATGTCCGGTGCGATGAAGGAATCAACATCCGCAAATTGGACAAAGGATGCCTGATCCTGAACTATAACGCGGCGGGCGGATTCGCCGTCGGCATCGTCGATCCGTTAAACAAAGGGAATGAGGCTGCCTATTGGAAGGACGATTTTCTAAAAATTGAAATATTGAAAGACGAAAGCTTCATGACCGACGCCTACGTTCGGATGTGCGCCGATTTTTACGACGACGTCATCGTCCCGGCGACGGATCAATTCGAGAAGAAAGATAAACTCATGTTTCTAAACCAAACGGTTCAATATTTTGCGCAAAACGAGCAGTTCGAGGAAGAATCGTTCGCCGAGGAGGTGATTCGGGACCCTGAATACATTAACATTTTCAAAACGTATAAAGAATCGTACGAGGAAATGAACGAACTGCCCGCGGTAACGGAGTTCCCTATCTCGCATACGGCGTTGAAACGGGTGAAACGGGAGTTCAAGAACGATATAAAATTGGATACGGATATTGAAATCAAACTAAAGAGCGAAAGCTTCGATTATTTGGAAAGAGGCTACGACGAGGAGCGGAACATGTACTATTATAAAGTCTTTTTTAATAATGAAGCGTAAATATTACGGAACGGGCGCGCTTACGGTCGGTTCCATGACGGTCAATGTATTGAATTCCGCATTCATGTCCACCACCGCCCCGATCGGGAGCGCGGCTTTATAAAGGCCGTGCGCCGTCGCCAGATTCGTCAGCAGCGGCTTCCCGAGAGGGACCAGAAAATCGTCGATCAAATCGTCGTACGATTTGCCGTAAGCGTCTTGGCAGCCGGTGCATTCTCCCATAATAACGCCGATGCAATCGGCGAATTTCCCCGCCAATTTCAAATGATTCATATAACGGTAGACGGTGTTGACCGGTTCATGCGTCTCTTCGAGCAGCAATATTTTGCCCCTCACGTCGATTTCGTAAGGAGTGCCGAGCGTATCGACAAAGGAAGTCAGATTTCCCCCGACCAACGGGCCCGCGGCATGGCCCGGAACCCGGCCGATCAGCGGCATGCCGGGCGGATTCTCAATTCTTCGCGGGGCGTCCAGAGTGGATGTCGCCGCGAAGAACTGATCGAAATTGTATGCCGGCGTTCCGAAGCGAAAGTCGATCAGCAGCAAGCTTTGAAAGGTGACAAGATCCGCGTACTGGTGCAGCACGTTCAATAGAACGGTAATATCGCTGTATCCCGTCACAATTTTCGGATTGCGGCGGATGACCCGGAAATCGAGATAAGGCAGAATGCCGGCGACTCCGACCCCGCCCCGCGACGGCAAGATCAGCTTCACCTCCGGATTGCGGAACATGTCCATCAAGTCCCCCGCCCGCTGTTCGTCCGTCCCTGCCAAAAATCCGTTCTGCGCGTAAACATACCGGCCCAATACGACTTTGAACCCCATTTGTCTTACCGTTTCGATTCTGGCGTCGATCACGCCGGGATCGAGCGGACTGCCCAGCGTAACGATTCCGATCGTGTCTCCCGGCTGCAGCATAGGCGGTTTTATAGCCATCGTTCATCCCTCCCGGAGCGTGGAAGCATCCATCGCTATCTCATTCAATATATGGAAAATCGGAGTAGAACATAACCGCTTCCCTCGACTTAAGTCCGGCAAATGTTTCAACCAAAGTCCAGCCGGGTTCAGGCCCGGAGCCGGTATGAGCAGTTCCGCCCCCCAGTTATAATAATGCAAGTAAGAAAGACTTGTGGAGGGAACGGACATGAACGAGACGGCTGTTTTGCAGCTACGCAACGTAACGAAAAAGATCGGCAGACGCACGATTGTGGATCATTTGTCGTTCGATGTGCCCAGAGGGGAAGTGTTCGGGTTTCTCGGACCGAACGGGGCCGGGAAGACGACGACGATTCGCATGATCGTTGGATTGATAGGGATGAGCGACGGAGAGGTCTATGTGCAAGGCATTCCCGTCAAGAAGGAATTCGAGAACGCGATGCGTCATGTAGGCGCGATCGTTGAAAATCCGGAAATGTATAAATTTTTGACAGGGTACCAAAACTTGGTGCACTATGCGCGCATGCATTCCGGCGTAACGAAACAAAGAATTCAAGAAGTGGTCGAACTGGTCGGTTTGAAGAACCGGATTCATGAAAAGGTGAAAAAATATTCGCTCGGCATGCGGCAGCGGCTCGGCGTTGCGCAGGCGATCTTGCACAAGCCTTCCGTTCTCATTCTCGACGAACCGACGAACGGGCTCGACCCGGCCGGCATTCGCGAACTGCGGGACTATTTGCGCCGTTTGGCGAGGGAAGAGGGGATTGCCATTGTCGTCTCCTCTCATTTATTGTCCGAGATGGAATTGATGTGCGACCGGGTGGCGATTATTCAAAACGGCAAATTGATCGACGTGCAGTCGCTGCATGATGCGAAAACGGTGGAGCAGCGCAGAGTGACGATTGAAACGGACGATCCGCTTCGCGCGAAGGAAACGTTGGAATCCGTCCTGAGCGTAACGGATGTCGCCGTTCGCGAAGGGGAGATCGAATTGCTCGCCGATCGGGAGCAAATTGCGGTTATTACCGAAATGCTGGTGCATGCCGGGAGCAAAATTTACGGCATCCGTTCCGCATCGAAATCGCTGGAGGACCAATTCCTCGAAATGACAGGGAGTGAGCAAATTGTCTAGTTTAGGGGCGCTCGTACAAAATGAAAATATGAAAATATTCCGCCGATTGCGGACATGGATCATGGTCTTGCTGCTGCTCGGCGCGCTCGGCTTAATGACCGGGCTGATCAAATGGAACGACATTCATACCGACCAGACGAATTGGCGGCAGCAGGTGGAGCAATCCCTTCAGAATAACAAGGCGTATTTGGCCAAGATGCCTGACGACGCCTTGCCGGAAGAACGCAAAGAGATCGAAGACGCGATCAAGACGAAAGAATACGCTTTGGAGCATGACATTAATCCGAACGAGCAGACGCTATGGGACATTGTCGGCGCTTCGACCTTTATGATATTGCTGGTGACGATGTTAACGGTCATCGTCGCGGCGGATATGGTCGCGGCCGAGTTCACGTGGGGGACGGTGAAGCTGCTCCTTGTCCGGCCCGCGTCACGAGGAAAAATATTGCTCAGCAAATATATATCGACGCTGATGTTTGCCCTGTTCCTGCTCGTACTGACGTTCGCCGCGTCAGTTCTGTTCGGAGGATTGGCGGAAGGATTCGGCTCCGTCTCCTATCCCGCTCTGTATGTCGGCGCGGACGGAGCGGTGCACGAACAGTCGATGATCATTTCCGTACTGCAGAAATACGGGCTGAATGCCGTGCAGTTGATTATGTACGTCACCTTTGCCTTCATGATTTCGGCGGCGTTCCGCAGTTCGGCCATGGCGATTGCGTTCTCGCTGTTCTTCATGCTCGTGGGCAACACCCTCGTTATGATATTCAGGCAATACGAGTGGGTGAAATATGTGCTGTTCGCCAATATCGATCTGAGCCCATATTTGACCGGAGGCACGCCGATTCGTCCCGAGATGACGCTGCAGTTCTCCGTTATGATGCTTATCGCCTATTTTGCCGTCTTCCATATCGTATCGTGGCTTTTATTTACGAAGCGCGACGTGGCGGCAACCATTCATCAAACTTGAATTGACATCGCCTTTTCCCGGGCTTTACGGCTCCGAAGAAAGGCGATTTTTATGTTTTATTTGGAGGTTAGGGGAGGATAATGCCGGATTTTGTAGAATGTAATCATTTGGTTCGTGTTGGTAAATTCGAACTAGGCCTTTAACCACAGTGAGGAGGAATAACGAAAATGGCCGGATCAAAAAAACGTACGAAGAGATGGATGGCGCTGTTGCTAAGCGTTTGTTTGCTGCTCGGAGCGGCGAATATAGCTGCCGCAAGCGGCGCCGCATCGGACCTGGAAGGACATTGGGCCGAGACAACGATGAAAGAATGGATCGGGCGCGGCGATTTGCGCGGCGATGGCGAAGGTTCCTATCGGCCGAACGAAAGCGTCAGCCGGGTTGAATTTGTCGCTTTCGTCAACCGGGCGTTTCAGTTTACGGACCGGACGGATATCGAGTTTACGGATGTGCTTGCGGCAGGGTGGGAGCATGACGAAATCGGCAAAGCGCTGCAGGCGGGATATATCCAAGGATATGCCGATCTTACGTTTCGACCGGATCAAACGATCACCCGCGAAGAAGCGGCCGTCATTCTGGCCAAATTGATTGATGCGCGGAACGATGGAACGGAGGATGTTCTTGCTTCAATGAAAGATGCCGGCCAATTGGCGCCGTGGAGCAAATCGTCCGTCGCGGCCGTTCTTGCCCGCGGTTCCATGAAAGGCTATGAGAACGGCACGTTCGGGCCGAAGCGTAGCATCACCCGCGCCGAAGCGATCGTGGCGATCGACAATGCGTTTCAAGCGAAGAAGCCGGCTGTCCGTACATACGATAAGAGCGGAACATACGGCCCGGAGGAAGGCAGCGAGACCGTTCAAGGAAATGCCGTTATTAACGCAGCGGATACGACGTTGAAAAATATGACGATTTCCGGAGATCTGCTTATTTCCGAAGGAGTAGGCGCCGGAGAGGTTTACTTGAATAACGTGCAAGTTCAAGGTAAGACGATCGTCCAAGGCGGCGGAGAAAATTCCGTTCATTTGAAAGATGCGACGATCGTACAGTTGATTGTTGAGAAAAAAGCGGGTGCCGTACGCGTTGTCGCGGAAGGTTCGACGGAAGTGGGGCATACGATCGTGCTAACGCCGGCGAAACTTCAAGAAGACGCGTTAACGGGAGCGGGTTTCACAAACGTCGAGCTGGCGGAACGATTGCCGGCCGGGTCGAAAGTGACGTTCATCGGACAGTTCGAGGAAGTGAGTCTGTCCGCTGCTCAAATTTCGGTCGATATGCCAAAGGGATCGATCGCGAAGCTTCAAGTGACGGAGCGCGGCGGAAAGGGATCGCTCCAAGTAGGAAAAGAAGCGGTCATCGCGGAATTGGTTCTGCATGCGGTCATGAATGTATCGGGAACGGGGAAAGTTCAGTCCGCTACATTAAACGACGGATCGCAAGGTTCGCAATTTGCGATCAAGCCGGGCAAACTGGAAGGCCCGCAAAAGGACGGTGTGCGCCTTCCGGTGCCGGAGTCTTCCTCGGAGCCGGGTTCGTCCGGCGGTTCGAGCGGCGGCGCGAATAACGGCGGATCGAACGGAGGAGGTTCGAAAGATTCGGCAAACGAATATAAGCTGAAGGTTCTGCCAGGAACGAATATGCAGAAAGAGGAAGCCGACGAACTCCTCGCCACGAATGCCGAATACGTGTTGATCGAGGAAAGCGGCAGCATCGTGGAAGACGAAGCCCGTTTTAACGATGCCGCCTATCTGCAATATAAGCTGCAAACGGTCACAGATGCGGGGAGACCGTACGCGGGCAAGGTGCGCGTAAAGCCGATTAAAGTCGCTTCGTCCTCGGGAGGAACGATGCAATTATTCGCGTACGACAAGGAAGCTTCCCGCTGGAGCGATATCGTTCGAACAGGATTCGGGCCGCAGGAAGGAACGGATATTTCCGCATGGGGCGACCATCACGGAGTGACCGATGTAGTCTATTCGGTTTATGTGAACGGCGAAGCAGGCACATACCAATTCAGAATTGAACTGGAAGACGTCGCAAGCCACAAAACCGTCGCCCAGTCGGATCTGATTACGTACAAAATCGGCAAAGAGCCGGAGATGGCGTTCTCGCTGAGAGACTTGGTTGTGGAAGTAGACGGCCAGCCGTTGACGTTGAAACAGTATGGCAAAGACCAAAACAGCGCGAAAACGATCGGCTTCGGTTTCGATGACAACGTCCGCGATTACGGCGTATATATTCCAAACGACATTACTTCGTTTACATGGACCGCATCGCCGAAACAAGGAGCAATTAGCATCCGATACAGCATTATCGGAGGTTATCCGACGGAGAGAATCGCTTCGGGCACGATGACCGGCGGCACCCCGATGAGCGTCGATCTGAAGCCGGGATTGGGTTTGGATATTTTCCTCGACCGTCCTGGCAGCAAAGATCCGTCGTATGTTTTGCGCGTGAAAAGGATCGATGGGGACGAAGGCATCTTTAACGATAAAGATATTCGAGTGACCGCCCAGAAAGGATTGATTACCGCGTACGACGCCGGAATCAAGAATACCGTTAACGTTTATTCCGAAGATGGAACGCTTCTTGGCAGCGGCGTTTCGGATAATTCCCAGCGGGCCTCCGTATTTCTGGATAAGAGCATTGCACTGCCCGAAACGGGAACGATCTATGTTACCGTCGTTCGCGACGGACAAGAAAGCGAGAAAGTGAAAAAGGTATACGACAGTCGCGAAATCGCGCAACTAGACGACATTCAAAGCGGGATCATTGTCGGGCAATCGGGAGACCAGTCTGTCATTACGTTCGTCCAGGACGATTTGAACGAGAAAATTCGGGATTTCGATTATATGGCTTATCTCAATACTTTCTATGAATCATCGCCGTTCGAATACTTTCATGAGCTGCTTCCGGAGCGGTATACGACATTGATGCCGAGATCGGAGCAAGGCGAGATTGTCTACAAAGTAAAAAGTAACTCGCCGAAGTCGGATTACCGGAGGTTCGCGTTCTATAATAAGTACGACGAGCTGCTCGGATGGTACGATATTCAAATCAAATAGAATGGCCTTTAGGAGGGGACGTTTGGTCTCCTCTTTTTTATATACGGCGATAGGGCGGATAAATATTTTTTGCCAAATTAGGGGAGGATACCTTCGATGAAGGATTTCGCTAATTTGGAGGGAATGATGAGATTTCTTTTTGCCGCTACCGGATTGCTGCTTGTCTTCGTTTTGGGATTTCTTGTTAGCCATAACCGCAGAGGAATCAAAATACGGCCGATTGCCGCCATGTTGGCAGCACAGCTTGTATTGGCGTTTCTCATTATGAATACCGAAGCGGGCATCGCGGTCATCGGGTTCATCGCAGGCCTGTTCAGCAAGCTGATGGAGTTCGGAATCAGCGGCGTCCGATTTGTGTTCGGCGGGCTGGAGAACGAGGGGGCTTCGGTCTTTTTCATGAATGTTCTGCTGCCGATTATTTTTATATCGATACTGATCGGAATTCTTAACTTTTTTTGTATATTGCCTTTAATCATCAAATATGTCGGATGGATATTAAGCAAATTGAACGGGATGGGCAAGCTCGAAAATTACGTTGCCGTCTCCTCGGCTTTTCTCGGCCAATCGGAAGTATTCCTGACGACGAAGAGCCAACTGGATATCGTATCGAGAAGGCGTCTCTACACCTTATGCACGTCGGCCATGAGCGCGGTCAGCATCTCGATCGTCGGTTCGTATATGACGATGCTGGCGCCGAAATATGTGGTCGTGGCGATTGTGTTTAATATTTTCTCCGCCTTGATCGTCGCCAACCTGATCAACCCGTATCCGGTCGAGGAAGAAGAGGACGTTGCCGTTGAAGAGGAAAGAGGCCGCAAAGTCAGTTTTTTTCAAATGATCAGCGACAGCATTATGGACGGTTTCAAGATAGCGGTCATCGTGAGCGCGATGCTGATCGGTTTCATCGCTTTGATGGAAATGATCAATTATATATTCAACCTCATTTTCCAAATATCGTTTCAATCGGCGCTAGGATACTTATTCGCCCCGATCGCTTTTCTGATGGGCGTGCCTTGGAACGAGACGGTTCAAGCGGGCGGGATTATGGCTACCAAATTGGTAACGAACGAGTTCGTCGCTATGCTCAGCTTCAAAGACATCGCAGCGAATTTATCCGAGCGGACGGCGGGGATCGTGTCCGTGTTCCTGGTCAGCTTCGCCAATTTCAGCTCGGTAGGCATCATTACCGGATCCGTGAAGGCGTTGAACGATAAGCAAGGGGATCATGTCGCCCAATTTGGAATGAAACTGTTATACGGCTCCACGCTCGCTTCCATCTTGTCGGCTACACTTGTCGGCTTGTTTATAAAATAAGGAGGGATTGGACATGGATAGGCAGGAACTCGCAAAAATGATCGATCATACGTTGTTAAAGGCTGACGCTGCCATGGAGGCGATCGTCAAGTTGGCGGAAGAGGCGAAGGAGCATCGGTTCGCATCGGTGTGCGTAAATCCGGCTTGGGTGAAAACAGCCTATGAAATATTGCACGATACGCCCGACGTTAAAGTATGCACTGTGATCGGGTTTCCGCTAGGGGCGTCGACGCCGGAAACGAAAGCTTACGAAACGGCTAACGCCATCGCAAACGGGGCGGGAGAGGTCGATATGGTGCTCAATATCGGCCTGCTGAAAAGCAAGCGCGACGATCTGGCGCAGGAGGACATCGTCGCCGTCGTTGCCGCGGCGAAAGGAAAAGCGCTCGTCAAAGTCATTATCGAAACGTCGCTATTGACGGATGAGGAGAAGGTACGCGCATGCAAGCTAGCCGTCGCGGCGGGCGCCGATTTCGTGAAAACGTCGACCGGATTTTCGACCGGCGGGGCGACGATTGAAGACGTTGCGCTTATGCGCCGCACCGTCGGGCCGGATATGGGCGTGAAAGCTTCCGGAGGCGTCCGCAGCAGGCAGGACGTGCTCGCGATGATCGAAGCGGGGGCCAACCGGATCGGCACAAGCTCGGGCGTTGCCATCGCAACCGGGGGCGAATCGAACGCGCAATATTGATTTCCTCAAATTGGATCGGAATGAAATCAAATTGCATATTGTTTTTCCACACCAATCCGTTGTATAATATAAAACGTGACATTTCTCAGCTGTCACTCGCTGGTGTAGCTCAGGGGTAGAGCAACGCACTCGTAATGCGTAGGTCGGGGGTTCAATTCCCTTCACCAGCACCATGATTATGATCATAACGCGCGGTTCCGGGGATTCGGGGCCGCGTTTTTGTTGTTGAGATCGGCTAGTTCGGATATCATCTTACATTTGGTTAGGACGGCCCAAAGAATCCATGATCGTTACAAAGTAAAAGCCTAGCGCCAAAACAAAAAGTGGCGTTTGGAAACGGTGCCAAACGCCGCGACGAGTCATTTTTTACTTTTTCAGAACGTTTAAAGCAGCTCTTAATTTCCTTGCAAATACGATCGGATTTTCAACCGATTCGATATGCAAATATATCAATCTAGGCTTTTCGAATAACCAATGGTTGTGGACTGCGGTTACCTTTAAATTGCGCTTTCGAACCGCATTAATAAAGCGTTGAACCTCAGACTGCAGTAATGTAATTTCACCGGTGTTTAAAGTCGTTCCATTTTTAAGCGACTGAATCGTTACTTCATGTTCGGTTTCATATTTTCTTCCAAGAATTCTTGCATTGAGTTTTCTTTCGATCATAATAGAGCAACTCTTGCCGTTAGACATGCCTGTACCGCCCAAAATAGCGGCCAGCCGATTGCAAAGCGCTGTGGAAATTTTCATGTGATCGGCTCCCTTCATACTACTTTCGTAACATTACAAAATATGAAATTGGGGGGCTCACGGAATACGTTAATAACTATCTTTTCATAAAAGGGGCTGAAGTAGGTAAATTTCGGGAGGGACAGGATAAGGGGGGACCAATTATTACCGCCTATTTTTGGGGTAATAGATGGCGGCCCATGGAGATTCTAGGTGAGTATCTATTCCCTATGATCATGAGCCTCATACCATACAATGTAATGAAATGGGATTGGAGGTGTCCTGGTCTGAAATGGTCCAAAACCGTTAAATTAGTGCGTGCGCACAATCGAAAACCTGGAAAAATTAGTTGGCAATTCTCCGTTGAGTTTAGGGGTGAACCTTTTAACAAACGCGATCTATGTAGCGAGCTTCGGAGACAACAATGTGGCGGTGATCGATGGAAATACCAATGCCATCGTAGACACGATTCCCGTCGGGAACGGACCTAACAGCATAGGGATAAACCCTTAAGGGCCGGATTTGGCTCCGAACGAATAATAGGTTCGCACTCGAAGCATAGGAATTAGGTGAAAAGACCCGCGAACAATACGATGAGTCCCATGATAAATGCTAAGACTCCGCCGATTCTTGTGAGGGTTAAGTAGGCATCGCTCGGCTCGGAATCGCCGTCTACCTTCCAACCTTCTTTTAAATACCATGCGAACGACGGTTTTAGAATATTAAGCAAACCGATTGCCATGATGAATAGCCCGAGAAAGATCATGAAATCACTCCTTCATAATATATGACGCAGAAAACAAAATTTTGTTACCGGAAAGATTCGCCGGATTCGGGAGGACTGGACCCTATTGAGCGCAGCATTGTATTCCCGTGTGTTATGCAATATTGAAAAAGGAGCCGGTCGCAGCCGGCTCCCAGTACAATAGCCGCTTCAGGAGCGGTCGGCTTAAATATAACCAATTAAAGAAATGGACCGTTTACCTTTTCCTGGGGCGGTCTGTTTTTTTGTGTTATTATACCAAATAGACAGATACGTGTCCCTATGGAAACAATTATATTGTATGATGTGACGTGTCTCCCAAAAATGGCAGATTCCAGAGAAAGACCTCCAAGAGGCCTTTCTCTGAAATCTGCCAATTAACGGATTATGGAGGCCTTATTTGATCCAATAACGCTGTTTTGGCGGAGTTAGCGGATTTTGAGGTCTCTATTTTTGTCGAAACTTCACAAAACCAAGGATTCTCCGGCCGATCGCGACATGTTAACGGTTCGAAAATCCGTTAATTCCAGAGATCGACTGGAATTTCAAAAAATAAGACCTTGGAAATCCGTTATAATTCCATGGCGCCGCATCCCAGCTAGAAGATTTCATGCAACGCTAGCGCTTTTTCGCGAGACTATGCTGCAGCAACCGATCAAAACGGGGTAGAAAGATGCACAATTAGTCAATTTCAAAATACCGCTGGCGGTTGACGCTCCTTCGGGCGAGCTAACGAAACGTGTACACGCTAATAGCCTGTGAAATCACCTTGTTGCTCGTGTAACGAATCTGAAACACGCTAATGAGGGGAAAAAGGCGCTAAAACCGGCGATTTCCAATGAATAAGGATTTGTACATTCGTTAGAATGACGACGTCTCCATTTTGAGCCCAATAAGGATTATGAGTTTCGTTAGCGCTAAACAAAGGAGCCTAAGTCCGCGCGAATCGCCTTCGAAACGGAGAAGTCCTGCGCAATAAAGCCAGTTTCATCTATGGTTACGAATGATGAAATTGAATCCAATTGCAGGTTTTCCGAATGAAAGATCCTTCATTGCCTGGCTTGCCATCCTGCCGAAGACAGGCGTTAGTCGCTTATCAATTGATGAGTCCTTTTTCCATGGCTTTTACCGCTTGATCGGCCATGAACGCCTGCAAACGGGTCAAATCCAAGGCCGCCTCCTGCTGCGTTAAAGTAAATCCGTATTTGTTGAAGTCATAACGCGAAACGAAACCGTTTTTGTAACGGACTTCCATGTTGGCATAATCGACCTGCGTATCGGTCAAATCCTCGGCGGCGTTTTGATAAGCCTTGTAGGCTGTTTCGGCATCGCTGTAGGTTTTGCTGATTTTTTTGCTTAATTCTAAGCTGGTTTGCTCCGCCTGTACGTTGGCGATACGGGTCATCGTGTACAGGTAATTTTCTTCATCCTCGTTGGGAGCATTCGTATGAATTTCCTGATTGTTGGCAAGGAAGACGGCGTTCCATTGATGTTTCATGTCATAAGAGTTTGCCAGAATTTTCGTGGTATCCTTACGCGTGACCGGCTCCGGGTTATAGGAAATTTCCTGGAGCGTGATTTCCGGATCATACGCCAGTCCGAGATCGAAGCATAGCTGAACCAAGGCCAGCTTGTAGTTGTCTCTCAGCGTATCCAATTGCTTCTCTTGGTCGCGAACCAGCCTTTGTGCCGCCCTTATGTCTTCGGCGCTGCCGATCGCTTCTTGCTTCAGCGTAACGGCCCGATCGTAATCTCCGATCAACACCTTAAGGTATCGCTCGTTCAGGTCGATCTGTTTATCCAACGACAGAAGTTGAACGTATTGCGATGTAATCTGCAGTTGTGCTCCGGTTCTCGCTTTTTCCATATCGATCAGCGTATCCGATTGCTCCGTTTCCATCTGATCGAGCGCCAGTTTAACCTGTTCGCGCTGGCTGGCGATTTGCTGATTCAGTGCGGCGGCGATGCCGCTCATCCCCTGCATGACCTGATTTACGGCTTGGTTTGTATGGGAGACCGGACCGAGCCATAGCTCAGTTTCCCCATCGTCTTCAATTCCGTACACTGCCTTCAGTTCCTCCGGGGTTGCAGGCAATGAACCCGAACCGATTGGGATCGTTGAATCATCCAACTTGTCTTTCTGCTTCTGCAAGCTGCGTTCTTTTTGACTCAGAGCGGTCAGCTTCATTCCCAACAACCGCAAGTTATAAGAATTATGAAGGGCTAGATCCAATACCTTATCCAAATCCAAGCGCTTCAAAGGCAAAAGTTGGTTTCCCGATCCGACAAACGAACTTCCTAGCTGTTCGCCGGTCGTTGCCGTATAGCCCGATCGCGTGACGTTGTCGTCATCCGCGGCAAAAGAGGATGCCGGGCCGCCGGCAAGCAGAGCAAACGATAAAATGCACGCAGCGACTTCCTTTCTCATGGAAATGTTCCTCCCCAATCCGATTTGTTCACCCACATGCTAACACACTATGGCTCACGAAATCAAACACCGGGTCGTCGCTTGACAACCGCATTACTGCCGGGTTACTTTAGAGTTAAAAAAAATACTGGCTAGTATAACGGGAGGAGAATTTCCTGATGAAAGGACGTTGCTTATCGGTACTGATAGCGGCGATGTTCGCGCTGTCTTTAACCGCATGTTCTTCGGGAAACGATGGAGAAACCGCTGCAGCGAACGCCGATTCGACAGCCGTCGAGGTCATCCGGGTGAAACAAGAACCTTTGAACACGGTGTATGACCTGTCGGGCACGCTGCAATCCGCCGATTCGGCGACAGTTTCGTTTCAGGCATCCGGAGAAATCAAACAGATATTGGTGGAAGTGGGCGACCAGGTCAAGGAAGGGGATGTCCTGGCTGTGCTGGATGATGAGCAGGCCCGGCTTCAATTGGATCAGGCCAAAAGCGGCGTAGCCCAGGCCGAGGGGCAAGTCGGCGCAGCGAATGCGGGACTCGCTTCGATCGAAGCGCAAATCAAGAGCGCCGAGGCGAATCTGTCCGCGGTGAAGAAGGGGGCGTCGGAGCAGAAGCTGGCCCAGGCGGAAAATCAGGTGAAGCAAGCGGAAGATGCTTATACCAAAGTAAAGGCCGATGCCGATCGTTATCAAAAATTATATGCTGAAGGGTTGATTTCGCTTAATGAATACGAGCAATCGCAACTTCATCTTAAAAATACGGAGAATTCGCTGGATAGCGCCAGGAAGCAACTGGAGGAATTGACTAAAGGCGCATCGGATGAACAAGTAAAAGCCGCAGAGGCTTCGCTTGAACAAGCCCAGTCCGGCAAGCTTTCGGCCGTGGCCTCCAAAGCGCAGGCCGAGGCGGGGTATCAAAACGCGTTGGCCAGTCGGAAGCAGGCCGAGTTGGCCCTGTCCAAAACGAAATTGACGGCTACCGTATCCGGCACGGTGCTGGATAAGTTTGTTGTCGCCGGCCAGGCTGCCGGCGCGGGAACCCCGGCTTTTGTCATCGGTACCACCACTCAACTGAAAGTTCTGCTCCCGGTTCCGGACAGCAAAATTTCCGCCTGGAAGGCGGGACAGAAGGTTGACGTGGCATTGGGGGGCGAGACTCGGACCGGGACCGTTGCACGGGTTTATCCGCAGACCAATACGGGGACGGGTACGATTTCCGTGGAAGTGAGCGTTCCTAACCCGAACAAGGATTGGTTCCCGGGGCAGGTGGTCAAAGCGGGGCTTGAGGTTTCCGACAAAAAAGGGATTCTCGTCCCCGCCGAAGCCGTGATTAGCAACGGTCAGGAGCCCTACGTGTTCCGTGCCGTGGACGGTAAAGCGGTGAAAACGACCGTGGAACTGGGAGATGAATTCATTGAAAATCGCTTCCGGATTTTATCCGGATTGCAGGAGGGCGATGTCGTTGTGACCGCCGGAGCCGAAGGGTTGTTTGACGGCTACTCCATTGTAACGGCGGAGGACATGGCCGATGATTAACTATCTGGTCAAGAAACGCAAAATCACCTTGTTGTTTTTCATCATGCTTATTATGATCGGCGTGTACAGCTTTATGGGGCTGCCCCGTCAGGAGATGCCGGATGCGTTGGTGAAGACCGCGCTGGTAACGACGGTATACCCGGGAGCGACGCCGGAGAAAGTGGAGCAGGCCGTTACCAAGGTGCTGGAACAGGCGATCAAGAAAGTGGATAGCGTTGAAAACATCCTCTCGACTTCGGGAAGCGGGTATTCCAGCATCACGGTAGAGGCTTATGCGGATGCGGACGCCGAAGCGGCCTGGGACGAGCTGCGCAAAAACGTCCAGGATGCCGCCGCCGATCTGCCGGACGATGCGATGCAGCCGATCGTCAACGATAATCTGGCTTCCGCTTTTGTAGGCTCTTATGTGATTTACGCAGATACCAGGGAAGAACTGTACGCGCTGAACGATACGATGATTGGGTGGCGCGATCAGATTCAGACCGTAAAAGGCGTAGCCGGCGTGCAAATTGATGGAATTCCCGGTCAGGAAGTCGCCGTGCAAATTGATACGCAGAAATTGCAGCAATACGGAATACCGTGGGAAATGGTCGTTCAGTCCGTGCAAAAGATGAACACTCGCATACCGCTGGGGGACCTGAATTACGATAACCGCAATTATCAGTTGCTCGTCAAAAGCTTGGATGACGTCAAAAAATTGAATGACGTCCTGATCATGACGACGCAAGACGGATTCCCGGTTCATTTAAAAGATGTCGGCGAAGCCAAACTGGCGCATGGCGACCCGGAATATTCGCCGTATTATAACGGGAAGCCCGCCATCCTGATCAAAGTCAATGCGCAGACGGGTTCGGATGTGCCATCCATGGATAAAGCCATCTCGATGAAACTTAGCGGTTTGGCCCAACATCTGCCGAAAAACGTGACGTTTAAGACGGCGTTTGCCCAACTTGAAGTTGTGGACAAAATGTTTAGCGAGTTAACCCGGGAGATGCTGATCGCAATCGTGGCGGTCATCATCGTTTGCATGCTCGGCCTGAATTTGCTGACAGCGGCTTTTGTCGCCTTGGCTATTCCGATCTCGATCGCGCTGGGGCTCATCGTCTTGCCGATGACCGGGGTAACCTTGAATGAAATTACGATCGTCGGCCTGATCATCGTGCTGGGGATCTTGGTGGATGACGCCGTGGTTGTTAACGATAACATCGAGCGGCGGCTCAGCGAACTCGGGGAAAATCCGACCGACGCTTCCGTAAAAGGAGCGAAGGAGGTTTCCATTTCGATCCTGACGGCGACGTTGTCCACCATATTCGCCTTTATGCCGCTGCTGTTTCTGACGGGAGACGTCGGCTCCTTCATCAAGCCGCTTCCGATCGTGATATCCGCCTCCATGTTAGCGTCCATGGCGATGTCGCTGACTATCATTCCGATTTTCCGCGAATGGCACGAGAAGCGAAGAATCCATCGTCAAGCGAAGGAAGGCGGAGTGAAGCCGCCCGGTTTACTAGGCAAGCAAATTCAAGCCGCAACGCAGTGGTATTCGGGCAAAATGATTCCGAAGGTGCTGAAGCGGCCTCTGCTTACCGCGCTGACCGGACTGTTGATCGGCACGGCCTCGTTCGGCTTCGCGCTGCTGACGCCGATCGATCTGTTTCCGCAGGCGGAAGATCCGAACGTGAACATCAATGTGGAAATGCCCGTCGGAACATCGTTTCAAGAAACGGACCGGATGGTGTCGAGCATCGCCGAGTGGGTGCGGAAGCAGCCGGAAGCGGAGAGGGTCAGTTACGGAGTTGGCGGGAAGGCGCCGGAGTTGTATTCCGACATCACAAACTTCGTTAGTTCTTCGCCGACGGTCGGTCAGGTTGCGGTTAACGGCAAAAAGGGAACGCTTGACTGGGAAAAAACGGTGGCAACATGGCAGAAGAAACTGGAGAAATTATATCCCGCCGCCAACATCGCAACAAGCATTCCGCGGCTCGGAATTCCGGTCGGAGCTGCCGTATCCGTGCGAATTTCGGGCGAGGATTTGGGCGAGCTCCAAAGCCTGTCCCAGCAGGTGAAGGAGAAAATCGCGCAGGTGGACGGCACGACGGGAATTAAAGACAACTTCGGAAACCAAAGCTATACGCTGGAGTTTGCCGTGAACGAAGAGGCCATGAAACAGCATCAGGTGACTTACCAGACATTGACCCAAACGCTCCGGCTGATGGGCGACGGCCTGGATATCGGCGATTTTGATACGGGGAACCAAATCATCGATATTAATTTGTATATGAACAACAAAAACGGCAATCCAAGCGATATATTCCAGCAAATGAACGTGACCAACGAGCAAGGCATGCAGGTGCCATTATCGCAGTTGGCGGAATTAAAGCCGACGTTTTCCATTCAGAAAATTCAGCACTACAATCTGGTACGCACCGTTACGGTTGAGGCGAATGCGACGGGCGGCAGAACGGCTACCGAGCTTAATACGGAAATTAGCGCCCTGCTGGGCGGCTTGCATTTTCCGGAAGGATACACCTGGACGCTTGGCGGGGAAACGTCGGACCAGGCCGAAATCTTCTCGGATTTGGGCAGTTTGTTCGTCATCGTCATCTTCCTGATTCTGCTGCTGATTACGGTACAGTTCTACTCGCTGTCGGCGCCGATTATCATTATGACGACGGTATATCTGGCCGCCGCAGGCGGAGTCATCGGCATCTTTATTTCCGGTTCGTCGATCGGCTTCATGAGCATCATGGGGATTATCTCTCTGGCGGGGATCGTCGTGCGGAACGGGATCGTGCTCATCGAGTTTATCGAGGATGCGCGCCGCGAGGGCGTAGAGCTTAAAGAAGCGATTATCGGAGCGACCTCGGCACGTTTCCGGCCGATTTTGCTTACTTCGCTGACCGCCATCTTCGGCTTGCTGCCGCTGGCTATTACGGGGAGCGTCTTGTTCCGTCCGATGGCGTATACGATTATTGTCGGGCTGATGTTCTCCACGCTGCTGACCTTGATCGTCGTTCCATCCTTATACATGGTCGTAGCCCTGTATAAAGAGAAACGCCGGGAGCGCAAAGCCAACCGGGATGCCGGGCAGACGAAACCTTCGGGCCATCTTCCGGAAGACCCGAATAACCCGCTGACCATGTAGGCAACGTTCATTTGCCGGAGAGTCGTTCGGAACACGTTTTTTTGCTTGTGAATGCATGAGGAAAGGATCATTTGGTGTGAATAAAAAAACAGAGATTATTGAGGCTGCGCTTCAACTCTTTGGGGAGAAAGGGTTCGCTTTAACGACGATTGATGAAATTGCCAAGGCAAGCGGAATGACCAAACCGTCGTTTTACAAGTATTTTCCTGGTAAAGAGGATCTGCTGCAGGAACTGCTGGCGACTTTTTCGGACGAACTCGAGGAGAAAGTTTACCGGCTCTACCACAACGCGGAGTTAAAGAAAAACGATCGGATTATCGAATTGGTCATGATATACTTGGAAGATATTTTTAAACATCGCGCATATATCTACTTTTTCATGGATCCCTCGCAGCCTTTTTATGAAAACGAACGGATTCAAAATGCGGTGATGGCGCTTGAACGCAAATTGTTTTCATGGTTTCAGGAGAGCGTTGTCGATTTGTACGGGGGGCAAATTGATGAATTTGCCGTGGATGTGACTTTTATTTCGCTAAGCGTCTTGCTTGAGTATACACGGGTGGTCGGTCCGAGCCTGTCCCATGACCATTGCCGTAAATTGGCCGTCTATGTTGAATATTTGGTCGGTGTTTTGGTGGAAGGGTTAAAGTTCAAAAAACCGGATATGCCGTTGCTGTTCGAGACGCCTTCCTGGGTCTTGAATTGTTGGCCGGAGGACATTACCCCGATTGTGAGATCGCGTCAGTTGCACCGGTTATACCGTAAAATGGAGACGATCGTCAAAGGTCATGCTTCCCTGAGCGAATCCGAAAAGAAAGACTACCTTGAGGCCATTAACCAAATCAAAACGGAGTCAAAGGACTCCGTGCACCCCAACGTCGTCGTCAAAGCGTTGCTGTTTTATTTGGAGCAGCTCGATGAACTGCGCGGCGAATGCGAGCAGTTAAGGCTGATTATTGAGCCGGAGGCAAGCTCCTGAACAAAATTTTTCGCGTTATGGCCCGGATATCGAAGCCGGGCCTCTCATTTTCCGATCTTTGCCGGATCCGCCATAAACCATGAAATATACGAGCATCGTTGGCAAACGAGAATCGCAGCGTTTTTATTGGCCCAATCCAAGTTGAAAAAGGTCGCTCCTCTGGAATTCAATTGCCGATAGTCTTTGTCAAACGTGTCGTTACCGCAACATGGGCATGTAATGGGAATCCCTCTTACTTCGTATTTCATAAGAATCATTCCTTCCCGGAAATAACGTTATACATAGTAATACGGTTCCATGCGCGTCCCGTTCCTTAAAAAGCATTCTCCGACCCGAATAACCGCCAAAGTCTGTTCTGCAACAGGAAGGCGCCTATAGTGGCGACGGATTTTGCAGTTGGGCATGCAAAGCCTCGACGTGATTTTGGTCGGCATCCAAAATACGTTTCACCATTGCAAGGCTCTCGGGATCGAGATCGCCTTTCACGACTTCCTTGCCTATTTTGATGCCTACTTCTTCTCCCTTTGCCGCATCCTGAAGAATCGAGAACGTATCGTCGCTTGCCCCTTGCAATTTTTTCATCAATTCTATCGCAGCGCCTTTCAATCCGACGCCGTCTACAGGCACGCCGCCTAAATTTTGTATTCTTTCAGCCAATAGGATGGCATGCCGTTTATGCTCCTGTTGGATACGCTGGAATAGCTTCTTGGCGTCGCCGTCTTTCACGCGTTGAATATATTCCTCATAGGCATGGATGGCCATATGGTTGCCTTTCAGAAACTCGTTCAATTTATCAATAACCTGATCCATTCGTCTCACCTCGTACTTATCGTTTTCCATTAGGTACCGTAATATTCGGCACGAACCATCTGTTCATGAGGCGATAACGTACGTTCAGTTGGATTTCATCCAATGGAATCTTGCTGTTCCGTAGCTGGAATGTCATTTGATTGGATTTCATCCAATGAAATTCGACTCAGACGAGGAAAATCGGGAGAAAAAAAGCTTTCCGTTGGATGAATTCCAATGGAAAGCGGTTTCTCAGGGGGTGGTGCGGATTTTCATTGGACAAAATCCAATGGCAGTCGCAAATTGATACTTGCCCCACTCGTTTCTTGCTGCGGCCGCTCTGACTAGTGACATCAAAAGCGACAGACGGTGCAAAAATAAGCCACATAACGCCAAAGTTTTTCTCCTTAACGCGATGTTTCTTTTTGCTTATAATGGGCTACAACAAACTGGATGTACGAGAAGGCTTGCAAGCAGGTTGCCGAGTTCATCCAGAATCTCATTGCGAGAGGAGGAGAAGAAGCATATATCGTCATTTGTACTCCGCTGTGGAGCGGGAGTCCCGCTTTTTGGTTTGAAAGCGTATACAAAATTTCGCACAATCTGTAGTCATATTGATGGAGGGGAAATCGATGATCAAAAAAATGGCAGCTGCCGTATTAACGACGGTAATGTTTATGTCCGTGGCGGCTTGTTCGACCAAACCCGCAAGCGAATCCGTCAATTCGTCAAATAACGGCTTGGCTCAAACGGCCGAATCGGCGGGTGCAGCCGAGGTAAACTGGCGGGCGTATGAAGGGAAAACGTTGCGTGTTCTATTCAACAAACATCCTTGGTCGGAATTTATCGATAAAAATGTGAATGAGTTTGTTGACAAAACGGGGATCAAAGTGGATATAGAAATTATACCGGAGCAGCAGGCGCGGCAAAAAATCGCGGTGGAAATGGCGGCGGGAGGGCGTGAAATCGACGCTTTCATGACGGGACTTCATGTCGAAAAAAATATATATCATTTTGCCGGATGGTACGAGAATTTAAAACCGTATTTGGATAATCCGAAGTTGACGGCCGCGGAATACGATTTCGAAGACTTTTTTGAAGGGTCGCGCAAAAGTATCGCTGTGGACGATTTTATAACGAGCTTGCCTATGGATATCAATCCGATCCTTTTTTACTACCGCAAAGACTTGCTGGAACAGGCCGATATACAACCGCCGACGACCTGGCAAGAAGTGCGGGAGGCCGCCCAGAAGCTTCATAATCCTCCCGAGGTTTACGGATATGTGAATCGCGGTTTGCGGAATGCCAACGTATATAACTGGGGGCCGGTACTTCGTTCGATGGGCGGGAAATTCTTCGCGGAGGACCAAACAACTCCTTTGTTAAATTCGGAAGAATCGATCCGCGCGACGGAATGGTATGCAGGCATGTTGAAGGATTTCGGACCTCCGGGAGTGGTAAATTTCAACTGGAACGAAGCGATATCGATCTTCTCCCAAGGCAATGCCGCTATGACGTTCGAAGGGGCCAACTTTGCGACCCAATTCGAAGATCCGTCAAAATCGAAAGTTGTCGGCAAAGTTGGCTATACCGTGTTGCCTAAAGATGAAGTAACCGGGATCCGCGACACGAATAACAGCTTGACGGCCGTAGCCATCAGCAGCGGTTCGGGAAATAAAGAAGCCGCCTGGTACTTTATTCAATGGGCAACGAGTAAAGAAATGACCATTAGGGCGCAGCAGAACGGCATCGCCACGACCCGAACGTCCGCTTGGCAGGATGAAGAATTCAAGAACAATGCCAAGATGCCGCAAGATTGGATTCACGCGGTCGAAGAAACGTTGAAGGTTGCGGAGCCGAATCCGTTGCCTAACATTAAGCCGGTACAAGAGTACCGCGACCTCGTCGGCATCGAGATTCAGGCGGCGATCGGAGGGGAAGACGTCCGGACCGTAATGGAAAGAGCGCAGAAAAGTGTCGAGGAATTGATGAAAAATCAAAAATAATAAGTAGTTAATAAATGAAAAGTGACCTATTTTTTAGGTCACTTTTTCGATGGGCAAAACCATCTTTACGCTGGTGCCTTGTTCGCCGCTTTGAAGCTGCAGGCCGAATGAATCGCCAAACTGCAAGCGGATTCTCTCCTGAACATTAACAAGTCCGATCCCTTCGGATTGCCGTCCCTCTGAAGCCAAGCTCACCGGACTTTTTAATTTTTCCTGCAATTGTTCCAACTTCGCAGCGGGAATTCCCAGTCCGTTATCGACAACATCAATAATGAAACGATCGTTTTCGATTTCCGCAGTTATACGCAACGTTCCCTGTCCCATTTTCATTTCCAAGCCATGATATATCGCATTTTCCACGATAGGCTGGAGCGTTAATTTGATCACGTTGAAATCGAGCGCCTCGGGGTGAATATCCCAGATGATATGAAATTTATTTGTATACCGTATATTTTGAATGGAAAGATAGGCTTGGACATGATCCAATTCTTCTCGAAGCGTAACGACCGGTCCTGTATTTGAAATGGAATACCGCAGCATATCGGCGAGTTGGTTCGAAATTTCGCCGACTAAAGGGACGTTTTGTACTAACGAAATATTGCTTATGGAATCAAGCGTATTGTACAAAAAGTGCGGGTTGATTTGCGCTTGCAGCGCTTTAAACTGCGCCTCGCGATTTTTAATTTGGATCACATAATTATGCTGGATCAAATCGTTGATGCGATAAGCCATCTCATTGAAGCTTTCACCCAGTTTGCCGATTTCGTCTTGACGAACCCAACGAATTCGCGTGTTGAAATCGCCCTCTTGAAACTTTCTCATTCGCATCTGCAAAAAGGAGATCGCTCTTGTAATATGGGACGAGAAAAACCATGCTATAAAAACCCCGACCGCTAACGCAATCGCAGCCAAGAGAATGGCCCGGTTCTTTAAGGAAAGGAGCGTCGCTTTCAAGTCGGCCATGCGATCGATGCTGATCATCTTCCAGTCCGTATTTGACGTTGCGTAGTATGTAACGAGAATACGCTCGTTATTAATATTAATAATTCGATTCCCCGAAAATTCTCCGCCGATCCAATCATAATAAACCGAATCTAACTGCTTGCCGGCCATCGTGTCGTCGATGCTGCTGAAAAGAACGCGCCCGTCCCGGTCGATCAAATAAATATTGTCCTCCGTTTTTAGTTCGAATTGGCTGAATAATTTATTAATTTGACTGAGGGGAATGTCGATCAAGAGAACCCCCAAATTCCCGTCGCCGTATATGCTGTAAATGTTTCGAACGATGGATATTGACAAATCGTTTGGAGGAATGACCAAGTAAGGCCTTGAATTATTGGTATAAATATTAATCTTACCAGTAGAATTTGAAGCCTCCCGGTACCAGGGCATCTCTCCAAAGTCAAAATCCGGTTGAATGACGTTAATTCCCGTTTGATGATACGTTCCGTCAGGACGAATAAATACAGCGCTTTCAAAACTTCCCTCAATTCCGGTGAAATGAGAGCTTGCGTAAAGATAAGAAAACAGTTTGTCATTGTAATTATACCGAGCCACCATGCCATCGGGAAAATCGGGCAATATTTTTTGCACATCTGTTTGGTAGAAGGAATATGTCAATTGTTTTAATTGAAAAATGTAATTGTCCACATGTTGTCCCATCAGCTTTACGATATTTTTTTTATAAGCGGTTGCCTCGCTTTGGATGACTTTGGATGTGTAGTTATAAAATAGCGTGCCGATAATGAGAATCGGTATAAAAACGACCAACAGATTCGTTACGATAAATTTGCTTTTCAAGCTTACTTTGTAATAGCGGCGGAAAAACCGATTTTCATGGAGAGGAGCCATATCTTATCTCCTCTTTTCTATTCCTAGATTATTCCTGTATTCGGATGGCGTAAGCCCTACTATTCTACGGAATAATTTGCTGAAATAGCGGCTGTCGGAGTACCCTAATTCGGAAGCGATTTCATTAATTTTCATGTTGGACTCTTCCAAATAGCTTAAAGCTCTGTTGATTTTCAAATCCGTCACGAAATCGATGTAATTTTTGCCTGTAAATTGCTTGAATAAATTGCTCAAGTGGCTGGCGCTGAAGTGAACCTTTTCCGCCAAATGGGAGAGATGAATCTCATCGTTCAAATGGTTCATGATGTAGGCTTGGCACCACCCCACAATTTGCTTCCCTTGCTTCGTTTCGTTGTTCATCATCGTGTCATAGGCGCGGCGGAACGTCTCAGTCACCCACTGCACCATTTCCCGCTCGGAATGGGTTGTCGATTTCATAATAAACTTCAATCTCTTGATTAGCGAATAGTAGTCCAACGAATCGCCGATTTCGTCTTCGAGCCGCTGCAGCATCGATTTAATTAATAAAGCGCAGCGAAAGCGGGTCTGGGCTTGCGGACTATTCTCCGGAAACCATTGCAATAGCCAATGATTCATCTTAATTTGATCCTGTTGCCGGAGTGACGTCCATAGATCTTGGATCCCGATCGTTTCATGGGACGCGTCGACAAATAGCGATTCCCGATACTCGCAGAAACCGTTCGATTCGCAAAGCTGCAAAGCCAGTACGCTCTCCAGATCCGAAATCCAGGCATGGTCTGCGTTATGGAACCACTGGCCTAATCCGACCCGAATAGTGCAGCCTTGGAGCTTATCCGAGATTTCTGTAAATATGGCTTTAAGCGTACGATCGGCAAAAGTCCCTTCGACAGATAGAAAGATGATCGATTCGTCTTCCGCGGGCAAAGGGATAGCATGAATCCCGTACGGCTTGAATGCTTGTTTCGCAAGCCGCAAATATTCTTCGGTTCGAACGAACGGTTCGATGCGGAGCCGAACGATCCGCTTTCGGGAGTGGCCGAAGGCCTCCGAAAAAATGCCGATCGGATCCGTATCCTCCAGCGGATTCCCTTCCAGCAGTTGACGCAAAATCATGCGATAGAGATGAATTTCCCGTTCTTTGCCGTCGTTCAACTCATCGATGACTTTTTCCAAGGTCTGATGCAGCAGGGTCGATTGGACCGGTTTGAGCAAGTAGTCCCTGACTTGATATCGCAGCGCTTTTTGCGCATATTCGAATTCGTTATGACCGCTCAAGATGACAACTTTCATTTCGGGAAACTGTTCCCGCACTAAACGGGAAAGCTCCAAACCGTCCATGCCGGGCATGCGAATGTCCGTCAGCAGCAGTTGAATTCCTCCTTGCTTGATTCGTTCGTAGGCTTCGATCCCGTTTTCCGTTTCCTCGATCGATTCGATGCCCAGATGATCGCGATCGATTAATTGCAACAACCCTTTTCTCGTCCAGGCCTGGTCTTCTACTATCATCATGCGAACCACTGCAGATCACCTCTTGCCGAAAATGTATGCGGATACAAAAATAAGACACATAAGAGCAAATTTTAACTCATTACCCTCCGAAAACTTATTTTCTATACTATATCTAAACGATGAACGAGGCAATATGCAGGATCGTTCGCGGGATGAGACGACAATGATATCAGGAGGAAAGCAATGAGGAATCCGGCGCTTGTTCGCACTTTTAAGAAAAATGTCAATGTAAGGGCTCCTTCCGAAGCCCGCAAAGAAAGACTCTATAAATATACGTTTATGGTTCCCGCCGTCTTGTTTCTTACGCTGCTGCTCATTTTTCCGGTTGCTTATACGGTCTGGCAGAGCTTTCACGATACGAAACTGACGAATATTTCGGCTGCCCAATTTATCGGCCTGGACAATTATATCAAGCTTTTCAAGGATATGAGTTTTTGGTATTCGCTCAGAGTGACCCTTTACTTTACGGCTTTGGCCCTGTTGTTCCAAACGGTGCTCGGAATCGGGCTGGCGCTTTTGTATAATGCGAAATTTTTCGGAAGAGGCATTTTGCGTACATTGGCCATTATGCCGATGGCGGCGACTCCCGTATCTATCGCATTAATCTTCGTAATGATTTATAACCCCGATCTGGGCGTGGCCAATTATTTGTTGGAACAATTTGGGCTTCCCAAGTCGCTGTGGACTTATAGCGAGAGTACGGTAATACCCGCTCTGGCTTTAATCGATACATGGCAATGGACGCCCTTATTGATGATCATCGCCCTTGCGGGCCTCGCCAGCTTGCCGTCCGACGTTTACGAATCCGCCAAAATCGACGGGGCTTCCGCATGGAAACGGTTCGTCCATATTACGATGCCGTTGTTATGGCCTTTCATTGCTTCGGCTATCGTCTTTCGCCTGAATGATGCGCTCAAAACGTTCGACGTAATCTACGTCATGACGCAGGGAGGACCCGGGCTGTCTTCAACCACGCTGAACATTTTATTGTACAATCAAGCGTTCACTTACTACAACACCGGTTACGCTTCGGCGCAGATCGTCATTTTCTTCTTCATCGTGATGGCCATTGCATGGTTCTTTATTAGGAACAGAAAGGTGGAATGGAAGTGATGGGCAAAGAGAAAAGAAGATCGATGCTGTTGTTCGTCTGTGCAATCGCGATCAGCATTCCGAGCCTGTTCGTTTTTTATTGGATGTTCTCGGTCTCGATCAAATCGGATGTGGACAGCACTGCGTATCCGCCGACCTTTTTCCAGTTTACGCCGACGTTCCACGCGTACGATAACATATTCGGCACGACGCCCTTTATCAAGTATGTCTTGAATACGTTGATCGTCAGTATCGGAACCGTTCTGGCAGGATTGGTGATCGGATTGCCGGCCGCTTACGGCATTGTGCGCTGGAAATTGCAATCGCTTTCGGTCGCTATTCTGGCAACGAGAATGATCCCGTCGATCAGTTTTCTGGTTCCCTGGTTTTTAATGTTTCGCACCCTTCGTTTAAGCGATACGTTCGCCGGACTGATCATGGCGCAATTAACGATTAATCTGCCAATGGTCATATGGCTGATGATCGGTTTCTTTCTGGAAATTCCCAAGGAGTTGCACGATTCTTCCCGTATTGACGGATGCAGCGAGTGGAAGTGTTTCTGGAAAGTGATGGTCCCTCTGACACGCCAAGGCATCGCGGCAAGCTCGATACTGTCGTTCATTTACGCCTGGAATAACTTTTTATTTCCGGTCATTCTCGCAGGGCGGAATACGAAGACGCTTCCGGCGGCCGTGTTCTCCTCAATGTCTTTCGAGCAAATCGATTGGTCGAGTTTGGCGGCTATGGCGAGTATGGTTACATTGCCTGTGCTGATCCTGTTTTTGTTCACGCAAAAGCATATCGTCGCGGGTCTCGTTAGCGGCAGTGTGAAAGGTTAATCGCAGGAATCCCAATAAATCACGAGAAGGAGCATGACCATGAAAATCCAAGGTATTTTTCCAGCCGTATTGACGCCGTTTCATGAAGACGGGCGGGTCGATTTCGAATCGCTCGACTGTTTGACCGAGTTTTTGATCGACAAAAGGGTTCACGGGCTTTTTCCGCTAGGCACCACAGGGGAGGGAATGCTTCTGTCCGTCGAAGAGAGACAAGAAGTGGCTGAGCATGTCGTGCGTACCGTTCGCGGAAGAGTGCCGGTTGTCATTCACGCCGGCGAAATTTCCACGGCCCGTACGATTGAGCTGGCTCGGCATGCCGAGCGAATCGGAGCTTCCGGCATTTCCGTAGTATGCCCTTATTTCTTCCCGTTGGAGGAGCGTGAAATCTATGCGCATTTCCAAGCGGTGGCACAGGCGGTATCCGAAGATTTCCCCATTTTTTTGTATAATTTCCCTAATAATGCCCGAAACGAAATTTCATTGAATACCATACTGCAACTGATCGAGAACCACCGCAATATCCGGGCGTTAAAATTTAGCTCCGATCATTTTTCGCGAATCTTGGAAATCATCAATGCGACCCCCAAGGAATTTTACATGATGCTGGGTCCTGATCAATATTATTTGGCGGGATTGCATATGGGGACGAACGGTTGCGTTTCGGGCGTTGCCAACGTATTTCCCGAACCGTACGTCAAACTGTTCGAATATTACATGCAGGGGAAAATCGAAGAGGCGAAACAAGAGCAATTGAAAATTAACTTCTTAACGGAAGCGCTCCGTTACGGCAGAAGTTTGTCTCTTTTCAAAGAAGCGTTGGCGTTGAGAGGGTTGAAAGGCGGGAAAGTTCGCGCGCCGCTGCGAAATATTTCCAAGGAAGAAAAGGAAGCCGTGTTCCGTATATTGGAGAAATTTCAACCATAGCGGCCCAGAAGGTATTGATAAATCGGATTGGAGGCAGGGATAGATGACGGAAAAAGCGAAAATGAAAAAATTTATAAACGATCCCGAGCGTATGGTGGATGAAATGTTGGAAGGTTATTTGCTGGCTCACCCGGCCGAAGTCAAAAGCGTCCGCAGCGACAATCGCGCCATTGTGCGGGCGGATGCGCCCAGGCAGGGCAAGGTGGCTATCGTTACGGGAGGGGGTTCGGGACATCTTCCTTTATTTCTTGGTTATGTGGGCGTCGGGAAGATCGACGGCGTCGCGGTCGGCGACGTATTCGCGTCCCCCAGTCCCAAACAAATGCTCGACGCGACTCGTGCCGTTGACGGCGGAGCCGGAGTGCTGTACATTTACGGCAATTACGGCGGAGATGTTATGAATTTCGATATGGCTGCGGAAATGGCCGATGCCGAAGGGATTCGCGTAGAATCCGTGGTTGCAACCGACGATGCGGCGTCGATGCCCAAAGGCAGGGAAAGCCAGCGCCGCGGCGTGGCCGGATTGTTTTATTTGTACAAGCTGGCTGCCGCCAAAGCCGAGCAAGGGGCCGGATTGGACGAGGTGAAACGCATTGCCGAGAAGGCGAACGCGAATGTGCGAACGATTGGGGTCGCTTTGTCTCCTTGCATATTGCCGGCCGTCGGAAAGGCGAGCTTTCAGATTGGAGTCGGCGAGATGGAAATCGGGATGGGCATTCACGGCGAGCCCGGTTTGTTCAAGGGAGAAATCCAATCCGCCGACGATATCGCGCAGCAACTGGTCTCACGCATATTCGACGACCTTGCGCTGGAGTCGGGAGATAGAGTGTCGGTATTGATCAACGGCTTAGGCGCCACGCCGCCGGAAGAATTATATATTATTCACCGGAAAGTATATCATTGGCTGGGAGAGCAAGGGGTTTTCGTCCATAAATCGTATGTGGGCGAAGTGGCGACTTCATTGGAAATGGCGGGATTGTCTGTATCCGTGTTGAAATTGGATGAAGAATTGGGGCCGTTGTTGGACGTTTCCTTTCCGATATATTTTAATTAGAGCTTAGCGAATGCGTTGCATAATGGTTCGGCATGCGATGAGGCAACGGGGAAGTCGCAATTCGCGTTTCAATTCACAAAGCTGTAAGGAGGCTTTCAGATGATTCGTTCTTTGAACTGCGAGCATGTCAAAAACATAATTCGGGAAATCGGCCGTATAATGGACGAGAACAAAGATTACCTTTGCCAACTCGACGGAACATTGGGAGACGGCGACATCGGATTGACTATGTCCAAAGGCTTCCGGCACGTTATCGAAGGATTTGCCGATCGCCCAAGCGGCGACATCGGTTCGATCTTGATGGAAAGCGGAGCGATTATGGGGGAGAAGGCGGCTTCGACGATGGGAACGCTCATGGCGTCGGCGCTGTTCCGCGCAGGTCAAGCGCTTCGCGGTAAAAACGAGGTGACGGCCGAAGATCTGGAACTATGGTTTCAAGCGATGTCCGAAGGGATTATGAATAGGGGCAAAGCCAAGGTAGGAGATAAAACGATTCTGGACGCAATCGTTCCTGCAACGGAAGCGTTCCGGCGCGCTAGCGCCAACGGATCGTCTTTGGCCGAAGCCGTCGAAGCCGCATCCGCCGCCGCGGAGCAAGGCATGGAACGAACGATCGGCATGGAGTCTCAACATGGGCGCGCGGGAAGGTATCTAGAGAAATCGATCGGTCACCGGGACCCGGGAGCGACGGTGGGTGCGCTGTTTTTTCGCGGATTTGCCGACTATGTAAGCTCGCTTGACGGGGCATAATCATGCGGGAATTAGAATAAACCCACCGCTTCGTTGGATTTCATCCAATGGAATCTTGCTGTTCCGTAGCTGGAATGTCATTTCATTGGATTTCATCCAATGAAATTCGACTCAGACGAGGAAAATCGGGAGAAAAAAAGCTTTCCGTTGGATGAATTCCAATGGAAAGCTGTTTCTCAGGGGGTGGTGCGGATTTTCATTGGACAAAATCCAATGGCAGTCCACTAGCGTTGCATCAATCTAAACGGGCTAGGATGACGAAACAGTGCAGTCATCTTTGCAACCATTCCGCCCCAGCCAGCGGGAAAGAAAAGCCAGGTATGAAGCGCCTTTCATTCAGAAAGCCTGCAATTGTGCAGCTAGTGCTAACGAAACTCATAATCCTTATGGGCCCAAAATGGAGACGTCGTCATTCTAACGAATGTACAAATCGTTATTGATTGGAAATCGGCGGTTTTACCGACTTTTTGCCCTCATCAGCGTGTTTCAGTTTCGTTACACCAGCAACAAGGCGATTGACAGACGATCAGCGTGTTTACGTTTCGTTAGCCCGCCCGACGGGTCGTCAGTCCCAGCGGTATCATGAACTCGACTCTTTTTACAGCAATTGGCATTCTCGCCGCTGTAAGTTGCCGGCCCATTGCGCATGACAACTTGCATGAACTCGAATCCGCAGCTTTTGTCAATGCAACGCCAACGCCAGTGGCGGCAGCGGCAAACTGCTACTTGCCCCACTTGTTTTCTTGCTGCGGCCGCTTGAAATGCAATAAGCTTTCGACCAATTCCGCGGGACGTTCCTCCATCACGAATAAGTCCATATTCGACTGCCGGGCGAACCCGGCTTGAATCGCATGCGATATCAAGGCGGACAGTGGGGTGTAGAATTGGTTGACGTTCAATAATCCGACCGGCTTTCGATGGATGCCCAGTTGGGACCAGCTAAGCGCCTCGAACAGTTCCTCGAATGTCCCAAGCCCGCCGGGCAAGGAGATGAAGGCATCGGACAGTTCGGTCATTAACGCCTTGCGCTGATGCATATCGTCCACTTCGTGCAACTCGGATAGCCCGCCGTGAACCATTTCGCCGGCAAACAAGCCTTTCGGCATAACGCCGATCGCTTTGCCGCCGCTTTCCATCACCGTATTGGCGACGATACCCATAAGCCCCATTTTCGAGCCACCATACACCAACTCTATATTTCGGGCAGCCAGTTCTTGACCCAGCCTCTGCGCGGCTTGCGCATATTCGGGCGCACTCCCCGCGTTGGAACCGGCAAATACGCATATACGTTTCATAAGTAAAACCTCCGTTCTATTGAAATTCTATTATTACAGACGAGTATAGTGAAGTATACTACAACAACCGAGAGATTTGAATCGGATATGAAAAACGGCATTAACCTCGCATCGAATGTACAACGGAACGACCAGTTGTAGGTAAAATTTGCAATACCATATAGACCGGTCGGGCTTTCGTTTTCACGCCAGGTGCAACAACTTTCCCTCGGACCGCCTCAAGCGCCACACGTTTGTGTGAAAAATCGTATAGAATGTGCTGCATCCGAATGGAACTGGTCGATTTTAATCGAATAATCATACACAAATTGGCGATGCGAGCCCTCATTCTGTAGATTTGTACGAAAAATCGTACGGAATCGGTGCGACCCCCTAATTCCGGAGTCTTCCGTATAAAACCGACTCATGACGTAGTTATAATCTTTATTTCACGTTCTTTCTCGGCCAGAAGAAATTTGACCGGTCATTTAAACGCATTACCCATTCTGCAAACTTAACCGGTGGCATTCTTCGAAGGCTTGTGTGCATTCTTCGGTTGTTGTAGAAGTCCATGTATCGGTCCACAGCTGCGTAAGCCTCTTCGAACGTTGCGAACTCTTCTTTGTTGAAAACATCTCGTTCTAAAATACTGTGGAATGATTCAATAAAAGCATTTAGATCCGGCGTTCTTGGTGGAATGCGTTCGTGAGTGATCTCCCAGTTTTCACACATGTCTCCGAAAAGGTGACTTACGAACTGTGGCCCATTGTCGGTGCGTACTACGGGGGAGTCATCTTGAGCTTTACAGTAGCTGCTTATTGCTCTCCCAAGCGTCTGACAGGCATGCTTGGCCTCACACGACGATCCTCTGTAGTAGCCGACAATGACACGGGTAAATACATCGATAATGCTCAGCACGAAGAAATGCCTATCGCGACCAGCGACGTAACCATATTTAATGTCCATCTGCCAGAGCTGGTTAGGTCCCGTAATGACTCGGTTCTCTGGCAGTTTCCGAGGATGCTTGAAGCGCTTCTGACGCTGCGGCTGTAGGATGTCTAGCTCCTTACACAGCCGATAGCTCTTCTTGTGATTTAACTTCAACCTATACTGGTTCCACAAACATTCCGCAAGCAGTTTGTAACCGTACACGTGCTCTTCTCCAGAAATCAGCTCAAGAAGCCATTCCTGGATCTGCTCGTCACTGATTTTCTCCCCAGACTCCGTAAAGGAATAACCCGGTACGGGTCTTCCGCGCCCACTTTGAGCTGCCTGTAGGGGCTGCTGTGACATGCGTTTCATGCGGTCATAGTAAGTTGACTCAGCCAACCCAATGATGCGCAGCACAAGGACTGCTGGGTTACCCTGCTTAATGAACGTGTCGGCTATCTTGAATTTTTCGGATAAGCAGGGGTTGGCTTTTTTAGCAACTCACGTAGGATCTCGATCTCTAGATCCTTTTCTCCCAGCATCTTGACTGCCTTCTCGTATTTCTTCTCGATCTCGAGAAGGCGCTTCATTTCTTCAGCCTGCTCCTGGGGATAGGGATGATCTTGTTCGCCATGCTGTTCTCGATAATCCCTTACCCATTGATTCACCGTACCGGGAGTAACACCATATTTTCTGGCAACAACAGCTGCCTTAATGCCAGACAAGACCTCTTGTGCAGCCTTCTCTCTCTGCTCAGACATTTTTCCCATTGAGTTCGTCCTCCTCATGTACTAAGTGTACATTTTCGTGGTGGAGGACTCCAACTTAATTAGGGGGCTGTGGAGGAATGTGCTGCATCCTGGATCGAGTCACACGATTTAATACGAAATTTCATACACAAATCGGCGACTCGCCCTGATTCCGTATGTTTCACAGAAACTCCTTACTCATTTCCTGCTACGTTACGTTCTCCACGCCAAAACTATCCCAACGAATCGAGGCTCTCTTTGGGGACGCTAACCTGATTATGGAATCGGCTGTCCTCTTATTTAAACAATCGAAACAGGTACATCACGATCGAAGCGACAACGCTAATCACAATGCAAGTCACGATTGGGAAATAAAATTTAAAATTTTCCTTCTCGACGACAATGTCCCCCGGAAGCCGACCGAATTGCAGCCATTTGCCGCCAAATGCCCAGACGGCCCCGATCACGATCAAGACAATACCTGCGATGATTAACAGTTTCGGCATGTTATCCACTTGGAAAATCTCCTTTAGAGGTTATTCTAAAAGTCCTCTCCTGATCAAGTTGACTTTTTGAACACGTATTTTATTTATGAATATACAACGACTTTCCCATTCTATATAATGATTAGCAGCAATGCATTTGCGAATACGTACCCGTGACCGAAGAGGTGAATCGAATGTTTCAATCGTTGCAATATACAGGCAGTTTGGAAGACAATTACGAGACGCTGCTGCGGCAGTTGGACGCGTTGCTGGAAGGCGAGACGAGCCTGATCGCCAACCTGGCCAACGCCTCGGCGCTGCTGAACCAATTTTTAAACGAAGTGAATTGGGTCGGTTTTTATTTGACGGAAGACGATAGCGGCGAATTGGTGCTAGGTCCGTTCCAAGGCTTGCCCGCTTGCGTTCGTATTCCTTACGGCAAAGGCGTGTGCGGAACGGCGGCGGCCAAGGCCGAGACGATCGTTGTGGCCGATGTCCATGCGTTTCCCGGACATATCGCCTGCGACGCCGCATCCCGTTCCGAAATCGTCGTCCCATTAATAAAAGACGGCAAGGTGATTGGAGTATTGGATATCGACAGCCCGATCGAAGGCCGCTTTCAAGAGGCCGACCGCATATATTTGGAAAAGTTTGCGGCAAAGCTGTTGGATCATCTAAGGTAGCCTCGGGAGAAACTACGGTTAACACGATCTGCCATAAGGAGGCGAAAGCCGTTGTTTCAACCGACCGTTTGGCCCGAGGATCCGCCTCCGGTAGAAGCCGTCCATTGCCGGAAGTGCGAGCTTGCCTGTCAACGTTCCCGAGTCGTTTGGGGAGAAGGCAATCCGGACGCTCCGATATGGATTATATTGGATAATCCCGGGGAACGGGAGGACCGCGAAGGCAACCCTTACGTCTGCGGCACCAGACAAACGCTGCAATATGCCGCTTACGAAGCAGGGTTTGCGCAGAACGACCTGTATGTGACTTATGTACTGAAATGCCGCCCGAGAAGAAAATATGATAAGCCGAAAGCGCGCGCGATCTGCATGCAGCACATGAAAGAGCAGGAAATGGCGAAGAAGCCGCAGTTGGCGCTCTGTTTGGGCAATGTGGCCGCACAATCCTATTTGGAAAATCCGGATGCCGACGTACGAACGCTTCGCGGAACGTGGACCGAGGTGCGCGGCGTTCCGACTACGGTTTCGTATCACCCTCTCGCCGTCCGCCGCAGGCCGAATCTCATGCCGTACTTCTTGGAAGACTGGCGGCGTGTCGCCGCATACTACGGACGCGGCTGATGTCGTTTGGCGAATTCGGCCAAATGATCGGCGAATACGTTGACCGCCAGCGATTCGGACGGCTCGGCCGCTTGTACGATCGAGCAATTGCGCACGAAACGCCGGCTTTTCACTCGGATCGGGCATATTTCTCCTGCGTCCAGCGCCTTGTTTACAACGAGATGCGACAGGACGGAGATGCCGAGTCCCGAAGCGACCGCTTCCTTGACGCCTTGATTGCTGCTGAAAATGAAAGAATGCTTCGCGCGCAATTGCAACTGTTCGAGGACGCGGTCGGAAAACGCCCTTGTGCCGGACCCGCTCTCGCGGAAAATCCATATTTGATCCTGCAGCATCCCGGCTTCAACCGACGGCAGCAGCGTCAAAGGATGATCCGGCGGAGCCACTAAAAGCATTTCGTCCTCCATAAAATAACTTACTTGCAAATCCGAGTAATGCACTTGGCCTTCGACAAGGCCGAGATCGAGTTCGCCGCGGTGAACCGATTGGGCGATCTGTTCCGTGTTGGCGATAATCACTTGCACGTCTACCTGCGGGTGCGAAGCGGCAAATTGCGCCAGCACCCGGGGCAAAATATATTCGCCAAGCGTAAAGCTTGCCCCGATTTTCAGCGCGCCCGTTACGACGTCCTGGAGCAAACGAATCTGCTGCTTGGCTTCTTCGTACAGCGCGAGAATTTGTTTTGCACGTTGATACAAAATATTGCCCGCTTCCGTTACTTTTACATATTTGGGGGAACGATGGATCAACTTCGCGCCGAACTCGTTTTCCAAATTGCGGATATGCAAGCTGACGCCCGGCTGCGATATATTCAGCGCTTCGGCAGCGCGGGAAAAATGGCTGTGCTCTACAACGGCAGCATATACTTTTAATGTTTCCACGATCACCGTCTGAACCCTCCGATGTTTCTGAAGTAGTTCCATTGTATCTTTTTTACCATAAAGCTACAATGCGGCGTAGCCAGATGCGGTGCAAACCTGTTAAAATGGTACTTGTCCGCAGCAAACATTTTATGATGAAAGGGGAGGAAGGCCTGTGGTGAAGTATGTTGTCTTCGATTTCGACGGGACGTTAGCCGATTCTAGAAATATTGTCATCGAATTGATTCAGGAGCTTGCTGCCAAATACGGATACGATCCGATTAAGGAAGAGGAGATCGAGCAACTGCGTTCGATGTCGTTAAAAGAGAAATGCCGCAGACTGGGCGTTCCGTTATATCGATTGCCTTCGCTCGCCGTCGAGTTTCAAACGAATTTTCGACAAAGAATCGGCAAACTTTCTTTCTTCGCGGGAATTCCGGATTTAATCCAATCATTGATTCGGCGGGGACTGAAGGTCGCTATTATTTCTTCGAACGCAGAGGAGAACATTAAAGAATTTCTGCAAAACAACGGCATGAAAGAATGGATTGACGATATTATTTGCTCCAGCAATTTATTCGGAAAAGACAAGGTGATCAACAAGTTTTTGAAAAAAACGAAGCTGCGTCCGGCCGACATCGTCTATGTGGGCGACGAGCATCGAGATATCGCAGCCTGCAAAAAATGCGACGTGAAAATCGCAGCCGTCTCGTGGGGCTTCGATACGGTCGACCTGCTCGAGAAGGCGGAGCCGGAGCGGATTGTCCATCAGCCTGATGAAATTTTACAATGGGTGGAAACGCTGAGAACGGCGGAATCATAAGCGCGAAAACATCTTCATTCGGATACCGGGGAAGATGTTTTTTTTCGTTGCGATCAATCTAAAACGAACCCATTTATATGCGTAAAAGTGCAAAAAAACTGTAGAATGCTCCCTTTGAAATGTCGATGGAGACTGCTATAATAATTTTTATGAACCGTATCGAATGTCAATAAATAATTTGTTTCAATAGGGGGATACATGATGGGCGCAACGATTAAAGTCGGCATTGTCGGCTACGGCAATTTGGGACGCGGGGTGGAACTGGCTCTGAAGCAAAATCCGGATTTTCAACTGGAAGCGATCTTTACGAGAAGACAACCGAGCGAAGTTTCGGGCAACGCTCTGATGAAGCATATTTCCGAAGCGGAGAACTATAAAGGAAAAATCGACGTCATGATTTTATGCGGCGGATCGGCTACGGATTTGCCGGATCAAGGGCCGCAATTTGCGGCGATGTTCAATACGGTGGACAGCTTCGACACGCATGCGAAAATTCCGGAATATTTCGAGAAAGTGAACGAAGCGGCTGTCAAGGCGGGCACGATCGGCGTCATCTCCACAGGCTGGGACCCGGGCTTGTTCTCCTTGAACCGGTTGCTGGCGCAAGCGGTATTGCCGGAAGGCAAAGAGTACACGTTCTGGGGCAAAGGGGTCAGCCAAGGCCATTCCGATGCGATCCGCCGCGTGGCAGGGGTGAAGCACGGCGTACAATACACGATTCCGAGCGAGGAAGCGGTCGGGAAGATCAGAGCGGGAGAGACGCCTGAATTAACGACCCGCCAAAAACATTTGCGCGATTGCTACGTCGTGGCCGAGGAAGGCGCCGATCTGGAGCGTATCGCCAACGAGATTAAATCGATGCCGAACTATTTCGACCAATACGACACGAACGTAACGTTTATTAGCGAAGAAGAACTGAAAGCGAACCATTCGGCGATGCCGCACGGGGGGCTTGTGTTTCGCAGCGGCAAAACCGGGGCGAACAACACGCAAATTATCGAATTCGGCCTGAAATTGGACAGCAATCCCGAATTCACGGCGAGCGTTCTCGTCGCTTGCGCCAGAGCGGCTTATAAACTGTCCTCCGAAGGGCAGTCCGGGGCGAAGACGGTATTCGATATCCCGTTCGGATATTTGTCTCCGAAATCGGCGGCGGACTTAAGAAAAGAATTGTTGTAATATGGTGCGGGCGCGTATCCGACAGGATATGCGCCTTTGCTCTATTCGCGGGGGTGAAGGAGTGCCGATATGAAACCGATCTATCTAAAACGAATATACGATGCGCCGGACATAGCGGACGGCAAACGCATCTTGGTGGACCGGATTTGGCCGAGAGGGATGAGCAAGGAGCGGGCCGGGCTCGCGTTATGGATGAAGGAGATCGCGCCGAGCCGGGAACTAAGAATTTGGTTCGGCCACGATCCCGGGAAGTTTGCGGAATTTCGGAAGCGGTATAGGCAAGAACTGGACGGCGATCCGGAGAAACGGCAGTTGGTGCGGCAGCTTCGATCGTGGGCGGAGACGGAGACGATTACGCTCGTCTATGCCGCGAAGGATGCGGCGCATAACCAAGCGGTCGTGTTGCGGGATCGGATTGCGGAAGAAACGGCGCTCTAGGCCGGCCGGAGGGCCGCTCGAGAGCGCCGTTTGCGATTAAATCAATAGATTGAAGAGAACCGGATCGTTATTGATCTCGGTATACTGGACGCCTTTCTTTTTCATCCGTTCGATCAAGGCGTCGTAATCTTCCTTATGCTTCAATTCGATGCCGACCAGCGCCGGACCGTTGTTTTTGTCGTTCTTCTTCGTATATTCGAACCGGGTAATATCGTCGTTCGGACCGAGCACATCGTCGAGAAACTCCCGCAGCGCCCCCGCGCGTTGCGGAAAATTGATGACGAAGTAATGCTTCAAGCCTTCGTAGATGAGCGAGCGCTCTTTAATTTCCTGCATCCGGTCGATATCGTTGTTGCCTCCGCTGACGACGCAAACGACCGTCTTGCCTTTCATTTGATCGCGGTACAAATCGAGCGCGGCGATCGTCAACGCTCCCGCCGGTTCGGCGACAATCGCGTTTTCGTTATATAGATCGAGAATCGTCGTACATACTTTCCCTTCGGGTACGGCTACAATATCGTCGAGCACTTCCCGGCAAATGCGGAAGGTGAGATCCCCGACTCGTTTCACGGCCGCTCCGTCCACGAACTTATCGATATTGTCCAGCGCCACGATCGATTCCTGTGCGAACGATTCCTTCATGGACGCGGCACCTTCGGGCTCGACGCCGATCAGCTTCGTGTCCGGGCTGACGGCTTTCACGTAGGTGCCGACGCCGGACGCCAGCCCGCCGCCGCCGACGGTCACGAAGATGTAGTCCGCAGGCTCGTCCAGCTTCTCGATAATTTCCATGCCGACGGTGCCGTTGCCGGCAATGATCTTCGGATCGTCGAACGGATGAACGAACTTCATGCCATGCGTTTCGCAAGTTTTCACCGCTTCGGCATAGGCGTCGTCAAACGTATCGCCGGTCAGTATCACTTCGACGAACGAACCGCCGAAATTTTTCACCTGGGCAATTTTTTGACGCGGAGTCGTGCTCGGCATGAATATTTTTCCCTGAATTTGCAGCGCGTTGCAGGAAAAGGCGACGCCCTGCGCGTGATTGCCCGCGCTGGCGCAGACGATGCCTTGCTTCAGTTCTTCCGGCGACAAGCTGCGTATCAAATGATAAGCGCCGCGAATTTTGAACGATCGGACGACTTGCAAATCTTCCCGTTTCAAGTATACGTTGCACTCGTATTTATCCGACAATTTGGCGTCCCGCTGGAACGGGGTCTTATTGATCACATTTTTTAGGGCATGATGGGCGACAATGATTTCTTCCATGCTTACGGCTTTCGGGGCGGCATTCTGATTCATTTCGGGTCCCTCTTTTCTCTCTAAATAACGATTGTAGTAGTTATAACGCTAGCCGTCCCGATTTGTCAAGTTGCAGGATTCAAGCAAAAGAGTTGTAAGTAGCGAATTCGCCCGTCGGTTTGCGGTATCCCCGCGGTCTTTCGCTCGAAACGTCGGCTTTGCCGATCGTCATCAGCATGACCGGCACATATTGTTCCGGGGCGTTCGGCGTTTCGCGCATCATGTCCGGATCGAAGCCGATCGTCGGTATTCGAATGGTATGCGGTTGATTCAAGGACAAACGAAACTACTAGCGTTTGAGGAGAGGCTCTTCTCCGGAACGGACCGGAGAAGAGGAGTATGAGTATGATCCTTTAAGATTGCGAGGCGGAGGCGGAAGCTTCCCGCAGCTTCCGGTCGGAAGGAAGCAGTACCGTCAACAGCCCGAGCAGCGGCAAATAGGAGCAGCATTTCATGACGAAGCCGATGCTGGTCGCGTCGGCGAGATTGCCCAGCACGGCGGCGCCGATCCCTCCCAAGCCGAACGCCAGGCCGAAGAAAATGCCCGATACCATGCCGACTTTGCCCGGCAGCAGTTCATGCGCATAGACGAGTATAATCGAAAAGGCAGAGGCGAGAATGAATCCGGCGCAAATGAGCAAGATGATAGAGAACGCCAAGTTCGCATAAGGGAGCAGAAGCGCGAACGGAGCGGTTCCCAGAATGGAAAACCAGATCAAATTCCGTCTGCCGTACCGATCGGCCAGCATTCCCCCGAACACGAGCCCAAGGACGTTTGCAGCCAGGAAAGCGAATAATACCATTTGCGCCTGCTGGATCGATAAGCCGAAATGGTCGATCACAAAAAATGAATAATAATTGGTGATGCCTGCGACATAGACGTTTTTGGAAAAGACGAGCAGCATCAAAATCGTGATGGCGAACGCGACGCGCGTTTTGGACAAACCGCTTGTTACGGCAGGCTTTGCGGCGGCGCTCTTCCTCTTGACTTGCGAATAGGCGAGCTGCTTGCCGTACCAACCCGCAACGTAATACTGGATTAAAATCGCCGCGCCTGCAGCAATCGTAAACCAGATCGCGCCATGCTGTCCCAACCGGACAAATAAAAGCGCGGCCATAACCGGCGCGAGCGCCTGGCCGATATTGCCGCCGAACTGAAAGATCGATTGCGCGAGCCCTTTTTTCGGCCCGGCCGCTAAGTAGGAAACGCGCGACGATTCCGGGTGGAACACGGCGGAACCGATGCCGATCAGCATGACCGAAAGCAGGACGATCCAGAAGCTGGGCGCGATCGATAGCGCGGCTACGCCGAACAGGGTGAACAGCATCCCGATCGGCAGCAAATACGGTTTGGGACGAGCGTCGGTGTAGAGCCCGATGAGCGGCTGGAGTACCGAGGCGGTGGCGTTGATCGTGAACGAGATCAGTCCGATTTGCGTAAAGGTAAGAGCGAGCGAATCTTTCAAGATCGGAAAAATCGCGGGCACTACCGCTTGAATCGTGTCGTTCAGCAAATGCACGAGGCTGACGGCGAACAGAATCGGATAGACGGTTTGTAGCGGGCGCGCTGCTTGCGCGGCCTGTGCAATTGCCGGTTTTGTTGACATGTCGGTCACTCCCTGAAAATATAAAATAAAAAACCGATTCGCTCCTTCCGCCGATCGATGCGCGGCATGGGAGGAAAAGGTTTTTGCAGCCATTATTTTGGTTATTTTAATGCCGTTTCCAGAGGATTGTCAACAATTATTTTGTGGCTGTTTTCCGGCCGGGTGTGCGGCAAATCTTCGCAAGGCCGTTATTTTCCTTTTTTGTTTTTCCGGTCCGAAGTGCGGGTCGTCGTGTTTTGGCGGGCATGTCCTTGTTGTTTGGCCATCGTCGGTTTGTCACCCCCTCTTCCTTAGTATGAAGCGGAGGGGGAGTTCTATTCCGCATGGCGGAAACGTTCTTGATCCGAGAGCGCTATGCCGGTATAAACTTAGTTTGATAATAGGAGATGATTGCATGGATCAGAAAGAAATGCGCGTGTTTGTCGCTCTTCCCGTTCCTCAGGACATGCGTGCCGCTTTGAGCGAATGGTCCCGGCATCGGAAGCGGGAATTTTCGTTTCAAAAGTGGGTGCATCCGTCCGATTACCATATTACGTTGAAATTTCTGGGCAATACGGCTCCGGCCGTCATCGAGCGGCTGCACGGCGATCTCATGCGCATTGCCGTTGCGACCGATCCGCTGCGGTTTGCGCTGCATCATTTCGGCACGTTCGGCGAGAGTTCTTCGCCGCGCGTACTATGGGCTGCCGTGAACGGGGATGTGGAGCCGCTCCGCCGTTTGCAGCGCCAAGTGGAAGAGGCCTGCCGCGCTTACGGCTTCGAGCCGGAGAATCGCCCTTACCGCCCGCATATTACGCTCGCGCGGCGCTACCGGGGCGTGCAGCCGTTTCGCCCCGACGGGTTGTCGAGCGAATCCGGAACGCCGGTATCGGACGATTCGGTTCAATCCGTTGACAGTATGGTTCTGTACCAAACCCATATGAACCGCGAACCGATGTATGAGGCAATCGGGCGGTTTCCTTTTGCGGCGGGTTCATTATAAGCGGCTCCTGCGCTTGCTGTGGGGTCTCCGTTGGAAAACATCCAATTGAAATGGCCGATTTATAGGTAAAAGCGGGTCGCTATTGGAAATGATCCAATGGACTTCGTCTTTTCGCGTCCTTGTCCGATTTTTTGAAGATTTCATTGTACATTTTCCAATGAAAAGGTTGTATAGCGTAGGCAGAGCGGAGAAACATTGGACAAAATCCAATAGAGTCACACCGGCGTTACATATTATAGCCTTTCCAGCCGAGGGTAGCATAGGATGATCTATAGGTTAACGGATTTTGGAGGCTTTATTGCGTATCAAAACGCCGTCTTGGCGAAGTTAACGGGTTTTGAGGGCGCTATTTTGTCGAAACATCGCAAAACTTAACCTTCTCAGGCCGATCGCGGTATGATAACGGTTCGAAAATCCGTTAAGTCCGAAAAATCGACTGAAATTTGAAAAATAGGGCCTTGGAAATCCGTTATATCTTTGAGGCGCCGACCCAGCTAGAAAATGTAAGGCAATTCTAATGCTAGTTTCAATGGAAATGTTAGCGGCATGCTTGGTTCGCGGACAGAGAATGCGTTATTTTGCGTTTTGTCTCCATATGGGACGGAAAGGCGGACAGACGATCCGCTATTTGTGGCAAATCGGCCTAAAATGGCTCGTTTAGCGACAAATAACGGAACGTATGTCCGCATAACCTGCTTAAAGGCTCATTTTACCCGAAATAGAGGATTCTGTGTCCGGCTTCAAGCCGCCGCACTGTTACTGACGCCAATTCCAGGGGTAATGGAGCGCGGTGTTCAAGGTCCGAGCGCGATGCCCGAGACCCGAGAGCGATGACGAGGCCCCGAGAGCGACGTCAAGGTCCGAGCGCGATGCCCGAGACCCGAGCGCGATGCCGAGGGCCTCACGTCAGGGTCCGAGCGCGATGCCCCGAGACCCGAGCGCGATGCCGAGATCTGAGTACGCATCAAAGTTGAGCGGCCTAACGCCCCCGGCCTCAAAAATTCGGGCCTCCGATGCCGTCTTCCACGATCCGCTGCGAATCGTCGTTCTTCTTCCCGTCCGAACCGCCTTCGCCGCCCGCATTGACGGCGACGAGCTTCGGCTGAGGCTGATACGTGTCCCGCGACACGCGCTTCGTATCGACGACTTTGCCGCCTTTGCGCTCGATGCGGTACGTGTCGACGACAAAGCCTTGTTTGCCGGCTTGCAGCACCTGCTCCTTGCCTGCGGGCAAGCTCGTGTTGCGCACGTATTTCACCGGCGGATCGAGCACTTTCACGGTTTCGGACTTCACTTCATAGGTTACGTCTTCCGGCAGCGTCCCGAACAGCTTGACCGTGAGCCGTTTATTTTCTACCGAGGTGCGGATGAGCAGCGATTTGCCCGTCGAATTTTTAAATCGAAAGTTGATATACCCATCCGCGAAGGTCGCGTCCTGCCCGATCGGCAAATAGCTGACAGGCAGCGAATGATTCCGTCTTTCCACGATTTCCAGGCCGGACAGCAGCGCGGCTTTGTACAGCGTGCTCGACACTTGGCAAATGCCGCCGCCGATCCCCGGCACGAGCTTGCCGTTATAGATCACCGGCGCTTCGCGGAAGCCGTATGTTTTCTCCGTCTCCGCGATTACCTTTCCGTAATCGAACACTTCGTCAGGCTCGAGAATCATGTCATGAATGGTGAGCGCCGCCGACGTCACATTATGCGACCGGCCTTCTTCGCTCGTTTCAAAGCTCGTCGTAAATTCGACGATTTTACGTTCGATCCCTTCCTCCTTGAGCGAGGCGACCGTAATGGCCGGCGGGGTTGAGGCGAGAGGCACGCGCAGCGAAATTTTGTTGCTATTATTCATGTCGTTGAACATTGTAAAATCGGCTGGCAGGATTTCCGCGATATTGCGCTCAAGCTCCGGCCATTCGATACGGTATGCCAACTGCTCCGGAACATAGCGCACCTCGTCGTCCTCGGTAATCCACCGGACCGCATCGACCGCGTCGCTCATCGTCCGCCGCTCCCAATCCGGGGTGAATACGGACTTGATCCGGCTTGCATCCCACGCCACCCGCAAATCGAAGCGAAGCGGCATCGAGTGGCGGTATTTGACGCGTTCCCACGTGTTTCCTTCCCATAAGCGCAAGATGCCGCTTTGCAGCTCGTCTTTATTGAACGTTACGCCCAACTGCTTGAACGTAAGCGTTTCGGACTTCGTTTTCGGCTCGCTTATCGTGAAGACGACTTGTTTATTCGCAAATCGTTCCTCGTAAACGTTTAATTTTTCGACAAATTGCTCCGCCGTCAACCCTCCGACTTCCCAATTGGCGATCCGGACGCCGGCCGGGATCGTCTTTTGCGACGCATAGCTATGCAGCCAACCCCACAATCCCACAACGATCAAAAAGACGAACGCGACAACGATAAACAAATAATGGACCCGTTTCAAGATCAGCTTCACCCTTTGCTCTTCTCGTCACTAACCTCCGAACGTTTGCAAAGCCGGCTTTGGGGCGCAAAGAAGTTGCCCGGAAGCGAAAGGGCATCCGTGCGATTTTCTTTTTCCGGAGGTCATTCCTCATGTATATGCGCGCTATGCGAAAAGCTTTCGTCCCGGCCTAAAAAGTAACAAGGTTGTAACGAAACAGTAAATATTTTGATGAAAATCGTCGGGTTGCAAGAGGAATTAAGCAATATATGTCGAATATATAAAGGCTAACTATGTATGGGAGTGATAACGTGATAGAACTGCAAGACGTGTGGAAAACCTACCCGGACGGCACACATGCATTAAGAGGAATTTCCGTTCGGATCGACCGTAACGAATTCGTCTATGTGGTCGGCCCGTCGGGAGCCGGCAAATCGACGTTTATGAAATTAATTTATAGAGAAGAAGTTCCAACAAAAGGACAAATATCGGTAAACGGGTTCAACGTCGGCAGGCTGAAGCAGCGGAAAATTCCGTTCGTACGGCGGAATATCGGGGTTGTGTTCCAAGACTTCCGGCTGCTGCCGAAATTGACGGTATACGAGAACGTCGCGTTCGCGATGGAAGCGATCGAGGCGCCGCGCCGCATCATTAAACGCCGTGTCGTGGAGGTGCTGGACCTTGTCGGATTGAAGGGAAAGGCGGGCAGCCTGCCCGCGCAGTTATCCGGCGGGGAACAGCAGCGGGTGGCAATCGCCCGGGCGATCGTGAACAACCCGTCGGTGATTATCGCCGACGAGCCGACAGGGAACCTCGATCCGGAAACGTCCTGGGGCATTATGAACCTGTTGGACGAAATTAATTTTCGCGGCACAACGATCGTGATGGCGACTCATAACAAGGATATCGTCAACTCGCTTCGCAAACGCGTTCTTGCGATTGAACAAGGGCTTATTGTGCGCGACGAAGTGCGGGGGGAGTACGGTTATGACCTTTAATACGTTTACCCGTCACATCCGAGAAGGCAGCAAAAACGTAATCCGCAACGGGTGGATGTCGTTCGCTTCGATCAGCTCGATCGTCATTTCCTTGTTTATATTGGGAGTGTTCGTAATACTGGCGCTTAACGTCAACGCTTTGAGCGACCAGATCGAGAGCAAAGTACAAATTCAGGTCTATCTGCAAAACGTATCGACAGAAAAAATACAAGCATTGAAAACGGAAATCGGCAATATACCGGAGGTCAGCAAAATCGACTATATTTCTAAAATGAGAGGAATGGAATTATTTCGCGAAAGTTTAGGAGAAGACGGCGCGGATTTGCTCGACGGATATAACGAGGAGAACAATCCGCTGCCCGATTCGTTCCTGGTGGAAGTATACGAACCGACTACGGTGCCGCTCGTCGCCAAGAAAATTAACGGCATCAACAAGGTGGATACGGCCGAGCCGATCATGAAGGTGAAATACGGGGAAGGCACCGTCGAGAAGCTGTTCGCGGTGACGAATACGATCCGCAACATCGGGCTGATCATTGTAGCCGGATTGGCCGTTACAGCCATGTTCCTGATCTCGAATACGATCAAAGTGACAATATTGGCGCGGCGCCGGGAAATCGGCATTATGAAGCTCGTCGGCGCAACGAACCATTTTATTCGCTGGCCGTTCTTCGTGGAAGGCGCGCTGATCGGATTGATCGGTTCGCTTATCACGATCGGGCTGTTGTTTCTGGGCTATTACCGATTGGTCGATTCGACGCAAAACCAGCTCGGCCTCATGCTGATCAAGCTGGTCCCGCTGCAAGACATGTGGATGCAGGTCGGGTTGCTGATGCTATGTTTGGGCGTTTTGATCGGAATATGGGGAAGCACGATTTCGATTCGAAAATTTCTGAAAGTATAAACATTCGTACCGGGAGGAGAGAAAATGAAGAAAATCGCAGCGATGCTTATCGCCGCCGGTTTGTTGTTCGCCGTTTTGTACCCGACGTCCAGCGAAGCGAAATCCAAAATTGACGAGATTAACGCGGATTTGAAAAAAATCGAACAAGATATAAAGAACGCCCAAAAAGCGAAAGACGACGCGGAAGCGACGAAGAAGCAGGCGATACAGCAAAAAGCCGCGACCGAGCAGGAAATCAACCAAATTATGAAGGAAATTTCCAGCGTGAGCGACGAGATGGTCAACGTCATGCTGCAAATCGACGATAAAGTCGACGAGTTGCATGTGACGGGACAGCAGCTGCAAGAAGCGACGGATCGCGTCATCGCGCGCGGACAGTTGCTCGATTCCCGCGTTCGGTTAATGTATATGAACGGCTTCGTGTCTTACCTGGATGTACTGATGAGTTCGACGAGCTTTTCCGATTTTTTGGACAGGCTCGATACGCTGCAAACGATCGTCGGCCAGGATAAAGAAATTTTGGCCGCCCATAAGCGCGACAAAGCACTAATCGTCGAGAAAGAGAAGCAAATTAAGAAAGACCTGGAAGAAGTGAAAGTGCTCTATGCGAAGCTGGAAGACACGAAAAAGAACCTGGTCGCCAAAGAAAAGAAAAAAGAAGTGGCCATCGCCAGCCTAAATCAAAAAATCGAAGAGTCCGAAGAAATCAGCGAAGCGCAGGAACAAGCGGTGATGAAGCTGGCCAAGGCGCGGGCGGAGAAATATGCCGCGCTGGAGAAAGAGAAGAATAAAAACAAAAAATCGAACAAAACGTACAAGGGCGGCAAACTGGGCATGCCGATTCAAGATTTCGTACGCATCTCTTCCCCGTTCGGTCCGCGCACCCATCCGGTAACCGGGCAAAAATCCAAGCCGCATAACGGCATCGATTTCGCCGCTCCGAAAGGCACATCGATATTCGCGGCCGAAAGCGGCACGGTCATCGTCGCGCAGGAAACGAGCGGTTACGGAAATACCGTCATTATCGACCACGGCAAAGGAGTCTGGACGCTGTACGGTCATATTCGCAACGGCGGCATTAAGGTCGAGAACGGCCAATCCGTGAAGAAAGGCGAGAAGATCGCCGAAGTCGGAAGCACCGGCGTATCGACAGGCAATCATCTGCACTTCGAAGTGCGTATTAACGAAAAACCGGTGAACCCGGCTGGATATTTGAACTTATAATTTGAACTTGTCATCGGAAGTTGGCATTGGAAAAAACTTAATAATCAGTACAAGCTTGACATATACTATAATGATAAAGAGGAATTGCGCAGGGAACGAGCGGATAACCCTGTTAGAAAAAGGCGGTGAACCGTGTGATATTTAAAGGCCGTACGGTATTCGTATTTGTGCTGCTGACGATGTTTGCGACCTCCTTGTTGACGGTAACGTTGGTGAACACGCCCATCTTTGCCAATCAAGGCGAGCGAATGGCGTCGTCCATGGCGGCGGAGGGCTTGACCAAACAAGAATTTGAGAAAATCAATACGACGCTGAAACTGATCGAAAGCCGCTTTTATAGCGATGTGGACCGGACCAAAGTGATCGACGGCGCCATTAACGGCATGATGAGCTCGCTGCAAGACCCTTACTCCGTATATATGGATAAAGAAGTAGCCGACGAGTTCTCGTCGAGCAGCATTGAAGGGGCCTTTACCGGAATCGGCGCGGAAGTGACGCTTGAGGACGGCAAAGTCACCGTCGTCTCGCCGATCAAAGGCTCTCCGGCGGAGCGGGCGGGCATTATGGCCAAGGACGTGTTGATCTCCGTGAACGGAGAGAAGCTGGAAGGGCTGAAGCTGAACGATGCAGTCGCGAAAATTCGCGGCCCGAAAGGGACGAAAGCGAAAATATTAGTGAAACGGGCCGGCGTGGCCGAGCCGATCGAATATGTCGTCGTGCGCGAGGAGATCGATCTCGAGACGGTATATGCGCAAATGCTGCCGGATAAGATCGGGTTGATCGAAATTAGCCAATTCTCGATGAAGACGGCGAAGCGCTTCGGCGAGGAATTGAAAAATCTCGAATCGCAAGGCATGAAGGGCCTGGTGATCGATGTGCGCAACAACCCCGGGGGAGTCGTGCCGGTGCTGATCGAAATCGCGGAACATTTCGTGCCGAAAGGCAAAGTGATTTTGCAAATGGAAAACCGCGAAGGGAAGCGGGAGCAACAGTTATCCAAAGGAAGCTCCAAACCGTATCCGGTGACCGTGTTGATTAATAAAGGAAGCGCGAGCGCGGCGGAAATATTGGCGGTCGCCTTGCAGGAAAATCATGTCGGAACGCTCGTCGGCGAAACGTCGTTCGGCAAAGGAACGGTTCAAGTCAGCTATACGGAGGAACTGCGGGACGGAAGCTTGCTGAAAATGACGATCGCCAAATGGTTGACGCCGGACGGCAATTGGATCCATCATCAAGGCGTCAAGCCGGACATCGAAATTAAGCCGCCGGATTACTACTATGCCGTTCGTCTTTCCAAAGAGCGGGATTTGGCTTACGACATGAATAACGACGATGTGAAAAACGCGCAAGTTATGCTCGATGCGCTCGGGATGAAGCCGGGACGCAAGGACGGATATTTCAGCCAGCAAACGAAGTCGGCCGTAGAGAAGTTCCAGCGGCAAAACGGTCTCCATGCGACCGGCGTAATCAATTCCGAAACCGCGGAGAAATTGGAAGATGCGGTTCGCAAGCTGCTGGAAGATCCTAAGAGCGATGTGCAATTAAATAAAGCGGTCGAAGTGCTGCGGAAGGAAATCCGCTAGTCCGCGTCGAATACGTAGAAGGTTGGCGAAGTTCAACCTTCTTTTTTTTTGCGCGGAATAGGAGAGTGGGGACAATGGAATTTGCGCTTGAAACGCTTCAAAATATAGCCGAAGCTATTGTACGGATGTTGATGCAGCCGTTTTTCTATATTGCGATTTTGTTCGTTTTTTTGCAGTACCGCAGACAGGTGACGATGGAACGGAAGCTGTTTCACGTCCGGATGCACGCTTGGAGCAGCCAGATATGGCGAACGCTGCTCGGAGGCATTGCGGCCGGGATCGCCGTCTCGATCGCATTTGTGTTTCTCGGCATCTCGTTGTCCCCGGCGGGGATGATTTGCATATGGGCCGTCGCGCTGGTGCTGCTGTTATTCCGGGTTCGCTATTTATGCTTGGCGTATTCGATCGGAATATTAGGAATCATTCGGTTTATTCTCGGCTTTTTTCCGGCGCTGGAGAGCGGCGTTCCCGCGTGGCTGGGGGTTGTCGTACAAACGGTTCGGGAACTGGATATTCCGGCCTTGCTTGCGCTTGTCGCTTTGCTTCATCTGGCGGAAGCGCTGCTGGTCCGGTATCAAGGTGCGCGTTTTGCCGGTCCGCTGTTCTTCGCGGGGAAACGCGGCAAATTGATCGGCGGCTATCAAATGCAAGGATTATGGCCGGTTCCGCTCTTTATGACGATTCCGGCGCAAACGGCGGGTACGGTATTGCCGTGGACCCCGTTCTTCGGCGGCGACGCTTGGCTGGGGGGCTGGGCGATGATCGCATTTCCGGTCGTCATCGGCTTCTCGGAAATGACCCAATCGCGACTGCCGCAAGAGAAAGCGCGCGTCAGTTCCTCGCGTCTGCTGGCATACGGGGCTGTCGTCTTGGCTCTGGCTGTTGGCGCCGAGCTGTGGAGTCCGCTGGCGATCGTTGCGGCCGTCGCCGCATTGGCGCTGCATGAGGGATTGACCTGGTACAGCGGCAAGGAGGAAGCGGCGCGCAGCCCGCTATTCGTCCACGATAGCCGCGGCCTGCGCATCTTGGCCGTCCTGCCAAGCGGACCGGCAAAAGACATGGGGATTCGGGCGGGAGAGACGATTCATAAAGTGAATGGAGTCCGCGTCCGGACGAAAGAAGAATTGCATCAGGCGTTGCGGATGAATTCGGCGTTTTGCAAGCTGGAGGTGCTCGATCTGGCCGGGGAAAGCAAGTTTTTGCAGCGGGCGATTTATGCCGGGGATCATCACCAGCTTGGCGTCGTGCTGGCGCCGGATCAGGATGCGGCTTATTATGCGGAAACGAGGCAAGTATCGCTTCTTGGCATGATCAAAGTAAAGATCGGAGGGCTTGCCGCGGGAAGCGGCCGTAAGCGGCAAGACGAGACGGAAACGTTGCAATAAAGGAAAAACAGTTCTAAAGTACTATGGCAGATGCGACTTTTCTCATTTTCGAGAAGTTGGATTTTTTACCACAATGGAATTATCTCTGAAAAGGTGAGTGAAAACGATGAAAACAGTAAAGTGGAGGCAATGGATTGCAGCCGGTTTGGCAGGCATGCTGATCATTTTGGCGGGATGCCAATCCGTCGGAGGCTTCGCAGTCGATCGTGTGCTCGAAAACAATTTGAAATCGACCTCTTCCGAATCGAGCTTATCCTACTCGATAGAGCTTGTAGTGAAAGAAGGAACGGTCTTGACGGGGGAAGAGGCGGAAATGGTCCGCTTGATCAATTCGTTGAAATTATCTGTCGATCATATGAAAGTGCAAGATCCCAACCGTTTATCCGTAAAAGGTTCGATAGACTATCAGGATCAATCCGTTCCGTTTCTTATGACGGTGAACGAATCCGACATGCTGTTATGGCTGGAAGGGGCGCGGAAACCGATCGCGTTCTCGAACGCGCCGACAGACGAATGGGGAGAAGACTACGCGCTGCAATATCGGCAATTGCAGGAGCAAATGCGGCAAGCCGCCCCGACGGTCGCTTCCTACTTGGTGAAGCATTTGCCGAATCCGAATGTCGTTTCCGTGACGAACGTAACCGAGAAGGTACACGGGGAAAGCCTGAATTTACATAAGCTGCATGTTGAAATCAAAGGCGACGAAATGATCGGCCTTGTGAAAAAAATGCTCGAAAGCATCGCCAAGGATGAAGCGGGTTTAAAAGAAATAATCGGCGTGCTGTATGACGTATACTACCCGATCATGACCCAGGCGATGGATCTGTACGGGGAAGCCGAAGATTCGGAATCGTCGCTCGGCGCCGGTTTGATCAAAAATAAAGAGGCCGCCGTACTCATGTTATATGAATTGATTCGCGAATCGCTCGATCATGCGTTGGCGGATTTCGACAAGGAGACGGCAAAGTGGCTGGAGCAGGAGAAAGAACTGAAGCAAGTGCTTAGCAAAGACACCTCGCTCGATATCGATCTGTTCGTCGATAATCAAATGCGGATCCGCAAGCAAAATGTCGCCTTTACGATTGCAATGCCTGATGCGGCCGATGTTCCGTTCGGAAAAGTGATCGTCCGCGCGGAATCGGAAACGTGGAATATCAATCAACCCGTTCAAGCGGATACGATTGACGCGAAAGGCGGCGTACTGCAGTTCGGCATGTATGCGTCCGGCAGCAAGCTGACCGCCAATTTCGAGAAAGACTCGACCGTTTACCGCATCTTAAAGGACGATTTGAAAGTAACGCAAAAGCAATTCTATATTGCGCAAAACGACGAGCTTTATTACGATTGGTACGATTTGACGTGGTCGATGCTTGACGGCGCGGCGATGGTTCCGATCTGGGCTTTCGCGGATCAATTGGAAGCCGATGTAACATGGGTTCCTCAATACAAGCAGGTTGTCGTAGACGATCCGATCACAGAGCTTTCGCTCCGGTTTACGATCGGGTCGGATACGGTTTATGTGAACGGTACGGCGCAAACGATGAGCCAGCCGGTTACCGTCGATGCCGACGGCACCGCTCACGCTCCGCTTCGCTTCCTGGCAGAGACGCTCGGAGCGGAGTTGAAATGGGACGAAGAGTATAAAGAATTTATCGTGACGCGCGATTAACCGAAACGGAAAATCCCCTGTAAGCCTTGGCGGGCCGCAGGGGATTTGATTCTTTATTGCATCAGTTTTCTTAAAACGATAATCTCGACGCGACGGTTTTTCTGCCGGTTCGATTCGTTATCGTTGGGGGCGATCGGGTGCGTATCGGCATAGCCGGCAATTTGAAACTGCTTGGCGTCAAGCCGCTCCTCGTCGACGAAATGCCGCAGGACGGAAAGCGCGCGCGCAGCGGACAAGCCCCAATTGTCCGTATAGGTTCCGCCCGGTTGGATCGGCAAATCGTCGGTATGGCCTTCGATGCTGATCGTCGTATCCAATTGAGCGAATAGGCTGGCCAGCTTGGCCAAAGTCGGCGCAGAGTCGGCCTTTACATCCGCCTTGCCAAGATCGAACAGGAATTGGTCGCTGAGCCGAATGGCGATTCCTTTCGGCGTATCGGAGACGAGTACCATTTGCTCCAATTGGTGCTCCTTCACATAATCTTCAATGACATGCTTCAATCGCCGCAAATCTTCTTCCTGTTTGCGAAAAGCCAGGTCAAGCTCTGTCGGCACATAGCCGGTTTCTTGCCGGTTTGCTTGCGAAACCTCCGATCGATCGCCGCGGTCCGGCTCTCCGGCGATCGACGTTCCTTTGTCCAATAACGAATCGCCGTTGCGGAACGTAAGCTGCAGCGTCTGCGAGAGCGAGTCGTATTTATCCGCGTCGATCTTGCTCATTGCGAACATGACGACGAAAAAGATGAGAAGCAGTGTAATCAAATCGGCATATGTAATGAGCCAACGGTCCTGCGTGCCGCCGGGATCGTTTTTCCTTCTTCTACTCCTGCGTCTCATGGGTCATCACCTTTTTCTTTAACAGCGGCAGCGCGAGCTCGGGATGTTCCGCGGCCAGGAAGGATTCCAGCTTCTTGCGGACGAGCAGCGGATTGTCGCCCGCTTGAACGGACAGAACGCCGTGAAACAGCAATTCCATCTGCAGCAATTGTTCCGCGCTGCGCGCCCGAATTTTGGAGGCGATCGGCAGGTACAGGACGTTGGCGCTGGCGACGCCGTACAGTGTCGCCGTAAACGCGACGGCAATGGAAGGCCCCAAGGCGCCCGGGTCGGTTAGGCTGCCGAGGACGTGGATCAGTCCCATCACCGTGCCGATAATGCCCATCGTCGGCGCGTAGCCGCCGGCCGATTCGAAAATTTTGGCATAATTCTCGTACTTTTGTTCGGCCGCATCCATTTCCAGCTCCATAATTTGCTTTACCAGTTCCGGATCGGTGCCGTCGACAACCATCAGCAAGCCTTCCCTAAGAAAAGGATTGGGATGCGCGGCGGCCTTCTTCTCGATTGCGAGCACGCCGTGCCGCCGGGATTCGGAAGCGAGCGCCGCCACATCCTCGATCAACTGCTCCATGTTGTCCCGGGGCCGCATAAAGGCGAACTTCAACGCCGCCGGCACGGTTCTTAGCCTGCTCCAGGGGAAGCTGACGATAACGGCCGCGAAGGTGCCGCCGAACACGATTAAGGCGGCGGTACCGACGAACAGTCCGCCAAGCTCTCCCCCTTCCCATAAAAAACCCCCGATTAATGCCGCGATGCCGGCCAAAATGCCGATAATAGTCGTGAGATCCATGTTTTCAATACACTCCCGTTTTCTATGATTGCCGTTCCGATGCGATGTCTTCAACGATGAGAAATGAGGCGCTATATTTTAATTTGCATCATTTTACGGAAAAAGGTATAATATATGGGAACAAATATTCTTATGTCAGGAACGAACTTCCTTTTTGTTATATCGGGAAGTTGCAAAATAAAGTTTAGAACCATATTCTACACGGTATTGGGGAGTATGCGCAATGAGCGATATTATCGTAAGTTCGAAGTCATTTGAAATCGAATCGGAATATACTCCGCAAGGGGATCAACCGAAAGCGATCGGACAGCTGGTGGAAGGCGTGAAGCAAGGCCTGAGGCATCAAACGCTGCTCGGGGCGACGGGGACGGGCAAGACGTTTACGATTGCGCAAACCATCGCCAAACTGAACCGCCCGACGTTGGTGATCGCTCACAATAAAACGTTGGCGGCGCAGTTGTGCAGCGAATTCAAAGAGTTTTTCCCGAATAACGCGGTCTCGTATTTCGTGAGCTACTACGACTATTACCAGCCGGAGGCTTACATCCCTTCCTCGGATACGTACATCGAGAAGGATTCGAGCATTAACGACGAGATCGATAAATTGCGCCACTCGGCAACCAGTTCGTTGTTCGAGCGGCGCGATGTTATTATCGTAGCAAGCGTATCTTGCATTTACGGCTTAGGATCGCCGAAGGAATACGGAAGCCTGGTATTGTCGCTTCGCGTCGGCATGGAGAAGCCGCGCAACGAAATTTTATCGAAGCTGGTGGACATTCAGTACCAGCGCAACGATATCAATTTCATACGCGGTACGTTTCGCGTACGCGGCGACGTCATTGAAATATTCCCGGCGTCGAGAGACGAGCATGCCGTTCGCGTCGAGCTGTTCGGAGACGAGATCGAGCGCATTACCGAGATCGACGTATTGACGGGAGAATTGGTCGGCGAACGGGAGCATATCGCCATATTCCCGGCGTCCCACTTCGTTACGCAGGAAGAAACGATGAAGGTCGCCTTGAAAAATATTGAGAAAGAGCTGGAGGAGCGGCTCGAAGAGCTGCGCGCGAACGGGAAGCTGTTGGAGGCGCAGCGCTTGGAGCAGCGAACCCGTTATGACATCGAAATGATGTCCGAGATGGGATTCTGTTCCGGCATCGAGAACTATTCGGGGCCGCTGACGTTCCGCGAGCGCGGCGCAACGCCGTACACGCTGCTTGATTATTTTCCGGACGATATGCTGGTCGTCATCGACGAGTCGCACGTCACGCTGCCGCAAATCCGGGCCATGTACAATGGCGACCGCGCGCGGAAGGAAGTGCTCGTAGAGCATGGTTTCCGTCTGCCGTCGGCGCTCGACAACAGGCCGCTGCGGTTTGAAGAGTTCGAGGAAAAGGTAGGGCAAATCATATACGTTTCCGCTACGCCGGGACCGTATGAGCTGGAACATTGCCCGACGATGATCGAACAGATTATCCGCCCGACGGGCTTGCTCGATCCTGTTGTGGAGATCCGTCCGACGAAAGGGCAAATCGACGATTTGATCGGAGAAATTCGCGACCGGATCGCGAAGGACGAGCGCGTTCTCGTCACGACGCTTACGAAGAAAATGGCGGAAGATTTGACCGACTATTTGAAGGAAATCGGCATTAAAGTCCGGTATTTGCACTCGGACGTCAAGACGTTGGAGCGGATGGCCATTCTGCGCGATTTGCGCTTGGGGACGTTCCATGTCCTCATCGGCATCAACTTGCTGCGCGAAGGCTTGGACTTGCCGGAAGTGTCGCTTGTGGCGATCTTGGATGCCGACAAGGAAGGATTTTTGCGCGCGGAACGCTCGTTGATCCAAACGATCGGCCGTGCGGCGCGCAATTCCGAAGGGCATGTCATTATGTACGCGGATAAAGTGACGGAATCGATGGATAAGGCGATGAAGGAGACGGAGCGCCGCCGCTCGATTCAAATCGCGTATAACGAGGAGCATGGCATTACGCCGCAAACGATTCGCAAAAAAGTGCGCGATGTTATTGAGGCGACGAAGGTCGCCGAGCAGAAAGCGGATTATTTGACGGACGCCGCCAAACAGAAAATGTCGAAGAAAGACCGGGCTTTGATGATCGAACGCCTGGAGGCGGAAATGAAAGAAGCGGCGAAAAATTTGCAATTCGAACGGGCCGCCGAGCTGCGCGACGCGCTGCTTGAGCTTCGCGCTCAGGATTAATCGCGGCATTTCGCGAAGGATCCGGGCTTCTGAACGGTTTGAATCTTTCAATATCGGCCAACACTGATGATAGACGGATCAAGATCGAATTCGTAGATGATATAAACTTAAGAGGTTTGAGGGGAAGGGAAACTATGGCAAGTGATAGTATCGTCATTAAAGGTGCAAGGGCGCATAATTTGAAAAACATAGACGTGACGATTCCGCGCGACCGTTTCGTCGTCTTAACGGGATTAAGCGGTTCGGGCAAATCCTCGCTTGCGTTCGATACGATATATGCCGAAGGGCAGCGGCGTTACGTCGAATCGCTGTCCGCTTACGCGCGTCAATTTCTCGGCCAAATGGAGAAGCCGGATGTCGATTCGATCGACGGATTGTCCCCGGCCATCTCCATCGACCAGAAAACGACGAGCCGAAATCCGCGTTCCACCGTCGGCACGGTAACGGAAATTTACGATTACTTGCGGCTGCTGTTCGCAAGAATCGGACGCCCGCATTGCCCTGAGCATCATATTGAGATCTCATCGCAAACGGTGGAGCAAATGGTAGACCGGATCATGCAGTACCCGGAGCGGACGAAGCTGCAAATTCTCGCTCCGCTCGTATCGGGGCGCAAAGGCGAGCACGCGAAATTGTTCGCCGATATTCAAAAGCAAGGCTTCGTACGTGTGCGTGTAGACGGTGAAATCCGGGAGCTTTCCGAGAAAATCGAACTGGATAAAAATAAAAAGCATAACATCGAAGTGATCGTGGACCGGATCGTACTGAAAGAGGATGTTCAAACTCGTTTAGCCGATTCGATCGAAACGGCGCTGAAGCTGTCCGGCGGTCAATTGCTCGTGGACATTATCGATCAGGAGGAGTTGATGTTCAGTTCCAATCTGGCTTGTCCGATATGCGGATTCAGCATTGACGAATTGGCGCCGCGGATGTTTTCGTTCAACAGCCCTTTCGGAGCATGTCCGGATTGCGACGGGTTAGGCGTCAAAATGATTGTCGACCCGGACTTGCTCGTTCCGAATACGGATATGACGATCGAGGATGGGGCGTTCGAGGCGTGGGCGGGAAGCACTTCGAATTATTACCCGCAATTTTTGAAATCGGTATGCGAGCATTACGGCATCGCTGTTGACGTGCCCGTTCGAACGCTGGAGCCGGAACAGATGAAGAAACTGCTATTCGGCACAGGCGGGGAGAAGATTCGTTTCAAATACGAGAACGACTTCGGACACCGCAAAGAAGCTTTCGTGCCGTTTGAAGGCATCGTGCGCAACTTGGAACGCCGGTACCGCGAAACGGCTTCCGAAGGCATTCGCGAATATATCGAAGCCTATATGAGCGCAAAGCCTTGCTCCACTTGCAAAGGCGACCGTTTGCGCAAGGAAAGCTTGGCCGTTACGATTAACGGCAAGAACATGGCCTATGCGACATCCTTGTCCATCGGCGAAGCGCAGCGCTTCTTCTCCAGCTTGGATTTGAACGAGAAAGAGCGGACGATCGCGCATTTAATTTTGCGCGAGATTAACGGGCGTTTAGGTTTTCTCGTCAACGTCGGGTTGGAATATTTAACGCTAAGCCGTGCGGCAGGGACGTTATCGGGCGGCGAAGCGCAGCGGATCCGCCTCGCGACGCAGATCGGTTCGAGCTTGATGGGAGTTCTGTATATTTTGGACGAGCCGAGCATCGGTCTTCACCAGCGCGATAACGACCGTTTGATTAAAGCTTTGGAACATATGCGGGATTTAGGCAATACGTTAATCGTCGTCGAGCATGACGAAGATACGATGCTCGCGGCCGATTATATTATCGATATGGGACCCGGTGCGGGAATGCACGGGGGAGAGATCGTCTCGCAAGGTACGCCGCAGCAAATCATGGCCGATCCGAACTCGCTGACAGGGCAATATTTAAGCGGGCGCAAGTTTATTCCGGTGCCGTTGAAGCGCCGTTCGCACGACGGACGCTGGCTGGAAATCAAAGGCGCGAAGGAGAACAACTTGCGCAACGTCAATGTGAAAATCCCGCTCGGCGTGTTTACGGCGGTGACAGGCGTGTCCGGTTCCGGGAAATCGACGCTGGTGAACGAGATTTTGTACAAAACGTTGGCGCGCGATTTAAACAAGGCGAAGACGCGCCCCGGACAATATAAAGAAATCATCGGAATCGATCAACTCGAGAAAGTGATTGATATCGACCAGTCGCCCATCGGGCGCACCCCGCGTTCGAACCCGGCGACGTATACCGGTGTGTTCGACGATATCCGCGACGTATTCGCGGCAACGAACGAAGCGAAAATTCGCGGCTACAAGAAAGGCCGGTTCAGCTTTAACGTCAAAGGCGGACGCTGCGAAGCTTGCCGCGGGGACGGGATTATTAAAATTGAAATGCACTTTTTGCCTGATGTTTACGTCCCATGCGAAGTTTGCAAAGGCAAGCGGTATAATCGCGAGACGCTGGAAGTGAAATATAAAGGCAAAAGCATTGCCGATATATTGGAAATGACAGTGGAGGACGCTTGCGAATTTTTCAAAAATATTCCGCGCATACACCGCAAAGTACAGACGCTGCTTGACGTCGGTTTAGGCTACGTGAAATTGGGGCAGCCGGCGACGACGCTGTCCGGCGGCGAAGCGCAGCGGGTCAAGCTCGCATCCGAGCTGTATCGCCGCAGCACGGGCAAGACGATGTACATTTTGGACGAACCGACGACCGGCTTGCATGTCGACGATATCGATCGATTGTTGAAGGTGCTGCATCGTTTGGTCGATTCCGGGGAAACGGTGCTAGTCATCGAGCATAACCTGGATGTGATCAAAACGGCCGATCATTTGATTGACCTCGGACCGGAAGGCGGAAGCGGCGGGGGAACGATCATTGCGACCGGAAGCCCGGAAACGGTCGTGAAGAACGAACGCTCCTACACGGGCCAGTATTTGAAGCCGATTCTGGAGCGCGACCGCCAGCGCACGGAACAATTGGAAGACGCGTTCGTCTAGAAACTGCAAAGCCCATTACCAATAATATGGTAATGGGCTTAAATTATGGTATAATGAAAGCGTACAATAACTTGACGTGGGATAGGTGCCCTCCGGAAAGGGGGGATGCCTATGGAGCTTTCGTTCATCGATGTGATTACGTTCGGAATGTTCGTTCTGGCGTTGCTTACTTATATCGAAAAACGAAAGTAACCCACTCAGGTTGAGAGCCTAGTTCGTGGGTTACTTCTTCTTCGTTATAATCTTGGAGGGAAGCCCGCGCAAGATGATTGTACGAGGAGACGGTCGGCTCACCGTCTCTTTTCTATATGATCATCATAACATGGAAAAAATATACTTGCAATAAGGCGGTCGCCCGCCCGCTTACTCGAAGGCAGTACGCAATATTTTAGGATGCCAAAAAGTCGGATAATTTCTGTTGGAAAGGCTCGGTGCCGACGCGATTGACGAATTGATGGAACGACTCGCCCGGCTCCCGATGATCTTTATAATAGAGGACGAATTGCTCCAGCAGTTGGGCGACGATCTCGCCTTTGACGCGGCCTTTCAATGTTTGGTTGAATTTGGCGTTCTCGCCGAGCGTTCCGCCGACTGCGATATCGAAGGCGTCGAACGTTCCTTCCGGCGTACGAACAAGCGCGCCTTGCAAGCCGATGTCGGCAATATGCTTCTGGCCGCAAGCGTTCGGGCATCCGATCATATGGATGCGAATTTTTTCGTCCAATTCAACATGCTCGTCTAAGTATTCGGCCACTAGCCGCGCTCTTTCCTTTGTTTCCACGACGGCCAAGTTGCAAAATTCATTGCCGGTGCAAGAGACGGTACGGCTCATAAAATGCTTCGGAAACGGCGACAACCGTTTCAGCACTTGTTCGTTCAATACATTGTCGATTTGATCGTCCGGAATGCCGCTCAAAATAATGTTTTGCGACATCGTTGTACGGATTTTGCCGTCTCCATATTTGTCCGCAATGTCCGCTAACTGCAAGAACTCGTCTGCGTTCGAACGCCCTATCGGCACATTCAGGCCGATATAGTTCAGCCCGTCTTCTTTTTGCGGATGGACCCCGTCGAAGTAGGCCGCTTGCCAACCGATGATTTTGCTTTCGCCGCTCGAAGGCATTTCGCCGATCAATTCAATCAGCTTTTCTTTAAATTTCTCCGGTCCCCAATCGGCCACTAAAAATTTGAGCCGCGCATGGTGGCGTTTTTCCCGGTAGCCGTAATCGCGGAAAATGGTTGTGACGCCGATCGCAACTTTCAGTACTTCTTCCGGTCGAACAAAAATATCAAGCTGTTTCGCGAGATGCGGTTTGACCGAAAGTCCGCCCCCGACCCATACGTGAAATCCGATCGTTTCTACACCGTCAATGATTTTTGTTGCCGGGGTAAACGCCAGATCGTTAATTTCCGCGTGAGCGTTGTTGTAAATATTCGCAGAAATGGACATCTTATATTTACGCGGCAAATTGGAAAAATCGCGATTCATAAGGAAATAATCGTTCACTTGCTCCACGATATCCGTCGTGTCGAGCAGCTCGTTCCGGTCGATGCCGGCTAACGGATTGCCGACGATGGTACGCGGGCAATCGCCGCATGCTTCGTACGAGTACAAGCCGACGTCTTCCAGACGCTTGAAAATATCCGGCAAATGTTCGACGCGAAGCCAGTGGAATTGGATCGCTTGGCGTGTCGTCACGTCCATTAACCCGCGGCCGTATCGCTTGGCGATCTCGGCTAAACCGCGAGCCTGAGCGGTCGTCATAATGCCCCCGTTGATCCGCACGCGCATCATGAAATGGCCGTCCTTCGGCTTCTGCTCGTACACGCCGGCCCATTTAAATCGGCTCATATCGTCCGGCGGAATCGAGTCGTAGCCTTCTACCGCGTACTTTTCAATAATGGTGCGGATGACGTCCAGGCCGTCTTTTTCCAATTTGACGAACTCGAATTTATTTAACTTTGACGGGTCTGCCGTCCATACCGGTTCGTATGCCATCGGTTCCATCCTCCTATAGTTTTTAATTCCGATTGAAATAGTATGAATATTGATAACTAAATCGTACCATAATACCGATGAACCTGTAAACGAGTCATTGGAAAAAGATCTATAAGTTTTTATTATAAATAATAAGGAAATTCGTTATTTCACGAGTTCGCGCGATTGCGATGACAAATTCCATATCCCCTGCTAGAAACCGTGACAATCTTGTTAAAGTTTTCGATTTTGACTTGCATCTCAGTCTGGAGAATTATAACATAGAGAGTAAGTATGCGTGAATTCAGAGAGGGAGGTCCTATCATGTTGTTGGCTGAAGCAGTTGAGGCGGCTAAAAGATTCGAACCGTTCGATATTGTTATGATCTTGTTTACGGTTCTCATTTTTATCGGACTTTTGCGATTGGCATCTGCCCGTGTCAAAAATAAATTTGCTCTAGGTTTTACAACGGTAAGCTTGCTTGTGTTCCTGATTGCCGATTATGTGATGATCACGGAAAGCTGGTTAAAGTAATCGTTCATGCGAAGAAATCGAATACAGCACCGCCAAAAGACGCTTTGAGCCGCTTTTCAAAGGGTCTTTTTTTGTTTTTCGGCTGTCGTTTGGGCAATATATATCGTAAACGAACGCTTTCGAAGGGTGGTTAGGTTAGAATGAGAATACTGTTGCTTTCGGTGATCAGTCTGTTTTTTGCCGCTGTCGTATCGGCGTCGGCGGAAATGGCCCCGGAGTATGCCAAATGGGGACAAATTGCCATGGAAGAAACGCAGAAACGCTATCAAGCCGAGATCGTCGATTATAAACATGTTGGGCGGCAGAATATATCGTCGGAGAAAGCGGAAGAGACGTTTAAACTATGGCTTCGAAAAAGCGATGGGACGGAATTTGGCGTATATGTGGCCATCCAATTCGATCCGTCATCCAATGCGATTTTAACGATTCGGTTTTCGGAAACCGATCGCTAAGAACATGACAGAGACGGATATACGGCGGCGAAAACAGAATTTATCAACAAGTATACCGCAATTATCAAAATCGCTATGGAACACAAATACTGCCCGAGAGGATGAGAACATTGAAACGGTAACTTGGAGAATATAGCTCCTGTAAAAATTCCCCTTGATCGCTATCCCGTGGACTCAGAATCGAATTGTATTTCATTGGTTTTTCCGGCCATACTACTGTCATCTGGAGAAGGTGGTAGTATGATGACGCGATCGTTCATGCTGTTGTTTGCCTTATTATTAGGAAACGCAAGCGATGGGAGAGAGGTGGCGATGACGGGGGAACCATTTGAAACAATGTATTATCAATACGGGTATAAGTCGATCGATCGGGAGTTAAGGACATGCGAGAAGTTGTTCCGCAAAACTATTCATTTGCCAGTGAATATTCCGCCTCTGCCGTTTACCCATCAATTCGCAAGATGCAGTTGGGGGAAAGGGGATAATGATCATTTGGAAATTGAATATATTAACCGACATCAAGGCGGCAGTCATTACTTGATTCGGATCAGTCCATTAGAACATAAGATCACAAACATTCCCAGCAGACAGAGTACGATTCGTAAATATCGCTTAAAGGATGGGAGTCGAGCCGTATACGGCAGTATTGGAGGAACGGGAAGCTTTCGCATATTGGTTTTTGAAAAGAAGGGACTGCAATATATTCTCAGCATGAACCGACGGATGAGCCATATCGTGACAGGAGATGTATTGGTTGATATCGCGAACTCCGTTTTAGAATATGAATCCGTCGAAGAAGTAAAGGATTTGAGTTAATCGAATGAAATGTTAATAATGTGAAATATTAACATATAAAAGAAAAGGGCCGGAGGTCAGCCTCCGATCCTTTCTTAATGTTCGCGAATGAAGGGTTAGTCGCGAACTTCTACGATCAATTCGATCTCTACCGGCGTATGGAACGGAAGATCGCTCGTGCCGATGGCCGAGCGGGCGTGCTTGCCGCTGTCGCCGAACACTTCGATCAGCAAGTCGGATGCGCCGTTAATGACATAAGGCTGATCGGCGAAGCCGGGAGCGCTGTTGACGAATGCGAGCATTTTGACGACTTTGACGACTTTATCGAGGTCGCCGATTTCCGCTTTGATGACGGCCAAGCAGTTGATAATCGTCTGTCTGGCGGCCGCTTGGCCTTGTTCGATCGTCACTTCCCGGCCGAGCTTGCCTTCGAACATGAGCTCGCCGTTAATGCGGCAATCTTGACCCGACGTGTACACCAGGTTTCCGGTGCGATTGCACGGGATATAAGAGAAGCGGGGCTTGCCCACCGGAGGCAGAACGATGCCGAGTTCTTCCAGTCGTTTTTCAATTTTGGACATAAGTATGATTCCTCCTAAAAATTGTAGTATAGTGCTTCGCAATCGTTCGTTTATTGATGATGCTCGTGCAAGCAATGCGAAGCCGAAATCCAGCGGCCGTTGCGCGCTTGCGTATGGTTGCCGTGTTCGAGCGCCATCGCGCCGCCGACGATCACATGCGAGATGCCGACCGGATATTGGCGCGGCTCTTCATACGTCGCCAGATCGGCTATCGTCTCCGGATCGAACACGACGACATCGGCGGCATAGCCGGGAACGAGCAAGCCGCGTTTGCCCAGCTTGAAGCGCTGCACCGGAAACGACGTCATTTTGCGCACCGCTTGTTCCAGCGAAAGGACGCGATCTTCGCGCACATATTTGGCGAAGATGCGCGGGAACGCGCCGTACAGACGGGGGTGGGGCTTGCCCGTTTCGCAATGCAGGCTGTCGGAGGCGATCAGCGATTTCTCCCAAGCAATCACTTGCTTCACATCGTCGTCGGACATATGGAAGTAGACGATCGATATTTTGCCGTCTTCCTCCAACAACAAATCCATGACGCAATCGACGGGATGTTGTCCGCGCGCTTCGCTAATTTCCGCAATCGTGCGTCCTTCGAGCGGGCGATTGGCGTCCGTCTGCAGCGAGGATACATAGACGCTGTTCCAACCGGTGGAGTGGACGAGATTGTCCCAATCGTCCTGTTCCCGTCCGAGTTCTTCCCGGATCCTGTCGCGCAGCCGCGGATCGCGAAACCGGGTCAATGTCGCGTCGATGCCGCCTTCCAGCGTCCAAGGAGGCAATACGGTCGTGAGCGAGGTCGAGCCGGCGGAATAAGGATAGACGTCGCAGGTGACATCCATGCCGCGCGCCCGCGCTTCTTCGATGAGCTCCAACGCTTCCAGCGCCTTGCCCCAATTGCGCCGGCCAGCCGCCTTCAGATGGCTGACATGCAGCGAAATGCCGGCTTTCTCCGCGATCCAGATCACTTCCTTGATCGACGGAAGCAGATTATTGCCCTCGCCGCGTATATGCGTCGACAGCAATCCGTCGTATTTGGACAGAACGGTGCACAGCTCCGCGAGCTCTTCGCGGGATGTGTAGCTGCCCGGCGCGTACAGCAGGCCGATCGAGAGCCCGATCGCTCCCGCTTTCAAGCCTTCTTCAAGCATCGACTTCATGCGGTTCAATTCCTCGCTCGTCGCCGGGCGGTTGTCGAAGCCCATCACGGCAATGCGCAGCGCGCCGTGCGCAACGTACGTGGCCACGTTCTCCGCCGGATTGGACTTGCCGACATAGGCCATATACTGCTCGACCGTTTCCCACGGCCACTCCCATGTCGTGCTGCCCAGCACCGGCTCGACGTAGCTTTGGAGCAGCCCGGCTTTTTCTTTCAAGAAAGGCGCCGGCGCGAGGCCGCAGTTGCCGACCACTTCGGTCGTCACGCCTTGCTGCAGCTTGATCTCGCTTAACGGATGGTCAATGATCATCAAATCGGAATGGCAATGGCCGTCGATAAAACCGGGCGCAATCACCTGACCGCGTACATCGACGATTTGCCCGGCCTCCTGATCGACCCGTCCGACCGCGACGATGCGTCCGTCTTTAATGCCGACATTGCCGGCGAACCATGGATTTCCTGTTCCGTCCACAATTTTTCCGTTTTTCAAAATGATATCCAGCACGATGATATTCCTCCCCTTGCGATTGCAACGGCGTTTGATCTATGTGATGCATGTTTTAAGTTTCGCTCATTGGAAAATATCCAATGTTATAGCGCTCTCAGTTTGGCGATGGGCCGCTTCATTGGAAATGATGCAGCAGAATTGCGGCAAATAGGTTGCAGGATCGGTTCGAGACGATATTCCATTGGATGATTTCCAATAAAACATCCAATTGCTGTCGAAATTGGCTCATTCCGCTGTACATTTTCCAATGCTTTATCGCCGTTGAACGGCAACTGACCGTGGCTTATACCAGTTCCTGCAAAAATGCAGGTATTTACCCTTCGAAACAGGAAATGAGGGAAAAGCCTGCGATTAGAGTCAAATTCAAAATACCGCTTTAGAGCGACGACCCATCGTAGCGCTAACGAAACGTATACACGCTAATGAGGGAAAAATGCGATAAAACGGCCGATTTCCAATGAATAACGATGCGTACTTTCGTTAAATTGGGAACGCCCTCATTTTGAGCCCAATAAGGATTGCCAGTTTCGTTAGCGTCAATAAGGAGCGGAGGTCCGCACGGATCACCTTCGAAATATAGGAGGTATGCCCTTCAATATGCGCAATCAAGTCAGTAACACCATAGGTGGCGAATTATGGAATTGACTCCCGTTGCAGGTTTTCGAATAAGGCCCATCCCAGCCCCGTTTAAAATTGATGCAACGCCGGCCGCCGTACTGTCGGCAAGTCTATCGATACGAGCGATAAGTTCATATCGACGTTCGTTATTCCAACATGCCGCGGCCCCAAACTTTCATTTTGTAGTACGTATTGTGCGCGTTTTTTCTCCCCGCCGGCCTCGATTCCTCGCCGGCACTGCCGTCGTTCACGTAGTAGACCTTATTGTGCAGATTGATCGTGCTGCATATATGATTCGGAATAATATGAATCCGGTCGCCGACTTTCAACGAACATTCCGGCGCCACCCGGATCATGCCGTGCTCCTCCGACAGTCGTTCGAGCACCGCGTCAGGCGCTTCGAGGATATGGCCGAACCCTTGCAGCCGGAGCGGGTCGACATTCGGCTGCACGTCGGTGGCGAACGTTTTGCTCCCGCCGTCAATGACGACGAGATCGTCGGTCGGCCGGCTGACGACGGTCGCCATGACGACGGCGGCGCAATCCTCGAGCGAACAGACGCCGAACTTCGCTTGCATGCGGTCTTCGAAGACGTAGGTGCCGGGACGGATTTCCGTGACGCCTTCCGCCATGGCCGCAAACGCGGCGGTGGGCGTCGAGCCGACGCTCACATCCTCAATCGGGATGCCCGCGGCGCGCATTCGCTCGGCGAGATCGGCCATCATGCGGCCTTCCTCGATGCCGGCGCTGCGCAGGTCCAGCGTCGCCTTCCCGTTCATCAGGGCGCCGCGGAACGTATAGATGCCGGTGAGACGGAGCGCGTCCAAGCTTGCTATGTCGCGGGCGAGCGCGAGCGCCTCGTCATAAGCGACGCCGGTGCGTCTTAGGCCGGTATCGACCTCGAGTCGGACCTCAAGATGCCGGCCTCTTGCCGCAGCCGTTTCTGCCAGGAGCCGGGCGCCTTCCAGGCTGTCGACGCCAACGATGAGACGAATATATTCGCCGAGACGCAGCGCCCGTTCGATCTTCGAGTCGACGACGAGCGGATAAGCGATGAAAATATCGTCCACTCCGTGCGCCGCCATCACTTCCGCCTCGGATACTTTGGCCACGGTAATGCCCGCTGCGCCATGCTCCAACTGTCTCTTGGCGATCCAGGGCATTTTATGCGTTTTGGCATGCGGCCTTAATTTCACGCGATGTTCCTTCGCGATATTCGCCATCGACTCGATATTCCGCTCCATCTTGGAGACGTCGATGACGACGCAAGGCGTGTCCGGCATCGGCGTCGCGTTCGAGTTTTCCGGCAGCGCGGCCGTTTTCAATTGTTCCAGAATGCCTGACGTTTGCGGCAGCTTCTCGTGAAATCCATTCCCATAGTGAGCCATGCTAGTCGCTCCTTTCCCATCTATCCAAGGTTGCTACTCATTCGGTTCGGCGTTTTTCGCCTCCTCCATATAGCTGTATAGCGTATATTTCGAGATATTCAAGTAGCCGCATACTTTTTCGCCCGCTTTTTTAATCAGGAAGGCCCCTTTCTGATCGAGCAACTGGATCAGCTTCATCTTGTCTTCTTTGCCCATTAAGGCGACCGGCTTGCCGACCTGCTCCTGCGCTTCCTGAATCAGCATGTCGAGCAAATCGCCTACGCTGCTGACGAACGATTCGCGCACTTCGGGCTGCAAACCGCTGTAGGTTAGAGATTGCAGCGTTTTCTCCGCCATGGTCAAATCGGTAATATCAAAGTTCATGCATAGCGATCCGATCACTTCGCCGGCGTGATTCCGCATATACAGCGAAGTAGAGCGCAATATCCGCCCGTCCTTGGTTTGTGTCACGTAGTTGAATTTATTGCCGTTTTCCGTATTGCCGCGCAGCAGCTCCAGCCCTAGATTCGTGCCGGGATCGCCGACTTTTCTGCCGGTGATATGGCCGTTCTCAATGGCGACGATGGTGCTCTCGTACGGGCGGGTCAAGTCATGCAGCACGACCTCGCAGTTTTCGCCGAATTGAGCGGCGATGCCTTTCACCAGCGCAGAAAGAAACTCCATTTCATGCTGAACATGCTCCAAGCTGTCACCTTCCTTCTTGCCTTTGCCTCAAATATTATCATATCGAATCGGAAAAACAAACAAAAAGTTTGACAGACTAAAAATAAGTAAGGAGAACATTAGGCAGCATGTTGGACGTTCGTCGCGATCAGGGCGAATTCATCGGACTCGCCTTAGTGGACCCCGCATAGCTCTAGCGAATTTCGGATTTGGCAGACATAGCCATAAGGCGGTCAAGACGAATGATTTGACAAATAGATAATTCTCGATATAATGATATGTATGAAACCAATTGAAGTATTTAAAGCCCTGTCCAATGAATCGAGACTGCAAATTTTGCACTGGCTGAAGGAGCCGTATCTCCATTTTACGCCCCATGAAGGGATTGATATGAACGAAATCGGGGTATGTGTAAGTCAAATTACAGACAGATTGAACATGACGCAATCGACGGCTTCCCAATATCTTACGATGCTGCAGCGGGCCGGGCTGATCAAGACGAAGCGTATCGGCAAGTTTACGTATTACCAGAGGGATGAAGAAGCGATCCGCAGCATCGCCGATTTGTTGAAGGAAGAGCTGTAAACAAAATGAACTGAATTCTCGGCCGGAGCGTTCGGCTTCATTTTGCGCCAAACAATTCGACATATCGCGATATGTATCTATTTTTTTAACCCTATCATATTAACATTTCACGATATGTCTTAATATAAACTAAGGAAACAGGAGTGAGAGAATGAGAAACACATGGAGAATATACATGCTGGCTATGATCAGTTTTTTGGTGGGAACGTCCGAATACATCGTATCCGGCATTTTGGACCGAATCGCGGAGTCGCTTGGCATTACGCTGGCGGCCGCGGGCCAGTTGATTACGATTTTCTCGTTCGTCTATGCGATCGGCACGCCGATTTTGATGGCATGGACGGCGAGAGTGGATCGACGCAATTTGATTTTATACTCGCTAGGCATTTTCGCAACGGGTAATATCCTATCGTTTGTTCTGCCCGGCTATGGACTGTTCGTTGCCGCACGCGTCATTATGGCGCTCGGGGCGGGAATGGTTGTCGTTACCGCGCTCAATATTGCGGCCAAGATCGCTCCCCCGGGCAAGCAAGCGAGCGCGATCGCGACGGTCGTCATGGGATTTACCGCTTCTTTAATTATCGGCGTTCCTCTCGGGAGAACGGTCGCCGACGCCTTCGGGTGGAAAGCCGTATTTGGCTGGATCGCGTTATTCGCCATAATCGCAATGGTCGTGCTGTTCTTCGCCATTCCCCGTACGAAAGGCGATGAGCCGATCCCTTTGCCGCAGCAGCTCGCCCTTTTGAAAAAGCGGAAGGTGGCGCTCGGATTACTCATTACGTTTTTCTGGCTTGGCGGTTACTCGGTCGCGTATACCTATCTTTCTCCTTATCTGCTGACGGTATCGGGGATCAGCGACAAGCTGCTCAGCACGGTTCTTCTGATCTTCGGCATCGCCAGTCTGATCGGATCGAAGTTCGGCGGTTTCAGTACGGACCGATGGGGCGTGCGCGTGACGCTGATTGGCGGGATGACGCTGCATATTATAATGCTCGTTCTGCTGTCGCTGGTCGCGAACGCATTTGCCGGCGTGCTTGCCGTTCTGATATTATGGTCATTCGCGGCCTGGTCGACCGGACCGACGCAGCAATATAATTTGGCAACGATTGAGCCCGGGGCGTCCGGCGTGATGCTTGGTTTGAACCAATCTATGATGCAGTTGGCCATGGCAGCCGGCGCCGGAATCGGGGGCATCGCCGTTAATCAGGTATCGCTCGCATCGGTCGCTTGGTTCGGCGCGTTGGGCGTCGCCGTTGCGATCGCGGCCGCCTGGGCGCTGTTCCGTTCAAGCCCGGTCAAGCGCGAAACGGAGTCCGTACAAACATAAACCGGCTCTTGACAATTATAGGAGAGAGTGGCCGCGGGAGACGCGAGGCCGCTCTCTCTTTTGGTATAGATTTCAAATATTATATTTTGTATAGTGATGATAAGAATCTATAGGCTCGCAAAGGGGGGCTTCCGTTGAAACGCTGGCTGGCGGGCTCGTTAAAACATAAACTGTCGTTTATGCTGGTCGGTTCGCTGCTCGTTCCGGTACTGCTGCTCGGCGTCGTTTCGTATCAGCTCTCTTCTTCGGTCACAGAGGAAAAAGCGAAGCAATCCGGGATGAATACGCTGCGCCAAATTCGGACGAACCTGGAATTTATCGTGCAGGACGTCGAGAACATGTCGGTCTTTCTGATCGGACACGGGGATACGCAAAAATATTTGAACCATAAACAGACCGATGCGACGGAATATTTGAAAATGATCGGTTTTTTGACCAATCTGGCTTTCTCCAAAAAATACATATCCGATATTACGATCCAACCCCGCGGCGACCGCGCGACGTTATCCACTTTTTTCAACGATACGGTCACGCAATCGGGCGCGCCCGATCCGCTGGCCGAGCAGCCGGATTATTTCGCAAAGCATCCCAAGTATTGGACATCGCTATATGAAAACGAGACGTTTACCGGAGTAAAGCGGGTCATTTCCCTGATCCGGCCGATTCGGGACATTAACAATTTCAAAACGCTCGGCATGCTGACGATCAGCTTGAACGAGGAGGTGATATCGACCTACTTGAAAACGTCGGGCCTGGAGAGCAACGGATACGTGCTGCTGCTCGACAGCGAAGGGCGCATTATTTCCGGCGGGCCGTCGCCGTGGCTGAACCGGAAGGCGGACGAGCTGTTTCCGGGAATCGCCCTCGCAAGGGAGGGGGCCAGCGTGAAGGATTACGGCGAAGGCGAGGAGAAAAAGACGATTCTATTCGATCAAGTGCCGAATGTAGGCTGGACGTTGATGGGGGTCATTCCTTACAACGAATACAAGGCGCAGAACCGATACGTCATCACGCTGACGGCTGTCGCCGTCGCCGTTGCCATCGTCCTGCTCGTCGGTTTGGTGCTCTATCTCGTTCATCGCGTAACGCGCCCGCTGGAACAACTGACCCGCATCTTGAAAAACGCCAATCCGGACGGTAAAATGCAAACGTTTCCAGTGACGACGGTCGACGAAGTCGGTCAGCTAATGCATACGTACAACAAGTTCAGCAACCGCATCCAGCATTTGACCGAGCAGGTTAAAACGAACGAAGCGCGCAAGAAGGAAGCGGATATGCAGGCACTGCAAGCGCAAATCAATCCGCATTTTCTCTATAACACGTTATCGTCCGTCCATTGGATGGCGCTGATGAGCAAAGATATGCAGATTGCGGAAATGGTCGGGGCGCTGAGCGACTTTTTGCGGTTCAGCCTGAATAAAGGGGAGGAATTCTGCCCTGTTTCGCAGGAAATCGCCCATGCGCAAAATTATGCGAATATTCAATCGATCCGCTTCCCGGACCAGTTCGAAATCCGGTTCATTATCCATCCGGAACTCGGCAAGCAATCGATGTTGAAGCTAGTGCTGCAGCCGTTGATCGAGAATGCGCTCATCCACGGCATTCAGAAAAAACGCGAGCCGGGCACGATTCATGTGGTGGCGGATCAAACGAACGGCAGCATGACGTTTACGGTCGAGGATACGGGCGTGGGCATGGACGAAACGACGCTGCGCAGCTTGCAGGACCAACTCGAAACGGCATTGTACCGCGACGACGGCTCCGGAAGCTACGGATTGCGCAACGTCCAACGAAGACTCGTGCTTCATTACGGCTTGGACTCGCGGCTGTCGATCGAGAGCGCGCCCGGCAAAGGGACGAAAGCGTCATTTACGATACCGATCAGGGAGGGAGCATCATGATTCGATTGTTAATCGTCGACGACGAAGTGATCATACGCAGAGGGCTGAGCACGGTCATCGATTGGCCCGGTCTCGGCTTCCGCCTGCTTGAGCCGGCCGATTCGGCCGAAGAGGCGCTGGCGCGGATCGCCGCCGAAGCGCCGCATGTCATTTTGACGGATATTAAAATGGCGGGCAAAACCGGGCTCGAACTGATCCACGAAGCGCGTAAACTCAATCCGGAGGTAGAGACGATCATTTTAACCGGCTTCGACGATTTCGCTTACGCGCAGCAGGCGATTCGTGAAGGCGTCAGCGACTATTTGCTTAAGACGAGCCGGCCCGAAGAGATCATTAAAGCGGTCATGAAGGCGAAACATCACATTATGCAGCGGCGGGAAGAAGCCGTTCAGGATCAGAACAGGCGGTTCGCCTACCGCAACCGCATACTGGAGCGGTTGTTGACGGAAGAGATGCCGGACGAGGAGTTGTTAGCCGAAGCCGGGACGCATTTGCCGCGCTTGCGGACCGACGCCGTCCAAGGCAGGTCGCTGCAGGCGGCGATCGTAACCGCATCCGGCTGGGGAACGCAGCCGCATGTCCGCAGCCTGCTCCTATTCGCCGTGGACAACAGCCTCAAGGAATTGCTCGATTGCGAGACGCTGTTGCGCGCGGACGATATCGCCGTCGTGCTGCGGGGGTATCGGTCAAGTAGCGATCGTAACGATTTGCAGCGGGCCATGTCTCATATCCGCATAATGTTGAAATGCGACCTGTTCGCGGCCCTAGGCACGGCGGTTCGGGATGCGGCGGAGTTGCGGGTTTCTTATGCGGAGGCGCTGCACGCTTCCGCCTATCAAGGCTTAAGCGGATTCGAAGAAATCGCCGCTTACGAACAGGTGAAGGATCGCAAAGGCGGCCGCAAAGTATGCTCGCTGGAGGAAGAAGCGGAACTGGCGAGCATTCTGCATGGAGGCAATTCGATCGAGTTGAAACATTGGGTAAGCCGTACGGTGCGCAAACAACTGCAAGACCCGGACTTGACGCCCCCGGCGCTGCGCGCGTTCCTCGTCTCGGCAGCGGTGGCGGGGCACCGCTGGCTGGAGCGGGTCGTGCAAGCAATGGGCAAATCCAATCCTGCGCCGCATCCGTCGATCGACGAATTGCAGGCGGCGCCGGAGCGGTTCATCGATCCGGAGGAAGCGTTATTCCAGCATTTGCTGACGATTATGGACGCCTATCATAAAACGGTGGCGGAAGGACGTACATCCTATATTGGGAGGTCGATCGCGTACATTCAGGAGCATTTGGACAAACATATTACGCTGCAGCAAGTGGCGGCGGCGGTGCATCTGCATCCCAACCATTTCAGCGAAGTGTTCAAGCGGGAGACGGGCATGAACTATCTCGAGTTTGTCACGCGCGAACGAATGCGCCTGGCGGAAGAACTGCTCGTTTCATCCCCGGCCAAAATAAGCGAGATCGCGAAAAGGGTCGGCTACGAAGATATTAAATATTTCGGTCAGTTGTTCAAAAAATATACGGGCAAAACGCCTTCCGAATTCCGCGGCAAAAACTGAATTTTATCTACCCAGATGCTGAAGGATATCCCCTTTTGGCAACAGGACGGCGCTTTTATACTGAACCTGTAAACATGATGGAGGGGGTAAAACAATGAAGAAAGCGCTTATATTTTTGCTCATGGTCGTACTGACCGTTTCATTGGCCGCTTGCGGCGGGGGCAAGAGCGGTTCGGAAGGAACGCAATCCGAGCAGTCCGGATCGGGATCGGGATCGTCGGGGCAAACGTCCGGGGACGGCGGCGAAGCCAAAAAGGAAAAAGTAAAGCTGTCGCTCTGGCATAACTTTACGGGCAACGATTTGCGCGCGACGATGATGCGGGAGCAAATCGAGCAATTCCAAAAGGAACGTCCCGACATCGAGCTGGAAATTCAGGCGATTCCGCCGGACGGATACAAGACGCGCCTGAAAACGGTAGCGGCGGCCAACGAAATGCCGGATGTCTTCATGATGTGGCCCGGGGCGATGACGAAGGAATTCCATGCCGGCGGTCTTATTCAACCGATCAACGCGTTGCTTGACAGCAAGCCGGAGTGGAGAGACGGGTATTTGCCCGGATCGTTCGACGATTTTACGATCGACGGGAACATATATAGCGCTACGCTCGGTTTGACGCCGACATCGATTCTGTTTTACAACAAAGCGATTCTTGAAAAATATAATTTGGAAGTGCCGAAGACGTGGGACGAACTGATGAATGCGGTCAAAGTGGTGAAGGAGAACGGCATTACGCCGATCGCGCTCGGGAACAAAGCGGCTTGGCTGGCGCAATCGAGCATTATCAGCTCCTTGGCCGATCGCGTCACCGGAACGGAATGGTTTCTGAAGGCGTCGGCGCAGGACGGCGCGAAGTTTACCGATCCGGAGTTCGTACAAGCGCTGACGCTTCTACAGGATCTGTGGAAAGCGGGAGCGTTCCAGGAAGGCTTCAACAGCATCGACAATACGCAAATGGAAGTGATGTTCGCCCAAGGGCAAGCGGCGATGATGATCGACGGCGGTTGGGCGCTCTCGAACTTGGCGGCGAATGCGACGCCGGAGCAAATGAAGGATATGGGGGCGACGGTGCTGCCGTCCGTGCCCGGCGGCAAAGGGAATCCGAATTCGGTATCCGGCGCGCTCGGCTCGGCCCTCGGTTTGAGCAGCAAAGTGGAAGGCGATCGTCTGCAGGCGGCCTATGACTTGATCTATGCGCTGTCCGGTCCGGACGTGCAGAAGAAGACGCTCGACAGCAGCAACCTGGTCAGCTATAAGGCGGAGCTGGACGAGAGCAAAGTATCGCCGATTTTCAGCGAGGTGTATAAGCTTGTCAACAGCGTGGAGCGGACGCCGGTCTACGACAACGTCATGACTTCGGCGGGCTCGGACGCCGTCAACAACGGCTTGCAAGAACTGTTGATGGGCGGGGATCCGCAAAGCATCGCGCAGAAAATTCAAGACGCGCAAGCGAAATCGTTGGAAAATTAGTCTTAAGGGAAGCGCCGCAATCCGGCGCTTCCTTGGCATATTGGAAGGGATCGCATACGCGGTCATTTGCTCGTTTACTGTTTCGACAGCATCACCTTTTCTTTACAGGAGGGAAGTCATGACATCCAAAGCCCGCATCCGGGGGGTTATCGCGGCAGGTCTTTTGCCGGCGCTGCTCATTTTCTCGTTTTTCGTCATCGTGCCGATCGTCTGGTCGGCCTACTACGGTTTTTTCGATTGGAAAGGGATCGGAGCGATGAAGTTTATCGGCTTCGGCAATTATGCGGAAATTGTGCAAGATCCGATTTTTTGGCAATCGTTCCGCAACAATTTGATCGTTGTCGCCGCTTCCGTTTTCGGTCAAGTGCCGATCGCGCTGGCGCTGGCGCTCGTATTGCGCCAAAGTACGCTGTTTCAGCGGGCGATCCGTTCCGCCGTCTTTTTGCCGATGGTCCTCTCTTCCGTCGTGATTGGGATCATTTGGGGTTATATTTATCATCCGCAAATCGGGATTTTAAATTTTGTTCTCGATACGGTCGGGCTGGGTTCCTGGAAGCAGGCGTGGCTGTCCAATCCGAAAATATCGATGTACATGCTGGCCGTTCCGATTATCTGGAATTTTATCGGCCCCTATATGATTATGTATATCGCCGCCTTGCAGAACATTCCGGCTGAAATCGAGGACGCGGCCGCCATCGACGGGGCGAACCCTTGGCGCAAGCTGTTCTCGATCAAGCTGCCGATGATTTGGGATACGATCAAGGTGACGGTTGTACTGTGCATTTCCGGCAGTTTGAAGACGTTCGATCTGATCTACGTCATGACCGGCGGAGGGCCGGCGCATTCGACGGAGCTGCTCGCATCCTATATGTACAACAATACGTTCAGCATCTACCGTTTCGGCTACGGCAGCGCCGTCTCGACCGCGATCGTCGTCATTAGCCTGATTATGGTGGCGGGCAGCCAATTCATCATGAAGCAGCGGAATACGCGATAGGGGGCCTGAATACGAATGAATACGAAGATGCAAAATGCGGCCGAACTTCATAAGCCTTCGCCGCCGGGTGCGGCGTTCCGGTGGAAGCAGGCGCGGCGCGGAGCGTTGAATATTGTCCTGACGTTATACGCCTTTGTGACGCTGTATCCGCTGTTCTGGCTGTTTATCAGCGCGTTCAAATCGAATCCCGAATTTTACGAGCGTCCGTTCGGCGTGCCGCGCGAGTGGCATTGGAACAATTTTACGGACGCCTGGACGGTTGCCAAAATGGGCGTTTCCTTCACCAACTCGCTCATCGTCACCTTTGCGGCGCTCATTCTTACGTTAGTCATCGGCGCGATGGCCGCCTTCGTGCTGTCGCGGTTCAAGTTTAGACTGCGGGCGGCGGTTATGGGCATCTTCTTGCTCGGGATGCTGATCCCGATCCATAGCACGCTTGTTCCGTTATTTATATTAATGAAAAAGATCGGCATGCTCGACACGTATTGGGCGCTTATTATGCCGTACACCGCATTCGAATTGTCGCTCGCCATCTTCGTCACGATGGCTTACATGACGTCCATCCCGAAAGAGATCGAGGAGGCGTCCCTGATCGACGGCACGGGCTATTGGGGCTTCTTCATGCGCATGATGCTGCCCTTGTCCCTCCCGGCGCTGGCGACGGTAGGCATTCTTGCGTTTCTGCGCTTCTGGAACGATTTCGCGTTCGCGCTCGTGTTCATCAGCAAGCCGGCGCTGCAGACGCTGCCGCTTAGCTTGTCCATGTTCGCCACCGGCTATATGACGGATTATCGGTTGACGTTCGCGGCGCTGTCCTTGGCCGTCATTCCGACGATTGCCGTTTATTTGATCTTTCAGGAGCAGGTGATGAAAGGGATGGTCGCCGGCTCGGTGAAGGGGTAACGGTGGAAGGATAGGGGGCGATTTGGCGGTTCGAGCGGCACTTGTTTCGTACGATTTTTCGCATACCATTGCGGGAATAGGGGCGGAATTGCTCATTATGTACGAAATTTCGAACTAAGTCGATGGATTGGAAGTGTGCGGCACTTGTTTCGTACGATTTTTCGTACACCTTTGCGGGAATAGGGCTCAAATCGGCGAGTATGTACGAAATTTCGAACTAAGTCGATGGACTGGAAGTGTGTGCCGCTAGTTTGTACGATTATTCGTACACCTTTGCGGGAATAAGGGCGAAATCGCTCATTGTGTATGAAATTTCGAACTAAGTCGATGGATTTGAAGCGTGCGGCACTCGTTTCGTACGATTTTTCGTACACCTTTGTGGGAATAGGTCCGGAATTGCTCATTATGTACGAAATTTCGAACTAAGTCGATGGATTGGAAGTGTGAGCCGCTTGTTTTGTACGATTGTTCGCATACCTGAGCAGGATTATCACTGGCGTTGCATTAACTTTTTTCAGCAATATTGAAACAGTTGTGCGGATTACCGTACTAAACCTTCACATTGGTTCTACCGCCTCGCTCCCAAGTTCGCGGACACCGAAGAAGCTGATTGTTACAAAACGCCCAATTTCGGACAGTTCGCGGACATACGATCCTCTATTCGCGGCAAGAGCGTAAAAATAAGCCCTGCGATGAACGGATAACGGAACCAATGTCCGCCTAAACCGTGAATAAACGGTTTTGACGCAAAATAACGGCCGTACGGTCCGGATAGCAATTTCTCGATGCAACGCTCGTGATAAAATCGTGGGATTCGAAGCGAAAGGACGCTGAAGTTCGTTAGAACCGGAAAGTCAGGCTTGTTTCTATTAAAGGTTTTTCATAACCGTTATAAATTTTGAACCTCGCCGATAGTCTTTATTTCCAACGAAGCGATGAGGAAGAGGATTTCGGAGTGGAAAGTGGAATGTTATATACAAATGAATAGGGGAGGGACAATTGGATGAAGTTGACGAATAAAATCGGCGTGATCGTAGACAGCTTCGGCGTCGGCGTGCGCGAAGGATTGAAAAAGGCGAAGGAAGTCGGAGCGGACGGGGTGCAAATCTATGCGGTGAAGGGCGAGATGGACCCGGCCAATTTAACGGCCGCGGGGCGGCGCGAACTGAAAGATTTGATCGCTTCGCATGGACTGGAAATTTCAGCGCTATGCGGCGACTTGGGCGGGCATGGCTTTCAAGACAAGACCGCCAACCCCGACAAGGTGGAAAAGTCGAAACGAATTCTCGATTTGGCGCTCGACCTGGGCACGAATATCGTTACGACGCATATCGGCATCGTGCCGGAAGACGAGAACGGCGAAATCTATCACAGCATGCAGACGGCATGCGAGGAACTGAGCCAATATGCGCATAATGCGGGCGCGTATTTCGCGATCGAAACCGGGCCGGAGCGGGCGCTTCATCTGAAACGCTTCCTCGACTCGCTCAGCACGAACGGCGTTTCCGTCAACTTCGACCCTGCCAATATGGTGATGGTAACCGGCGACGATCCGGTCGCGGGCGTGTATGCCTTGAAAGACTATATCGTGCATACGCATGTGAAGGACGGCATCCGCTATAGGGAGGTCGATCCGCGCGAAGTATACGGGGCGCTCGGCTTCGAACCGATGGATCACGGCAAAATCTCGCAAATGGTATCGTCTGGCGAAATGTTCGCGGAAGTGCCGCTCGGCGAAGGCAAGGTCGATTTTGACCGTTATTTTGCCGCATTGCAGGACATCGGATACGCGGGCTATTTGACGATCGAACGCGAGGTCGGCGATCAGCCGGAGATCGATATCCGCAAAGCGGTGGAATTTATCCGGCGGTATAAAGCTTAATGAGGTAGACGGGCATATTTGACCCGGCTATAGCGTACTTATAATGGAAGTCCGGATTCGGAGGGAGAGATGGGCCCCGATATACGGAGCTTCCATTTTCTTTTGCGATCAAGAGGCTCATAGATTTGTATTGCCTGGTAGAGTGTGGTACAAAGAAGAGAGACTTATAGATGATAGAGGAAAGACTAATAGAGAGAGGAACGAAACCGGAAGATGAATAAGAGGTTTGGACGCTGTTGGACAGCAATATTGGGAGGAATCGTCCTCTGGGGAGGAATAGCCGCAACCGGCAGCCCGGCGCAAGCGGCCGCTGCGAATCCGCAGAGCGGGACGGTACCGCTGGAAGCGAAGCTCGTAAACGGCGAAGTTTATGTCAAGGCCGCCGCCGTGCCGGCACAGCTTGGCGGGTCGGGGACATATGACGCAAAAACGCAAACGTACCGCTATACGCCGGCCTATTCGGTGCCTGAGGTCGTTCGCAAAGTATCACCTTCCGTCGTCGCGATTATCGGCAAGCCCGAGTCCGATCAAGAATGGGTATCCGCCAATCGTTACAATCTGGCTCACGGGACGGGCGTCATCGTGAAGAAGGACGGGTGGATCGTAACGAACGCGCATGTCGTCGACAAACTGAACAACGCGGTCGTCGTCACCTTAGACGGCAAATCTTACGATATCGTCCAAACCTTTACCGATGAGCTCAGCGATCTCGCGCTGATTCGTATCAACGCCGCAGACTTGCAGCCCGCCGTTTTCGCGGAGGATGAGGAATTGGAAGCCGGCGAGCCGGTTGTCGCGCTTGGGACGCCGGTTTCGTTCTCGCTGCGCAATTCGGCGACCGCAGGCATTGTCAGCGGACTCGACCGCGGCATTGATTCGTTCTACAAACTCATTCAGACCGATGCGGCGATCAATCCCGGCAACAGCGGAGGCCCGCTCGTTAATATGAAAGGCGAAGTAATCGGCATCAACTCGCTGAAATTCGCGGCGATCGGGGTGGAGAACATGGGCTTCTCCATACCGGCAAGCACGGTGAAGTACGTACTGGACCATTTCGATCGATACGGCAAAGTGCGGCGCGCATCGCTCGGCATCGATCTCGAAGAAAGCTGGGCGGCAATCGTCGGGTTGCCGACGGACGATCCGCTAACCGTGCGCAAAGCGGAGTCCGCGGAAGCGTCCAAGGCCGGTATCCGGGCGGGGGATGTGCTGTATTCGGTGGACGACCGCATCGTGACGACGATCATAGACTTGAACGAGCTGTTGAAATCGTACTTGCCGGGTCAGCAAGTAAAGCTCATGATGCAATCGGACGGCGATTTGGTTACACGCAGAGTTACGCTTTCGGAAGGCGAGTAAAGAGACAAAGGAGTTTATTTCATGAAAAAAACAGGATTATGGTTTGCGGTCATGCTATTCGCGTTCGGACTTTGCGTGCCAACTGCGTTCGCGGCGGAAGAAGAAGGCGGTTCGATCGAGTTCCGCGTCAAAGTCGGCAGCTCCGCGGCGTCGATTAACGGTCAGGCGGTGGACATCGCCAAGCCTTACGCGGACAACGGGACAGCGATGGTGCCGCTCAGCGTCATTACGAAAGCGTTCGGCGCCAAATTCACCCTTGAGAAAAATAAATTGATTCATCTTACATACGGAAATCATAAGATCGTGTTTACGATCGGGGAGAAGGCGGCGGTTGTGGACGGCAAGCAGGTCGCGTTAGCCGCCGCGCCGAAATGGAAGTCCGACGTCTTGATGGTGCCGCTGCGCACCGTCGTGGACGCATTCGGCGCCACGCTCGCGCCAACCGATGACGGAGGGATCGCGGTCAAGGCGTCCGCTCCGCGTACAGGAACGGAGGAAGCCGGAGCGCCTCCGAGTATCGACAGCGATCTTGGCAAGACGAAAATCGGCAACAGTTACTACAATTGGTCGATGAAGTATCCGGCCGGGTTGGTGCAAGACTATTACTCCCCGGAAGAAAATTATATTTCCTTCACGGACGCGAAAGGCGAATACTTGTTGTACATTTTTGTGGTGACGAACGATGAAGAATGGACGAACGAGGAATTGCTCGGCTATTTGACGGATCGTCTGGCAGACGAGGACGGCGTTTTGATCGATAAAAGAAAGGCGGACAAAACGGCTTATCCGTATGCGCAAGTTATCGCCAAGGAGCCGGACGGCCATTTCAGCGTCACGCGCGCTTATTACCATGAGGGAACGTATTACGAAGTTTATTTCGGCGATGCCAAAGCGAAAAATTATAAGGAATTGGCGAAGCATTACGATTTGCTCGACAGCTTCCAACCGTCGTTCGACGCGGCCGATAAATCAATGAAGGACGTATCTACCGTCCTTAACGGCTTCCGCCCGGTGGAGAACAAGGATTACGGCATTAAGCTCAGCGTACCGGCGGAGTGGCAGATCGACACGGAATATATGGAATTCGGCATCGGATTGACGCGCTTCCGGATCGTCGTTTCCTCGGCGGACAAAGGGTTGACGGCGGAGCAATGGGCGCAGCGCACGGAGCGGGAATTCCGCGACTCCTTCGCGCCCGACTACGGCAAAGTCATCGATTCGGGATCGGTGAAGGCGGCCGGGAACGACGCTGTATTGCGAACGTTCGAATACGATTTGGGCGACGGCTGGATTACGGAGCATGAAGTATTTCTCGTCAAGGGCGATTACAAATATTATTTGGAATATTCGTTCGCCAAAGACGAGAGCGCCAAGGAAGCGAGCCAGTTTGCAACGCTGCTCAAAACGGTGGCGATCGACTTCGATTATATCGACGACAACTTCGGCGTCATCTCCGATCCCGACGAATATGTCGACCGCGGCAAAACAGCCGTAAAGTCGTCTAAAGCGTATAACTATTCGGTTGCGGTTCCGGCTTACTGGTCCGGCGACGACAGAGCGGGCAGCCTCGAGTCTCCGACGGTGGATTACACCTTCCTCGGGGGCCAAGTCCGCATTCAGGTCGACGAGAAAGAAACGCTCGCCCGCAGTATGGCCACCTTGAAAAACTTTTACGAGAAAGAGCTGAAGGACGATCCCGACGTCAAGAAGGCCGAGTTCGGCCAAACGACCGTCGCCGGCGTTCCGGCGCATACGTTTATGATGCAAGGCGTGAGCGCAGGCTACAACATTTACCTCGAGCAAGTCATGTTCGAGAAAAACAAAAAAACGTACATCCTTTCCCTCGTCATCAACGAGCCGAACCGGACGGACAGCAATATGAAGGCATGGAGCGGGTTCGTGAAATCGTTCCAGTTCAAAGGATAAGGGAAAGCGGCGCCCGGCTGCGGGCCGGTAAAGACATTCGAACGATGGCGTTCGGATGTCTTTTTTTACATTATAGAATTTATAAAATTTTGGGGTGGGCAGGGCTTCCGCCTCGTTTTTGTTTTTGGTAAGGTTAGGATATGGAGACGAACGTGCTAAAACGAATCTTCTTTGATGAACATGGAC
>NZ_JAHLPR010000014.1 GCF_018918005.1 Paenibacillus sp. MSJ-34 | reverse complement strand
CAAATGGGTTATGAAGTAGAGCTACGTGAGATAGTCCCAGCATAACTGTAACTTTATGGATATTAATGTTGCTTAGGAAACCTTTTCGGTCCAAGGGACTTTAGCGCTTTAATGTTAAATAGTTTATTTTCGTACAAACAGCCTCAAATGCAGGTTCTATGAAGGAGCGCTTATGGATTTGGTCGCAACATGCCGTTTGTTTTGCGAGAGTGGGGTTAGTATCTCGAATGTTATCATACAAGGTTTAATAGTTTTTTTGTAAATTTTAGTACGAAGAAGAAGGCCATGATCGATATCTATAGTAAAATAAAAATAGTATCGTGTGATTTTCGATGATTCGGAGGAAGGCGAAATGGCTGATATACGGCATGACTTCTTGGCTACAGAGGTTCCAATAGGTACGAAATTGCATATTCCCGAAAGCGTCCCCTCGAGTGTCTATCGTTCACGTTTATTCGAGAGGCTGGACGAGGGGCGCAAGGGCAAGCTTACGCTCATCTGCGCCCCGGCGGGATTCGGGAAGACGACATTGGTGAGCGATTGGATTCGCAGTTCGCGCGTGCAAGCAGCATGGATTTCATTGGATGAAGGGGACAATCAACCGATCCGCTTCTGGCGATACATGGCTGCTGCCTTCGAATCGGTCGATCGGGGGATTGCCGATAATGTGCTTCAAGCGTCTGCTCAACTCGCTTCCATGGATTTCGAACAGGCGATTCGCCTGTTTCTCAGCGATTTGCAACGGTTGTCGAAACCGATTACGGTTGTTCTCGATGATTTTCATGTCATCCGGGATCAGGGGATTGTCCAAGGACTGGCGTATTTGCTGGCTCATTTGCCGGACTCGGTCCATTTTTGCATCATGAGCCGTACAAATCCCGGGTTCGACTTGTCCCGGCTGGAAATCGACGGGAAGGCCACCTGTTTCACTTTGGAGGAGCTTCGGTTCAGTGAACGGGAAGGAACATTGTTTTACCGGAATTGTATGCGGTTGGAATGGGACGATGCGACGACTGCAGCGCTGGTGCGCAAAACGGAAGGTTGGATTGCCGGGCTGTCCGCACTTTCGTTTCGTGACAAGGAGGATGCCGTTGGGGAGGCGCTGCGCGAATTTTCCGGAGATTTGCGGCAGGTGGAACGTTACTTGCTGCAGGAGGTATTCCGGCATTTGAGCGAGCCGATGCGGCAATTTTTGATGAAATGCTCGATATTGTCCCGGTGGAACGCTCCGCTCTGCCAGGCGGTAACCGGTTGGGACAGCCGGCCTTACATCGAAGCGTTGGAGGATGGGCAACTATTCATCGTGCCGTTGGATGCGAAAGGAGATTGGTACCGATTTCACCATCTGTTCGCCGAATTTTTGCGCAAACAGCTGGAGAAGCATGATCCCGCATCCGTTCCCGAACTTTATTTGAGAGCGGGAGACTGCTGCAGAGAGCGGCAGCTGGACGAAGAAGCGATTGAATATTATTTGCTCGGACGGCATTACGACCAAGCGGTCGAGCTGCTTGAGGAGACGGCGGCAAACGTGGTGAACCGGGGGTGGTCCGTCCTGCGTGGGTGGCTCTCCTCGATCCCCAACGCAATCTTGCTGAAGCATCCGATGTTGTACTTCTCTTATGCGCTCTCGCTCAGCAACAGCGGGCAAGGGCATCTGGCGGAACGCAAGTTGCAGGAAGCGCAACGCTGGTACGAGGAAGCGTCCCCGGAATGGAGCGAGGCGGAGCGCAGCCGGTATTTGGGCTGGATACATTATGTAAGAGGCAACACGATGGTTTTTCTCCATCACGATCTGAACCGGGCCAGAGAGCATTTTCGGCTCTCAGAGTTTTACGCTCCACATGGAATCGCTCTGATCTACGGAAAGGAAGATGCGCCTCTGCAAGCGATCGACGTAAGATCATACGCCATCGAGAACGGACATGCGTCCCCGGAAGTGGCCACTCCCTATACGATGCAGATGGCCGACATTTTTCGAAAGGCGAACCCGTCTTTTTTAGGCAGACTTTATTCCCATCACGGCGAATTGAGGTATTTATGGAACGATTTGCAGCAATCGGAGCACTATGCGGGAAAGGCGCTGAAATGGATCGAGCAGCTTCCGGCGCGTTCGGAATTCGAACGGATTCCAAATTGTATTCTGCGGGCGCGGCTTAAGGCGGCCGAGGGGAAGAGCGAGGCGGCCAAAGATATACTGCACGCCGGCATCGATTGGATGAAGCGGATGAATATACGGCGGGGTATTCTGCTGCTGGAAACGGAACGAGCTCGGCTTGCCCTGATGGAAGGCGATGCGGCTATGGCGGCGGCTTGGATTGAACGTTACCAATTGTCCGCCTCGGATATGATATCCGTCTTTCAGCTTTATGAATACGAATTTCTCGCCAGGGCTCTGATTGCCCATGATCGGCTCGATGAAGCGGGAAGACTGCTGGAGCGGCTGCAGGGGCTGGCGGAAAGCGAGTTGCGCCCGATTGACGAGGCGGAGGTGCTGGCGATGCATTCGCTTCTGCTGAAGCGCCAAGGGTTTCAGGAACCGGCGCTGCTGAAGCTGGATCAGGCGCTTTCCAAGGCGGAGGCCAATGCGATAGTGCGGATATTTATAGACGAAGGTCCCGATATGTCCGGACTTCTCATCGAACTGATTGCAACGCGGCAGCAAGGGAAGCTTCGTGGACGATGGCTGTCTTCTTTGGAATTTGCGCGGAAAATATTGTCCGGTTTCGGCATCGATGAAACGTTCGCGGGAACGGAGACGCCGTTAGCCGCTCTCCTTACGCCAAGAGAGTTGGACGTCCTTCATTGCATGCGCGAAGATTTAAGCGCGAGACAAATCGCCGAACGGCTGCAAATCGGCTATGAAACCGTCAAGACGCATCGCTCGCGCATATACGGCAAGCTGGGAGTCGCCAGCCGGATGAAAGCGATCGAGCGAGCCAAGGAGCTCGGTTTACCTGAATAAGCGAAGTTTAGGGCTAGTCCAGACATCCCCCGATTGGGGGATTTTTTTCGTTATGTTCTGCTTTAAAATCGTATTGTTGCCATCTATTTCGATTGGGACAAGAAGAATAGGATCGCCGCTGTCCGCTCGTACCAATTGGCGGGTAAAGATCGTTGCTATTTTTTCAAGACTGGAGAGGGGAAAATGGATAGAAAAACAATGCGAAGAGCGCTTCATGCTGCCTTGTTGGCGGTCATGCTGACCGCCGTCCTGCAACCGTTTGTTTTCCAACCGGCATATGCGATTGCAGCACAGAATGGAGACGGCAGCCGGGCAGTGATGACAATCGCGGCGGGACAAAACCATTCGCTGGCGTTGAAGCCGGACGGCACGGTCGTCGCTTGGGGACAGAACGATTCCGGCCAGGCGAACGTTCCGGCGGGACTGAGCGGAGTGGTGTCGATCGCCGCGGGAATCAACCATTCGCTCGCGTTGAAATCGGACGGCACCGTCGTGGTTTGGGGAAACAATGAATTGGGTCAAACGAACGTTCCGGCGGATTTGAATGGGGTCGTATCGATCGCTGCGGGAAATAGCCATTCGCTGGTATTGAAGTCGGACGGCACGGTCGTCGCCTGGGGCAGTAACGGCTACTCGCAAACGGATGTGCCTTCCGATTTGAATGGAGTGGTATCGATCGCCGCAGGATGGGGCCATTCGCTGGCGTTAAAATCGGACGGCACCGTTGTGGCTTGGGGGAACAATGATTTCCGGCAATCGAGCGTTCCGCCCGGTTTGAATGGAGTCGTGGCCGTTGACGCGGGAATATACCATTCGCTCGCATTGAAATCGGACGGCACCGTCGTCTCTTGGGGAGCCGCGGCGACCGCGCCTTCCGGTCTGAATGGGGTGGTATCCGTCGCCACAGGATGGACCCACTCGCTCGCGTTGAAATCGGACGGGACCGTTATCGGATGGGGGAATAACGGTGCGGGTCAATCGAACGCGCCTGCGGCTCTGAACGGGGTCATATCGATTGCCGCAGGATCAGGCCATTCTTTGGCTTTGAAATCGGACGGGACTGTCGTCGCCTGGGGGGGCAACAGCGAAGGCCAGACGAATGTGCCTGCGGATTTGACCGCACCGGTCAAAGGGATCGCGGTTGCCGCGGGAGAGCATCATTCCTTGGCATTGAAATCCGACGGCACGGTCGTTGCTTGGGGATTGAACAGCCTCGGTCAGACGGACGTACCCGCGGGGTTGAACGGGGTCGTTTCGATCGCTGCGGGAGCGCATTTCTCGCTCGCGCTCGAAGCGGGCGGCACGATCGTGGCTTGGGGAGACAACCAATTCGGTCAGACCGACGTGCCGGCAGGGTTGAACGGAGTGACGGCGATCGCTGCGGGAAACAATCATTCGCTGGCGCTCAAGTCGGGAGGTACTGTAGTGGCCTGGGGGAAGAATGACCTCGGTCAAACGAACGTACCGGCAGGTCTGAACGGAGTAGTGGCGATCGCTGCGGGAAACGACCATTCGCTTGCCCTTAAAGCGGACGGCACGGTCGTTGCTTGGGGATGGAACAGCCTCGGTCAGACGAATGTACCGGCAGGATTGAACGGAGTGAAGTCGATCGGAGCGGGGGCGGACTATTCTCTGGCGCTGAAAACGGACGGTACCGTCATCGCTTGGGGGGGTAACGCCTATGGCCAAACGAGTGCCCCCCCAGGTCTAAACGGAGTCGCGGCGATCGCCGCGAGAAGTTTCCACTCGTTGGCGCTGAAAGCAGACGGCACACTCGTCGCCTGGGGATATAATGACGCCGGGCAGAATGAAATACCGTCCGATTTGGACCAAGTGGCGGCGATCGCTACGGGCACGTATCACACTCTGGCACTGAAATCGGACGGAAGCGTCGCCGCTTGGGGGAATGTTGCTTTTGGCAAGACGTACGTACCGGAAAGCGATTTGCGCGATATACAGATGCAAGACAACGAAGGAACGGAATTGCCCTTCATTTTTAACCCGAATGGAACAGAATATATCGTAGCTGTCGACGGTTCGGCAACCGAAGTGCGCATACAAGCCGGCTTGGATCGGCCGGAGTATGCGGATGTTTATACGGGCGGCAAAAAACAATTATCCGCCTCGGAGGGAATAGTCATACCGCTCACCGGAGATTCAACCGTCATTCCGGTGCGAGTATCTCCCTATTTACGAGCCGATAAAACCTATACTATTACCGTGATCAGGGCGCCGGAAATTACATTCGACCCCGATGGCGGCGAAGAATGGAAGCAAACCGCTGTGACAAAGGTATCCGTTGAACATCCGGGAAATTTCGCTTTAAACTACGCATGGTCGGCAACCGATCAGATACCGGGGGCACAAGCGGAGTGGAAGACGTTTCACAGCGGCGAAACATTGAGTATGGCGGAAGGCGAGGGCGACTGGTACTTGCATATACGCGCGGTCCATTCGGAAGCGGGAACCGTCGACAAGCGGACTGAGCGGTTCCGGCTGGATTATACGCCTCCTCAAGTAACGGTGCGAATGACGCTTGAAGACGGATCCCCATACGCCGATGGGATGTGGATCAACCAAGCCGTTCATGTGACTGCGGAAGCAAGCGACGCACTGAGCGGATTGGCTTCCTTGCAAGTATCGTCGGATGGCGGTCAAACATGGCAAGAGGATATATCCGGGAGCGGGATCATCATCCGGTCGGACGGCGTCCATCATCTGCAGTTCCGGGCGATCGACCGGGCGGGGAACGAAAAGGTGGAACGACGAACGGTCAAGATCAGCGCGAACGGACTTGCGATGACAACAGTGTTGCAGCAAGCCGACGGGACGCCATACATAAGCGGGGAGTGGACTCGCGAACCGGTAATCGCCAATTTAGAGGCTTATAACTCAGATGGAGCGGCCGTTACATCCGTGACCTATTCATTCGATTTCGGTGTAACATGGAACACGTATACAGAGCCTGTATTCTTTACCGCCGATGGACAATACGATGTATGGTTTCAAGCGGAAGATGAAGCGGATAACCGCTTGACGGAGAAGGTCAGCATTCGATTGGATCAAGCGGCCCCTCATGCGGACTTTTCTCCGGACGGAAATGATACGTTGTCGTCTGCCGCCTCTACGATCGTTACGGTGAATGATGCCGGTGCCGGCGTGGACGAATCTTCCTTGCGCTATATATGGTCAGCAAGCGAAGCAACTTCGGAAGAAGAGGAAGAATGGAAGCTTTTTCGCAGCGGCGATACGTTGACCATGACCAATGCCGAAGGGAGATGGTACTTGCATATTCGCGCCTCCGACCGGGCAGGCAATCGGATCGAAACGCACTCCCGTCCGTTTCGGTTAGACAATCCCGCCAATCATAACGCCCGGTTAAGCAAGCTTCTTATAGACGGAACGCCTGTGCAAGGGTTTGACCCGAACGTCGCCGTTTATACGGTTTATGTCGGAAATACAACATCGAGCGTTACGATATCGCCTATGGCAGAAGTTCAAACGGCTGCGGTAAGCATGCGTATCAACGATGGAGAGTATGCGGCTGTGCCCGGCGGAACAGGCAAGAGCCTGGCGTTGCGCCAGGGGATGAATGTCGCAGAGATCCAAGTGCTGGCTCGAGACGGAGTGACGCAGAACAAATACATCTTGAATATTATTAGAGCGGAGCCCCCAAGTTATGGCGGCGGAAGCGGCGGAGTCTATCATGCCGCTCAACCCGCCAAGTCGGGCGACGCCGGCTTAAGCGGGCTGATACTATCCCATGGTCGACTGGCTCCAGAGTTTTCGCCCAATATACTGCAATATACCGTTCGGGTAGAAAATCAGATCGATCGTCTCACCGTCAAAGCAATGCCGGCGCATTCCAAAGCAACGATCCAATTGAATGGGACAACGACGGATGGGGGCAAAGAAAGCGATCCGATTATGTTGCATGTTGGCGATAATCGGATTGAAATCGCGGTCACTGCGGAGGATGGCACGAAGAAAACTTATGTTGTCACCGTTATCCGAACTGACCCGGAGAAACCGGGTTGTCATCCGGAGAGTCATCGATTGGCCGATCTTGTCGGCCACTGGGCGGATTCAACCATGCGGAAGGCGGCATGCGCCGGCATGGTGAAAGGTTATCCCGACGGTTCGTTCAAACCCGACCAGCCCGTCACACGCGCGGAATTTACCTTGATGCTGATGGATGCGTTGACGCAGCAAGGGCGGATTGCGGAATTAGGAGTAGGGGCACCAAGCAATCCAGGTTCATTCAAGGATCAGGAGAAAATTGGCGCTTGGGCGCAACAAGAGATCGCCCAAGCGGTCGCGAGCGGCATCGTCCAAGGGTACGATGATGGCACGTTTCGGCCGGACGCGCCGATCATCCGTGCGGAAATGGCGTCGATGATCGCCAGAGCGCTTCAGTTCACCGTTGAGACCGACGCATTAACCGGTTTCGCGGATGATCATGTAATTCCAGAGTGGGCGAAAGGTGCGGCGGAAGCATTGAGACAGATCGGCATAGTAGAAGGACGCGGCGGCAACAAATTCGTTCCGGACGGCATGGCCACACGTGCGGAAGCGGTGGTCATGCTATGGCGTATGGTTGATCGGGAATGACATATTGAGGAAATTCGATATGAATGAACGAGCAAGGGATCGTCGAGCAGTTGGAGCAGAAGGAATACAAGCGGAGAGGCGGGGCCGGCTAGCGGCAACGAATCTAACAACGCGGTGCGTTCTTGGAACGCGGACCGCGTTGTTTTTTTACAGATATTTACTTCTATACCGGATATGCCGAAGATATAAATAGACAACGAATATCGGGGAAAACCCATATGGAGGGCTATTTCATGAGCAATAGAGGTATATTTGAAAATAGATCCCGATCGTTACTTGGATTACAATGAAGAAATTTCGAAGAGATATAAAAGAACAGATGAGGAATTTCAACTCTCTCTTTTAAGAGGGATAAATAACAAATTTGATTTAATGACTAGATTTCATAAGCGAAATCTGGTTGCCGAGAATATAACCGTTTATTGTTATTGGGGCGAATCTTTGCTGGGAAAAACAAATTTTACTCGTGACAAGGATGAATATAAAATGGTCGAGCCTTATCCTGATCTTTCACTGTTAGGGGAGGATAACAAATGGTATTTGAAATATGATGTGAATGGGAAGGAAGAAAGAGTATTTCTCAAGGAACGCCAAGGACGTGATTTCGGGATTCGATGGGATGAAATGGGACCATGACAAGAACAACGCGGTCAACGAATTCAAACTAACTGCGAAATTCAGACTGTTGAGAAACCCGAACGCGCCTTGCTCTATGATTGGGAACGATAGTGCCTTCCTAAGCACTAGCGTTGCATTAAATCTTCTGGCTGGGATGCGGTACCATGGAAATATAACGGATTTCCGAGGTCTTATTTTTTGAATTCCAGTCGAATATTGGAATTAACGGATTTTCGAACCGTTAACATGTCGCGATCGGGTGAGAATCCTTGGTTTTGTGAAGTTTCGACAAAAATAGAGCCCTCAAAATCCGCTAACTCCGCCAAAATTGCGTTATTGGATCAAATAAGGCCTCCAAAATCCGTTAACCTTGTTCATCCCTATCGCAATCATCGGCTTGAAACGCAGTAAAACATTCGGTGCAACGCTAGTGCCTTCTTAAGCCCCATTTGTTCGCTAATTCTTCCGGATTTCGCCGTACCCTAAAACCACACCAATCGCGGAAAATAAGGAATTTCGAGTCCCCAATAGGGCATTTTGATAATCAATCTGCTTCACAACGATTTTCACAGACACGCCATATCTCAACAGTCTGATAATTGCATTTACATGGCCGCCAAACCGGAGAGCCGCCCCCCAATGTATCTGGATTTCTGCGTTCGTAGCGGCAAATCTCCGGCAACCAACGGAAAGAATGCGGGCAGCCCCGGCACCTCAACGGGTCCGTAACGGCAGCCAGGCGAGCACATCTTTTATTTTAGCGTCCCAATAGCCCCAATCGTGATTGCCGGGGCCTTCTTCGTAGGTCAGCGCCAAGCTCGTGCGCCGGCAGGCGTCGCGGAAAGCCGCGTTGTCCTCGTAGAGGAAATCCTCCGTACCGCAGCATTGATACAGCATCGGCTTCGGACCGTCCGCCCGGTCGAGCCGGTCAAGAAGGCACAGCAAATCGTTGTCTGTTCCTGTTACTTTTTCCTCGCCGAATATTAGCTTGAACGGACGCCGGAGCGCGTACTCGTCGCCGTCCGGCGCCGCATCCGCCCGGCGGGCGACATGCAGCACCCCGGACAGGCTGGCTGCCGCCGCGAACGCATCTGGCCGCCGCAGCGCCCATTTGAAGGCGCCGTATCCGCCCATGGACAAGCCTGCGACGAAGTTGTCCTCCCGCGCGGCGGACAAGGGGAAGAACGAGCGGGCGATCTGCGGCAGCTCTTCGCTTAGAAACGTCCAGTACTTCTTGCCGTAAGCCATATCGGTATAGAAGCTGTGATCGACTTGCGGCATCACGACAGCCAAGCCCAGCGGCGCCGCATAGCGTTCGATCGACGTCCGCCGCAGCCAGATCGTATGGTCGTCGCTATACCCGTGCAGCAAATACAATGTCGGATGAAGCTCTCCGAATTGGGTGTTCGTCATGCCGATTTGCGTTGCCGTCCGCTGCGGCAAAATCACGGTCATCGCCGTGCTCAAGCCTAATACTTCCGAGTAAAAACGGCAATCGATCAAAGCCATTCAATCAAGCTCCTTTGCGCATCGAATTTTGGGCCAGGTACGACTTATTGGCATACCCGGACTACATCATTATATCAAGCTACAACTTTTTCAACACCTCGAAAATTCTCAGTTCGTTCACCGTTTTCACGACGTCGGCGGCGCTGCTCATATGAAACTTTTTCAAGATGCTGCTAATTTGTTTTTTCACCGTTTCATATTCCACGATTCGTTCCTCCGCGATTTGCCTTCTCGTCTTGTACTCGCATAATAGCTTAAGCACTTGCAATTCGCTTGGCGTCAGTTCGGAAATAATGCGGATGATGTAAAGCAGACTGTTCTCCGTCTTCTTGATCCGCGCGAATTCTTCGCGAATTTTATGGGCGATCATCGGACGGATCGGGGAACGATCGGCGTATGCGAGCCGGATCGCTTCCGTAATTTCTTCCTTCGGCGCCGATTTCAGCACATAATCGATAATCCCCGTCTGAAACGCGGCGAAAATAATATTGTCGTCCTTATGTACGGTGACGACGATAATTTTCATCTCGGGGAATTGCTCGTTGATTCGTTTGGCGGCTTGAACGCCTGCCAGCTTGTCCTCCATTTCAATGTCCATCAGCACGATATCGGGCTGCAGTTTCTCCGCCACGGCGACAGCCTCCTCGCCCGATTCGGCCGACCCGACGCATGTCATGTCCGCACAATCGGCGATCATCCTCTCCAGCCTGCGGCGATGCGCTTCCATGTCGTCGACGACAACGATGCGTATATTGCGCTCCATATCGAATATTCCACCTCCTAGAATCCTTGCGATCAAACGAGGGGCAAATAAATTTTGAAGGTCGTTCCTTGTCCCGGCTCGCTTTCGGCCGTTATTTTGCCGTCATGTCCTTCCACGATTTTATGACAGAACGAAAGTCCGATTCCCCAGTTCGTTACCGAAGATTTCGTCGTGAAAAACGGCGAAAAAATCAATTCCAACTGTTCCGCCGGTATGCCCGGACCGTTGTCGGCGATCGATATCGTTCCCCACCCGTTTTGCCGTTTCGTTTCGACCGTAATTTGCAGCCTTTGTTTGTCCTCCGCCGCTTCGGCCGCATTCGTGAAGATGTTGTAAACGACTTCTCCCATATGCTTCTCGTCCAGGTAGGCGAGCGCGCTCTCGGCTTCCGAACGGTAGAAGATGCGGATATGTTCGTGCTCCGCTCGCATTCTCGCCATGGCAGGACCGATCGGGGCGCTTAAAGAGAGCGGCTGCAAATTCAATTCGATCGATCCTAATTGGCGGGCGGCGAAATCGATGCTGTCCAGCGCTTGGCCGACCGAATCGTCGATCAGTTTGAGACTGTATGTCGTCTCCCCATCGCCGGAATGCTTGTCCTTGAGATATTCCGTTTCCGCGCGGACGGCCAGCAAATGGTTTTTCAACGCGTGCGTAAAGGCGCGGGTGCCCAGCGACGCGGTATCGATGCTTTTGTTGATTTGCATGCTGTGGTTTTTATGATACGCTTCGATCGAATTGTACCGGTATATGATATAAGCCAGCAGCGCGAGCGCCATAAAGACGACGTACGGAAAGATTGACAAAATTAACGGGTACGCTCCGATCGGCGGCTGCAAATAATTATAAAACCCTCGCAAAAAGGTTGCCCGCACTAAATTTTTCGGCGCCCACGGAAACAGCATGCTGTGCACGACGGCCACGAAAACCAAAATATAGATATGGTATAGGGCGTAATTTTTCAAAAAACGAATTTTAGGATAGGTCAAGTAATCATGGATCATTAATGCGAACGTTAGCAGGATATAGATATATTTCATGTATTGAAACACGTTGTTCGCGGCGTTCACGGCGGAATTGGACCAGGCGGCGGCATGCTCCGGCAGACCCCCGATCGCATTCTGCATCCAGACGTTGACGGCCGGATCGTAGAAAACGATTTGCGCCAACGAAATGACGGTAATGACTGGATATATCGCTTTGTTGTTCCACTTCTTCCGGGTGCCCGCAAAGGATACCGCAAAGCACAGCAACGAATAATGAAACAGGATGACCCCGCCGTTCAACAGCCGGATCAGCAGATCCGTATTAAAATTGGTTAGTACGAGATAGTTCCACGTTCCGGGGCTAAAGTTGAAAATAGAATTGATTATGTTGTGATAATAATTGAATTTGCTTAAATATAAAATGAGACAGAAAAAAGAGACGGTCCAACCGACGATGATGCCGTACATGAAACGGATCGATTGATTGTTCAATCTCCGATAGGTGAATAACAGCGAGAAAATAAGAAATATAAGCGCCAAGTAGATCATCGGATGTCCCTGCCTTTAGAAGGTGGACGAGCGGAGCGGGAGGGGGTATAAAACTTTCACCTTCTTCCCGGCGTGCGCCACCATTATAATAAACACAGGAAAAAGAAAGCGTATACAAATCATACTGAACTTCAGGGGGAATGTAAATGAAAAAAATATGGTCTGCGATGATCGCTGCTGTTCTGTTGATCGGACTCCTGTCGGCCTGCGGCTCCGGCTCGAATTCCGCTTCCGGCGGAAACGGCGAGCCCGGATCGGGCGAACAGACGGCGCAAACCGGCGGCGAAAAAGTAACGTTGAAAATGACGGTGCTGCCGGACGATCTGGAAACGTTCAAATTGGCGTACGAAAGTTTCAAGCAAGAAAACCCGAACATTGAAGTGGAATTCGACACGATCCCGCAAAAGCAATATTACGAAAAACTGCGGCTGCAGCTTTCTTCCGGCGAACCGATCGACTTGTTCGGGGGCAATATGGATGTCTTTCTCGACACGGGAATTGTCGAGCCGTTGGACGATTTGATCAAGAACCATAACGTCGACGTGTCCGGCTTCGGTCCGCTGTACGACGAAATGAAGGTAGGCGGCAAAACGTACAGTTTGCCGTACCGCAAATCGAACTGGATTCTGTATTACAATAAAACGTTGTTCGATCAACTGAATGTCCCGTATCCGAAAGACGATATGACATGGGACGAGTTCCGCGAACTGGCCAAACAAGTAACGAAAGGCGAAGGGGCGGATAAAATATACGGCGCGTTCCTGCATCCTTGGGCGCAAACATGGTATATGCAAGCCGTTCAAACCGGCGCCTCCATCATCGATAAAGATCTGACTCCGTTCAAGGATGCGCTCCAATTCCGGATGGATATGGAGAAGGACGGTTCAATCATGCCTTGGAGCGAACAAATAACGACTTCCGCTCATTATAACGCCGCATTCCAGAAAGGCAACGTCGCCATGAACCTGATCGGCGATTGGCATGTGGCCCAGCTACGAACGGCGGAAGAGGAGAAGAAGATCGATTTCGATTGGGATATCGTCCCGGTTCCGCATCCCGAAGGGGTGCCTGCCAACACCAGTATGGCGACGCCCGTGTCGATTATGATCAACAAAGATTCGAAACATAAAGAAGAAGCTTTTAAAGTGCTCGAATATATGACGGGAGCGAAGGGAGCGGCCATCTTCGCAGCCAAAGGATTCCTCACCGGCTATTCCAACGATGAGATCAAGAAAGCGTACGTCGGCGACGGAAGCAAAAAACCGGCCAATATTCATTATTTGGTGGAGCAAAGGGAATATCCCGAATATCCGCTGTTACCCGGCGTGAAAAGCGCCGTTGTCGGAGCGATCTACTTGCAGGAAGGCGAAGTAGCGTTAACCGGCGGACAAACGGCGGAGCAGGCGATCCAAAAAATCGCCGAGCGCGTGCAAAAGGAATGGGCCGACAATTACAACGAATACGCAAACGCCAACCAATAAATCGAACGCCAACAAGATAGGAAACGTATCGAACTTCACTTCCGCGGTGAAGTTCGATACGTCAGAGGAGGGAAACGGCATTGAAGCATACATCCAGTAAAGCGTCCAGCGCATATGTGAGAAGAAACAGGCTCGTCGGTTACGGCTTCCTGCTGCCGAATTTGATCGGTTTTGCCGTCTTTATTTTATTTCCGGTATTAGCGTCCTTTTTCATGAGTTTCACGGATTGGAACGGTTTCGGACAGATGAAATTTACGGGATTCGCCAATTACATCCGCTTGTGGTCGGACGAGACGTTTCGCATTTCGTTTGTGAACAGCTTGATCATGACGTTCGTCACCGTTCCGGTCACGCTGTTCCTGGCCATTCTTGCGGCCGTAGCTCTGAACAAGGGCGTTAAAGGGTTAAAACTGTTCCGTACGGCCATGTTTCTCCCGCATATTACGGCCACGATCGCCGTCGCTGTCATTTGGCAGCTGCTGTTCAATCCGACGATGGGGCCGATCAACAGCTTTCTGCGCGCCGTCGGGATCGACCAGCCGCCGGGATGGTTCGCTTCCGCCGATTGGGCGCTCGTTTCCGTCATTATCGTCAATATTTGGCATTCGGTCGGGTATTATATGGTTTTGTATTTAGCCGGACTCCAAGGCATTCCAAGCGACTTGTACGAAGCGGCGGAAATTGACGGCGCGGGCAAAGCGTCCCAATTTCGCAACATTACGCTGCCCATGCTGTCGCCGGTCATTTTTTTCACGGTCATTATCGGCATTATCAATTCCTTTAAAGTATTCGATATGGTATTCGTCTTGACGCAGGGCGGCCCGGGCCGCGCGACGCATGTGCTCGTATTCGACATTTACAATACGGCATTCCAACGCTATCAATACGGATACGCTTCGGCAATGGCCTATGTTCTGTTCATTCTGATCTTGATCATCACATGGATCCAATTTCGAGGCCAGAAAAAATGGGTGAATTATTAACGGATAGAAACAGGAGGGTTCGAGATGCAGACGACCGTTAAAGCGGAAATTCCCCGCGCGTACCGCAAATCGTTGAAACGAAGCGTGAAGTTGTCCAAGGCGTTGCTCTATGCCGTGTTGATTGTGGTGTCGTTGTCCATGATACTGCCGTTTCTGTGGATGATCTCCGCATCGTTCAAATCGGAAGGGGAAATCTTCGGCTTCCCGATTCAATGGATTCCGAGCACATTCTATTGGTCCAACTATGAGAAGGTGTGGACGAAGCTGCCGTTCGGCACCTATTACATGAATACGGTGAAAATATCGGTCATTACGACATTGATTCAAATTTTCACCTGTTCCATGGCGGCGTATGCGTTCGGAAAGGTCAAGTTTCCGGAGCGGGACAAATTATTTTTCGTATATGTCGCGACGATGATGATTCCGTACCAAGTCATGATGATCCCGCAATTTATGCTAATGAAAGAAATCGGATTGGTGAATTCGCATTGGGCGCTAATTTTGCTCGGCGCTTTCAGCCCTTTCGGCGTGTTTCTGTTCCGCCAGTTCTATATGACGATTCCGGAAGAACTGTCGGAGGCGGCGCGGATCGACGGTCTGGGCGAATTCGGAATCTATTGGCGCATCATTCTGCCGCTTACCCGTCCGGCGATCGCCAGTCTCGTCATTTTCACTTTCATGCATTCGTGGAACGATTTCCTCGCTCCGCTTATTTATTTGAACTCCGATAAGCTGTTTACATTGCAGCTCGGCATGCAGCATTTCCAGTCCGAGCACAGCACCGAATACGGTCCGTTGATGGCCGCCGCGGTGTCTGCCGTGATCCCGACGATTATTCTGTACTTTCTTGCGCAAGATCAATTCGTGAAGGGCATTACCGCGGGCGCGGTCAAAGGTTGAAGGCCGGCTGGGTCGGCCGAATCAACCTTAATTCAATCACTGCGGGATGAACGTGTGTTGGCATACCGTGCCATCCGCGTATTTTGTTCAACAGGAGGGAGATTGTCGATGAGCGCAGAGCGACCGAATTTAATCTATATTTTTGCCGATCAATGGCGCCGGCAGGCTGTCGGCTACCGCAACGAGGACCCGGTCATTACGCCCCATATGGACGAGTTCGCCCGCAACAATCTGGTATTCGACCATGCGATCAGCTGCACGCCGCTTTGTTCCCCGCATCGGGCGGCGCTGCTGACAGGGCGTTATCCCCAATCGACCGGCGTCTATACGAACTGCAAAATAGGAGCCGACGTCATGCTAAGCCCGGACGAAACCGCGATCGGGGATGTGTTGAAGGAGGCCGGGTACGACACCGGTTATATCGGCAAATGGCATCTTGACTTGCCGGAGATGAACTTGTCCGAGGCGTCGGAATCGGGCGCGCGGGATTGGGATGCCTATACGCCGCCGGGACCGAAGCGGCACGGCTTCGATTTCTGGTATTCCTACGGCGCGGACGACCATCATTTGACGCCGCATTATTGGCGGGACGATCCGCGGATGATCGAGGTCGATCAATGGTCCGCGGAACACGAAACCGACGTTGCGCTCGAATATATGCGAAACCGGAATCAAGACAAGCCGTTTGCGCTCTTCCTTTCCTGGAACCCGCCGCATAGCCCGTTCGAGCTCGTACCGGACAAGTACAAGAAATGGTACGAGGGGCGGGAGCTGCCTTTTTATCCGAATGTGCGGTTCGAAAGGCTGCAAGCTCATACCGGCGAACCCGTAGCGGGAGGGAAAGAGAATCTCGAACGGTACATGCGCGATTACTATGCCGCGATTACAGGCTTGGACGAACAGTTTGGACGAATTCTTGCCGGTTTGCGGGATATGGGATTGGAGGACGACACCATCGTCGTTTTGTCGGCCGATCATGGGGAACTGCTGGGAGCGCACGGCTTGATGGCCAAGCATGCGTGGTACGAGGAATCGATTGGCATCCCGTGCCTGATGCGATGGCCGCACCGCATACCGCAAGGCCGCACCGACATCCTTTTCAACAGCGTGGATATTATGCCGACATTGCTGGGGCTCATGAGCTTGCCGATTCCAGCAAAGGTAGAGGGCCGCGATTATTCGGGCGATTTGCTCGGGCGAACGCGATCGGAAGTTTCCTCCGCCTTTATCTCCGCTTTTCCCGGACGCAAGGAAGCGATCGAGGCATTCGCCCGTTGCGGCCTGGATAACAGGCGATACGGTTGGAGAGGCGTTCGAACGCTGCGCCATACGTATGTCGTTCATCGCGGATATGCCCCGAACGAGCCGTTGCGGCGCTATTTGTACGACAATGTCGAGGATCCGTTCCAAATGAATCCGGTCTGCCTCGATTCATGCGCGGATCATCCGTTGGCGCGGGAATTGGAGGAAGAGTTGAGAGGGTGGCTGAGCAAGACGAACGACCTTTTTGCAATCGATTGATTGGGGGAGATCTATGATATGAATAAGAAGAGGAATGCGTTGATTGCCGGCATGCTTATTATTGCATTATTGATAAGCGTCTTTCCGCCCCATACGGCGGAAGCGAAAATAGCGGAGGGACAGACGTTCGCGAAGGTTACGTTCGACAATTATCCTGCGGAGCCTTCCTCTTCCGCACCCGCCGCGGAGATCGGGGGCACTTGGGGAGTGTATAACTATAACGTTACGGGCGACGTCTATGGCCATTATTTGCAAGGGGAGACGGTAGAACCGCGCACCGACCGCAGCTTAAAGATGGTTTCCGGCTTGAGCGGCCAGACGATGTATATCGCCAAAAATAATATGGGGCTGAACGGCATCGTCGTGCTGGAAGCAAGCGTCCGGTTCAACGATACGCTCCATGACCGGCAGGCATTCCAATTGAAAAGCTTGAGCGGCAAATTTGCCAATATGGTCGTGTTCGGCGGCAACGGACGGGCGAAGTTGTTAGGGGGAACGATGTTCGATTACGAACCGCATAGTTGGTATTTCATTCGAATCGTTATCGACAACCCCGGCCGGACGGCGGATATTTATGTGAACGAAGAATTGAAAGAGGCGGGCGTTCCCGTCGATGCCGCCTGGGACAAGCTGAATAACGTCAAGTTCCAGCAAACCGGCACGGAAAGCGCCGTCGGTGAAATGTGGATTGACGATATTAGAATATACGAGCAATTGGAGCAAATCGATCCCGTAGAGAATATCGCCTTGCCTTCCGCCGCGAAGGTGGCCGAAGGAGACACGGTTTCATTGCGGCCTAGATCGATTGCCGTTCCTCCGGACAATGCCGGCTTTGCCTGGTCGTCAAGCGATCCGGACATCGCTTCGGTGGACGAGAACGGAATCGTCTACGGCCGCCGGAGCGGGCAAGCGACGATTACAACGGTTTGGGATCACGGGGAGCAATCGGCGCATACGGAAATAACCGTATTCCGGGACGAGTCGGCGGAATGGGACGATTATCGGCGGCTGCGCCAGAAATGGACGGTCATTTTGCTTAACGGGGTCCCGTATACGGGAAGCGATCCCGAAACGGCCCGTCTGACGAAGGAGAAAATCGAATCTGTCAACCGGGAAGCGGTCCAGTGGTGGGAATCCATGAACGTGTACGAACAACGTAGTACATTGTGGGATGACGCTCGGATTCCCGCCGATTTGAAGACGTCGGATTTTCTTGCCCAATGGTCGAACCGGTTAAGAACGATGGCGACCGCTTATGCCATGCAAGGCGGCGTATTATACCATAACGCCGTCTTGTGGGACGATATGATAGCGGCGCTCGACTGGATGCATGACAACGTGTACCGCGATTCCGGAGAAATATACGGCAACTGGTGGAACTGGGAAATCGGCGCTCCGCTCAGGCTGGCGGACATGTACATTTTGCTGGCCGACGAGCTTGACGCCGAACGAATCGGGAAGTATGCCCGTTCGATCCATCATTATATCGGAGACGTTACCTCCCCGTCATTCCGTCATGTAGGCGCGAACCGCTCCGACATATTGCTGATCGAGCTGCTCCTGGGGCTCGTGGAACGCAACGGCAAGCGCTTATCCGACGTACGCGAGCAAATGAGTCCGTTATTCGAGTACGTGACAAGCGGCGACGGCTTCTACGAGGACGGTTCCTTCATTCAACATAAGACGATCGCTTACACGGGCAGTTACGGCGAGGTGCTCATTCGCGGCGTCGGCAATTTGCTGTATTTGTTGAACGACTCCCCATGGGAGATTGTCGACCCGAATGCAGACAATGTGTATCGCTGGATATACGAATCATTCGCTCCGATTATTTATAAGGGCGAAGTGATGGACATGGTTCGCGGCCGGGCGATTGCCCGCGATTTTCTGGACGGATATAAAGCCGCATCGGGCATGATGTCCGGCATCGTGCAACTGGCCCGAATCGCGCCCGATCATCATGCGCAACGACTGAAAGGATTGGTCAAGTACTGGATTGCGAGCAATCCCGGCATTCACGATGTCAATCGCATATTCGACAATACGGAGCAGATCGAAACGGTCAAAGGCTGGCTGGCCGATTCCACCGTCGTGCCGCAGGGCGATGAGCCGGGGCATTTCGAGCTGAACGCGATGAATCGAAGCGTGCATAAGGGAGAGGGTTACGCCTTCGGGGTCAGCAAAAGCTCGAAGCGCATCTGGACCTACGAACTGACGAACGGAGAAAACCGCAAGGGCTGGTATACCGGCGACGGTATGACGTATTTGTATAATGGAGACGCGATGCATTACAGCGACGATTTTTGGTCGACCGTCGACTACTATCGATTGCCCGGCGTTACCTTGAATACGCGCGAACGCGATTCAAGCCAATATCAGTACGGGGACGGCGAAGGGGCTCCCGCCAACAACTGGGCGGGGGGCGTTACACTGGACAAATATGGAACTTCCGGCATGAACTTGCGGCAGATCGGAACGACGCTGACGGCGAACAAATCGTGGTTTATGTTCGACGATGAAATTGTCGCGCTCGGTTCGGGCATTACAAGCGAGGATCGGGAAAATATCGAAACGATCGTGGAGCAGCGCAAACTTTCCGCCGAGGGAACGAACGTTGTGACGGTTGACGGCGTTCCGCAACCGGTTGCGCCCGGCCGGAGCGACGGCCAAGCGGCAAACTGGGCGCATTTGGCGGGCCATATGCCGAATTCGGACATTGGATATTACTTTCCCGAGCGGCAGACGCTGCATATGTTGCGCGAACGGCGCAGCGGAACATGGTTCGATATTAACCGCAACGAGAACGGGGATGCGGGAGGGCCTCAAGACGTTAGAACGCGCGATTACATGACGATGTGGTTCGATCACGGGGTTCGTCCCCGCAATCAAACATACAGTTATGTCTTGTTGCCCAACAAGACGGCGGAAGAAACGGAGCGGTACGCCGCCAATCCGGATATCGAGATCGTGGCGAATACGGCGGATGTCCATGCCGTGCGCGAACGAAAGCTCGGTTTGACGGGCGTGAATTTCTGGAGCGCTGCCGGCGGTAAAGCCGATTTTGCGGCAAGCAACCGTCAAGCGTCCTTAATGATCGGGGAGCATGACGACGATACCCTCGCGGTCGCGGTTGCCGATCCCACGTTGGAGAATACGGGCGTCATCGAAATCGAATTGGATCGATCCGCCGCGGGCGTTGTAAGCGCCGATCCGGAAATCTTCGTGACGCAATTGTCTCCGACGATTCGATTTCAGGCGAATGTAAACGGCTCGCTCGGACGGTCGTTCAACGCCGTGTTCGATCTCGATCCGGACAAGCCGCGTCCGGAACCGGAGCGGCCGTTGCCGGAGCCGGGGAACGAGCCCGAACCGTTGCCGGATCCGCCGCCGATCGCATATATATACGATCATTTCGACGATCAGACGGAAGGGAATATTCCTGAAGGGTGGAAAGCGTCGATCGCCCCGGATACGACCGCAAGCCTTCAGCAACCGGCCGGGCGGGACGGGTTGTATTTCCGCCTGCTGGACCGGAACGCGAGCGGCGGTTCCGTTTCCGCCGAGCGCAATTTCGAGCCGCAATCCGGCAAGCTCGAAGTGGAATGGAAGTTCGCCGAACCTGAAGGCGCGGCATCCTCCACGTTCGAATTGCTGGACGGAAACAACGTTGCCGTGCAACTGGTCAGCGACGAAGAGGGACTGCAATGGGTCGGCCCGGACGGATGCAAACATCCGATTCGCGCACTGGCCCCCGCAACATGGTACAAGGTGAAATTAAGGCTGGATCCGGCCCGCGGTTCGTTCGATGTATACGTTGACAACGAATTGGCTGCGACAGACGCGCAATTCAGGAACGGGACCAATTCGATCGGCGCGATTCGTTTCGCGACGACCCCCGCGGCGAGCAGGGCCTCCTTATACGTCGACGATGTCATTGTATATGTAACCGGTGCGAAATCCTTTGTCTACGAGACGTTTAACGGATACGAGACCGGAACCAAACCGGCAAGTTGGACGATTGCCGAGCAAACCGACGCGACGGTAGCGATCGCGGACGAACCGTCGGCAGCGAACCGAAGCTTGCTGCTCGACGATAATAACGCCAAATTCAGCGCGAAAGCGAGCAAATCTTTCCCTTCGCAGAACGACCGCATTGTTGCCGAGTGGAAATTCAAGGAGGGGACGAGCGGCAAATGGCCGGTGTTCGAACTGACGAACGGCAAAGATCCGGTCATCACACTCAAGTCGAACGGACAGTACTTGAAATATATCGATCCGGACGGCGGAATCGTCGATTTGATCAAATTTGCCCATAATGTGTGGTATTCCGTCAAACTGGATGCGAATATTGCGGAGAATACGTTCGATCTTTATTTGGACGGTGCGCTGCTGGAGCGTTCTTTGCCTTTTACGCAACCGTCCGCTGCGATCGACGGGATTGCCTTTACTACGAGCTATGGCGCCGTGAATGCGCCGCTATATATTGACGATGTCAAGATTTACGGATTCGAGCGGCAGGTCGAGCGTATAACGGTGGTCCCGTCGAACGCGAACCTGCGCGTGGGAGATACATTAGCGCTGAAGGCGGAGGCTGATCCCGCGGATGCGGTCAACGCGCAGTACGTCTGGGAATCGCTTCAACCCGCAATCGCAAATGTCGACGATCAAGGATTGGTAACCGCTCTTGCGCCCGGAACCGCAAAAATCATTGTACGGACAGAGGATCGGCGCGAACGCGCCGAGAGCGTCATTACGGTTACGGGCAATGAGAAACCGGGGGATGGCGGCGGCAACGGAGAAGGCGGCAGCGGCGGAGGAAGCGGCGGCAATAGCCGGAATGACGATAAACCGGACAACATGTCTGCCAATATCGACCAACAGGCCGGGAAGAGTGAAGAGGACGAAGACGGTAACGCCGATAGCGGAGAGCGCGGAACAGACAATTCCGGAGAAGAGGAGTCGGCAACGAAGGGCGATCAAGATGCGGCAATTCGCGATATCGCCGGCCATTGGGCGGAAGAGACGATTCGCAGAAGCATTGAAGCGGGGTGGATGAACGGCTATCCGGACGGAAGCTTTCGCCCCGATCGGGCGATGACCCGCGCGGAATTTGCCGTTTTGATCGTACGCGTTCTTGGTCTTGCGCCTCGATCCGGACCGGCATTCGCCGACCTGAACGGGCACTGGTCCGCGGAACTCGTAGGAACGGCGGCGGCGCACGGCATCGTTAACGGCGTATCGGATACGTCGTTCGCGCCGGACGAGCCGGTTACGCGGGAACAAATGGCGTTAATGGCGTTCAGAGCGTTTCCGATCGAATCGGCGTCCGGCATGAGGCCGTTCCAAGATAGCGGACAAATTGCGGAATGGGCAGGCGAGGCGGTCGCTTCTTTGACTGCGGCAGACGTGCTGCAAGGTTTTGAAGATGGTACCTTCCGGCCGAAACGGCGTGGTACAAGAGCGGAAGCGGTCGTCCTGACGGAACGGATCTTCAAGGCAGTGCCGGCCGGATCGTAACGGCCTGTGCGACATCAAATCAGAAACTATACGCTGGAAAAGGAGAACAGAACGATGTGGGAGCGGGCGATTGACGATGCAATGACCAAAATAAAACGGAATATCGAACGTTATCCCGGCCTCTTCCCCCATATTGCGGGGAAAGAAGCCGCGGGGGAGAAACGTTACGAATGGGGAGCGAACGACGATTGGATTGAAGGCTTTTATACCGGTATGATGTGGCTTGGTTTCGAATATGGGGGAGACGCCTCGCTCCGCGAAGCGGCCGCGTCGCAATTGGACAGTTATCGGGAGCGGTTGGAAAAGCATATTTGTTTGGATCACCATGACATCGGATTTCTATACTCGCTTTCCGCCGTCGCCCAGTGGCGCGTGCTGAAGGACGAAGGGGCGCGGGAATTGGCGCTGCGGGCTGCGGACAAGCTGCTCCAGCGTTGGCGTCCGCGAATCGGCGCGATTCAGGCGTGGGGCGTTAGGGACGATCCGGAGAACGGAGGGCGCATTATTATCGATTGCCTCATGAACTTGCCGCTCTTGTTCTGGGCATACGAGCAGACCGGAGAGCGGCGGTATTACGACGTTGCGTACCGGCATGCTCATATCAGCCGCCGATATCTGGTGCGGGGCGACGATTCGTCGTACCATACCTTCTACTTCGACCCGCAGAACGGCAACGCTCTCCGCGGCGGTACGCATCAAGGCTATCGGGACGGGTCCACCTGGACGCGCGGACAGGCATGGGGCATTTACGGGTTTGCATTATGCTTCCGCTATACGAAGGATGTGCGGTTTCTGGAAACGTCGAAACGAATGGCGCGTTATTTCATCGAGCGTTTGCCGGAAGACGGCGTCGTCTATTGGGATTTCGACGTGCCGATCGAACCGGATACGCCTCGCGACAGTTCCGCCTCGGCCATCGTCGCATGCGGCTTGCTGGAACTGCTCGATCTGCTGGAAGGGGGCGACCCGGATCGCGCTCTGTTCGCGGACGCCGTCCAGCGCAAGATGAAATCGCTTGTCGACCATTACTCGACCGTCCGCCTTCCCGACGCGGAAGGATTGCTGCAGCACGGATCTTATCATGTCCGCGGCGGGCGCGGCCCGGACGATTACATGATCTGGGGCGATTATTACTATCTGGAGGCGCTGGTCCGGTTGTCCAAAGGCATCAAGGGGTACTGGTACGAATAAGCGGCGGTTCGGGACGAAACGTTAGGGAGTTCCGACAGGCCGAACGGCGGCATTGCTGCCCATTGCATCGCTTTGATGTTGCGATTGCGTTTGTTAAAACTTGTATATTACAATAGTTAGGTCGAGTGCGAAGAACGCTCGGCCTATTCGCACTTATTCGTCCGGAAACGCGGAATGCCCGGTGGTCTATCGCGGATACCGATGCCGGATACGAGGGAGGATGAATGATGAAAGAGCAGGTCCCGCCTGGGATAAAATGGAAAAGATTGGAGTTTCTGAATAAAAGGGTGTGCGGCGCGTGGCTGATCTGGGTGGCGTTGGTCATCTTCGCAGGGCTCATGGCAGGAGGAAAGGAGCTAATCATGATGCCTGTCTTTTCATTTGGCTACGTCATCGGCATCGTCGGCATTCTAGGCAATAAAACGGTGAACCGCAAACTGTCCTACGGCAAACCGACCGTTCTGCAGAAACGGATGCTTATTTTTTCCATTGTATTGATGATTGGTTTGATGGTACTGATTGGCGGTCCGCATTTCGCGGACGGGAATTACCGCTTGATCTGGCTCGGCGCCTTTCTTGCCATCGGCATTCATTTTATACCAATGGCTTGGGGTCACGGCCCATCCATGATAGCGCTCGCCGTCCTGCTTTCTGCGAACGCCTTGTTCGGTATGTTGGACGAGAATGCCAGCTTTCAATTGGTCGCGTATATCGATATCGGCCTGAAATTGATTTTCGGCCTTTACCTGCTGCTCGCCGGCAAACCGGCATTTCAAAGAACGAATCATATTCAAGGGTAAGGCGATGATTAAGGTATGTTGGGAACGAAGCCCCTTATTTGACGAACGTTAATTCGTGAATGAGGGATACTTTGTTCCCATTTTCGTGTTTCATTACTGACCGCAAGAGCCTGGGTAGCCGTCATTCTTTTTGAATTCTTCAAGCTGCTCCCGCATTTCTTCGTCCTCAGGCATTTCGGCAACGACTTTCACCTTTTGAGCAGGTTTTTGCCGAAACTCGTCTTGATCGCTCCCCCAGATATAATCATATCCCGGCTTTATGTCGGGGGTATTTTGAAGTTCTGTGTTGTTTCTTTCATCTTTGTGCGTCAATGAAGATAGCTCCTTTCAGCCGTAAATTTGGAATCATCCATATCATTCGCAGCTTTAGGGGGGAGTATGCGGAACAAAGCGCGGTCGAAACAAGGGGGCGAGCGGTGTCCGATTGTGATCCCGCTGCCATTGCTTTCAGTGAACGGCATTATATATTTATATGTTTAAATATTTTGCCGGAGTGGACAGCAAGCAATATGATATAATTCGATTATAGAATTCAATATTTTGAAATGGGAAGGCGGTGCTCTGAAACTCTATGGAGCATATCGTATCGAAACAATGGCTGCTGGCGAGGCTCTATGAACCCGATCTTGTTATTGTGGACTGCCGCTTTGCTCTGGGTAAGCCGGAATCCGGCAGAACTGATTATGAAGAAGCGCATATTCCGCGGGCAATCTATCTAGACCTGGAGAAGGACCTCTCCGCTCCTGTGGCAAGACATGGGGGACGCCACCCCCTTCCGGACATGGAGCAGCTTGCCTTGGCACTCGGCAAAGCCGGCATCCATCGAGGCGTGCGCGTCGTCATCTATGACGACCAAGGCGGCGCGATGGCCAGCCGGTTATGGTGGCTGCTGCAGTACACGGGGCATCGGCAGGCTTATGTCTTGGATGAAGGCTTTACGGCCTGGAAGAACGCTTCTTATCCCGTCACGAACGAGCAGCCTGTCGTCATTCCGGTTACGTACGAGCTGTCGCTTAAGCCGGCCATGCTGGCCTCGATGGAGGACGTCCGCGCCGCTTCGAAGGATGGGTCGAACATCATTATCGATTCCCGCGAGCCGCGCCGCTATGCCGGTTTCGAAGAGCCGCTCGACGCGAAGGCCGGCCATATCCCGGGCGCGGTCAATTACTTCTGGAAGGGCGTTCAGGATTCCTCCGGGCATTGGAAGAATGCCGATGCGCTTCGCGAGCATTTTGCAGAGCTTCCGAAGGATGCCGGAATCATCGTCTATTGCGGGTCCGGCGTTACCGCATGCCCGAATGTGCTCGCCCTGAAGGAAGCCGGCTTTACGAAGGTGAAGTTGTACGCGGGCAGTTGGAGCGATTGGATTTCGTACGCGGAGAACCCGATCGCGACGGGAGAGAAGTAAGAGGCGGGTGGCCGCGTCGGACGCGGGCTGGAGGGCTGTGGCAGGTTGCCGGTTGACGACCTGTTGCGGCCCTCTTTTGGTTTCTCGTTCAACAGTTTGCAAACATGAAGTCGGGGAAAGCAGTTGCAAGTGGCCAGGAGTCAGCCAAGGTCAGGCAGTCGAGACTAGATCGACCACAGTAAATTGAACAGATAAATAAAGGGCTAGTTGAATGAGCAAAACAGATAAGGAGCGAAACTACAATGCCTCAAGCTAGTTGAAGTAATGTAGTCATGGTGATAGCCTAACATTTAGAATATTATTTCTTAACTATGATGGATGTACTTTCGTTTCAATGGGTCAGAGATAGAAAGGAGATGGTGTATTGTGCTGAATGAAAAGTTTGTTATCGAAAATTTGGTGCAGCAAAAGCGTTCGAGCGAGGCTCCCGTCGTGGTGATGATGTGCGGCGTGGCAGGATCGGGTAAAACAACCTTTGCTCAAAAGCTGGAGAAAGAGGGATTCGTCCGGCTCTCGATAGATGAGGATATCTGGGCCAAACACGGCCGTTATGGAGTGGATTATCCGGAGCGGAATTATGAGTCCTATCAAGAAGAATCGGAAATAAAGTTGCGTGGCGTGCTGATTAATCTGATTCAGGCTAAACACCCTGTCGTCATCGATTTCAGCTTTTGGCAGCGTCAAAGACGAAACGAATACAAGCAACTGATCGAGCGGCATGGTGGCGTATGGAAACTGATTTACTTAAAGGTTCAACCGGATGAATTGCGTCGGAGGCTTCTCGTCCGGAGTGAACGTTTTGATGCCAATGCGGCGTTTCCAATCACTGAAGATACCCTAACCCGGTTTTTAAGTGGTTTTGAGACCCCTACTGGAGAAGGGGAAATGGTGATCAAAGCATAGATAACCCTCGCACAACCTGTTACTTAGGACACCACCCCGTTGAAGGCCAAACTAACGGGATCGATAGTGCTATTTGAGGTTGGTTAGTAAAATTGCAAACAACTGTCAACAGGTTGCAAACAACAGCGTTCCAGCCTTCCCCGGCCCATCCACCCTTCGGGTATTACCTTGCTTCACTTGGCCTTTTGTTGGCGTTCCGTTCGGCTTGACCCAGCCACAGGTGGATGACTTGCTCCGGCTCAAACCGGAGTGTCGCCCCTTCCAAGCTGAAAAGGACAAAACCCACCTTTGGCCGCTAAACCTTGGGGTGGGTTTTTACTTTCTCTTGTAGTTATTCGCGATGTATGTTAAAAGAGCAATGATAAAGGTTGAAAAAGCAATCATGATGAGGATTGCATCTTTTAATTCCACGGCTTCACCTCCTTTCGAAGGGAAACCATGCCCACCCAAGGTTCAATTGTACAAGAATATCTTATCGTATACCCAAGATGCGAGCAAGTGTTCCTGCTCGAAACGGATAAGATAAGTTTAATTGACCTCTTTCATGAGATTTTCTAGATCATTCATCAAATCAGGTATCCAAGCCTCAGAACCAGGAATGGTGTCCGTTCCCCCGTATACTAGCCATTTCAACGTTTTGACAAGCCAACATATCCCGCCTACGCTTACTTGCCAGTTAAGCTGTTCTATAGATAAATCGGAGTGAACCTCATCACGAAACGCTGATAAAATATCCTTCTTTGACACGTTGCTAAAAGAACGGGCTTCAGCAATTAAACAATATAAATCTCCTAGATGGGGACTTAAATAAGCAAGTGACCAGTCAATCGGCAAAATGCCATTCTTCTGAATTACCAGGTTCTTAGCATGATAATCATGATGGACGAGGGTAAATGGGACTGTCTGATATAATTTCTGAAGTTCATGTGGGAATGTGGTTTGCAGACTTAAAAGAGTTTCGTTTCTTACAAGATGGCGCGACCTAAGCAGATCGTCCAAAAGTGCAAGGAAGTCTGCAGCGGACGCCGAGTAGGAACGAATGACTTCGCTGCGAAGATTCTTCCCTAGATTAGCCGATGCCGTTTCTCGCAATCTCGCCAATACCCTTGCCGCCTCCAGAAAATGAGCAGGGTTAGGCTGCTGTTCCAAATTATACCTTCCGCAATCCTCCATGATTATAACTGCGCTATTTTCCAGTTGAAAAAAGCCATAAATATGGGGAGATGGTACCTTTAAGGAACTCACGAGCTGTTGGTACATGGTTGCTTCCCCAGCCATCTCTTTTCCGCCCCATTTCATAATACGAGTTTGGCCCGATTTCAAAGTTACCCTGTATACTTCAGAAAGAGACCATTTCCGCAAGAGCGACCATTCAATGACTTCATCAAGCAATGGTATAATTGCATCATAAGCAGATAAACGTTCTGGAATCATAGACATCCTCCTGTGTTGTTTTTATTTATACAGCGGGAATTTTACATGAATATCCAGAAAAGTATAGACTTATAATTTCCTGTTTGATATGATGTTGAATGAGGTCTTGAAGAAATTCAGGACTCTTTTGGAAAAATAAAACAGGCTGCGCCATTACGGGCAGCCTGTTTCTTTATTTATGAACAGAGAGAATGAACTTCTCCAGTGGTCCTGTATCGGTAATGCTCTGATTGCATAGATGATGATCCATACATACGTACTGGCCAATAGCAAAATAATTATCCGGCGAAGCGTTCGCAGACTTGGTCTTGACCGAGAAGAAGGCAAGTTCTTGATGCCGGTTGCAGAACAGGCAGTACCCTTTCTTGTTGATCGGCATAATCCTTCCCTCGATCCCGGCGAATTGTCCTTCGAACGGGTAGACAATGAACAGCCTGCCCGTGGCAATATCGACCCAGCTCAAGTATGTCAAATATCGGAAGTCGATGGTTTGCAGATCCGGAACTTTCAACTTCTTATTTTTAGGGAATAACTTCTGAAGCTGTTTCGGCGTAATCGGCGGATACGGCTCTAAGTATGGTTCTAATTCGCCAAGATATCTCTGGAAATCATTGTCCGTCTCCAAGGCGGATACTTGTTCCAGCATCTGCCGCTGATCCTCTGTCAATTGAGGAAACGCTTCAATAATGTTCGCCGCAGTACGATATCTTACGGATTCAATAACCCTCCGATCCGCGACGGTTTGCAATGTCTTCTGAAGAAATTCCGCTTGCTTTTTAATGACATTGTATTGGTGGTTTCTAATAAATGTTGTACTCATAGCTTTTCAGCCCCTTATTTTTTGTTCAAAAGCAATAAGGTGCAAAGCCCATTATTAGAAACGATATAGTTGTTTGGGCGATGGAATCTATTCTATCGCACCCCACGCAAAGTATCGCCCTAGATTAGGCTTTGCATGAGGACTTCCTAGCTAATGAGCAATTCAGCATTGCCATATCTATACAACCCCCGTTTCGCTAACATACGAAAAGTATAGCAGAAGATCACTGAGTGACGCAATTGACCCCAGTGGGTAGATCATCAGATCCTTAATTTTGGCAATTTCATCATCCGACATTTGCAACATCGCGGCCTCTCCTGCCGTCTCAAGTGTGAAGATTACTTTTCCAGTTGGGGTTGATGTAGATGAAAATCGGGATGGCATTCATTATGATACTCATTGTATTGCTTACGGCATGTTCAACTGAAGTTGCGGAAAAAAGCATGAGCGGGACTAGCGGGATAGACGCAATATCTAAAACAAACAGCGGCACGGAACCGTTGCATCGGGAAGAGTCCGCTTCAAAACAAGATATGGGGGAAGCGTATAGTCTCGTTTTCGACGAGTTCATGCAACATGGAGGCGGGCTTGAGCGCGATATGCAGTATCTAGCCATCGAATTAAGCAAAATAGAGAATATTACCGCAGAAGACAAAGAGAAGGTACAAAACGATTTGAGCAAATATGGTGTGGATGTGCTGGATACGACATTGGATGAATTGGAACAAGAGGGGCGCTTGGGAGAGGCACGTTATATTGAAGGGGTGCTGCTTACTGTGGAGAGCGCGGAAGTTTCGGACAATAAAGTGATCGTTAAGGGTTCTGTCTATAAATCCGCCAAAGGCGCGATCGGTATTGAAGTCGTTGTCGAATATCGGGATGGGAAATGGGAAGTTGCCAAATCCGCAGAAACTTGGATCAGTTAATGTATACTGCAAACTTAGAATGTAGTTATTGACTTATTTTGGAGCGCGGGTTCGAAACATTAAAGACGCTTCTCGTCAAAATGGTTGGCATTGCGCAATAAATTGAACGACCAAGGGGTTGTAATGACGGATATATACGATCAAGGAAGCATACGCAATTTTATTTTTATCGATAATAACGGAATTCAGTTGGAAGCCGCTTGGCCCAAAAAGGGAGAATGAGACATATCATACGAAAGTTCAAGGAACAAGCCTCATAGTGCCGATCGTACCGGCGATGAAGGCTTGTTTCTTAATTATGGGAAAAATTTGTTTACTTTACATTACGATTATATTATGATTAACAATATTATCAATGATAATATAAAATGGATTGCAAAATAGGTGGGAGCAAATTGAACATTCAAAACGTCATTCTAGGTTTTCTATTGGACGGTCCGATGGCCGGATATGATTTGAAAGGCAAGTTCGACGAGTCGATTTCTTATTTTTTTGAGGCCACCTTCAGCGGCATTTATCCGGCCCTCAGAAAAATGGAGAGAGAAGGGCTAGTAATCAAGGAAGTGATGTTTCAAGAGGGGAAACCGAATAAAAATGTATACGCCATTACGAACAAAGGCCGCGAAGCGTTCGCGGAATATTTGGCGTCGCCGGTAGCGCAGAGCGTTCAGCGTTCCGATCTGCTCTTACGCATTTACTTCGGCTCCCATTGCTCGGACGAGCAAATCGTGAAGTGGCTCGCACAAGAACGAGCGCGGCTTCAAGACGGTCTTGCCCATCTATCGGCGATGCGGGAGGCGTTGCTTGCGAATCCGGCAACGGATCCGTTTCGGATGAAGACGTTGTCGTTCGGCATCGAGCAGCTTCAGTTAAGCTTGCAATGGGTCGATAACGAATTGGCAAATTACTCCGAAGGGGGTCGCCGTCATGAGCGATAAACGGTTATTACACTTAAGCGCGGCGGAAATGGCCAGAGGAATTCGACAGGGGCAATGGACTTCGGAAGCATTGGTGGAAGCTCACATCGGACGAATAACGGAGATCAATCCGCTCCTCAATGCAGTCATTTTTCCGATGTTCGAAGAGGCCCGGCAACTAGCGAAGGAAGCGGACCGCAAGATGAAGAGCGGAGAAGCGCCGGGGCCGTTGCACGGCGTGCCGATCACGGTGAAAGAATCGATCGAGGTTGCCGGAACGCCAAGCACATGGGGACTTGCGAGCCGCCGCGGACAAAGGGCGCAAGAGGACGATCCAAGCGTAGCTTTATTAAAGGATGCGGGCGCCATCGTGCTAGGCAAAACGAATGTCATGCAGCTATTGATGGGAAGCGAGTCCGTCAATCCGTTGTACGGTCGGACTTGCAATCCTTGGCGCCCGGGGGAGCGTTCTTCCGGCGGAAGCAGCGGGGGCGAAGCCGCTGTGATCGCGGCGGGCGGTTCCCCGCTCGGACTTGGCACCGATGTCGGAGGAAGCGTTCGAACTCCGGCCCATTACTGCGGGATTCATGCGCTCAAGCCAACGCCTGGGCGGGTGCCTGCGAAGAAACCGGAGGGAATTGCGCACGTTGTACCGGAGGCTGCGTCAATGTCAAGCATAGGCCCAATGGCGCGGCATGTCGAAGATCTCGCTTTGGCGATGCAGGTTATTTCCACGGCAGAGTCGCTGAGCCGGGCCCCTATTCGGATGAACGCTAACGGAGTGAAGGGCTTGCGCATAGCGTTTTACACGAGCGATGGCATGCTTGCTCCTTCTCCTGCGATCCAACGGGCGGTGCGCGACGCTGCCGGCGTTTTGCAACGATATGGGGCCGAGGTGCGGGAATTCGCGCTGCCGGATCCGGAGATTGCGCTGCATTCTTTTTACGCATTGCTATCGGCGGGAGGAGCGGAAGGAATCGAGAAGACCGTCGGAACGGATGAAATAGCGGAGCAAATCGCCGGCATTCGCCGGTCGTTCGGTATGTCCGCCGGCAAGAAGCGCATAGGTTCCCTGATCCTTCGCTTGCTTGGACAAAATCTGGCGGGAACGCATCTCATTCCATACATGGGGAAAAAGTCGGCGAAGGAACTGCAACGATTGATATCGCAACGGGAAGAGTACCGTCAAAGATTTCTTCGGCAATTGGAACGGCAGCAAATCGATGCGCTCATTGGCCCGCCTTTCCCGGTTCCCGCTATACCGCATGACCTATCGTTGGAAATGAGCTTCGAAGGCGCGTATGCTCTGTTGTATAACTATTTGGGCCTGCCTGCCGGCGTTATCAGCACGACTGCCGTTCGTCCCGAAGAGGAGGCGGGCGCTGCAGGAGTTGTCGGCAAGGATCGAATGGCGCAAGCCGCGGCGAAGGCGAATGTGCGCAGCGCGGGACTGCCGGTAGGCGTACAGGTGGCCGGACGGCCGTGGCGCGAAGATTTGGTACTGACGGTGATGGAATGTTTGGAAAGAGAAAGTTCCGCAGCGCAGGATTATCCGGTTGGAAAGCCGGTTCGTCGGTTGCCGGCTGGATACACCATCGACGAATAGCGGACTAATATGAAAAGCTTTCACGAATATCGAAATATTGCACAAACATATTCAAATATTGCACACCGTGGAAGCGCTCTCCCTACTACAATCGAAATCGAAGGAACTTTATGAAAGGTAGGGGGATACCAAATGACAAGGTTCAAAATGTTATTGATAAGCTTCCTTGCGATCGCATTGGTTGCGGGATGCGGATCAACCGGGGGCAATACGCCGGCAAACGAACAGGCTGCGGGAGGCGAGCCGGCCGCAACTCAGCCGAAAGAGGAAGAGAAACAGGATATGGTTACGATCAAATACTATACTTGGTACAATGGTTCGCAATTTGAGGATATCAAGAAGATTGCCGACAATTTCGAGAAGGACAATCCCGATATTCATGTAGAACCGGTACAACTTGTAGATAACGCAAACAGCACCGACTTCTACAAGAAGTTGGATATTATGAGCGCGGCGGACGATCCGATCGACGTCATTCAATTCTCACATGTCGACTTTATTATCGAGCGGGCGGCCCGAGGCGTTCTGGCCCCGATCGACGAGTATCTGGAGAAGAATAACATCGATCCCGGTAACGACTTTTACGTCAATCCGGTATATCAGGGTAAAGTGTACGGTCTTCAAGATATGGCCAGCCCTTGGGTGGTTATGATTAACAAACAAGCGCTGGATGAAGCGAATCTTCCGATTCCGGAGTGGGGCTGGACATGGGACGATTTCCGCGATTATGCGAAAAAGTTGAATAAGGGCGAAGGAGCGGATAAACAATTCGGAGCTTATTTCCATACTTGGGGAGAGTACGTGAACTTCCCGGCATACTCCGAAAAGCCGCATCCGTATTTGTCCCAAGATCAGCAGCCCATTTTCGACGACGCATCCTACAAGCAATTTTTCGAGCTGCGCCGCGCGATGGAGAAGGAAGACAAATCGGTCAAGTCGTTCTCTGAGATCGTCGGCGCCAAGCTTCATTACGCGTCGGAATTCTTCAGCGGGAAAGCGGCCATGGTGCCTACGGCAACATTCATTGTGGGAATGATCAAGGATAAAGAGAAATATCCTCATGATTTTCAGACCGTGTTTGCGCCGCTTCCCCGTTCGTCCGCCAGCGCGGAAATCGGATCTTCTTATATCGGCGGGAACTATTTATCGGTGGGGGCCACTTCCAAGCACAAAGAAGAAGCTTATAAATTCATTCAATACGTAGCTCAGCAGACCGATGTGATTCGGGATTTCCCGGGCTACAAGAAGGCGGATGCCAACAAAGTCATACAAGCTCTGGTCGGCCCGGACGCCGCATTGATCGACGAGGAATCCTTGAAAGCGACTGTCTTTGACAGCAGAGCGAAGACAGTTTACGACGCGAACTGGACAACCGATTATGCAGGGCAGATGAAGAAGGTGATCGAGGACGGTTTTAGCACTTATATGCTCGACAACCTCACGTTTGAAGCCGCACAGAAACAGATGATGGAAGATGCCAATAAAATCATCAGCCAAGCGAAAAAATAAATAGATCGACCGATTGAGAGATTGGTATAATGAGAAGGCGGCCGCCAAATGGCGGCCTTTTCAGGCTTTCGATTGAATCGGACTTCAGAGCGGAGTGAGGCGAAAGACGCATGTACAAACTGTTTAAACGATCGTTCTATATGCGGAATCAGCTAACCATGTTTATATTTATCCTGCTTCCGCTGTCCATCGTTTCGTTCATGGCCTTTTTCCTGATCAAGGATGTGGTGATCGACAAGGTACAAAGCTCGCGTCAGAATGTAGTCAATGTGATAGCCGGAGATATGGAAAAGAGTGTGGAGGACATTATATACGCCTCCAATTTATTCCGATACAACGCGCTGTATGACGACTTGAAGGCGTTCAAGAATGTGAACCGGATTGCTTCTTCGGAAGATTATAAGAGATACGGGCGCATTTCCGAAATGCTGGACCTGGCCTTCTCCAAGACTTCCGGCTTGAAAGCGCGCGTATTCTATGTGAACAAAGCCCGGTTCCAGATAGGAACGGCCGGTGCCGATTACGCTGCCAATAACAGGATCGAAGCGGTATCATCCGAACGGATCACCGAACGGTGGAAGAAGGAAGCGAATCCGGAGCGGATTTATTGGTTAAACGCGCCTGTACGACAAGGAGAATTCTACGATATTGGCGAATCGAATTATCTTTTCGTGAAAGTGATCAAAGATCATAGCGGCAATGATTATTTAGGGGTGTTGTATGTAGCCGTTTCCTACCGGTACTTCCATCAGTTGTTCGAAGGCATCGGAGCGGGACAGATCGGCTTGTATGAAGCGGACGGGACCCCGATTCTCTTATACCCGCAACAATCGGGGCTTGAATCCGTCCCTGAAGTGATCGAATTGCAGTCAACGGTCGCGAGAACGGGCTGGCAAGTGCTATATAGGTTCTCGCCTCAGGAGATTACGGACGAAATCACGAATATATTTTTTCTGTACGGGCTAATTCTTGGCGTATCGGTCCTTATTTTTATCGCGATTTCCATCGTCTTGGCGAAACGGATTCATCGGCCGTTATTCAAGCTGCAGAGAACGGCGGAGCAATTCGGAGGCGGGAATCGGCTCGTTCGATTTCCTGTAACAGGCACCGACGAATTCGGAGTTCTGGGCAGCGCCTTTAACAAAATGCTGGACCAGATCAACCGGTTGATCTCCGACGTCGAACAAGAGCAGGAGGAGAAGCGGATTATTGAACTGCAGGCTTTATTCTCCCAAATTCGGCCTCATTTCTTGATTAACACGTTGAATTCCATCAAGTGCGAATTGCTGCTTGCCGGAGATTCCGTTCGCGGCCGGCAGGTTGAAGCTTTAATGAGTCTCTTGAGAGCGTACATGCGGGTCAACGATATGAGTACGTTAAGGCAGGAATGCAAGCTGCTCCAGGATTATGTCGATATCATGAAGGTCAGAAGCCGGTTGCGCCTTTATCTCATCGTAGAGCTTCCGAAAAATCTGGAGTCATTCGAAGTTCCCCGCCTTATTCTGCAGCCATTGGTGGAGAACGCGATCGTCCACGGTTTTGCGGATCCCCCCGATTATGCGGAGATTGAGGTACAAATCGGCGAAACGGAGTCAGGGGTGGCCGTACAGGTGAAAGATAACGGGACTGGCATGGAAGAAGCGCAGATCGACGGACTCAGGACAATGCTTAGGGAGGAAGCGCATGTTGAGGAAAATCGCGGAGTCGGGTTGTTAAACACGCTCAGGCGCTTGCGTCTAACTTACGGAGAGAAGGCAGCAATAGACGTGCGGCGAAATGAGGATGCCGGAACCACATTTATTATGTTTCTTCCCAAACCGGAGGAAAGCAGCCGCCAACAAGCGCAGGGCGAATGACTGCAGCCGATGAGCGGTGAGCAGCCAAGGTAACAATATTTCACATATGAGTATAAATCGTTTGCGCCGGTCTTCCCTCAATCCATTATATTACTCTCATAGATACATATAGATTGAGGTGAGAGAGATGGCATTGATTTCCACGAAGACGGATGGGGAGAGAGGCAGGAAGGTTTTTTGGACGAACTCCCGCAGGGAATCGTTGGTCGGATTTTTATTTGTCGTCCCGGAGATTACGGGCATCCTGTTATTCGGCGTTTTCTCGTTATTCTTTTCGCTTTATTTGAGCTTTACGGAATGGAACCTGGTAGGAGGATTCGATGCGATCCATTGGATCGGTCTCGATAACTACAAGGCGATTCTCTCCGATGCGAAATTTCTTAAAGCATTGAAGAACAATTTGCTCTATTCGGTCATTCTCGTTCCGGTCAGCATGGCGCTCGGATTGATTCTGGCTGCAGTCATCCATTCCAAGGTATACCTGAAAGAACTGTTCAAGGTGGTTTTCTTTATCCCGTATATTGCTACCACCGTAGCGATTGCAACCGTGTTCAGCGTATTGTTCCACCCTACGCAAGGCGTAATCAACAACATCTTGATGTCGTTAGGGATGAGCGAGCCTCCGGGGTGGCTGGGCAGCACCAATTACGCTCTTTGGGCGATTATTATTATCGCGGTGTGGCAGGTTCTCGGCTACAATATGATCATTTATCTGGCCGGATTAACGAACATACCCGATGAGCTATACGAAGCGGCGGAAATCGACGGCGCCGGATCTTTACACAAATTTTTCAAGATAACCGTTCCTTTGCTCGGGCCGACCACTTTTTTCTTGAGTATTACCGGCATCGTCTCTTCCTTTAAGGTGTTCGATTTGATCGCATTTCTGACTTCGGGAGGTCCGAATAACGCGACCAACGTATTGGTTTATTACCTTTACGAGGAAGGCTTCCAAAATTTCCGTATGGGCTACGCTTCGGCATTGTCTATGGTGCTGTTTCTGATAATCGCTATGATTACGATAGCCACATCGCGTATGCAGAAGAACGAGTTTTAGGAGGTACAACCGGTGAAAAAATTGCGTTTAGGTAAATGGATCGCTACCGTCATAATCGGCCTTTTCTCCTTGTTGTTCATTTCTCCATTGGTTTGGATGCTCTCCGCAGCCGCCAAGTATGAAGTGGATGTGATGAAATTTCCAATCGAATGGATTCCGGCCCAGTGGAACATGATCGAGAATTTCAAAACCGTATGGCTCGGACATGTGCCGTTCGGCTTGTACTATATGAACTCGCTGAAACTTGCGATCCTAATGACATTGCTGACGCTGCTCTTCTCATCCATGGCCGGCTATTCGTTCGCCAAATTGAATTTTCCGTTCAAAAATGCGTTGTTCGTGCTTGTGCTCTCGTTCTTTCTTATCCCGCAGGAATCGACGTTGGTCCCAAGATATATCCTTGTCAAATGGTTCGGGCTTTACGATACGCACTCCGCACTGGTATTGATGGGAGCGTTTTCGATCCCGCTGACCTTTCTGGCGCGCCAATTTATTAGGGATATTCATACGGAGTATATCGAAGCGGCCAAGATTGACGGCGCCGGCCATTTGCGAATTTATTGGCAGATCGTTCTGCCGATGGCCAAACCGATCTTGGCTACCGTAGGCATTCTGAAGTTTCTCTGGACATGGAACGATTACCAGAACCCGTTGATTTTCCTGATCAGTAAAAGCAAGTATACCGTTACGCTCGGCATACAGTCGTTTGCTTCCCAATACGGTACGAGTTATGCGGTGATTATGATGGCTGCCGTCTCGACGATTTTGCCTATTCTTATCGTTTTCGTGCTTCTTCAGAAACAAGTGATTAAAGGAATAACTGTGGGAGGAGTCAAAGGATAGACAGACCTGCCTGCAGATGCGGAGGGAAGCTGCATGACTTATCGGATGATGCTGGTTGACGACGACGTTCCCATGCTAAGTTATTTGGAGCAGCTGCTGCCATGGGATGAGCTCGGCCTAAGAATAACCGCTTCGGCTTGCTCCAGCGTTCAGGCATTGCGCCTGTTCAAAGAGAAGGACCCGCAATTGGTTATTACGGATATAGGTCTTCCGCAGATGGATGGGGTCGAACTGGCTATGGAGATGAAGAAAATCAATCCGGATGTCCGGATTATTTTCCTCACCTGTCACGAGGATTTCTATTACGCCCGCAAGGCGGTACAGATCAGCGCGGACGATTATTTGATCAAGGATGAACTCGATTCCGACAAATTGAAGGAAAGCGTTCTTAAGGCGGTTTCGCATCTCGACGAAATAACAAGCCGCCTGGAGCAATTATCGAATCGAATCGAAATTCAACGGCACAAAAACTTGCTTAAACAGTCGTTCATGAAGCAGATTTTGTCCGGAGACGACTCGGATTCGGCGAAGCAATTGGGTTTAAGAATAGGAGTCGTGTGGAAAAAAAACGACTTCCTGATGGCGCTCGGCATGTTCGATTACGCTTCATTCGCGGCGCGCTACAGCTTCAAGGATCTTCCGTTGATCCGGTTCGCCCTCTATAATATTGCGGAAAATGTGGCTTTGGGTATGGATGGAATATCGGTGTTTCAAGACGAAGAAGGGACGATTCTGCTGATCTATAATTACGAGAAGAATCTTGCCGTCAATGCGCATGAACGATTCGGCCGATATATGGACCAAGTTCATAGCGCGGTGCAGGAGTATATCAAGGTGCGAATGCGAGTCGTCGTCAGCAATCCGTTTCGGGACGTCCAATCGATCGGTTCCGTCCATTCCCGCCTGAAGCAGTATGATTCCGACCTGTATTACGATTCGGTTTCCTATGCCGTCCTGCAGGAATGGAAGCCGGCCGAGTGGCTGAGAACCCCCCATATGACGACAGGCGTAAGAGCGGCATTCTTGTCTGCCGCACGCGAAGGGAACCCGGAATCGATACTGGAATTGTTCGATCAATCGTTGGCAGAAATGAAGGAAAGCGCGGTCTACCCCTCCAGAGGGCTATCGGAATGCTCGCAAATGATCCGTATGATCGAGTTTGAGCTCGGTTATCAGGTGGAATCGGAGTCCTTTCATTACTATCTCTTGCATTCGGGGAGAATCGAAGAGACGTTGGAACTGATCCGTATGCGGATTCGGCATGTCATGGGTCCGGCGGCAAATTCCGGCATCATGTTCTCGAAAACGCCCAGGCTGAAAATTATTGAGGATTATGTGAGAGAGCACTTGTCGGAGAATATTACAGCCGTCACGATGGCGAATCGCCTGTTTCTGAATCCGAATTACTTCTCCCGCTACTTTAAGAAATTAACCGGCATGAATTTCACGGATTATGTTCATCGGCTGAAGATGGATATAGCGGCGCAGATGATCAAGAACGATGCGGGCAAGATCGAAGTCATATCCATGAAATTAGGCTATTCGGATCGAACTTATTTCTCGAAGGTGTTCAAAAAGTATAACGGCGTAACTCCAAGCGAATATAGGTAAGGCCGAGAAAAGAAAGGGCTCATCCGCATGACGGCGGGTGGGCCTTTCGTTTGTTTGCAATCGCAACTGTGCCGCACACATCCCCGTACAAAAATTGCACATATTAGTAAATTTCGTGCACGCTCCGGAAGAATCGTTTCCCTATTATAGTATTAAAACAAAAGCCGGCATGAAGCCGTTCAGGAGGTGAATTTTTTTGACGGACCGCCCGTTTTTTCATGGCAAAGCGAAGAGAGTTGCGTTGGTTTCATTGGTTGCCGCCGTTGCCGCAAGCTTTATTTTCGTCGCTTTCTTCTTAATCAAGCCGGTAAGCGGATCGTTTCAACAGGGGGATGAAGGCGACTTGTTGACCATTGACGGATTTGGGGTGTCCGAACAAGAATTTCTGCTGTTTTTATACGATGAACGAGCATTGACCGCCAATACTTTTTATCAGCAATACGGCGCGGATGCCGACTCCGATTTTTGGGATCGTAAGTTTGACGGGCAAACCCCCTTGGAATACGCCCGCAACAGCGCGCTTGACAAGCTGCTGACAGCCAAAATGGAAGCGATCGTTGCCGTGGAACAGGGACTGATCGGCAAGGACATCCGCTTTTCCTCCATCATGAACGAACGGGAAAGGACGAATGCCGAGCGTGAGCGCATGCTGAAGGACGGCGAGGTGTTTTACGGTTTGTCCTCCTTTGACGAGTATCAATATTACAACTATATCAGAAACCATGTTTGGTCCGAACTTGTCAAGTGGTACTCGAATAAAACGAAGGTGACGGATGAAGAGTTGTATCCCGTTTACGAAGCGAATAAAGATTTGTTTACGTTGGGTGTAGAACTTACATACATGATGTTGCGCCAAGACGGCTCCACCGAAATATTGACGCAGACGGAGAACGATATCCCCAAAGGAGATACGCAAGCGCTTGACATATGGTATGAACTGAAGGAACTGGAGCCGGGTCAGAAACGGAGTGAAGTCGAATACAAAGGCGAGGTCGTCGATGTATTGTTGATGTCCAAGAAGGAAATGGGTGATAAGCCATTTTCGGATGCGAAACCGCTTTTGCTCCAAATCTATGCGGAGGATCAGCTTCGATTGTTGGTGAAGGAACGCGTTGAAAGCGCAAACATAAGCATTGACCGGCAAAAATTTAACGCTATCCGATTCTAATTCTAATTTGAGGGGGGAAATATATGTCTCTTTTTCGACAGTTCAAAAAGATTGTATCGCTTGTTCTCATCTTCTCGCTTGCAGGAGCGAATTTGGCGCAAGCTAATGTACAAGCCGATCATTCAGAGGCGGGGTTGCTTACGCCGAATGCTGCCTATGACAAGCCGGAAGGAATCGGGAAGGGGGAAAACGGACGGATCGTTCTTGACGCGAATGATGTTCCGGCAACTGCGGACACGGTGACGGTGACCGCGGAAGTGTACTACTCCATCTCTCCTGAAAGCGCTGTCTATCATCGTGGATCCGCACAGGATCTGACGGTGACCGTTTCGCCTCATCTGGATGGTTTTGCGGATGTAAAGTGGAACGGCGCGTCGATCGGCAGCGAAAATTACAGCGTGAATACGCCGGGACATACTGTTGCGATTGCAAATCAATTTTTAGACAGTTTGCCGCCGGGAAGCTATACGTTTCAATTGAGCTTTGGGGATGTTGCGCGCGAATTGCAGCTGACGATAAGCGGCGAATCGAATGCGGCGACAGGCCTGGCATGGTCCGGCGCCAAGGCGATATGGGACGAGATGCCAGGTGCGGCCGGCTATGTGGTTGAATTGTTTAAGAACGGAACGTCACTGGGTTCGGAAGCCTCTTTGACGAACCAATATGATTGGACTGGTCTGATTAGTCAACACGGCCCGGGAGACTACGCATTCAAGGTGAAAGGCGTAACGGCCGATAATCGGCATACCCCGGATTCCGCATTAAGCGATCCCAAAGGCTTCGGCCTGTCGATTACGCAACAACCCCGTTTTCAAATCCTGTCGAATCCGGGAACTGTGACGTTGTCCGCAGCTGCCGATTCGGTTAACGGCGATCCGTCGGAGTACCAATGGTATGTTGTAGACAAGGAGCCGGATGCGGAGCCTGTAAGAATAGAAGGCGCGACCGGCAGCAGCTATACGTTTGCGGCCGACTTGGCGGATAATGCCAAGAGCTATTACTGCGTCATCACGAATGGAGTATCCGTCGCGTCTGCCAGAGCGCTGCTCTTGGTAGGGGACAGTCAAGCCCCTGACCGATTTATTGCGCCTGCAGCCGTTACATTGGGCGAAGCGAGCGGCAAGGATGCGGTTGTCGGTTTTAGCTCAAATCTGGCAAACTACGATTTTTGGCATGCTTTTATATTGTATAAGGACAATATGGCCGTCGATGCGTTCGTCTTTAACGCGCAGTCGAACCGGCAAAGCCTGATTTCACAGATGAGAGCAGCCGGTTCGGGCGACTACCGGGTATCGATGGTTACGCTCGGCACAATGTATGACGGTAAATCTTACGCGAACAGTCCGGAATCGGATCTGTCAAACGCGATTGCAATCCAATCTCTCGGCAAGCCCGAAGCGACAGGGTGGAAGGGGAGAACGGCGAACTGGAACTCTGTTGACTATGCCTGGAAGTATGAATTGCAGCTCTGCCTGAACGATGTTCCCGTTCATCAACCCGTACTGATCGATGCGCCGGCGACACAGTATACATTCGCTTTGCCCGATGCGCAGGCATACATATATACGGTAAGGGCGTTAGGCAATCCGGATACGCGATATACGGATTCGGAACCGTCTGACCAAAGCGCAAGTTACAGCGGGAAAGATTTGGCGTTGAGCTTTGATTCAACCGTGTTGAGCAAGGGCTCCGGCGACAGGCTGTTCATTGACGGCGGATTCGACTACGTCATCGATCATGTCGCCTATAGTCTTAACGATGAAGACAAGGATAAGGTTGAAGTGGACCGGGACGGCAACATCCAAGTCAAGCCCTCTTACAATCCGGACGAGTCGGGAGATGACCAGGTAACTGTATACGCGACGGTATCTTATTATGAGGGAGACGACATCCTCTTCGTGGATCATTTTGAGGACGACAAGAAGTTTACTGTCGGAATTCCCGGCTCCTATAGCCATTCCACGGTGAAGCCGCATTATGGGCGAAGCGCCGCTACGGCCGTGTCCGGTACGACGGGACCTGCCAGAGCGGTGGTGAATTCAAGAGCGGACAGCCCGGTTCATGGCACGGTAACGGCTTGGTTTTACGATCCCGGCGATATGGACCAACTGATCAAATTGGCGTTCAGCGTCCAGAATGCCGCCAATAACAACAGCACCAGCAATTATTATGCGCTAGGCGTAGTGCAGGATAAAAGCGATACAAACCGGTACGGTTATTATATCTGGCGCGCCGGCAGCGCATGGAACCCTACGGACGGCTCGACCGGCGATAAAATCGAACGTTCCGCAGGATGGCATAAATTCGAGTGGGTCGTTAACGGCGACGGCATGACCGCCAAAATTGACGGGCAAACCGCATATAGAACGACTGCCGTCAAGGACATCGGCGCTCTTGTTCTGATGACGAACTGGAACGCTAACGCCGGAAATATCGAAAATCGCTGCTTTTTTGACGATGTTTCCGTCGTCTCGGAGTCGGCGGCTCTGAAGACCGCCACGGTCTCCGCGCAGGTCAAGTTAGCCGGCAAACAATATACGGTGACGCCCGATGTTGTTGAATTTGACCTGGCCAACAAGAAAAATATCGCCCTGCGCGTGACGCCGGACCTGGCTGACCTGACCGGAGTGTTGTACAACGGCCGGAAACTTGTCGAAGACGTCGATTACCGCCTCATAGACGCCACGGACCTAATGTTGCTCAAGGACGGCTTCTTAAGCTCGCTTCCCGTGGGCAAGGCAACCGTCGCGCTTGAATTTGAAGGCGGAAAGACGCTGGATATTACGGTCGACATTGCGAATCACGAACCGAGAGCGTATTATGTTTCGAATCAAACCGGAAATGATGCCAATGACGGCTTGACGCCGGAGACTGCCTGGAAATCGTTGGACAAGATCAATCAGACCGGATTCAATCCCGGGGACCGAATCTTCCTGGATGCCGAGTCGATTTGGAACGGGCAACTGAAGCTGCGAGGCTCCGGCACGGAGGGCAAGGCGATCAAGCTTGGCAAATACAACGACGGAGGGCACAAGTACAAGAGACCTGTTATTAACGGCGGCGGCACCATAAGCAAGGACCCGTACTATATTTTTGACACCAATCCGGTAGAAAAACGTTTAGCTTCCGGCGCTGTTGAGCTCGTCAATGAGGAATATTGGGAAATCGACGGGCTTGAAGTGACAAATCTCGGTCCCCAATGGGAGATAGGGCGCAACGGCATTATGATTATGAATAATTACGCCGGGACGCTGGAGGAGCGCACTCCCGAAAACTTTATGGCCAGCAAAAAAAGCCATATATACGTGACCAATTCTTACGTACACGACGTCAATGCCCTTCATCAGAGCTATGGCGGCGCCAAGGTGGCCGGCGGCATTATATTTTACGGCTATATCGACGATATTTTGGCTGAAGGCAATACCGCCATCCGCTGCGACAACGAAGGAATTCGCAATACGGGATTCCATCCGGACGGTTGGACGAAAAGCGGATATCCCGCCATTATGAAGGTTCGTTACTTCAACAACTACATGGCGAACGGCTCGGGCGACGCCATGGTTCTATCCAACGCGCTTGAGGGAGAAGTCCGTTACAACTATATTACGGGGTTTGGGAAAACGTATTTGACCGACGCGAAGCCGAACGGGGAAGGTCCGAACATCACCGACGGGATCGGCAAATATATCAGTGTGGCCAATTACGCCGCTCTCTGGTTCATGGGCGCCAAGGATTCCGTGATGGAATATAACGAAGTGGTGGACAACCCGTACAATTGCGCCGACGGCGAAGCATTTGACATCGACAGTTTCAATGACGGGGCAGTTTATCAATATAACTACAGCCGAAACAATTATGGCGGTTTCATGTTGTTCATGCCCGCTTCGAAGAACAGCGTTGTGCGTTACAACATTAGTATTGACGACGGCAGTCCCCAAGAAGGATCCGCGGCATCCTCGCATTTGTTTTATTATGCGGTTGGCGGCAGTTCAAGCAGCGCGGATTATCCGTTGATACACAACAATATTTTCAAGCTTGGCGCAAATACGACGCGAATATTCGGTACAGGCAGCACAGGCTCGATCTGGACCCATTTTTACAACAATATTGTGTACGGCAAAGACACGATCAGCGTTTTCGACATAGGTTCAAAGAGCGTCATGACGCATGGGAGCTTCGATTACAATATCATTTATCCGGAAACCTTGATCGATCGAAGCAAATTTGCCGCAGGCGTGTATGGATCGCATAATATGTATGCGGATCCGGCCACGATCTTGGCAAATATAGAGCAGTCTCTCGATATTGACGTCATTCCTAAAGACGATATTCCAACCAACGGAACGATTGTTGAGAACGGAGATAAGAATACGGTTCTGTCCAACTCTAGAAATACAGGGACCGGCAAAGCGATCGCCCGTTCCGAGTTTGACGCGTCCAAGCTGGCGGGCTTCAAGCTCAAGTCGGCGGATAGCAATGCCGCGGTAGGCGCCGGATTTCGAGCGGATCAAACGCTTGCAGGCTGGCGGGACGTAAGCCAAATTTTCCCGTTGACACGCGACTTCTTCGGAAACGCCATTCGACCCGACGATGCGCTTGACATCGGCGTGCAACAAATCGGGAACGAAGGCCTGAAAGCGGTCGAGTTTGAAACGGGTCGGGGAGGAAGCTATATTCCGCATCAGGTTGTACCTGTCGGCGGCCATGCAGCCAAACCGTCAACGGACCCAACTAGGGAAGGTTACAAATTCGGCGGCTGGTATACGGACGAAAGCTATGCGACGGCGTGGAACTTTGAAACCGGCACGGTCTTCGATAATACGGTTCTTCATGCCAAGTGGATCGCGCCTACGGATGCGTCTCCTGCCGAGAAGGCGGCAGCGGACATGGAGGCGCTCGAAATAGGCTTTGCCGTTGGCGATACGGCCGATGGGGTAACCGGGAACCTTATCTTGCCGAAGACAGGCGCGGTATATGGATCCACGATTGTTTGGACGACGGATCGACCGTCCGTTATCGACAATAACGGAAATGTGAAGCGCCCTGCCTATACCGAAGGGGATGCTCGCGTGACGATAACCGCTCTCATCATTAACGAAGAAGCGAAAATAACGAAAACATTCGCAGTAACGGTACGCAAGCTCGACAATACGGCCGGCAATGAGTTTACCATAGCTCCGATCATCAACCAGACAGCGGCGCCGTTAACGGAAGGTTACGCGTCCGGTTCGCAGGAGACGAAGACGATTGTCGTCAAGCGAACGGGTACGGGCGATTTGACGAATCTGGCCGTAGCTTTAGGCGGAGCGGATGCAGACAAATTCACGATCACGCAGCCGGCGGCAACGACGCTCAATGCCGCAACGCCTGCCACGACCTTCACTGTGACAGCGAAGAACGGTCTGGCGGCAGGAACGTATACGGCAAAGGTAACGGTATCCGCGGCCGAGATGGAGGACGTAACGTTTACCGTGACGCAAGCGGTGACGAAATCCACTGCGCTTGAGGCTCCGCAGCAACTTGCCGCAGCGGGAGGGGATCGTCGGGTAACGTTGAGTTGGAAGATAGCGGCCGGAGCCGTTACCTACGCCGTATACAAATACGAAGGAACGGCTGCGCCAATGGACCCTAACCAGTGGGATCTCGTAACAAGCAATGTAACGACGAACTCTTATACCGTTCCCGGATTAACGAACGGAACGAGCTATGCGTTCGTTGTAAAGGCCATCTATGCGGAAGGCGCCAGCGATTTCTCGAATACGGCGACAGCGGTCCCAAGAGCGGCCGGAGGGAATAGCGGTTCCGGCAGCGACGGCGATTCGAGCGGGCGGTACGGCGGCGGTCCCGGAATCGTCGCATCGGCCAACGGCTTCGTTTCCATTCCGGTTGGAAGAAGCGGAGAAGTCAGCCTGGGCGGGGAAATCATCATTAAAGTTCCTGCTGGGGCGGCAGGGCAGGAACTGCGCATCGCGATCGAGAAGCTGTCCGATCCTTCGCGCCTCTTGACGGATCGGGAAACGCCGGTCAGTTCAATGTTCCAAGTGTCGAAGAATATCGGAGGCAACCTTAAGAAGCCGGTCACGTTGTCGATCAAGTTCGATGCGGCGAACGTCGGCAAGGATCGGAAAGCCGCCATCTTCTATTACGACGATGAGAAGAACATGTGGATTGAAATAGGCGGCAAAGTTGACGGCGAATGGATCACTGTCGAGGCAGAGCGCTTTGCCAAGTTTGCCGTGATGGCGGCGGAAAAGGAGGAGGACGGAGAAGAAGCGGAGCAGCCGGACCCGATGTTCACCGACATGGCCGGTCATTGGAGCGAGCGTTCCGTCAACGCGCGGCGTCGCAACAGATCGTAAGCGGCTACCCGGATGGAACGTTCAAGCCGGACAGCCCGGTCACCCGCGCCGAATTTACGGTCATGCTTGCGCGTACGCTGAAGTTGGATGGCGCTGGATCGGCGCCAGCGCTCACGGATTGGTCCAAGATTGGCGCCTGGGCTGAGCAAGCAGTCGCACTCGCCGTGCAAGCGGGCATTGTGAACGGGTACGAAGACGGAAGCTTCCGGCCGGAAGCGCATATTACCCGGGCGGAAATGGCATCGATGATTGCCAGAGCGCTAGGGGGGCTTCTGGACGAGAATGCGACCACGGGCTTCGCCGATGACGAAGACATTCCAAAGTGGTCGAAAGGCGCGGTGGCAGCAATCCGTCAGTTGGACATCGTCATCGGACGCGGCGCCGGCCGATTCGTTGCGAACGATGCCGCAACGAGGGCGGAAGCGGTCGCGATGCTGCTCAGAATGCTGGAATATCAAACCCATCCATAGATTGTAGAGGGCGGATAAGGGGTTCATCTTGGATGAATCCCTTATCCGGTTTTACCCCGGTTTGTTGATTATCCTTACGGGGGCCCTTTTTTTTCATAAGAACGGTCAAAATATTGCACGCTTCAGGTCGCGCTTGTTCATTGGATTTATATGAATTTGTTTTTATTATGGTATTATTATCGAAATTTGAATTGAACGATCGGGAGTGACGATATGGGTAACAAAAGCTGCAAATTAACGGAGCGGCGGCCTGCCGGAGTATGGACCGAGGCCTTCCCCGTCGGCAACGGCCGGTTGGGCGGCATGATCTTCGGGGGAATCGGCGGCGAGCGGATACAGCTGAATGAAGATTCCATTTGGTACGGGGGACCGAATCGGGGCGGCTGCCCGGATGGCGCCGGAAAGCTCGCGGAAATCAGGGAGTTGCTTCGGCTGGGCAAACCGCGGGAAGCGGAGAAGCTGGCTCTATTGCATTTGGCCAATGCGCCGCATTATTTCGGGCCATATCAGCCGCTCGGCGATTTATTGCTGAATCTGGAGGGGCAAGCCGCGGCGACGGACTATCGGCGGGAACTGGATCTTCAGACAGGCATCTCTTCCGTTGAATATAGGGCGGGAGATACAACGTACCGCAGGGAAATATTTGCGAGCGCCGTCGCACAGGCGATCGTTGTTCGTATCTCGGCTTCGCGGCCGGGGGCTCTCTCTATGACGGCCAGACTGAGCCGCAGACCGTTCGAGGGCGAGATCGGGAGAGAAGCGGACAATATCCTGACGATGCAAGGGCAATGCGGGCCGGACGGCGTGCATTACGCGGCCGTGCTGCGGGCGGTTGCCGCCGGAGGCGAAACGGAGGCGGCGGGCAACTATATCGACATTCGCCATGCCGATTCGGTAATGTTGGTCATCGCGGCGCAGACCTCGTTTCGATGCGGCGACCCTTACGCGGAAGCGATGGTTCAGGCGGAGCGGGCGGCCTCGACCCCATATGCGGAGCTCAAGGCTTCGCATATCCGGGACCACGGCCGCTTGTTCGACAGAGTCGCGCTGGAACTTGAGGCCGGAGACGATGCGGAGGTTGAGCGGTTGCCGACTTCGGAACGGCTGTTAAGATATCGGGAGGGCTTGGCGGATAACGGGCTTGAAGCGCTGTTTTACCAGTACGGACGCTATTTGCTCATCGCCAGTTCGCGTCCCGGAAGCCTGCCGGCCAATCTGCAGGGGATATGGAACGAGAGCTTCACCCCGCCGTGGGAATCGGATTTCCATCTTAATATCAATCTGCAGATGAACTATTGGATCGCGGAGGGAGGGCATCTGCCGGAATGCCACGAACCGCTGTTCGACCTGATCGACCGGCTCGTTGCGACCGGCCGCGAAACGGCCCGCCAATTATACGGGGCCAGAGGCTTCGCTGTTCATTCCGTAACGAATCTGTGGGCGGAAAGCGGCATATTCACCGCCTGGACGCCCGCCGCTTTCTGGCCGACGGGCGGCGCCTGGCTGGCCCTTCACCTCTGGGAACATTACCGGTATAACGGTTCCGAAGCGTTTCTGCGCGATCGGGCGTACCCGGTGCTGAAAGAGGCGGCGCTCTTCTTGCTGGATTTTTTGATCGAAGATGAGAGGGGACGGCTTGCAACCGCGCCTTCGCTTTCGCCCGAGAACCGTTATATTACGGAAGCAGGGGAGGTCGGGGCGCTCTGCATCGGTCCCTCGATGGATTCGCAAATTGCGTTCGCTTTATTTGGCGCCTGCATGGAGGCGGCGGAGCGTCTCGATCTGGACCGGCCGCTTCGGGAGGAGTGGTCGGCCGCCCGAGACCGGCTTCCCCAGCCTGAAATCGGACGGCACGGCCAGATCATGGAATGGTCCGTCGATTACGAGGAAGCCGAGCCCGGTCATCGCCACATCTCGCATTTGTTCGCTCTGTACCCCGGAGAACAAATTGATCCTAGCACGATGCCCGAATTGGGGACCGCCGCCCGACGTACGCTGGAGCGCAGGCTGGAGAATGGAGGGGGCCATACCGGCTGGAGCCAGGCCTGGATTGCGAATTTCTGGGCAAGGCTGGAGGACGGGCAACAAGCCCATGCCAGCATTCGCGACTTGCTGCGCAAAGCTGTGCATCCGAATTTATTCGGCGATCATCCGCCGTTTCAGATCGATGCCAACTTCGGAGGCGCGGCCGCGATTCAAGAAATGCTGCTGCAATCGCACAAGGGCGAAATTCGCTTGCTGCCGGCGCTCCCTCCCGCATGGCCCTCAGGCCGGGTGAAAGGTCTTCGGGCTCGCGGAGGATATGTATTCGATATCGAATGGGCGAATGGACGATTGCGGCAAGCCGACGTTCGAACCGAGACGGGGGGAGCGATAGCGGTCCGCAGCGCGGAGCCGATTGAAGTGTTCGGACCGGAAGGCAAGCCGGTTTCGGTGGAAACGGTCGAAGACCTTCATCGCTTTTTTATTCCGCCCGGGGTAATGTATCGGATAGAGTCAAAATGAGAGATTCGTTCGGATTCGTCCTAAGCGTCTTTTTAACGGTATCTGGAATTGCGTGCTCTTGGAGTCAAAAAGGAAAATTAGCGGTATTTTGTGGAGATAATTGCGGGCGGGTTTGACGAATATGCCACCGGTTGCATCAAAAAGGCTGCGGACTCAGGTTTGTGTGGATTGTCATGCGTGATTGACCCGCAACTGACCGCGACAAATATGCCGTTGGCGGCTGACGACCCATCGAGCGGTCTAACGAAACGTAAACACGCTAATAGCCTTGTAAATCACCTTGTTGGTCGTGTAACGAAACTGAAACACGCTAATGAGGGGAAAATGGCCATAAAACCGCCGATTTTCAATGAATAACGATGCGTACTTTCGTTAGGATGGGAACATCTTCATTTTGAGCCCAGTAAGGATTGCCAGTTTCGTTAGCGCCAAATGCGCAATAAAGCAAGTTACATCAACGGTAGCGAATCATGAAGTTGACTCAAAATGCAGGTAATTCCCCATCGAAACAGGAAAAGAGGGAAAAAGTCTTCGATTATGCAGGAGTTCCGCATCAAACCATCCCATTTCCATCGAAGAGAGATGCATTTTCACAGGCTTTGCCTTAGCATCCGATCGAAACGGGTAAAAAGATGCACAATTGCAGATCTCTGAATGAAAGATCCTAGCCTGTAGGCCTGCCCTATGAATAGGAGGGCTGTGCAATGAACGCCGGCTTAGCGTACATCTTGCACAGTCCTTATCTCCGCACTAATGTTTTTCCCTCTCCTTTTGTCGACATCCCCTTCGTTCAGAAAACCGGGTTCTTCGCATCAAAGAACCTTTTGTTCCACAACGATTTCCCGCTCCGGATCTCGTCGGTCTTGCCCCCGATTCCGGTACGAATCTTTGCCTGAACAAGAGGGATACCGACAAAAGGAAATTCAAAGGACATGCCGTCATACATAACTCCGCCGCGCTTCCCCGAAGGCAAGTCAGAACCAAATGCTCTCCCTCATTTTTCCGCAAATAAAGTCAAAATTTTGCACATCCCAGCTAAAATTTGACCCCTTTAGGAGACCGTTTTTTCACTATATTAATAGTAAGCAATGTTAACAATGCGAAGGGAGCTTGCTATTGTGTGGAAAAACGCGATTGACGACGCTGTTGCCAAGACGTTACAAAATATAGACCGATTCGGGGATCGCTTCCCCCATGTCAGCCGGAACGGCATGTACCAACAAATCGATAATAACGATTGGACCAACGGATTTTGGTCCGGCATGCTGTGGCTTTGCTACGAATATACGCGCGACGAACGCTTTCGGGCGGCCGCTTCGCGGACGGTTGAGAGCTTTCGGGAACGGCTGGACGCCGGCGTCGTGCTCGATCATCACGACATCGGATTCTTGTATTCCCTGTCGGCGAAAGCGAAGTGGATTGTGGAGAAGGATGAGGAAGCGCGGCAGTTGACGCTGCAAGCCGCCGATACGCTGATGAAGCGCTGGCGCGAGCCGGGCCGCTACATTCAAGCGTGGGGGCCGGCGAACGACCCGAAGGAAGGCGGGCGCATCATTATCGATTGCCTGTTGAACTTACCGTTGCTGTATTGGGCGAGCGAGCAGACCGGCAATCCAACCTATAAGGAAGCTGCGGCGATCCAGGCGGACAAAAGCCGGCGCTACCTCGTAAGAGGAGACGACAGTTCTTACCATACCTTCTTCTTCCATCAGGAAACGGGAGAACCGATCGGCGGTGCGACGCATCAAGGCTATACGAACGGCTCGACCTGGACGCGCGGCCAAGCATGGGGCATATACGGCTTCGCATTATCGTACCGCTATACGAAAGATCCGCTCTACCTGGAAACAGCCAAACGTATGGCAAAATATTTTTTCGAGCATTTGCCGGAAGACCATGTCGCTTATTGGGATTTCAACGTTCCCGTAACGCCCGATACTTATCGCGACAGTTCGGCGTCCGCAATTGCGGCCGCGGGATTGCAGGAACTGATCGCGCAATTGGACGAGTGTGATCCCGAGCGGGCTTATTATCAGGAATGGCTCGTCAAGTCAATGACATCGCTGGTGCATCATTATGCGACGATCGGGGAGGAAGCGGAAGGGCTGCTCAAGCGAGGTTCCTATCATGTTCGCGGCGATCTGTCGCCGGACGATTTCATGATCTGGGGCGATTACTTCTATTTGGAGTCGCTGATGCGGTTGGAACGGGGAATCGGAGGATACTGGTATGAACGCTAGACACGAGGCCGGCCGCGAATTCGGCCTGTTTGCCTTGCTCGACCTGGACGCTCCGGGCCTGGAACGGGCGAAGGAAGCGGTTCGGTCGGAGCGTTACGACGACGCCTATGCGGCGCTGCATCGGCATATGGCGAACAGAACGTCGCCGACATTCTCTATTCGCGACGAGGACAAGGCGGAGATTGCCGCCTATGTGAAACAGCGCTGTACAAGCGAGTTGGACGAAGTGATGCGAACGGCCGACGAAGTCGTGCGGCAAACGTTCGTTTTCCGTTTTCCATGGGATATGGAGCGCACCCATATTCCTGTTTCCTTCGACGGCTCGATCGATTGGGAACATGTTCCCTTTCAGGACGTCGAATGGGCTTATATGCTCAACCGGCACCGCTATTGGATCGCGCTCGGACAAGCGTATGCATTGACGGGCGACGAGCGCTACGCCGAAACGTTCTGCCGCCAGCTCGAGCATTGGATCGACCGCAATCCCGTTCCCGCCGCGCCGACGAGCGAGACGAAGACATGGCGCTCGATCGAAGCGGGGCTGCGCTGCTCCAATTGGATCAAGGCGTTCCGGTATGTGAAAGACAGCCCGCACATGACGCCGCGGCTTGCGGCCCGAATGCTGCTGTCGCTGCACGAACATGCGCAATATATCGCTGCCGCCTATTCGGGCTGGAAGCGGATCAGCAATTGGGGCGTGCTGGAGAACAGCGGATTATTCGAGCTCTCCTTGTTCGTCCCGGAGTTCGCGGAAGCGGCGCAGTGGCGGAGGCTGAGCATGGACAGGCTCCGGGAAACGGCGCTCGTCCAGGTGATGGAGGACGGCGTTCATTGGGAGCAATCGCCAACGTATCATCACGAAGTGCTTCTCTGCTATCTGGACGTTCTCCTGGCAGCCCGCAACAACGGGATTGAAGCCGATCCGGCCGTAACGGAGACGGTGCGGCGCATGTGCGAAGCTTCGCTCTATTGGGCCAAGCCCAACCATAGGCAGCCGATGTTGGGAGACAGCGACAATAGCGATGTCAGATCGATCCTGACGGCTGCGGCGATTTTCTTCCGGGATTCGACGTTCCGTTTCGGAGGAAACGACGAGGTCGATTTCGACAATGCCTGGCAGTTTGGAACGGAAGGCATTCGGATTTACGAAAGTATGCCTGCACGGACGCCTTCGCAAACGTCGTATCCGTTCGAATATTCCGGTAACTACGTAATGCGTTCGGGGTGGAGCGAACAAGACGCATACCTCCACTTCCACTGCGGCCATCTCGGCGGCGGACATGGACATGCCGATATGCTGCATATCGATATTCATGCATACGGCCGGGATTTGCTTACCGATCTGGGCCGGTACAGCTATAGCGACCATACCCCGCTGCGCCGGGAGTTGAAACGGTGCGGCGCGCATAATACGACCGTCGTCGACGGAATCGACTTTACGGAAATCGTCGACACATGGCAATTCGGGCGAATCGCCAAGCCGGCAGGAAGAAGATGGATTTCCACGCCCGGCTTCGATTACGCCGAGGCGAGCCACGACGGTTACCGGCATCTGGACGACCCGGTATATCCGCTCCGAAGAATTCTGTTCGTGAAGCCCCATTATTGGGTGTTGATCGACAGTTTTGCCGCCAAAAGAGAGCATACGTATACGCAATACTTCCATTTTGCGCCCGGCTCGGTTCGTATAGACCCTGCGACGCAAATATGCCAAACCGAACACGCGAGCGGAGCGAATCTATGCGTCATTCCGGTCCAAAGCCAAGAGCTGCAAGCGGATATTGGCGAAGGAGTCGTCTCGTACGAATATAACCGGACGGAACCGAACCGGTATGCAAGCTACTCGCGCACAGGAACAGGCCCTGTTTCGATCATGCAGGTGCTGTATCCGCAGCGTCCGGGCGAGACGGGATTTCCCGAAGTGGAGAAAGTTCCGGTAACCCGATATACCGGCGAGCCGGCGGACGACGCGTACGCGGAAGCGTGCAAGATTCGCATGCCGGGATCGGATGAGGAACATATTGTCGTCGTATGCCATCAAACGCCTTCCAGGCATATCGATTCGGTTGTTGTCGAGGGCGTGCAAATATTCGGCGAAGTCGTCCTTGTAACCGTCTCGGAGGGAAGGAAAAGGGCGACGGTTGTAAAGTAAATGTGCATAAAAAGGAAATGCGGGCAATCCGCCGTCCTGATACAATAAAAGTAAAGTATCATGAAAGAGGCGCGAGTACATGTTCAAGATGACCTATTATCGTAGAATGCAGTTGTCGTTCCTTCTCTTCATTTTTTTGCCTATTATTGCCGTATCGGTCATCTCTTTTGGCCTGATTAAAGAAACGATGGTAGAGAAGCTGCAATTAACTAACGATAACTTTCTCAATGTGATGATCGATGAAATAGGTAAAACGATTGACGATGTTTCGTTTGCCTCGCACTTTATTGTCAACGATACGAGCTTCAGGAAATATTTGAAGAGCTTTGCGGATACGGGCCGCATTCGTTCTTATGACGATTACACGAATTTTACGCAGATTAAGGAAATCTTCTCCCTAATCACATCCAAACCGTTGAACAATAATATTCGCATGTATCTGGTAAACCGGGAGCGGTTTATTATTTCTTCCAGTACGGAAGAGTTGACGCCCGTCACGCAGAATCTGGACATGTTGCTGAGCAAAGTGGATTTGAACCGGCCGGAGACGCTGCAATGGCTGGGCATGGCCACCGACCGTACGACGAAGAAGAGCAGTTACTATATCGCCAGAGTCATCCGTGACAGCAGCGAAGGGAAGTATCTTTCCGTGCTCCTTATCGGCATATCCGAATCTTATTTTGAAGGGTTGCTGAAGCCGGTGGAGTTCGGGAAGGTAGCCTTGTTCGACGCGGAAGGGCAGCGGATTGCCGGCAACGCCGGGCTTTCGCCGCATGAATCGGCGGCCCAAAGCCCGAAACTCCGCTCCGAAGTCACGCTGGACAAAACGAACTGGACGCTCGTATACGAAGCGTCTCAGGAAGCGTTCACGGGCCAAATCTCAAGAACGTTCTATACCGGTATTGCGGGGGTTTCCTTATTTTTTATCATATTTTCCATATCGTCAATGTTCATCGCCAGAAGACTGCACCGGCCTATCCAAAAGCTGCAGCGCGTCGTCCGCCAATTCTGAACGGGCAATCTCGACGCAAGGCTGGAAGTGAAAGGCAAGGACGACATCGCCGAGTTGGGGCAGACATTGAATACGATGCTGGATCAACTCCAAGGATTAATTCACGATATCGAGCAGGAACAGGAACAGAAGAGGGTGATGGAGCTCGAGGCGTTGTTCATGCAAATCCGGCCCCACTTCCTGATCAATACGCTCAATTCGATCAAATGCAGCCTGATCTTGCAGCAGGATCGGCTGCACAGCGGCATCATCGACTCGCTCATGAGCTTGCTGCGGGCGTATCTCAAGGTCAACGAACCGGCCACCTTGCAGGAAGAATGCAAGCTGCTCGGGCATTATGTCGATATTATGAAGATTCGCAACGAAATTCCGCTGGAACTGACGATTGACCTGGAGCCGGGATTGGAACAGACGGTCATCCCCAAATTGGTTCTGCAGCCGCTTATTGAGAACGCCATCGTACACGGGCTGGTGGACAAGCCCGACGCCGGCATTGCGGTGCGCGCCGCAAGCGGGCCCCACGGCATAACCATTGAAATCGAGGATAACGGCTGCGGTATGGAGGAAGAGCTTCGAACGGAACTGAACCGCCGCCTGTCGTCCGATGGTGCGGAGCAATATTCTTCCTATAAAAGAGTAGGTCTGATTAACGTTATCCAAAGGCTGAGACTGACATTCGGTCCGTCCGCCTCTTTGACGCTTTGCCAAAATGCGCTTGGAGGGACCAGCGCTGTCCTTTATCTTCCTGTGGAAGATCGAAACGTGTTCTTGTCGGGAGGGACGAAACTATGATGCATAAAGTCATGTTAATCGACGACGATGTGCCTATGCTGAAAGTGCTGCGGCAAATGATCGATTGGGAATCGCTCAACCTCCACATCGTCGGCACGACGTATTCGAGCGCCAAGGCGCTGCATATGTTCAAAGAAACGGCGCCGGACATTGTCATTACCGACATCGGCTTGCCGCAGACAAACGGGTTGGAGCTTGCCGCCGAGTTCGCCAAGATACAGCCCCAAATCCGCGTTATCTTTCTTACTTGCCACGAGGATTTCCATTACGCCCAGAGTGCGGTAAGATTGAATGCGGACGATTACCTGCTCAAGGATCAGTTAACGGCGGAGCAGTTGGAGCAAAGCTTGCGCAAATCGATCCGTCTGCTGAAGGCGAAAGCGACGAGAATGGATCACGAGGTATCCAATTATAACAGCGAACTATTCAAACAAGGCCTGTTTCAACGCGTAATCGACGGCGTACACCCCGAGACGACGCTCGGGTATGCGGCTCAACTGGGCATCTCCTGGGGCTATCCTTGGTTTATGCTGGGAATTGTCACTCTCCAGTATTCGTCTTACGAACAATTATATGACCGCAGCGATTTTTCGCTCATTTTATACGCAATCTACAATATTGCCGTCGAGTTATCCGAATCCTACGAGGGCATTACGCCGTTCATGGAACAAGAACATCTCGCCATTTTATATAATTATCGGCTGAATTTGGCGAGTAACGCGAATGAACATTTCCGCAATTATTTGCAGGATTTGCAATGGCGATGCTCCCAATTCATTAGAGTGCAGTTGAGCGTCGCCGCCGTAACGGACAAAATGACGCTGCAGTCGATCGGGCCTGTGTACCATCAGATCATTCAGCGCAAACACGAGTTCTACGAGAGCGACGAACTGGCTGTCCTGGATCTCGGGCGCTATGCGCAGCATCTGTTCCTGCCGTCTCCTCAAGGCTTCCTCGATTCGTATAAATCCGAGCTGGAACGGGCCATGCTGCATAACGACGCGGACGCCATTCGGCGCGTTGCAACCGATATCGGCCAAGCGGCGCAGGAGCAAAGAATCGAGCCGGGCGAACTTGTGAGAGACGTATCGTTCCTGCTGCGCAGCATGGAAATGATGTTCGCCGGCCGGAACTCGGACGAGGAATTCTATGTCTATCTCGCTTCCGCGAGAACATTGCGGGATGTAACGGAACTGGCGGCGAATAAGCTGGCGCAAATCGCGCAAGCAAGGCAAGGCGCTAGCCAGGCGGTGCGGGAACCGAAGCTCCAGGTCATTCAGCAATTTATCGACAGGCATTTATCGGAGAATATTACCTCTATCGATATGGCCCGGTATTTATTTCTGAATCCGAGTTATTTCTCGCGCTATTTCAAGCGAATGACCGGCGTCAATTTCACGGATTACGTCCACCAATACAAGATGAAGATTGCCGCGAAAATGTTGACGACGTCGAGCCAGACCCTCGAATCGCTGGCGATGGGCCTCGGATACTCGGACCGAACCTATTTTTCGAAAGTATTCAAGAAATATACGGGCATGACGCCCAGCGAGTATAAAACGCGGCACGCCGCAAGCAGATACGCCAAATAAGCCGAACGCCGGCCAACGACCTGTCCAGAGAAGCGAATGGACAGGTTGTTTTCTTTTTCCGCAAATAAAAAGTCAAAATCTTTCACATAGCTGGTCAGAATCCATCCTTCGAGCCGGGGGGGCGATTGTTTATGATTAGTGGCAACGAACAAAATGTTGAGGTGATACGACGTGGATGTTGCTAAACAAACGACGCCCGAAAGTTTTCCCAAACCCCGGAAATTCTGGACTCCGCAGCGTAAGGAAGCGCTGGTCGGTTGGCTCTTTCTTGTGCCGGAGATCGTTGGCATGTTGCTGCTCAACGTATTTGCGCTTGGTTTCTCGCTGTACTTGAGCCTCTCCTCCTGGGATCTGTTGTCGGGAGTGAAAGGGATCAAATTTATCGGGCTCGACAACTATATTCGCATGTTTCAGGACCCGACCATCTTGCAAGCGTTGAAAAATAATTTGCTTTACACCGTTCTTACGGTCCCGGTGCCGATCGCCATCGCCCTGGTGCTGGCCGTGCTGATCCAAAGCAAAGTGTATTTGAAGGATTATTTCAAGGTGGCGTTTTTCATCCCTTATATTTCGTCCATTATTGCGGTAGCTGCCGTATGGAGCGCCTTGTTCCATCCTTCCCTCGGTCCGATCAACCAGTTTCTGTTAGACATTGGCATTTCCAATCCGCCGAAATGGCTGGCCGATCCGAAGACGTCGCTGATCGCCATTGCGATTATCAGCTCCTGGGCGGGGCTCGGGTATACGATCATTATTTATTTAGCGGGACTGACGAATATATCGGATGAATTGTACGAGGCAGCGGAGATCGACGGAGCGACCGGATTGCAGAAATTTTTCAAAATTACCGTGCCTTTGCTGCGTCCGACGACGTTTTTCCTGTTTATTACCATGTTGATCGGATCGTTCAAAGTGTTTGACATTATTTCGTTCCTGACCGAAGGCGGCCCGAACAATTCCTCGACCGTGCTTGTTTACCGCATATACGAGGAAGGCTTCCAATTTTACAACATGGGTTACGCGTCCGCGATTTCCTGGCTGTTGTTCGCGATTATCGGACTTGTGACGGCGCTCACCTGGAAGATGAGACAAGAGGATACGCTATAAGCGGTTGAACACGCATTTTATTTGAGGAGGGATCGTCTTGCTGCTTATTCGCAAAAATTTTGCAAAAATCGTTACGACCGTCGTTATGGCAGGGGTATCCGTCATCTTCCTGATTCCGTTAATTTGGATGGTGTCGGCGGCCTTCAAGTTTGAAAAAGACGTGATGCGCTTCCCGATCCAATGGATTCCCGAGAAGATCAACGTGTTATACAACTTCAAAACCGTCTGGATGGGGAAAGTGCCATTCTATCACTTTTACGGCAACTCGCTGAAAGTGGCGGTCATTACGACAATCATTGCCTTGATTATTTCGTCGATGTCGGCTTACGCCTTGACCAAACTGCGGTTCCGGGGAAGAAATCTGGTGTTTCTGGCCCTCATATCGTTTATGATTATACCGGATCAGGCGACGCTGATTCCGCGGTTCCTGTTAATTCGCTGGTTCGGCCTTTACGATACGCATGCCGCGCTGATTCTGATGAGCATGTTCTCCATCTATTTCACCTTTCTGCTGCGCCAATTTATGGCGGGCATCAGCGACGAATTTATCGAAGCGGCGAAGATTGACGGAGCGGGGCACATCCGCACGTTCGCGTCCATTATGCTCCCGCTGTGCAAGCCGGTGCTAGCTACGGTGGCGATCATTAAATTTATTTGGACCTGGAACGATTACCAGAATCCGCTTATTTTTCTGCTTAGCAAGAAGCTGTACACGATTCCGCTCGGAATGACATTGTTCCGCGACGATTATACGAACAATTATGCTATTATGATGATGGCAGCGTTGTCGGCGATCGTTCCGCTGGTGATCGTCTTTATTACGATGCAAAGACAGGTGATTAACGGGATTGCGCTCGGCGGAGTGAAAGGTTAGTTCGGCGGAAAAGGTCAAAATCGTCTGCCTAGGACCTCAAAATTTTGCACTTGACCGCGTGAGCCCGTGTTTATACTGATGTTGAAAGGAATTCGAACCATTTATCATAACGGGGGTTGAAGCAAAATGAATCAAAAAAGCAAACGAAGAATTTCATTATTGCTTAGTCTGTCGCTGGTGCTTATATTGTTGTTGAGCGCTTGCGGCAAATCCGGTTCCGAGCCGGAGGCAAGCGGCGGTTCCTCATCCGATGGCGGAGGGAAACAGGAACAAGTGACTATCAAGTATTACAACTGGGATAACGAGGCGCAGTCGGTCAGCACCGACGCTATGCTGGAAGAGTTCATGCAGGCGAATCCGAATATCAAGGTCGAGCATGTTGTGCTCGTTCCCGGCGATTCCGTAGAAATGTTGAAAAAGCTTGATTTCCTCATTTCTTCCGGCGAAGCGGTCGACGTGGTGCAACTGCCTAGTCTTAACGACGTCCTCCTGCGGGGAAGCCGGGGCGCGCTCGCTCCATTGAACGAGTTCTATGAGAAAAACGGCTTGGTGCCGGAAGACGAATATTACGTCAATCCGAAAATCGACGACAAATTTACGGCATGCAGTACACGAAAAGCGTCAATTACGTCATGCTGAACAAAGACGCGCTGGACGAAGCGGGGCTGCCGGTGCCTACCTACGGCTGGACCTGGGACGATTTCCGCGATTACGCCAAGAAGTTGACCAAAGGCGAAGGGGTGGACAAGCGTTACGGGACGTATTTCCACACTTGGGAGTTGTACATGAACGCGCCGGCGCAAACGGTCATGAGGGATCCTTTCCTTTACAGCGACGGGACGACGATTTTGGCGGATCCGACATACAAGTACTTTTTCCAATTGCGCAAAGACATGGAGGAAGTAGACAAAACCGCGAAGCCGTATGCGGACGTGCTTGCCGCCAAGCTGAATTACCGGACGGAGTTTTTCAACGAAGAAGCGGCAATGATTCTCACCGGTAACTTTACGATTCCGGATGCGGGCAATCAGGAGCAATATCCGCACCAGTTCAAAACGGCGTTCGCTCCGGTTCCGTTGCCGCCGCAAGGGGCCGAGCCTAAAGAATACGAGGGCGGCAAATATTTCACCAGCGGTTCCCAAGTGGCGATGGGCGCGACTTCCAAACATAAAGACGCCGCGTTCGAATTGATGAGATTTATGACGACGGCCGATTCGACGGCGAGAGCCGAATTCTCGGGCTGGAAGAAAGCGAACAACGACGCGATTCTCGACCGCTTGATCGCCGGCAAGGAAGAATGGTACGACGTAGAATCCTTGAGATATTCGGTAGCCAGCAATGAGATTCAATTCTTGGACGCTTCCCCTGTCATGACGACGGCTTCGCCGGAGTTGACGAAGGTGATTAACGACGGATTCAGCAAATTTATGCTGAGCAACGAGCCGATCGACGAAGTGCAGAAATGGATGGTCGATGAAGCGACGAAAATTATAAACGAAAAAGGAACCATTAAATAAAAAAGTGCTGAATGCATTGAGCTTTGAGGAATCCGGCTGCGGCCGTCTCAAAGCTCTCTTTGCAATAAGGGAGAGGATTATGAAGTGAGCCGGTTAACGTGGCAAGAAGAACAATATCTATTGGATGGGGAACCGTTCCGCATTGTATCAGGCGCCATTCACTACTTCCGGGTCGTTCCGGAGTATTGGGAGGATCGTTTGCGAAAATTGATGGCATGCGGGTTCAACACGGTGGAAACATACATTGCCTGGAACGTGCATGAGCCGAAAGAAGGCGAATTCCGTTTCGAAGGGATAGCGGATGTGGTCCGATTTATCGAGTTGGCGGGCCGGCTGGGTCTGCACGTGATTGTCAGACCGAGCCCGTTCATCTGCGCGGAGTGGGAGTTCGGGGGATTGCCGGCCTGGCTTTTGCAAGACACCGACATGCAGCTCCGCTGCTTCGACCGGGCTTATTTGGAGAAGGTGGACCGTTACTACGACCGTTTGATTCCGCTCCTTGTTCCGCTGCTTTCGACGAACGGTGGGCCGATAATCGCCGTTCAGGTGGAGAATGAATACGGCAGTTACGGCAACGATACGGCGTATTTGGAATATTTGCGCGACGGGCTGGTACGGAGAGGAATCGATGTGCTGCTCTTTACTTCGGACGGGCCTACGGACGAAATGCTGCTGGGCGGCACGATCGAAGATGTGCACGCCACGGTCAATTTCGGTTCGCGCGTGGCCGAATCGTTCGGTAAATTCCGGGAACATCGGCAGACGGAACCGCTTATGGTGATGGAATATTGGAACGGCTGGTTCGACCATTGGATGGAGCCGCATCACGTCCGCGACGCCGACGATGTGGCGAACGTATTGGACGAAATGCTGGAGAGCGGCGCTTCGATCAACATGTATATGTTCCACGGCGGAACGAACTTCGGCTTCTATAACGGCGCCAATCATATTCGGACGTACGAGCCGACGGTGACAAGCTACGATTACGATGCGCCGCTGACGGAGTGGGGCGATGTTACGCCCAAATACGAAGCGGTCCGGCGCGTTCTGGCCAAGCACGGTTTCGAGCCCGGCTGCCCGCTGCCGGAACCGGTGCCCAAGCTTTCGTACGGAAACGTTACGCTGGCTGAGCGGGCGGATCTGTTCGGGCAACTGGAACGGTTGTCCAAGCCGGAAGAACGGGTTGCGATTCAGCCGATGGAGAAGTTCGGGCAGGCCTATGGGTTTATCCTGTATTCAACCTGGGTCAAGGGGCCGCGCTCCGGACAGAAGCTGTATATCCAGGACGTTCGCGACCGGGCGCAAGTGTTTCTGGACGGGAAGCTGCTCGGGGTCATAGAGCGCTGGAATCCGCAGCCATTGGACATTTCCGTGCCTGCTGAGGGAGCGAAGCTCGATATTCTGGTCGAAAATATGGGCCGGGTCAATTACGGGCCGCTGCTGCGCGATCCGAAAGGCATCACGGAAGGGGTGCGCATCGACAACCAGTTCCAATATCATTGGACCGTTCGGACGCTGCCGTTTGAAGCGGAGGCGCTGGCTTCCATTCGTTATGAGGAGCATGCGGGCGGCGATGGGAACAAGGAGGTTCCCGCATTGTATCGCGGCTATTTCGAAGCGGACCGGATCGGCGACACGTTCTTGCGATTCGACGGCTGGAAGAAGGGCGTCGCATGGGTGAACGGCTTTCTTCTCGGCCGGTATTGGGAGGCCGGGCCGCAGCGGGCTTTATATGTCCCGGGTCCGCTGCTGCGGAAGGGGCGCAACGAAATCGTGCTGTTCGAGCTGCATGGCTGTTCGAACGGGCCAGTCATTACGCTCACTGACCAACCAGATCTCGGGACGGTCGAAACGATGGACGAAAGCGTCTTGAATTTCGTGCAGGATGATCCGGAATCATAGTCGGCACGATTCGCGATAACGGGCGAAGGGCTTGCGCTTCAGGTATCATATGACCTGCGGCATTCAGCCTTTCGCCCGTTCTTAATCCTGTTCATTATTAAGGACAGTAACTATTTGTAGGGACATGGGCAGGCCATGATTTGCGATTTAAATCACATATCTTGCCCTGCCCAAAGGTTACAATGGAAGCAGATAGAGAGTATAAGAAACGCATCCTAGAAGCGGTGAAGGAGTGGGGAGAACATGAAAGAAGTGTTCGTATTAGGCGGAACAGGCTTTTTAGGATATTATACGACGAAAGAATTGCTGAAGCGGGGTTACGCCGTATCGACGGTAGCGTTGCCGCCGATGCCGGCCGAAGATTTGCTTCCCCCGGAAGTGAATTGCACGCTCGGAGACATGAATCGCATGAGCGATGAAGAAATTATGCGGATGCTGCAAGGAAAGTACGCTTTCGTCTACGCGGCCGGAGCGGACGAGCGGATCGTGCCTCAAGCGCCTGCGTTGAAATTTTTCTATGAAGCGAACGTGCTGCCGACACAGCGGATGGCGCGGCTTGCCAAGCAAGCGGGCGTGAAAAAGTTCGTGCTGTTCGGTTCGTATTTCGCCCATTTCGCCGAAGTGTGGACCGACCTCGATTTGAAGCGGGATAACGCTTATCCCCGTACGCGGCTGCTCCAAGAAGAAGTCGCCTATATGGAAGGGGAGGGGGCCATGGACGTCATGACGCTTCGTCTGCCATACATTTTCGGCGTTATGCCGGGACGGACGCCGTTATGGACGATGTTCGTCGATCAAGTGCGGGGCAAAGACACGGTGCCCGTGCTTGGAGGCGGTACGGCGATGGTTACGGCCAGACAGGTGGCGGAGGCTGCCGTAGGGGCGATTGAGCACGGAACGCACCGGACCGGCTATGCGATCTGCGGTACGAATATGAAGCATAGCGAATTTATGCAAATGATCGCCGATATGCTGGGCCAAACCGAGACGAAAATTACGGTTGTGCCGCTTGAACAAATGAAACCGGTCATGGAACAATACGATGCCTACGATCGGCAGGCGGGCAAGGAGCACGGCATTCACTTGGGATATACGGCAGAGATTCAAAACCGGGACGCTTATCTCAATCCGGACGATACGATGCCGATTCTGCAATACCGGCCGGACGATGTTCGGGCATCGATAAGAGAAACGCTGCAAAGATGCATAGAGGCGCGTAACTAAACAAAGGGAACGGACGGGGCTTATAGCCCCGTCCTGTCTCGTTATACGCCGGAAAGCGCGTTTATACGGCTCCAGTTCCATCCTCGCTTTGCTGGCTTCGCAAATATAGCTCGTATTCTATCGTGAATTCGAGCGCTTGCTTAAAGTCCGGCGACAGAAGCGACAGCGCCTCGACGACATCGTCCTTCCTCGTCTCGTTTAAGGCGATAATTCCAGGCTGGCGAGGGATGCGAAACCGGGTATGGTCGTGATGCGTAATCGTCACGATCGTGCCTAACGGTTCCTCGTCCGAACCGTATATCGTACTCCACATCCAACGCTGCTGATCGTTCTCTTCCTCGTTGCCCCATTCCCTTGAAATGTCAAAGTCTCCCGGCAACCGGGGCTCGGGACGCAAACCGGCTTCCTTAAACTGCCTATGAATAGGCAGCAGCAGCAGGTTCAAATACGTTCCGTACGCCGCATCGCCCGCCTCGCGATAAGCCTTCTCCAGCTTCTCCCGCTCGTCTAGAAGTACGGATTGCCAATGCTTGCCGATATGATTCTTCATAAATTCGGCAATGGATTCGATTCGGCCCCTCTTATTTTCCTCCAGAAAATCTTTGAGCGTCTTTTCTTGGTTCATACGCAATCTCCTTTCCAGCTTCTTTAATTTTGGAATGACACTTCAATCTTACAACATTCAAGCAAATGATAAGGTTGGCAGTATTTCTCTTTGATATCAAGCGGGTTACAATCATTTTATCATCATGTAGTTCAATCTTTTTTTACCGTGTTTTATCAAATTGCCGAAGCCGAGAAAGAGCGACTTGACAATGCGCTGCTCGAATGGCAAAATACGCTGCATACCGTCGAAAATATAGGTAACCGTCAAAGGTAGCGACGAAAGGAGGATGGCGCTTGAGGACCGATATTTACAATTGGCTCCCCATTTCAGTGACTGAGATACATGAGATCTTTTCCAACATTCCTGTTACGTGGTGTATTGCCGGGGGCTGGGCTTTGGATTTGTTCCTGGGCCATCAGACAAGGAAACATGCGGACATCGATGTCGTCCTGTTGCGGGAGGAACAACGAACCGCCTTCGACTATCTTTGCAAAGACTGGCAGCTGTACAAAGCCCGTAACGGAACGCTTGAACTCTGGGAAGAGGGAGAATTGTTAACCGAGACGAAAGATATATGGGTTAGCAAGGATCGCAACTCTCCTTGGGCCTTTCAAATCATGCTGATCGAAACCATACAAGGATCTTGGGTCTACGGCAGGGAAAAGTCGGTACACAGGCCGCTTGCTGATATCATCGCTTCGACGCAGGAAGGAATCCCTTACTTAAAACCGGAAATCCAACTTCTGTATAAAGGGGGCGGCGCGGAAATTCGCGACAAGGACCATGGCGATTTTCAAACGGTATTTCCTCATTTGACTTCTCAGGCGAAGGAGTGGCTGAAAGCCTCTTTGCAAAGACAATTTCCGCACCGCCATGAATGGGTTGATGATATTAAAAAGAAAGAACAATGAAGACGGGCTGCAACAGTATGCCAAAACGGCATATGGTTGCGGCCCTTTTTCGTCACTGTTTTCGCTTGACAAAAAATAGAATCCTGTATATCCTAAATGTATCGATTAGATATATCGAAACGATATATAATGGCGGAAGAGGAGGAGAAACGCATGTTGGAGCATATGATTCTAGGCTTGTTGATGGAAGGGAAAATGAGCGGTTACGACATCAAGAAAACGATGGACAGCTCGATCGGGCTTTTTTATACGGCAAGCTACGGAAGTCTGTATCCCGCGTTGAAGAGGTTGACGGACAGAGGGATGCTCAGCGTTACCGAATTGGACAACAGCAAAAATAAAAAGCTGTACGAATTGCTCCCAAGCGGTCGGCAAGCGTTCATGGACTGGTTGGGGGAGCCGCTCGAGTTGTCCCGCAACGAACTACTAAGCAAAATTTTCTTTTACGACTATTTGGCCGAGGACACCCGGATGATGAGGCTCAATGAATTGCAGTATAAATTGGCTAACGAAATCGGCCGTCTGGAGGCGGTCAATCAAGTCGTCTTGGGAGAACTCGAACGAATCGACCGTCCCGAGGATTCCTATTTTCGGGTATCCGTTCTTACATACGGTTTGAATTTTTTTAATATGGTGAACCAATGGATTCACGCCATTAAGGAAAGGAAGGAATGGGACGATGTTGGCCGAAACAAGTAAAGCTTCATTCTCGTACAGACGTCCCGTTCTAGCTGTCGTTATTATTGAATTGCTGCTGCTTCTGGCGGTTATGGCGGCCGGAGCGTATGCGACCATTCGGAAATTGGATTACACTGCGCCGGTGCTCCTGTCTTTTGTGCCTATTGCGCTCGTGCTCGTCATTTATTTTTCTTGGAGGAGCAAATGGGGGGATTACGGGTTCCGCTCCTTGCGGAGCATTCCGGGCAAAGAGTGGATATACTACTTGCCGCTTGCCGTCATATTAATCGTTCTGGCAACGCAAGGCTTCCAGGCGATGACGCCGCAGAGCGTACTCTATTTTCTCTTTTTTACACTGCTCGTCGGGTTTGTGGAGGAGACGGTTTACCTGCGGCTTGATTTTGAATATTTTATTGAAAAAGGGTGCTGTTACGGCTGTTGCGACTTCGAGCGTTTTGTTTGCGATCACCCACGCCGCGAACGCATTGTCGGGACAAAGCGCCGCCGATACGGCGATTCAAATCGTCTATGCCTTGTTAATCGGGTTATCGCTCGCGTTGTTGATGGTGAAACATCGGAATATTATCCCATTGATCCTGTTTCATTTTTTACATAACTTGATTCAATTTACGAGCCATGACGTGTCGTCGTTAGGTTACAATTTGCTGATTATGGGATTGCTGTTGGCGCAATGCATTTGGATCGTTGTATCGATGAGAAAATCGGCTCAAACCGCGTAAGTTCGGCAATCCCGCACAAGAAGAAGGCCGGAAGCTTCGTGGAGGCTCCGGCCTCTCGCCGCGGATGCGCAAGGTTATGGCAGCATGCCGGTTTCGATCTTTCCTTTGACGCCCATCATAAACGCATAAAATTGATCCGGTTCTTCAAAATGAGGAAAGTGCACGGATTGTTCGAACCAGACAAATTGCTTGTCCGGCGCGGCCAAAGTTTGGTAATTGCGCTGATCCCAATTAACGACAACAAAATCGTTCTCGAGCTCGCGCTGATATTTCCGGGCGTAAGCGATTTGGGGATAACCGGGGCCGCCGTGCAGGATTATAGCTCTCCGATCGTCAGCGTAACGGGACAATGGTCGCTGCCCATGACATGAGCATCGATTTGCGCGTCCAGCAGGCAGGGTTCGAGTCTCGACGAAATGAGAAAATAGTCGATGCGCCATCCGATATTCCGCTCTCTTACCTTCGGCATGAAGGACCACCAAGTATAAGCGTCGGTCCGCGCAGGGTAGAAGTATCGGAAAGTATCGGTAAATCCGGCGTCCAGCAATCGGGTCATTTTGCCCCGCTCTTCAGGGGTAAAACCGGAATTGTTGCGGTTCGATTTGGCGTTCTTCAAGTCGATCTCTTGGTGGGCAACGTTCAAATCGCCGCAGACGATAACCGGTTTGCGAGCGTCCAATTGCTGCAGATAGCTGCGGAAACGATCCTCCCACTGCAGCCTGTAGTCCAGTCGCGATAAATCGCGTCTGGCATTCGGCGAATAGACGTTCACGAGATAGAAGCCGTTGAACTCCAAAGTAATGATGCGCCCTTCGGGTTCGTAGTCTTCTTCCAGGCCGTATCGTACCGTAATCGGTTTGAGTTTGGTAAATACGGCGGTTCCGGAATACCCTTTCTTCTCGGCGCAATTCCAATATTGTGCGTATTCATCGCCAAGATCCAGTTCGATTTGACCCGGCTGCAGTTTCGTTTCTTGAACGCAGAAGATGTCCGCTCCCGTTTCTTTGAAATACTCGTTGAAACCTTTATTTACGCAGGCTCTGAGGCCGTTTACATTCCAAGATACTAGTTTCATCTATTACCAATCTCCTTGCGTAAGTTCTGAGCGGCTGTCCGCTGGCTCCTTCTAACGAATCTTTCTTCCGATGTAGATGCGATGCGGACAAAGGGTTAGCCTCGTATATCTAGCAATTATATCACGACTCCTTGCCGCGGTTGCGAGGAATATTGTAAAAATGCAGCACAAACCCCGCACCCCTGACCGCACCTCATCCGCGAGGTTAAAATTGTACCTCTTCCGTCGGACTCAAATCACATCCATCCATCGGACTAAAGCCGCACCCTCCATCGCATCAAAGCCATTTCTCATCCATCAGACGAAAACCGCACCTACCTATCAATCAACCCGCTCTATGTTCACTGGCGTTGCATTAACTTCTACCGCCCTGCTCCCCAAGTTCGCGGACACAGAAGACGCTAATTGTGACAAACGACCCGATTTCGGCCAGTTTGCGGACAGACGATCCTTTATTCGGGGCAAAAGCGTAAAAATAAGCTCTGCGACGAACGGATAACGGAACCAATGTCCGCCGAAACCGCGAATAAGCGGTTTTGACGCAAGATAACGGTCGTACGGTCCGGATAGCAATTTCTCGATGCAACGCCAATGCTCTATGTTGTAAAAAATGCAGCATAAACTCCATCTCCCGCACCAAAACCGCTCTATGTTGTAAAATATACAACAATATTGTCGGTTTTTCACACGAAGAAGCCATTTTCACTCCATTATGCTGTACAGAATACAACATAGCAACGGCTTGTCCGCAGTTTGACCTCGCTATGCTGTACAAAGTACAACATAGGCAAAACAGGGCAGCTATTTAAGCGGCTAACAGTGGCTTGAAGCAGCTAAAAATGGCTTAAAGCAGCTTAAAGTGTGGCTTGTAGCAGCTGAAATGGCTTAAAGCAACTAAAGTGGCTTGAAGCAGCAAGATAGGTAGTCATATGCAGCCATAAACTGGCATAAACAGCAGGCAGTCATAGTTTCATAGCGATGTACCTCCCCATATCGAAACAGGCGCGGCGGCGAACGGGCGTCGAAGATACTGCGAAACCAAATCCTCTTACCGTAACTGCTCGAAATATCCCTTGCTCAATTCATAGCTGCGAACATACTTGCCGCGAACGAGCGGGTGCAGCAACCTTTTATCGGCGAGACCCTGCAGCCATTTCCGCGCCGTACGGAAATTAACTTCATAATATTGGCTAACATCCATCGGACGGATCGGCCTCCCCAAGCTCCATGCCAATCGAATGACATCCTTCTCGACCGGTGAAACGGATGCGGCGGATTGGCTGCGGATCAGATAAGGGCCCACCACTAATTGCAGCAGCATGCGGCATACATCGGGACGTTTCTGTACATCGTCAAAAGAAAAATGAATCATCTTCCAGCCGATTCCCGTAAGAAAGGTTTCCCGATTCAAGGAATAGCTGAAGCTCTCCCGATCCATATCTTTCACATGGCTTTGGAACCCGTCGCATTCAATGCCGAAACGGCCGAATGGCGGCAGAAAAGCGAAATCGAGGAATTGCGACTTTCGATTCCAATCGTATATCTCATATTCCGGATGCAGATGATTGAAGTTCCCGAACAACGGCCACCATACGTTTTGAAGCAGCAGCTTTTCCGCGTACAGATGCCCTCTTAGCAAACGTCCTTTTCGCTCCCCGCTCCTAGCGGCAAGGTGACCGTCGATCCATTCGCGATGCGCTTGTTCAAAATCCATAACATTCATCTCCTTCATCTTATCAATAAAAAAAGAACGCCCTATGCCGATTGGCTATGAGGACGTTCTTCGTCTGAACTATATTATACTATTGGAAAAGTCTGTATGCTAACTGTTTTTTGAGATTTCCGGACAAAGGTAACATAAATCAGCGATTCGCCGCGCTTGATTTCAACCGAAATTTTATCAATAATGGAACTAATCGATGGACAAAGGAGCGAAAGCCGACTATGGAATGGAATTATTACAATACATTCATCACCGTCGCCCCGGATTGTCCGGCAACGAAAGGAACGGTGCCGCCGGACAAAAAATCTGGAAAATCGAAAGCCGGGATCGAGTTTGAGTTGATTTCCTCCCATCCTTACGAGTACACCCAGGAAGATATTCTATACGAGGTGCATGTCCGGCATAAGGGGATACCGCAGGAGGAATTGGAAGAGCGCGGCACGCAAATAAGAGACGAATTTTTCCAGAAGCCGACAGCTTGCATGAGAGCGTCGATGCTGCCGAAGAAATTCGGCTGGGGCCTTCATTTCGATACGGAAGGCAAAGTCGCCCTCGTTCCGATGGAATCGGATCTGTACCGGGAATTCGCCGGCGGTGAGCGGGAAGGCGTCAAGGTGCTTGCCGCAATGCGCAACGCAAGGAAGAAATAACTAGCCGTCCTACGGTTCGCGAATGCGAAACCGTCAGGGCGCTTTTTTAGATCAGCAAAAAATATCAAAACCCGCATCCCGCGATTTGCTATGCTGATATCAAAGGAGGGCAGGGGATGAACGTTCAAGCGATCATACGCCGAAGCATCGATTACATCGAACATCATTTGGAAGAACCGATCGATCCGGAGCAGGTGGCTTCTTACGCCGGATTTTCCATGTACCACTTTCACCGGTTGTTCAGCAAGGAAGTGGGCACGTCCGTCGCCGATTACATTCGGACCCGTCGCCTCTGTCATGCGGCGCAGCTTTTACTTTACTCGGAGGAGCCTATTATTGAGATCGCCCTCCAATACGGGTTCGAAAGCCAGGAGGCGTTCACGCGGGCGTTCAAAAAAATGTACGGATTGCCGCCCGGTCAATACCGTAAAACGATCGCAAGCGTCGGGCATCAACATAAAGGAGGCAATATAATGGAGCAAACGGCTAATGCAAATGTACAAGGTTGGTTTCTGACCGGAAGTCATCCGCAACATTATGAAATCGGCGTCGATCGCCAAATCGTGCACCAGGGCAGGGCATCAGGCTATCTTAAGTCGATCGCGGCGAATGGCAACGGAGAATTCGGCACGATGATGCAGCAATTTAAAGCGGACCAATATGCCGGCAAGCGGATGAAATTTTCCGGTTTTGTCAAGACGGAAGGGGTTAGCGGCTTTTGCGGACTATGGATGAGAGTCGACAACAAAGCGCAGGATGCGTTGGAGTTCGACAATATGAATAGGCGTCCCATTAAGGGCGACACGAATTGGAACCATTATAGCGTTGTACTTGATGTGCCGGATAACAGCGCCGCCATAAGTTTCGGCGTATTGCTGACAGGACAGGGGCATGTGTGGGTTGACGGGTTTCAGTTCGAGGAAGTCGACCGCAGCGTCCCGACAACGAACCAAGACGACTACGACGATTTGCCCGACGAGCCCGCCAACCTGTCTTTTGAAGCGGAAATCGAATGATTCATGACAAGTACCTGAAGAACCTGGCTTTGATCAACCAAGCCCAGGTTCTTTACGTTTATTCGCTTGTGCAAATCATCCCGGAGCGCTAATCATTGACAAATTTTTTTGTATCTAATACAATTATTTTGTATAAAATATAATCCGCGGAACAATGCATTCTCATATGTTATATTGCAACGCGTCCCGAGAGAGAAATAGGTGGTTTCGAATGATCAAAAACTTAGAGGATATTTACGATGTGCTAAAGCCGTTGATCAAGGCGATCGCACATGCGTTAGGTCCGAATTGCGAAGTGGTATTGCACGATATGAGCAAACTCGAACAATCCATCGTGGCAATTGAAAACGGTCACATTACGGGGAGAAAGGTGGGAGACTCCAGCACGAATCTCGGACTGGAGGTGTACCGTAAACCGCCGGAGGAAGGCAATCTCCTGAATTACATGTCGACGACCAAAGACGGTAAGGTGTTAAGATCTTCTTCGATCTATTTGCGTGACGAAGCCGGGCAAATACTAGGCTCTATCTGCATAAATTATAATATTACCGACTTCATGCTAGTATCCAATGTGATTAACGATTTCATCAAGACGGATAAAAAAGTGGAAGAGACGTTCGCCGGCGACATTAACGAGGTGATCGAGAAGCTGCTTGAAGACGCCGTATCGATGGCAGGCAAGCCCGTTCCGTTTATGCAGAAGGAAGACAAGATGAAAGTGTTGAAATTTTTGGATGAAAAGGGGGTATTCACCGTAAAAAGGTCCATGGACCGCGTCGCTATGTTTCTGGATATGTCCAAATTTACGATTTACAATTACTTGGAGGAAATTCGGCTGGGGAAAGAAAGTAACTTGCTGTAAAGTTTTCGCGCATGAATCATTTTTTCCGTTGAGGGAGGATGCGTTTATGAATTCAAAGGAAATTCGGCATGAGGCGGCAAAAGATTATCTGATGTATATTGACGGCAAGTGGGTTGAGGCTGAAGGCGGGAAATATTTCAGCACGTACAGTCCCGCAAGCGGAGAAACGATCGGAAGAATTCCCGAAGGTTCGAGAAACGATGCGGTTAAGGCGATCCATGCGGCTCGGCGGGCCGCGGAAAGCTTCAGGGACGTATCCGTTTGGGAGCGGTCGGAGCTGTTGAAGCGGGTCGCCGCCGTCATTGAGAAAAGGAAAGATGAGCTTGCGTATATTTTGACATTGGATCAAGGTAAGCCATATTATTCCGAATCTGTTTATGAAATCGCTAACATGGCAAAAACCTATCTGGAAGCCGCCGAACAGATCAAATGGCTGGAAACGCCGGTCATACCGGTTGAGGACAGAAACAAACGCGTATTTAGCATCAGACAGCCGAAAGGCGTGTATGCCGTCATCACGCCATGGAATTTTCCGTTTATGATTCCTACCGAATATTTGTCGGCCGGACTGGCCGCAGGCAACACGATCGTTTGGGTGCCCGCGCCGACGACTTCGATCTGCGCCGTGAAGCTGATGGAATGCTTCGAGGAAGCGGGGATGCCGAGGGGCGTCGTCAATTTGGTAACCGGCAGGGGGGACGTTGTCGGGGATGAGATTGTGTCCAATCCTGGAACCGATGCGATCGGTTTTACGGGCAGTTCGGCAACCGGCAAGCAAATCGCGATCCGGGGAGCCGGCAAACCGTTGCTGCTGGAGCTTGGCGGCAACGGCCCGACCATCGTATTGAAGGATGCGGATATCGACTATGCGGCGAAGTCGATCGCGGCCGCTTGTTTCTCCAATGCCGGCCAGGTCTGTTCTTCGACGGAAAGAATTTTAGCGCATCGGGACGTCTACGATTCGTTTGTGGGCAAAATGGTGGAACAGGCGCGGCAAATTAAGCTGGGAGACCCGTTCGAGCGGGCTACAACGATGGGACCGTTAAACAATTATCCGGTTGTGGAGAAAAACGTTCTCCATGCGGAGGACGGACGCAAGCGAGGGGCGAATATCCTTACCGGCGGAGCGGTTGCGCAGGAATTTCCCGGCGGATTGTATTTTCAACCGACCGTCGTCGCCGATGTAACGCCGGAATGCCTATATAACGCGGAGGAGACCTTCGGTCCCGTCGCGCCGATCATGCCGTTCGATTCGCATGAAGAAGCGCTGGATATTGCGGGGCGCAATCAATGGGGGCTAGTGAACGCCGTCTATACGAACAGTCTGAGGGATTCCATGTATTTTGCGGAAAAACTGCGCGCAGGCATTGTCAATATTAATGAAAACAGCAATTATTGGGAGCCCCATATTCCATTCGGCGGAGTGGCCGGGAAATCGAGCGGACTCGGCAGAGTAGGCGGAAAGTATTCGATTATGGAAATGTCCGATTTGAAAACGATATGCATGAATATACGTTAAAACGATTGGCGAAGGGAGCGCGCTTATGCGAATTGCAGACCGTATCATGCTCATAGGCAGCGGAGAGACCGGGACGATGTTGAGTCATGCGCTGGATTGCAATATGTATTTGATCGATTGTCACACCGAGTTTGTTATGATCGACGCCGGTTCGGGGGTGGAGCCGGAACGCATCGTCCGCAACATCGAATCGGCGGGCGTCGATATGAAGAAAGTATCCCATCTGCTGTTGACTCACGCTCACGGAGACCACGCCGCGGGAGCGGCGTTTTTCCGCGATGCGTTCGGGATGCGCGTCGTATGTCCGCAAGAGGCGAAGGCATGGCTTGAGAACGCCGACGAGGACAAGCTCAGCATTGGCCCGGCGAAGCGTGCCGGCATCTATCCCGAACATTTTCGGTTTCCGCCTTGCACGGTCGACGATGCCGTAGGCGATAACGATAAGTTGAACATTGGGGACGCAGTCTTTCAAGTCATTGAAACGCCCGGGCATTCCCGGGGCCATGTTTCTTATTTATGGATTGATGGCGGTACGGTCCGCTTATTTTCCGGCGATTCCGTCTTTTCCGGCGGAAAAATCAGTTTGCAAAATATTTGGGACTGCTCGATCCAGGCATATGCCCAAACCGTCGCGAAACTGCATGCCCTGCGCGTCGATCAATTGTTTCCCGGCCATGGCCCGTTCTTGCTGCGCGAAAGCTGGAAACATATCGAGAAAGCGCATATGGCTTTTGAACGGTTGGCTTTGCCGGCAAATATATAAAAAGTATTTACAAATTTTTTTTGGTATATTGACAAATTTTTTTGTATTAATTAAAATAAATTTGTAATGAAAGCGCATACGAAGGAAGATACATCTTAGAAACGGAGTGAATAACATGTCAAGCATTGAAGCAAGATTATTGGAGTTGGGTGTCGTACTGCCCGAAGCTCCGAAACCCCGGTTCAAATATGTTCCGGCGAAAACCGTAGGAACACTCGTCTATACGTCCGGACAAGACTGCCGGATTGACGGAGTACTGAAATATGAAGGCAAAGTAGGGAAAGAGTTAACGATCGAACAAGCTCAAGATGCGGCGAGAATAACCGCCATCAATTGTTTAGCCGTCCTCAAACAACATATCGGCAATCTGGATAAAATTAAACAAGTCGTGAAATTGTTAGGTTTCGTCAATTCGGCAGAAGAATTCGCCGATCAACCGTATGTCATCAACGGCGCCTCCGAGTTTCTGGAAGAAGTATTCGGGGAGAAGGGCAAGCATGCAAGATCCGCGGTATCCAGCAATGAACTTCCGTTCAATACGCCGGTAGAGATCGAAATGATCGTAGAAATTGAAAGCGATTAATTCATTTCGGCGAAGCCAAGGAAGCGATCTTCATTTTGATCGGGGGTGATGTATGAATAATATTCAGAATATTCAGAATATTTGATGGTTATTGTGAAATCAGGAGGGGACATAAAAATGAAAAAGAGAACAACGAAAATGATAGGTTCAATCATGATTGCAATCGTCCTTATCGTCTTGTCGGCTTGCGGATCGAGCGGCTCCGGCAATACAACGCAAGGAAGCGGCGGCTCCGCTCCCGCGTCGAACGATTCGAATAAACCGAAATTAGGAATTGCCGTTATCGATTTGAAAAATGCGTTTTTCGTACGGATGAAAGAAGGCGGAGATGCGGCCGCTAAAGATTACGGCGTAGAAGCGATTTGGCAAAGCGCCGACGGCTCGTTGGAAAAGCAAATCTCGATTATTGAAAATTTCATTCAACAAAAAGTCGATGTGATCTTAATTGATCCGATGGATGCCAAAGGATTGATTCCGGTCATCGACAAAGCGGGAGAAGCCGGCATTCCGGTTATTACAATGGGAAATAAAGTAGAGGGCAAACAAAATCATAACACATTATATCCCGATTACGAGAATATGGGCATGATTGCCAGAGCGATGGCGACCGCCATGGACGGCAAAGGGCAAATCGCCTTGTTAACCGGGGCGGCGGGCAATTTCGTATCCGATACGCGGGAGAAAGGCTTTAAAGATGTCATTCAGAAAGAATTTCCGGATGTTGAAATTGTAGGCGTGCAGCCGACTAGCTTCGATCCTGCGCAAGCGCAGCGCATTACGGAAACATGGCTGAACAACTATCCGGATTTGAAGGGCATTGCGGTCATCACCGATCCGCTTGCGCTTGGGGCGATGTCAGCTGCCGAAGCGAAAGGGAAGCAGCTGATTTACGGAGGAATTGACGGCGATGTCGAGATGCATCCGTTTTTTGAGAACGGTTCCATGATTATCGACGTGCTTACCGGATCCGCGCGCGTAGGGTACTGGAACGTTGCGGCAGGAGCGCGCATTGCCAAAGGCTCGAAATTCCCAACCGACCTTTTCATGCCGACCCACTTTATTATGACGGACGACATGGCATTGAATTTGAAGAGCAAAGGGATGGAATTCCGTCACATTACGCCGCAGACGGCGACCGTTATTGCAACCGGATACACCGAAGAATTAGGCCCGAACCAACCCGATGAGAGGATTAGCGGCCAATGATTCCGGCAAAGGCTAATTTGAACGGGAACAATTCGGTCCATCGAATCGCGCTGCTGTTCAGGAACCGTTCCGGCAGAATTAATATTACGTTAATCGGAACGAGTGTGTTGCTCCTTATATTATTCGGCAGTACGCTGCCCCATTTCATCTCCTTCGGGAATTTCATCAATATGGGGCATCAAATGGCAATCACGGCTTTAATCGCGTTTGCCATGACCGCTGTTATTCTAGCCAGAGGAATCGACCTGTCGGTCGGTTCATCTCTGGCTTTAGCGGGAATTGTCGGCGGAATCGCCCTTCAAAGCGGGCTGCCGTCGTTTCTTAGCCTTCTGATCACAATCGCGGTTGGAATCGGCGTCGGCATATTGAACGGCTTTTTGGTCACAGGCTTGAACATTAGCCCGTTTATCGCCACATTCGGGACGATGGCGATGTGCCGCGGGGCGGCGCTCAGCCTGTCGAACGCTTCCAGCATTCAGATCAACGATCCCGTCATGATTTGGCTCGGCTCGGCTACCGTCGGACCTGTGCCTGTATCGATCTTTCTGATTATTCTGTTCTTGATCGTTTGGTGGCTCGTATTTAACCGTACGATCCTCGGCCGCTATATTTATGCGGTCGGCGGCAATGCCGAAGCGACCCGCGCCTCGGCGGTGAACGGCAAACGGATCCAGTTTCTCACCTATGCGATGGCCGGCGGGTTCAGCGGTTTGGCGGCGATCCTGCTGATCGGGCGGGTACAGTCGGCCCAGCCGTTAGGCGGATTCGGCCTGGAGTTTGACGTCATTACCGCGGTGGTCATCGGCGGGACGCTATTGAGCGGCGGAGTGGGCAGCGTGCTGGGGACGTTTTTCGGAACGATCTTGGTGACAATCATCCGAACAGGCCTGTCCTTTTTCGGAATTGCGCAGGAGATTACCTATATCGTAACCGGCGGAATGATCTTGCTGTCCGTTCTCTTATACCAACCGGATCTGCTGAAGTCGTTCCGAATATCCGGCGGGAGAATCCACAGGCTGCAGCCGATCTCCCATGCGGCGGGGGGTGAAGGACAACGCGCGCGCAGGGAGAACCATACGCTGCGCTTGAACAATATCGGCAAGCTATATTCCGGCGTTCGCGCATTGCAGCAAGTCAATTTCGAGGTATCGTCCGGAGAAGTGGTATCGCTTGTCGGCGAGAACGGTGCCGGCAAATCGACGTTGGTGAAAATTTTGTCCGGCGTCATTACACCGGAAGAAGGGACGCTGGAATTGGACGGCGAGCCGATCGAACTGCGTAATCCGAAGGAGGCGAGAGATGCCGGCATCGGCGTTATTCATCAGCATTACAGCCTCGTTCCGGAATTAACGATCTATGAAAATCTGTTCATCGGCCGCGAAGAGACAGTGACCGGCTTCCTGCGAAGAACGCGCATGAAACGAATCACCAAGAAGCTGTTGGAAGAGTTTCGCATCGGCCTAAAGCCGGAAACGAAAATCGGACAATTGACGGTAGGGCAATGCCAGCTCATTGAAGTGGTGAAGGCGACACTGGGCAACCCGTGGCTGATTATTATGGATGAACCGACGTCTTCCCTTTCCCGGAGCGAAAGCGAGAAGTTGTATGAATTAATCCGGGAACTGACGGCCAAGAATGTGGCGATTCTTTATATATCCCATAAAATGGAAGAGTTGTATCAACTTTGCAATCGTGCCGTCGTGCTGCGCGACGGGAAGCATGTGGGGAATGCGGAGCTTCCGGAAACGGAAGAAAATGCGCTGATCAATATGATGGTAGGGCGCAACATTGAAAGCATCTTCCCATATCGCGAAGCGAAGCCGGGAGACATTGCGATTCAGGTTGACGGTTTATCCGACGGCGGTTTGTTAAAAAATGCGTCTTTCCAAGTGCGGCAGGGCGAAGTCGTCGTGCTGGCAGGGTTGATCGGCGCGGGAAGAAGCGAGGTGCTGGAAGCGATATTCGGATTATCGCCCATCAAGCACGGCAAACTTGCCGTATTCGGACAAGAAGTGAAGCGGCCGACTCCGCAAACGATGAGCGGCATGGGGCTTGCCTTCGTACCGGAAGACCGCCATGAAGCCGGCTTTGTGCCGATGCTCTCCGTTCGTCATAATATAAGCTTGTCATGGCTTAGAAGAAACAATAAGTTCGGCTTTATTCCGATGAAAGAAGAAATATCGCTCGTCCATAACATGATGGACAAGTTGAATGTGAGACCGGCCGACCCGGACAAGAACACGATATTCCTTTCCGGCGGCAATCAGCAAAAGGTCGTGTTGGGCAAGTGGCTGGTGACGCAGCCGAAGATTTTACTGCTTGACGATCCGACCAGGGGCGTTGACGTTGGGGCGAAATCGGAAATTCATCAGATCATCGCCGAGCTCAAAGCGCAAGGCGTCGCGATCTTAATGGTATCTTCCGAACTGCCGGAGGCGTTGAACGTCGCCGATCGCATTATCGTGATGCATGAAGGACGAACGGTTGGCGAATTGGCGCATGGAGCTGCCGAGAACGAAGTGATGAACTATGCGCTGGGCATGAATCGTACGGGATAATGCAAAATGAGCGAACACAATAGACAAAAGGAGTGTTTTGAAATGAGAAGATTGAAAATGGCGATTGTCGGAGCGGGAGTTATGGGACAAATGCATGCGCGTACGGTGGCGGAATGCGATTCGGCCGAACTGGTTGCGATTGTCGATTTGAATAAAGCGGCGGGCGAAGCGGTTGCCGGCCAATACGGGGTTCGATATATATCGAGCGTGGAGGAAGCGTTAAAGGACGAATCGATCGAAGCTTATACCGTTGCGCTGCCGGACAGGCTGCACGTGGAAGCCGCCTCGAAACTTTTAATGGCGGGCAAAGCCGTATTGCTGGAAAAACCGATGGCCGACACGCTCGAAGGGGCGAGACAAATCGCCGAAGCGGCGGAAAAAGGCGGCGGCCGGTTAATGGTGGCGCATATTATGCGTTTCGACCCTCGTTACGCGACGGCGGCCGAGGCGGTAAGAAGCGGAAAAATCGGCGATTTGGTTCATGCCCACGCCAAACGTTTTTCCTTTCAGGAAGTGGGCATTCGCATGAGAGGCACGAGCTCCGTTTGTTTTTACCTGGGGATTCACGATGTGGATGCCATGCAGTGGGTAACAGGCAAAAAGGTAAAGAGCGTCTTCGCCAGATCCGTCTCCAAAATTATGCCTTCGCACGGCGTCTCCTCCGAGGATGCCATCTTCGCGAATTTCCTGTATGAGGACGGAGCGATCGGCAATATCGGCATCAGTTGGGCGATGCCCGAATACATGCCTTCCGGCATTAACGCTTCGCTGGAAATTGTCGGAACGAAAGGCGTGCTGCAAATCGATACGTCCGATCACGGCTTAACCGTCATTAACCGCGATGCGGTCGTCATTCCGGACGGTCTGCACTGGCCGGAGGTGCATGGCAGAATTACCGGCGATCTCAAGGATGAAGTGCTCCATTTCGTAACTTCCGTCCGCGACGGCAAAGATTTTATCATTTCCGTGCGGGAAGCGATGCAAGCGGTCGCCGTGAACGATGCGATTCTCAAATCGGTGGAAACCGGGAAAATCGTGGATGTGGAGGCACTATAACATAAGGAGGGCGACATCATGATGTATCCGATGTACATCGACGGAGCATGGTACTCCGGCGATGGCAAACATGTGAAAGATGTGATTAGCCCGGCGACGGGCGAGACAATCGGCACGATTCCGACGGGAACGAGAGAAGATGCGGACCGGGCCGTTCGCGCCGCGCACCGCGCGGCCCCTTCCTTGGCCGCCATGACGGTATTTGAGCGGGCGGAATTATGCCAGCGGATCGCGGATGCAATTGCCGCTAACAAAGAGGAATTGGCGAAAGTGCTGAGCATGGAGCACGGCAAGCCGTATCATACCGAGGCGCTTGGCGAAGTGGAAGCTTGCATCACCTCTTTCCGGGAAGCCGCGGAACAAATCAAATGGATGAACTCGGAGATTATTCCGCTCCGCGACCCGAACAAACGGGCGTTTGCCTATCGCCGCCCCAGAGGAGTATACGGCGTCATTACGCCTTGGAATTTCCCCATCGGCTGCGCGAGCGCTTATTATCTCGCTCCCGGCTTGGCGGCCGGGAACACGATCGTATGGATTCCGGCCCCTTCGACGGCGGCTGTGGCAAGCCGGTTCATGCGGTGCCTGGAAGAAGCGGGCGTGCCGAAAGGGTATGTCAACCTTGTCATCGGGGAAGGAGCCGTTGTCGGAGATGCGGTCGTCGTGCATGAATTAACGAGCGCCGTCGCTTTTACCGGAAGCACGCCTACCGGCAATACGATCGCTGCGAGAGCCAAGGCGAAGCCATGCTTGTTGGAGCTTGGCGGAAACGGGCCTTCCATCGTACTGGCGGACGCCGATTTGGAGAAGGCATCGGATGCGTTAATTCGCGGCAGCTTTGCCAATGCGGGGCAGATTTGCACTTCCACGGAACGGGTGCTCGTACATGAGGCGGTCGCCGACAAGCTTGCCGAATTGCTTAAAGCGAAAACGGCCGCCGTGACGCTGGGCGATCCGTTCGATCCCGGCACGACGATGGGACCGGTCCATAATCGAATCGTGGCGGAGAAGGTAGTCGCTCAAGTGGAGGATGCCGTTCGCAAAGGCGCGAAGGTGATCGCCGGCGGGAACATCCAAGCGGACCGGCCTACCGCGCTGTATGTGGAGCCGACCGTAGTGGACCATGTGTCCGTCGACGCTCTTATCAACACCGATGAGACGTTCGGCCCGGTCATTCCGCTCATCCGCTTTCAGGATGAATCCGAACTCCCCAGCTTGATTGCTTCCAGCCCTTACCGTCTCTCTGCCGCCATATTTTCCGACAATGTGGGCAGGGCGATGAGCATGGCGGAGGAATTGAATTTCGGTTTCGTTCATGTCAACGAAGCGGGCAACTACTGGGAGACGCAAATACCGGCGGGCGGCACGTCCGGAAGCCCGAGCGGGTACGGCCGCAGCGGCGGGAAATGGTCCATTGAAGAGATGAGCGAAATACGAACCGTCATCGTTACGCTCTCGGGAGAAGGAAACCGATGAACGCGAAGAAGCATCTCTCATGGAGCCGTATATTGCAATTTGCCCCGGTCATTCTGCTGATTGTATTGTTATGCGTTTTTGCGTTCGTAGACGACCGAATTATTACCGGTCCGAATCTGCTGCAAATATTGGTCCAGGCCGCGCCGATCGCGATTTTGGCTTTAGGCGCCATGATCGTATTGATCTCGGGCGGCATTGACCTGTCGGCGGGTTACGGCGTCGGGTTATGCGCCGTCGTTGTCGGATTGGTGCTGACGAACGGCGGATCCTTGTTCAGCGCGATCATCATCACGTTGATGGTGGGAGTCGTCATCGGATTGTTCAACGGTTTTTTCGTCGGAATGTTGAAGATACAAGCGTTTATTGTCACGCTCGGTTCCATGACGTTAGTGCAGGGCGCCACCTTATTGCTCGCTACCGGCGGCGTATTGATCGTGACCGATCCCGTACTGAAGAAGATAGGGGTCGGAGCGACCGCTGGGGTGCCGAATATTGCGATTGTGACGGCGGTGTTAATTGTGGCCGCGGCTTTGCTCATTAAACAAACGAGCTTCGGATTAAGAACGTACGGCATCGGCAGCAGCTTGGAGTCTTCCAGATCGTCCGGCGTTCCCATTGTCAGACAGCAATTGTTCGTTTACATCTTCAGCGGCGTCTGTACGGCGATCACCGCGATTCTGCTCGTATCCCGCGCTTCGATCGTCTCGCCTAACATCGGGGGCGTCAATTTGATGCTGGATGCCATTACGGCGACCGTTATCGGAGGAACAAGCATATTCGGCGGCCGAGGGTCCATTGCCGGCACGTTGGTAGGGGCGATCATTATTAGCCTTATTACGCACGCCATGTCCGTCTTTGGCATCGGCGCCTCCAGCCTGGATTTTTTCAAAGGAATGATCATCGTCATTGCCTTGGCCATGGACTCGTTGTTAAGAGCAGCGCAGCATAAACTGGGCGCCAGACAAGCTTAATATCGTTGTTGACCGTAAACATGCCCGTCGGGGCATGTTTACGGCAATTTGGAGAGAGGGGAACGGAAATGGACGAGCGGGCGGCATCTTATTTCAATTCCGGCGAACTATTGGGTATCGCGCAGCGTCTCATACAAATGCCAAGCGAGAATCCTTCCGGTACGGAAGAAAGCGTCGCTCTATGTATCAAGAGCATTCTGGAGGAAAACGGAATTTCCGCCGAATTGTCGTGGGCTGCTGCGGGAAGGCCCAATCTTATGGCTGCCATAGAAGGGGAATTGCCCGGACCTGTATTGGTATACAACGGTCACTTGGACGTCGTTCCCGCCGGTCCGTATTGGACCAAGCCGCCGTTTGACGGGTTGGTGGAAGACGGGAAATTGTACGGCAGAGGGGCCTCGGACATGAAATCGGGCGTGGCGGCGATGCTGTATGCGGCGATCGTATTGAAACGTTCGGGCGTTCCGTTTCATGGGAAGCTGATCTTATTTTTTAACGTCGATGAAGAGCGTTCCAATCTGGGCATGAAACATTTCATGCGGGAGGAATTTACGGCCGATTATGCGGTGATCGGCGAACCGACCGATCTGGACGCATGTATTTGCCATAAAGGGGACGGACGATACCGCCTTGATACGTACGGCATATCCGGACATACGTCTGTGGTGGAACGTCCGGATAATGCCATTTATAAAATGGCCAAGCTGATTATCGGCTTGGAACTGCTGGGAAATGAAGTGAAGCGGCGCAAGCATGAAATGCTCGGTTCCGCTTCATTGACGGTGGCGCAGATCCATGGGGGCACCGCGCCGAATATCGTACCGAGCCACGCGCAGATCGAAATCGACCGCCGCGTGCTGCCCGGGGAATCGGAGGAAGAAATATACGGGGAAATCGAACGTACGGCGAGGGAAATTTCCGCCCGGGAAGGATTCGACGTGCGCTTGGAACAGTATTTGTATTTGCCTCCTCATTCGCTTGAGGAGCATCATCCGCTCGCGCAAACCGCGCTTCGAATCGCAACGGAAATTACGAACGAGCGCAAGCGGATCAAGCCCTTCCTGGCGACGACGGAGGCTCCTTTTTTCTCCGTGGCCAGAGGAATTCCAACGCTCGTTATGGGGCCGGGCAGTTTGCATCGGGCGCATACGGAAGACGAATGGGTCGACGTACAAGAATTGACCGATGCTTCCCAAATCTATATCGCGCTGGCGTTGGAGCTTTTACAACATTGCGAATCTAATGAAGGAGGGCGTTTATGATTCGAGGATTGCGTTGCACGTCTTGTGAAACAGCCTATCCGTTGGAGCCGCTATACGAGTGCAAACAATGCGGTTCCATCTTGAAAGCGGATTACGATTATGAACGAATCGGCATAAAGTGGGCGGAAAGCGGCGTAGACACGGAAGACTTGCTTCCGCTGCCCGCAGCGGAGAGAGTGTCGATCGGGGAAGGCAATACGCCTCTGGTGAGAGCCGATCGCCTGGCCAAACGGCTTGGCCTGCGGCATCTCTTCCTTAAATGCGAGTTCGCCAATCCAAGCGGGGCATTCAAGGATCGCCCGGTCTCGATGGGCGTCTCGATGGCCGTGAAGTTCGGCTACGACCGTATCATCGTCGCATCCAGCGGCAACGGCGCGGCGGCGACATCCGCCTTTGCCGCCAGAGCCGGCTTGGAAGCCGTCGTGCTCGTTCCCGAATCCACGCCGCAAGAGAAAGTAAAGCAATCTTTGGCTTACGGCGCCCGCGTCGTCAAAGTTGAAGGTCCGTACAGCAATTCCTTTGCGGTGGCGAAGGAAATCGGCGAGAAATATAACATGTTTAACGTGACTTCTACCTTTATTAATCCTTATACGGTGGAAGGGGACAAGAACGTCGCCTTCGAATTGCATCGCCAATTGAAGAACGTGCCGGATGTCATCTATGTTCCGATCGGAGCGGGACCGCTCCTTGTCGGCATATTCAACGGCTATGAAGAATTGAAGAGGTTGGGCGTAACCGGAGCGTTGCCGCGAATGGCGGGAATTCAAGCCGAGGGCTGCAGTCCGATCGCCCGCGCCTATTTGGAAGGAAGAGACCAGGTGCAATCCGATCCGTCTCCGCGGACGATTGCCGGAGGAATTTGCGACGGCCTCCACGGATATGCCAAGGACGGGACGTACACGTTGGAAACGATTCTTCGTTCGGGCGGGTTCGCTAACTGCGTTTCGGACGAAGAGATACGCGCCGCCCAGAGCTGGCTTGCTCAAGACGAGGGGATGTTCGTGGAGCCTTCTTCCGCCGTCAGCATCGCCGAGCTTGTCCATAGCGTGAAAGCCGGCAGAGTCAAGCCGGATTCCGTCGTCGTTGCCGTTCTGACCGGGCACGGCCTGAAGGACATGACGCAGGTGCAAACGGAAATGAACGCCCCGCTCATTCCGAATCGGGCTGGGGCTTTGGCGGATTTGTTAGGCGTGTAAGATGGGAACGGATGGCAGAGTGGAACATATAGACCAGAGAAATGGAGGAAGGGCAGACATGGATAAAATTCGCATCGGAATATTGGGAGTCGGCCGCTTCGGCAGGCTGCATCTGCACGTATTGCAGCAGCTGCCGAATTGCGAGGTCGTCGCGATCTCCGACTTAAACGAAGATTTATTGCAGCAGGTGTCCGAGAAATACGGCATTCCCCATACCTATCGAAATCCGGAAGAGATGATGAAGTCCGACCTCGATGTCATCGACATCGTGTCCGACGAAAGCACGCACGGCACTTTTGCCATTCAAGCGTTGGAACACGGCAAACATGTCTTTATCGAGAAGCCGATCGCTACCACCGTACGGGATGCCGAACGAATCTATCAATTGTCCCGCGAGCGCGGCAAGCAAGTCATGGTAGGCAATATTAGCCGCTTTGCGCAGCCGTACTACATGATGAAAAAATCGATTGAGGCGGGCGCTCTGGGAGAGATCGGGCATATTCGCGCCAAACGGGATTTTAGCCGGGACTGGTTTCAAAGCTTCGGGAAAAGAGTTCATCCCGTCTACGAATCGGGCATTCACGATCTCGATTTGATTTTATGGTTCGCGGACAGCGCTTGCCAAGAGGTTTACGCCGTGGAGCGAAGCTTGAGCGGGAATCGATACCCGGATCTGTTCACGGCAACGTTGACGTTTGCCAACGGCATTGTCGCTACGCTCGAATCGGCATGGCTTGTCCCGCGCAAAGGTCCGCGCAACTTGACGTAAACGCTGGAATTGGACGGCACGATCGACGCCCACATGGAGATCGTGGGTACGAAGGGATCGACGCAATTCGGGACGCTTAACACGGGGCTATCCTTATGGTCCGACGAGGAGATTCAAGTGCCGGACTATGTGCTTTGGCCGACCGAGCATGACGGAATCGGCGGAGCGATTCGGGCCGAATTGCAGCATTTTACGTATCAGGTGCGGAAGGGGGAAGAATCCCGGGTCGCGCCCTTGCTTCATTCGGTGGAAGCTTTGAAAATCGCCGATGCGATCGTTCGTTCCGGCCAAGACAAAACGATCGTTCGTTTGTAATGGGAGGACAAGATGCATACCAATCCGGTTCAACTAATTCGTCCGCAAGAAACGATAGATTTGCTTGAACGGCTCATTCGCATTCCCGGCCACGAAGATTGTCCCGGGCAGGAAAAAGCGATCGGGGAATTTTTATATAGGTTATTTCGCGAGGAAGGGATCGATGTCGAGCTTCAGGAAGTGTCGGACGGCCGCTCGAACGTAATCGCGCGCTTGCAGGGGACGGGGGGCGGCAAAAGTTTAATGTTGAACGGCCATATCGACACGATCCCTCCTTACGATATGCCGGACGCCTTGCGGCCGGCCGTTCGGAACGGCAAGCTGTACGGCAGAGGAGCCGTCGATATGCTCGGCGCGATCGCCGCGATGGCCAGCGCGTTGATCGCTGTGCGGCGTTCGCAAATCCGGCTGCGCGGCGATCTTATCTTTACCGGCGTGATCGGGGAGGAAAGCGGCAGCGCCGGCGCATGGCATATGGTGAACCAAGGCGTCCGAGCCGATTATGCCGTCGTCGGCGAACCTACAATGATGGATATCGCGGTGGCTCATAAAGGCGTCGAGTGGTTCGAGATTCAATTCGAAGGCTTGGCTGCGCACGGCAGCAATCCGGATGCGGGAATCAATGCCATTTATCATGCCAACCGGTTCATCCAGAAGGTCAGGGAAACCTATATTCCGGAATTGGCAAGACGCGCGCACCCTTTGCTTGGACATTCTACCGTGAATATTGGTGAAATACGCGGCGGCAAACGGCCCACGATCGTGCCGGATTGCTGCGTAGTCAGATTGGAGCGGAGGTATATCCCGGGCGAAAACAGAGAGCAAGTCTTTCAAGAGATGCTGTCGCTGCTGGAAGAGGTCAAACAGGCGGAGGATCATGTAAAGGTGTCGATCCGCCGAATGCCGATCACGAAGGATGTGCCTCACGATGCGTTGGAGAGTAATCCGGACTCCCCGCTCGTTCAAGCGTTGTCCGACGCTTGCCGGGAAGAGACGGGACGGAACCATGCCGCGATCGGGGTTCATTTCTGGACGGACGCGGCGATTCTGTCGAATTACGGGCAAATGGAAAGCGTCGTGTGCGGTCCGGGCAATGTCGCGCAAGCTCATTCCAATGACGAATATATCGAGTTGTCGCAATTGGAAGCGGCGACGCGCGTCTATATCAAGACGGCGCTGCAAATTTGCGGAAATTGAGGACTTCGAAGGCCTTTGCACGGCAACGAGCGGTTGCTGGTTACGAACGGACCGTACGTCCCTTATTGCGCTCCGAACCCTCTGATTCGCCGTTTTCGCGGACCGTAGATCCTTTATTCGTTCGATGGAGTGCTTAATTTTGCATGTGTAACGCGAATAGCGTACTGTGTATCCGCGAACGGTCCCAAATCGGGCCAATTGCAGCAAATAGCGTCTCGTGTGTCCGCGAACCTGTGAAATATAATTCGGTATAAGACGTTTTATTGACTAGCGTTGCATTGAGCGATTTTGCTGCCCTTTACACTTAGCGGCAAGATGGTTGCGGACACATTCAACGATTCGTTCACAGATCTACGGACAGCACTCCCTTTTGTCGAAATCCCCTTCGCTCAGCAGACTTAAATGGTGTGTCCAACACGACAAATCTAGTCTCATAAAGGCGTTTAGGACGTGATATTCTGAAGAGGCATAATGGTGTCGAATAACCGATAGTGTCCCCGGACAAGTTCAATTTTTCTGAACTTCTGAACGAGGGGGATTTTCACAGAGGGCCCAAAAAACGCTTGATCTGCGCGAAAGGATGAAAAAGTTTAACGGAACGCTAATAGGGCTGCGCCGGTTCATTGGATTTTATCCAATGAATTCCCCGTTCTGCACCGGAATGAAACCTCTTCATTGGAAATGATCCAATGAAATCTTCGAAAAACGGCTAAAACATGAAAAATGAGGGGAATCCGCTGGACAATTTCCAATAGAAGGCCGCTTGGAACGAAAATCGGCAATTTCCGTTGGACATTTTCCAATGGGAGTTGGAGCAGAGGCACTATAATAGCTGCATGTGAAACCCCTATGCGCATGGGTAAGGTGCATGGAAATTCATTGTTAAGTCCGAAAATTCCCGTTTTATTCTTCAAAACAGTCGTTTTGAAGGGAAATTCATTTTTACACAGTCTAACTTAATAAAGGAATCTATTATTCCAAATTAAAGGAGACGTGTAAAGGAATGTCCGTGACATTTGGCAAGAAGCTGATTCAATCCGGCTGGATCGTTTGGGAGAAGGGGTTTGGGCTTATATCGCGTTTGCGCAGCTCGCATATGTCGCAATACGGGATTTGCAAAGTGTTTGTAAGAAGGCATCAAGGGAAGAGTCTCGAGTGCGGGGACGGCACTTTTGTCCGCAGAGGAGATTGGATCGGAGAGCTTCATCTGGACAACGAAAAAGTGTTGCAGCTGCTGCGGACGGTCGGCGCGCGGCGCGCGGCGTTAATTACGGCGCGTATGACGAAGGAATCGTTGCGGGAAATTAGCGCCGCGCTCGAGACGATGCCGGAAATGGTGAAGGTGAAAGCCTTGACCGGCGTGACGCTGCTTCACCGCGGCATTACCCATGGGCTAGGTTTTGAAATACGGGCCATGGAGTCGAATTTATTCTATCGATTGTCTACCGTATATCTTCGTTTTTTATTGAAAGTGCTGCATCCGGACGGACAAAGCAGAATCGATGCCAAAGCGGAAAAACTCGTGCCGCTGATGCTCATTCACTCCAGAGCTTCCTTGTTACAGCATTTCTCTTCCAAAGGGACGGTATCCGTCCGTTCTTCCCGCGATCAGCCGCTTGTCGTTTCGGGGTAAACGACGGCGGCTTGTTCCGCAGGCGCTGCCGCATCGCCGCCAGACAGTATGCCGTACCTTCTAACAATAGGAGAAAAGTAATGCTAGATATCGTGCCGTTAGAGGGTTACAATATAACTATCGGCAAACGCTTACATACCCGTATTTCATCATCTCGGAAGAAGAGAGCCGAAGATTGAGGCAAATTTTACAATCGGAGGTGATTCGTTAACATTCCTTTAATACTAGCCTGGTAGAATGAGTAAGAAAACTATTAAATCGTGGGGTGTAGTGTGTTGAAAAAGTTGATGAAAGTTAGTGCAACGTTTTTCTTAGCCTTCGGACTTGTTTTCTCGACGTTCTCCGCTTTCGCATTTGCGGAAACAACGGGCGCGGCAACGAAAAAGATTACGATTCTGCATACAAACGACACGCATTCGAGAGTGGAAGAATCGGAGCAAGACGGCATGGGTTTTGCGAAAATCTCTACACTGGTCCAAAAGCATAAAAAGGAAAATCCGAATACGCTGCTGCTGGATGCCGGCGACACGTTGCACGGAACGAACTTCGCAACGCTTGTCAAAGGGGAGAGCGTAGCGCAAGTTTTGAATAAAGTCGGCTACGATTCGATGGCACCGGGCAACCATGACTTCAACTACGGGTACGAAAGACTGCTAGAGTTGGAGAAAATGATCGTTTTCCCTCTCGTCAGCGCGAACGTGAAGTACGAGAACGGCGAGCGATTGTTCAAGCCGTATATTATTAAAGAAGTCGACGGCATCAAGCTCGGCATCTTCGGCTTGACGACGCCGGAAACGACATACAAGACGCATCCTAAGAACGTGGAAGGCTTGACGTTCACGGATCCTGCCGAAGAGGCCAAGGCGATGGTTAGCGAGCTCAAAGGCAAAGTGGATATGATCATCGCGGTCACGCATTTGGGAATCGACGAATCGAGCACGGACACAAGCATTAAAGTTGCGAAGGAAGCGCCGGGCATCGATTTGATCGTGGACGGGCACAGCCATTCGACGCTCGTGGAAGGCTTGGAGGCCGATCATAGCACGTTAATCGTCAGTTCAGGGGAATATACGAAAAATCTCGGCGTCGTAGAGCTTACCTTCGAAGGCAATAAGTTGAAGGATAAGAAAGCGAAGCTGATATCGAAACAGGAAGTAGCGGACGTCGAGCCGGATCCGGCAATCGTTGAGACGATCGCTTCGATCAAGAAAGCGCAAGAGAAAGTTCTTGCCGAAGTGATCGGCAAAACGGCGGTGAAGCTGGACGGCGAGCGGGAGCAAGTCCGGGCCGGAGAAACGAACTTGGGCAACCTCATTACGGATGCGATGATCGACATTACCGGCGCGGAATTGTCCATGACGAACGGCGGCGGTATCCGCGCTTCGATTCCGGAAGGCGACATTACGAAAGGGCATGTAACGACCGTATTGCCGTTCGGCAACTATATTATTACGAAGAAGGTCAAAGGAGCGGATATTAAGGCCGCGTTGGAAGTCGGAACGTCCGCTTATCCCGATGTGAAAGGCGCGTTCCCGCATGTCGGGGGAATGACGTACAAGATTGATGTCGATCAGCCGGAAGGACAGCGCGTCCATTCGGTTACGATCCAAGGCAAACCGCTCGATCCGAATCGCGAATATTTGCTGGCGACGAACGACTTTATGGCTGCCGGCGGCGATGAATATACGATGTTCAAAGATTATCCGATCGCCAACGAATATCCGGCATTGGATGAAGCGCTGATCAGCTATATTCAAAAATTGGGAGATGTGAAAATTAAAGCGGAGGGCAGAATTAAGGCCGAGCCGCAAGAGCAGGAGGCGGCACAACCGGCAACGGAAGAGAAGGCGAAGGAAGAGGTTCATCCTAAGCCTGTCGAAGAATCGAAGTCGCAACCGGCAGAAGAGCCGAAATCGGAAGCGAAACCGGTTGAAAATCAGCCTGTTGCGGAAGAAAAAGCGGAGCGGGCTCCGGAAATATACATCGTCAAATCCGGGGACAATCTTACGAAAATCGCCAAAATCTATGGCACGACATGGCGCAAGCTGCAAGAGTTGAATCAGCTTCGCAATCCGAATTTGATTTACCCCGGCCAAAAAATTGTGATTAGCAAGTAATGTAAAAGAGAGCGGTCCGGCACAATAAATTGTGCTCGGACCGCTTGTCACTCCGGGAACGTCCTTGTTATTCCTCCCGCGCCGCGGCCGCCTGCTTCTGCGCCTTGCCCGCAGCGTCCGCTTCGCCGCCGGGTGCGGACATTTTGCTTTCGCCGACGAAGAGGGCGCCTTCGTGGATAATGACCGACGCACTGGTGAAGTTGCCGTGCAAGCGGCCCGTAGGCGTGATCGTCAGCTTGCCTTTTGCGTGAATATTGCCATGAACCAATCCGGCGATAACGATGTCGGCGGCAGAAATATTGGAATGGGCGGAGCCGTTCTCTCCAATCGTCACATCGCGGGCGCATTCGATTTCTCCGGTAAAATTGCCTTCGATGCGCAAATTCGTTTCGCACACGATTTTCCCTTCGATTTGCGTGCCGTAACCGATGAGCGTATCGGTCTGCTGCGCTTGAGGCTTCGAACTTTTAAACACGGAAGCGTCCTCCTTCAATTTCAATAGAATTTATTCTAGTATCCGTCTCAACTCATTCATGTTCCATATGCGTATCGGCCGTTGCCGCAATATCCGCAAGCCTCTCCAGAAACGGCAGCGGATCGATCGGGGTATCCTGCTCCAACACTTCGAAATGAAGATGCGTGCCGGTGCTGCGGCCGGAACTGCCCATTTGCCCGATCCGGTCTCCCTTCGAGACTTTCGCGTTCGCTTCGGTTTCGATCTGGTATAGATGGAAGTATCGGGTGCTTAAGCCGGATGGATGCTTGATGACAATATACCGTCCGCGCGAGTTGCTGAATCCGGTTTCGGTAACCGTACCGTCAGCCGCTGCGTATATCGGGTCTCCGGTGGTTCCGCCGATGTCGATGCCGGAATGGTATGCCGCTTTTTTCTTGAACGGGTCTTTGCGGTAACCGAACAAGGACGTCAGCCGGGTCGATTCGGTCGGCCATTGCGTTGGAATTCCTTTGAGCAGGCTTTCCATATTGAGCACCTTCTGCAGCGTGACGGGAACTTTCTCGTCCAGCGAGGAAAGGGCCGTTTGCAAATTCCGCAAACGTTCGCCCGTTTCCTTGGCGACGCCGACGATTTCGGCGCTGGTCGCTTCGCGGAATTCCCCGCCGACGTTGTCCGTCGCGTCCCAAGGGGAGGCAAGCGGAGATAGACCGGGCAACGGCGATTCTCCGGCCGCCGAAGACGATGCGCCCGATAACGCCGAAACGTTCGGCGACGAAGTCGACGTCCGGACTGTGCCGGACGACTTGGCGTACTCTTTCGGATTCCCGTATTCGTTCACGAACTGCTGCAGTTGGGATTCCATCTGCGCAATCCGGTTCATGCGATGCTCCACCTCGTCGGTCAGCGCCGTCAATTGCAATACTTCGTTTTGCAGCCGGTCGATCTCCTCTTCCTTCTGCGCCAGCGTCGTATCGAACGCCGATTTTTCCGCGGTCAGCGCCGTGAGCGACACTGTGCGCACATACAGCATGGAGGCGAGCAGCGCGAGAGCGGCCGCCAGCAGGAGCGGTACCGCGACAAGCAGCAGCTTATGCAGATGGATTTGTTTGACCGATTGATGCGCGCCCCGCATGACGACGATCGTTATTTTATTTGAAATCCATTGTTTTTTCATGAATGTCGAATCCTTTCTGCGCCAGCGTAAGCAAGTACGCATAAATTGGCGCAATCTAACCAAATTTCACCGTTTATTGTCGATTTTTGCCCACTATAATAACATATCATTTTCCCTATTTTTTTTCTATGATTTGGCAACAAAATTTTCATATTTTCATATGTTCAGCGCGGAGCGTCACACAAAAGTATGCTTCAATCGCTATTACCCATATTTTTCCTTGAACAAATAACGGAAAGCGCATACAATCTTCGCATATCGATCAATCTGTTATTCCATCATAGAAGAGGAGGAGCGCGCGAATGGAAGAAGCTTGGGTGTCATCGGTATGGGAGCGGTTATTAAGCAAGATCGACGGGATGAAAAACGAGTTGCAGCATAAATCGCCGCATACGACCGTTAACGGCGTTTATGACGATATGCGGCTGGATTGGTGGACTTCCGGATTTTGGCCGGGCATATTGTGGATCGTCTACGATATGACGAAAGACGAGTCGTACCGGGAAGCGGCGTGGGGCTGGGACGAACGAATCGAGCAATGCTTTGTCAAGCCGTCGAATTTGCATCATGATGTCGGCTTTCAATTTTTGCCGACCGCAGTAATCAAATATAAACTGACGAACGACGAGGACGGCTGCAGAAGGGGACTTGCCGCCGCCAATTTTCTGGCGGGCCGTTTCAATCCGGCGGGTAAGTTTCTGCGGGCGTGGAATCAGGAGATGCGCGGGTGGTCCATCATCGATTCGATGATGAATTTATCGATCCTTTTCTGGGCGGCCGAGCAGACCGGGGATCCTAGATTCCGGCATATTGCCACGGCTCACGCCGATACCGTTCTGCGCTGTTTCGCGCGCGGGGACGGCACCGTATGCCATATCGCCAGTTTCGATCCGGAAACCGGCGCGTTCATCGAGGCGCTCGGAGGGCAAGGCTACGCTCCCGATTCCGCATGGAGCCGCGGTCAGGCATGGGCGCTATACGGACTGGCCAACGCTTACCGCTATACGGGAGAACAGCGCTATTTGCGCGCCGCGCAGCTCGTCGCCCATTATTTTCTCGCGGCATTGCCGGAAGACGGGGTTCCGCCGTGGGATTTTCGCGTCCCTGCTGCGGAGACGGAGCCGAAGGACACTTCGGCGGCAGCATGCGCCGCTTCGGGAATGCTGGAAATCGCCGCTAGCTTGCCCGAACAGGAGGCTTGCCTATACCGGAACGGAGCCGTGCGGATGCTGCGCGCCTTGGCGGACGGCTACGCGACGTGGGACGAGCCGGAACAGCAAGGCATTCTTCGGGGCGGTACGGGCAATAAACCGGCAGGACAAAATGTGAATGTGTCGCTCATTTATGGAGATTACTTTTTCGCGGAAGCGATCGCCAAGCTGAAAGGCTGGGAGAATCGAATCTTCTAATTTGGCGCGACATCGCACTTGACAGCAGTGTCAGAAGGGCTTCTAGAGCGTCATTCGTTCAAGCGCAAGTAGAAGGAGATGCCTTCCTACATTTCAAAGGCGATTCGCGCGGCGATCTTGTTTGGCGCTAACGAAACTGACAATCCTTAATGCGCTCAAAATGAAGACATTCCCATCCTAACGAAAGTACGGATCGTTATTCATTGGAAATCGGCGGTTTTACCGCCTTTTTCCCCTCATTAGCGTGTTGTAGTTTCGTTACACCAGCAACAAGGCAATTGACACTCTATTAGCGTGTATATGTTTCGTTTAGTCCGCCCGACGGGGCGTCAGCCGCTGCGGTATGATGAAAATAGACTCCATTTGCAGGTCGAGAAGATCTCCCTTGTCCGTTTTTTATAATACCGCTTTCATAAGCAATATAGTAAAATACAAGCATCGATATTTCATTACGTTGGAATGGAGAAGGATGCTGGATGGGACAATTTCTTCAACAAAATGACGTCATTTTATTTCAAGGCGACAGTATTACGGATGCCGGCCGAAACAGAGACAGCGGAGACGATCTTGGCAGAGGCTACGCCTATATGATTGCCGGCCGGTTGTCGTTCCTGCATGCCGAGAAGCGGTTGCGGTTCGTCAATCGCGGCATTAGCGGCAATCGGGCAAGTGATTTGCAGGAACGTTGGGAAGCGGATTGCCTCGACATCAAACCGACGGTCGTCTCTATTTATATCGGCATTAACGATACGTGGCGCCGTTATGACCAGAACAACCCTACGTCGGCCGAACAGTTCGAACAAGGCTATCGCGATCTGTTGATGCGGACGAAGGAAAGGTTGGACGCCCGCCTTATTATGGTCGAGCCGTTCGTCGTGCCGTATCCGGAAGACCGCAAGCAGTGGAGGGAAGATTTGGACCCGAAAATCGCCGTCGTCCGCGAGCTTGCCCGGGAATTCGGAGCGCTGCTCGTGCCGCTGGACGGCTTGTTCGCCCAAGCGTGCACCCGGGCGGAGCCAAGCTTTTGGGCGCCGGACGGGGTGCATCCGTCTCCGGCGGGACACGCGCTCATTGCGGATGCATGGATACGGACCGTCGGCGCGTAGATTGACGCGAAGCCGGGCGGGAGCCCTGAGGCCGCGAACGAATATGGCTAATGCCAAAACTTCGACTGAGAGGTCGGAGTTTTTTGCGTTCTCATTAACCATATTAACGATTAAGGAAGCGAATTAACATTGACAGTAGGATGGACTTATGGGCATAAATAAATGATAGAAACAGCAACATTTCGGGAAGGATGGAGACGAAGCTTTGATAGAGAAGGTGCAGACGCCGTTTTACTATTATACTTACGCATGCCACGAGGATGAAATGGAGCTATGTGCGCTGGAATTGCGTTCGCTGTTCGGAGTGGAGCCGTTCGGGGGCGGCTTGGCAAGCGAAATCCCGATCGATCCGAGCCGTAGTCCGTTTATACGGCAACGGATTTCCGTCCTGTGCGAGGGGGCGTCCGTCCGGGAAATTGCCGAGCAAGCTTCGTCGCTGCAACTGGAGGGTGCAACGTTTAAAGTCGAATATATGAAGGGGGACACTGTCGCGGATTACCCTGAACGGCGTGCGATCGAACGCGAAATCGGGGCCCGCATTCGCGGCACGGCGGATATGCGCCGGCCGGAGCGGGTATTTGGCGTCATACATGCGGAAGGTCGATGGTTATTTGGCGAATGCCGCGGCAATGAGGCGATTTGGCTCGCCCATAACCGCAAACCTCGCCAATATTCCACAGCGCTTAGTACGCGCGTGGCCCGGGCCGTGGCCAATATCGCCGTACCGAACCCGCAAGGCGTGAGAGCGATCGATCCGTGCTGCGGAATCGGCACCGTCGTCATCGAAGCTTTATCGATGGGAATCGACATCGTCGGGTTTGATATCAATCCATTGGCCGTGCGGGGAGCCCGGGAGAATCTGGCCCATTTCGAAATGCCGCCAGCGGTGAAGCTCGGCGATATACGCGATCTTGCCGGCGAATACGATGCGGCGATTCTCGATTTGCCGTACAATTTATGCTCCCGATTGACATCGGAAGAACGCTTGTCGATGCTTCACAGCGCTCGCAGACTGGCGCGTAAAGTCGTCGTTATTGCGACAGAACGAATCGACGGCGATTTGGAGCATATCGGTTTTTCCATTGTAGATCGATGTGTCGTCAAAAAAGGGAACTTTTCCCGGGAAATTGTCATCTGTGTGTGAATTCCCGATTTTAGACGATTAAAGTAAACGAAAAGTCCTAGCTTGGTATAGAAAATTACAAAATATTACAAGACTAAAGTACCGTTTTTTGAAATTTTATTAAATTTTACCTACTGACCGTGTTATGATACTACCTATGATTTCAAAAAAAGATAAGGGAGAAATTGTAAGGTGAGTAAAAACGGTTTTAGGTGGATGACAAAATGTTTGTTGAGTGCGGTATTGTTGTGCGTTTTTGCAATGCCTGCGGCGGCGTCGGAAGAAACGACGGATGTTGCCGAGACGGATTTCGGGCCGGAGCTTCATTGGATTGAGGGAGGCGGAACCGTCGACTTGGGAAGCGACTTGGCCGAATTGAAATTGGGTTCTGAATTCGTTTTTTTGGACGGAGCGGATAGCAGGCAATTTCAAATGTGGGTAAGCGGAAGTTCTTCTTCCCGAGAGATCGGAACGGTATTTCCGGCAGACGAAAACGAAGCGTGGTATGTATTATTCGAGTATGACCATGTCGGCCACATTAAAGATAAGGAAAAAAACAAAATCGACGCCGATGCGATCCTGGACAGCTACAAACAAGGAACGGAAGAGAGAAATAAAGAGGTAGATTCGGAGCGGCAATTGTTCATCGACGGTTGGCATATTACTCCTTCCTATGACGATAAGACTCATCAACTGTCCTGGGCTTTGCTGGCGCATGATATACATAACGAGAAACTGATCAACTATAATGTTCGTTTACTGACTCGAGAAGGATACATATCGGCGATTCTCGTAACCGATCCGGACCAATTGGATCATGACCGCACAACGATGGAAAAATCGATCCTGCCGAACTTCCAGATGAAAACGGGACAACGTTACGAAGATTTCGACCAGAAGACGGATAAAGTGTCCGAGTATGGGCTCAGCGGGCTGATCCTGGGAGGCGCCGGTCTGGCGGTTGCCAAAAAAGTAGGGCTATTGGGCATTATCGTCCCGTTGTTGAAAAAGGGTTGGATCCTTATAGTCGCTGCCATTGCAGGGGTGTTCGGTTTCATAAAACGCAAAATAACCGGCAGAAGAAAGGAAGACGAGACGGTTAGCGAATACCATACGCAGCCGGAAGCTCCGTCGGAAGACAGTTCGGTGACGCTTGACGCCCAGCGCGATCCGGCGCAGGACCAATCGAAAACATTATGATCCGCAGCAAGGGGCTCCCCGGACGTCAATCTACCCGGCGGCTGCCCCTTTGTTTTCTTCGTTACAAGCCCCGATTTTCGTCAAAATGAGCGTGCAGAAGCGCGTATAAACGTTTTAATTCTTTATTCAATTCAGGGGCGTGGATTTGCCGGAGATGGGAAACCATGCCTTGTACAATAATTGTTTTCGGTTCGGTTTTCAGCAATTCTTCCTCAATGACTTGAAGCGAAGATACGATATCCTTGGCAGTTCGGCCGCTTATCCGAAGTTGTTCTACGCGTTCCTTCAATGCGACGATTTCATCCAGCAAATATTCGGTGTTGTCGAAATCAACAATATTCTCGGTATCCAGAAAATGCTGCATTTCGTTTGCCGTAAGGAAAGGCTTCGGTTGTTTCGCCAGCAAGCCGGATACGATATCGTCGAGACGATCGACGAGATATACGGCCAATTCGCGGGTATCGAAGCTTTTTTTATAGAAAATTATTAATCCTATATAGCTTGTCACCATCGATTTGAACATATTCGTGCAATCCAGCGCCCAAGGTTCGAACGGTTGTCCGTACACTTCAAGCAACTGCTTGTGCAGCAAAAGAAAAAGCCGCGCTTGTCCGTGCAAGGCGTATTTTTTAATTTCATCGTTATTTTCAAAAAATTGTTCTTTCAGTTGCATCGTAATAAAATCCCGGAATTCCGTCGTTTTCTCGAAATGGGTATGCAAGTGTGCGATTAATCTTTTCCTTGGAGATAAATCGTCTTGCTGTCCCGCGACGACAAGCGCATGATGCATTAAACCGAAGTAATATTTGTAAATGGAGAACAGAAGATCGTCTTTCGATTTGAAGTACAGGTACATGGATCCCTTGGCAATGCCGGCGGCATCGGCGATTTCCTGGATGGACGTAAGATGAAAGCCTTTCTGGGCGAAAAGCTTGATTGCCGTCTCGATGATGCGAATTTTTTTGTCTGTCATCCATAATCACCTCCTTTATGAATCGGATCCGGACATCCAATACGCTCATTCTAGCGAAGAACGCGCTTGAAAGCTGCGTTGACTGAGCGGTCATTATTTATTATAATAAACTGACCGTGCAGTTTTATCAAGCGATTCAGTCACCCCATTGTAAAAAGGAGCAAAGAAATGATCGAAATTAGGCTAACCGATGCCAATCAATGGAAAGCGTTTATTATCCCGTATAAATTCGCTCTCGATAAGTTAACGATAATGATAAATCACATCAATCAAGAAGCGGCCGCATTGTACGATTACAATCCGATCGAGCATATTAAATCGAGGCTGAAATCGCCCGAAAGCATCCTGAATAAATTGGAACGCAAGGGGCTTCCCGTCACGTTTCAATCGGTAACCAACGATTTGTTCGATATTGTCGGCATCCGCATCATCTGTTCTTTCGTCAGCGATATTTACGATTTGTACGAGCTGCTCCGGAAGCGGCAAGATTTGAAAATCGTCGAATGCAAAGATTATATCCGCAACCCGAAACCGAACGGATACCAAAGCTTGCATCTTATCGTTCAAATTCCGGTAACGCTGGCTTCGGAGACGAAGCAAGTATATGCGGAAATTCAGCTGCGGACGATGGGCATGGATTTCTGGGCTAGTCTCGAGCACAAAATATTTTACAAATACAATAGAGATATTCCCGACAGGCTGAAACGGGAGCTGCGCGACGCGGCGGATATGACGGTGAAGCTGGATGAGAAAATGAAGGCGATTAGCGACGAAATCGGCCGAATCGAGTCACCATACGCGCAATTGACGAACCGGGCGCAACTGCAGACATAAAGGAATGACCGGTGGGTCATATATACAGAGAGGAATGGAGTGAAGAAGTGTATGGTTGCAACGGCACCGCAAAAAGGAATTAACACCAAGCTAGTATTAATCGGTCTTATTATCGGTATGTTTTTCAGCGCATTGGAACAAACCATTGTCGGGACGGCGATGCCGACGATTATCGGGGAATTGAACGGTTTCAGCATCTTCGCTTGGGTGACGACCGCTTATATGATCACTTCCACCACGATCGTTCCGATCGTCGGGAAGTTGTCGGATTTATACGGCAGACGGTTTCTATATTTAATAGGGACCATTATATTCATCATCGGTTCGGCTTTATGCGCCACGGCGAATTCGATGGAAATGCTTATTTTGTACCGGGGATTGCAAGGGATCGGCGGCGGGATGATTATGCCGCTCTCGCAAACGATCATCGGGGATATCTTTACGGCCGAACAGCGGGCGAAATGGCAAGGCGTATTCGGCGCTTTGTTCGGACTTAGCTCCGTTGTCGGGCCTTTTATCGGCGGATTTCTGGTCGACACGATCAGTTGGCATTGGATCTTTTTGATTAACGTGCCGTTCGGATTGATATCCGCGATCACGATCTTTATCGGGTTAAAAAGGGAGAATGTGGACAGAAGCAAGAAAGTCAACATCGACTATTTGGGGATCGCCACCTTCGTGCCGGCCCTTGTCTTATTGCTGCTCGGATTGACGTTCGGCGGGGACAAATTTGCGTGGAATTCTCCCGCAAGCTATGCGGTCTTCGGCGGAGCGGTTCTGTTGTTCGTCATCTTCGCTCTGGTCGAGCGGAAAGCCGCCGATCCGATACTGGATCTTTCGTTGTTTAAAAACCGCGTATTCGCGGTGACGAACGGACTAGGGTTTCTGCTCGGTCTGGGCATGTTCGGCGCGATCATGTTCGTGCCGCTGTTCATGCAAGGAATACTCGGCGTATCGCCGACGAAGGCCGGCTCCACAATGACGCCGATGATGATCGCGCTCATCGTGGCCAGCGTGCTCGGCGGCCAATTGCTCTTGCGCGTCCGCTTTCGTTTCGTGCTCGTGCTCGGGATGGCCGTTACGACGTTAGGCTTTTATTTAATGAGCACGATGGGCGTAGATACGACGATGATGACGACGTATACGTATATGGTTATTCTGGGATTAGGCATGGGTCTTGTCATGCCGACGCTTATGATTGCGGTCCAGAACGAATTTCCGAAGAATCGTCTCGGTACTGTGACGTCCGCATCGACATTCTTCCGCTCGATCGGCGGAACGATGGGAGTGACGATTCTTAATGTGGTTATGAATCATAATATTGCAGCAAACATGCGGGATGTTGCGGCCAGCGAGCCGGTCGCGACCGACCCGGTATTGGGGCAAATAATGGGCAAGCTGGCCGAGAACACGGATGCGTTGTTCAGCATTATGCTCAATCCGGCCGTACTGCAACTGCCTGAAGAGATTTCGCGCCAGGTCGTCGGCTGGATTCAAGGCGCCTGGACGCAAGCCTTCAGCACCGTATTCACGGTCGGCCTGACTTTTGTGGCATTAGGCGTTATCGTTGCCGCATTTGTCGGCAAAGGCAAAATCAAGCGGGACAAAGACAAGGAGAAAGAGATGGCCGAGATGGCGCAGCCCGCAACGGAATAATATTGAACGCTGTACTTCAAGCCGCTGGGGAGGAATATAATTTCCTTCTCGGCGGCTTTTCGTTGTTGCTATTTTACGTTCACGCCTCTATAATACGTTATATGTAATTGATAATCATTATCACTGAGAAAAAGATCATGAACGTGATCGGTCCATCATATGTTGAATCGAACATTGTTCGAACGTCGACCGTACGCCGGCCGAATGCCGACGACGGGACAACAGGAGGTATGCGTCATGCAATTGGAAGAAGCGATCCGGGGACGAAGAAGCGTAGGCAAAGTCAAGCCGGACGACGTAGATAAAGCGATGATCGAGAAGCTGCTGGAGGCCGCAATATGGGCTCCGAGCCATCATTGTACCGAGCCGTGGCGTTTTATCGTCATGACGGGGGAGGGACGCAAACGGTTGGGACGCGCCTATGCGGAAATCGCGAAGGAGTCGTTGAACGGGGATCGTGACGATCCGGCGAATCGGGAACTGCTGCGCAAGCAGGAAGCGAAGGCGTTCCGCGCGCCTGTCGTGATCGCGGTTGCCGCGACTCCGTCGACGGCACCGAATGTCGAGCGGATCGAGGAGTTGGCCGCGGCCCACGCCGCCGTGCAGAACATGCTGCTGACCGCCCATGCGCTTGGGCTCGGCGCCATCTGGCGTTCGGGAAGCCCGATGTACCATCCGATCATGAAGCGGGCCTTCGAATTGGATGACAAGGACGCTTTGGTCGGGCTCGTCTATGTCGGCTATCCGCAGGACGAGCCGAAAGGGAAGGCGGCGCGCGTTCCGTATGCCGAGAAAACGGTCTGGATCGAGCAGGATAAATAACGGCTATTGGATTTTGTCCAATGGATTACCCGTTTAGACGCCGTTTTCCAGCTTCCATTGGATTCTGTCCAATGGATTTTTCGATATTGCGGGTAAATGAGCGAAAATCGAGGAATCTGTTGGATGATTTCCATTAGAACCCCGTCTCGTGCCACGAATTCGGCCGTTTTTATTGGATGAATTCCAATGGAGAGTACGGCGGAGAGCAGTACGAATGCAAGCCCGAGCTTACTTTTAATCGATTCATTCATTGCACCCTCAATCGAACGGTGCCCGTTTCTCGCACCTATATCATCATCATCGTATCGTCTGTCTCGGCCGGAAACCGTATGAAGGTTGCCGGCCGGTTTTTTATTAGAAGGTACCATTTTGAAATAAATTAAACATTTGTGAACTTTTTTGAACGTATTGAACCTAAGTGAACATTTATGTTATAGTGGGGGTACAGTAAACAATGACATGGGAGGTTTATACACATGAGTCAAATGGAAATCCGCTATGCTACCAATCCGCAAGCGACGAAGCAATATGACACGGAGCAACTGAGAAACGAGTACTTGATCCAAAACTTGTTCGAAACAGGCAAATTGAATATGGTATACAGCCATGTGGACCGTATCATTACCGGCGGTGTCGTACCGGGAGCGGAAGCGATTAAGCTGGAAGCGGACAAAAAGGAAATGGGCTCCGACTATTTCCTCGAGCGCCGCGAAATCGGCATCATCAATATCGGCCCGAAAGGTACGGTCGTCGTAGACGGCGAAGAGTACGGCTTGGAAACGAAGGACTGCATCTACATCGGACTCGGCGCGAAGGAAGTTGTGTTCAAAAGCGAGAATCCGCAGCAGCCGGCACGCTTCTATTTCAACTCGACGCCTGCGCACAAGACGTATCCGACCGTGAAAATGCCGATTAGCGAAGCGACGCCGAACCATCTGGGAAGCATTACGAACTCGAACGAACGCACCATCTACAAGTATATCCACACGGGCGGCATTCAAAGCTGCCAGCTTGTCATGGGCATGACGCTGCTGAAGCCGGGAAATATGTGGAATACGATGCCTTGCCATACGCATAATCGCCGTTCCGAAGTTTACTTGTATTTCGATATGCCGGAAGACGGCGTTGTTTTCCACTTTATGGGCGAACCGACGGAAACCCGTCACTTGGTGGTTCGCAACGAGCAAGCGATCATCTCGCCTAGCTGGTCGATTCATAGCGGCGTAGGCACGAGCAATTATACTTTCATTTGGGGCATGGCCGGCGAAAACCAAACGTTCGAAGATATGGACGCCGTTGCAATGCAGGAGTTGAAATAAGTTTATGACGACAGTCAAGCGCCACGAAAAAATTATGTCCCTCTTACTGCAGGAACGATCCGTAACCGTATCCGAATTGAGCGAACGGCTCCAAGTAACGGGGAAAACGATCCGCGAGGATCTGGAGAAACTCGAGGAGAAGGGGTTGCTCGTACGGGTGCGGGGCGGAGCGGTTCTGGCCGACGAGGACGATTTCGGTTTGCTGCCCGTCAAAACGCCGAACGTGAAGAATGTGAAGGAGAAGACCCAGGCGGCAAAACAGGCGCTGACGCATATCGCCGAAGGGGACATTATCGCCCTCGACGGCGGAAGCACGACGCTCGAAATCGCCAAGCTGCTGCCTAATCAGCCGCTTACGGTGATTGCGAACGATATTTTCATCATTTCGGAATTGGCTTATAAAGATCGCATCCGTCTCGTCGTTCCGGGCGGCGTGCGCGAACGGAACTTGCTGATCGGCCAGGACGCGGTCCAGGTCGTCGCGCAATTGAACATTGCCAAAGCGTTTATCTCGGCGACGGCTATTCATCCGGAGTACGGATTGACGACCTATACGAGCACGGCGACGGAGATGAAGCAGGCGATGATCCGGCAGGCGACAGATGTGTATTGCGTGGCCGATCATACCAAATTCGGCAAATACGCTTTAATGACGTTCGCGTCGGTCTCGGAAATCGGCACGTTCATTACGGATAGCGGACTGAGCGAAGAGATACGCAAGCAATATGCCGCGCTCGGGATGACGATCGAAACGCAACTAACGTAAAGGAGAGGCGAAACATGGGCTTGTTCGATTTAACGGGTAAAACCGCATTAGTTACCGGCGGAGGCGTAGGATTGGGATTCGGGATGGCAAAAGGATTGGCCGAAGCGGGGGCCGATATTTGCCTGGTCACGTTCCGGGATACCGGCGCTGCGGCCAAATCGGAATTGGAAGCGATGGGCCGCAAGGTTCATGTAATCAATGCGAATTTAGGCGATGAGAACGTTTTGCCTGGCGTGATGCGGGAAATGCTTGATGTATTCGGCCAAATCGACATTCTCGTCAACAATGCCGGCATCATCCGCCGCACGCCGTCCGCCGAGCATTCGGCGCAGGACTGGCACGATGTGATTAATCTGAACTTGAACTCTGTCTATTTCCTGTGCCAGTTGGCAGGCAAGGAAATGATCAAGCAAGGGTCGGGCAAAATTATTAACATCGCCTCCATGCTGTCGTTCCAAGGCGGTATTAATGTGCCCGGGTATACGGCAAGCAAGCACGGGGTTGCCGGCTTGACCAAAATTTTCGCCAACGAATGGGCGAGCAAAGGAATCAACGTAAACGCGATCGCCCCAGGTTACATGGCGACGGATAATACAAAACAACTTCGCGAAGACGAAGTCCGCCAGAAACAAATTTTGGAGCGGATTCCGGCGGGACGATGGGGCACGCCGGAAGATTTGGCCGGTCCGGTCGTTTTCCTCGCGTCTCAAGCCTCCGATTATATGAACGGGCATGTATTATGTGTCGACGGCGGTTGGATGAACCGGTAATACGGTCGTCGATTATGCGCAGCGCAAATAGCGTCTGCGCTTTTTTGCGTCGATAAGGGGAGGCTGCCCGACGCGGCAGGCCCATCTCTGCCGGATAAGGCTGCGCCTGTAAAGGGCGAACGTTTGAAATCGGCTGCCCGCTATGGACGCCTCCGCTAGACGTTTTCCTCATTCCTCCCCCAACCCCCTCATCCATCGCATAGCATATCAATGCATCCTATTTTCTACGGAAATGTCCGAATTGCTGAAAAAAAGACGGTTTATTGTAAATACATCGCTCACCTCTCTTTTCTACAATTAAGATTGATGAATTTGATAAAGAGGTGAACGAATGAACGCTGACTATATTTTGCAGATGAGAGCCATTTCCAAATCGTTCCCTGGCGTCCAAGCGTTGTCCAATGTCGATTTTAATTTGCGCAAAGGGGAAATTCACGCCTTAATGGGCGAGAACGGAGCCGGAAAATCGACATTGATCAAAGTATTGACCGGCGTCTATAAGCGGGAATCGGGCGAAACGACGTTGAACGGCAAGCCAATCGCCCCTAGATCCCCGGAGGAAGCTCAACAGATTGGCATCAGCACTGTGTATCAGGAAGTCAATCTGTGTCCGAATTTGACCGTGGCGGAAAATATATTTATCGGCCGTTATCCGCGAAAGAGAGGATTCATAGATTGGGCAGCGATGAATCGGCGCAGCGAACAATTGCTTGCTCGGCTCGAACTGCATGTGGACGTTACGGAGCCTTTGTCGCATTATTCGGTCGCCGTACAGCAAATGGTGGCAATCGCCAGAGCCGTCGATATTTCGAGCGGCGTTCTTATTCTGGATGAACCTACATCCAGTTTGGATACGAATGAAGTCAGGCAATTGTTTGCCGTCATGCGTAAATTGCGGGACGAAGGGATGGGGATTATATTCGTCACCCATTTTCTTGACCAAGTATATGAGATTACGGATAGGATTACGGTGCTGCGTAACGGAGAGCTTGTGGGCGAGTATGAGACGAGCGAGCTGCCGAGAACCGAACTCGTTTCCCGCATGATCGGCAAAGAGTGGAATCCGGATGATCATATCGGCGATAAGAAGGATGACGGCAACAAGGGTGAAGTATTCCTCCATACAACGGATCTTGGGAAGAAAGGAAGCATGGAATCGGTGAACCTTAGCGTTCATAAAGGAGAAGTGCTGGGATTAGCCGGGCTGCTAGGGTCGGGAAGAACGGAGATCGCCAAGCTTATCTTCGGCATCGATAAAGCCGATAGCGGGGTGCTGACGATCGATAACGATATGATTTCCTCGATGTATCCCCAGAAAGCGGTACAACAAGGGCTTGGATTCACCCCGGAAGACCGGAAAATTGCGGGCATTGTGGGGGAACTGACGATACGGGAAAATATTGTGCTCGCCTTGCAGGCCCGGCAAGGGCTGTTCTCCTTTATTCCGGTTCGAAAACAGAAGGAAATCGCGCAAAAATATATCGATCTATTGCAAATCAAGACGCCCGGCACGGAACAAAAAATCGAAAACTTAAGCGGCGGCAACCAGCAGAAAGTCATTCTGGCCCGTTGGCTGACGACGCAGCCCAGACTGCTCATATTGGACGAACCGACCCGCGGCATCGACGTAGGTTCCAAGCTGGAGATCAGAAAGCTCATTCTTGAGCTCGCGGCTTCCGGCATCTCCATTTTGTTCATCTCGGCCGAATTGGAAGAGATGGTGCAATGCTGCGACCGTGTTATCGTTCTTAGAGATCGGAATCAAATCGGAGAGCTGCAAGGATCGGAAATGACAGAACAGCGGATCATGCAAATGATTGCGGAAGGAGCGGAACAACATGGCGAGACTAGCGGCATCGGCGCGTAAACTTTCACAACATCATATCATATGGCCTATTCTTGCCTTAACGGTATTGCTTATTTTTAACCTGATTGCCATTCCCGGTTTTTTTAAGCTGGAGATTCATGACGGGCATCTGTACGGCAATCTCATCGATATTTTGAAGAACGGTACTCCGCTTATTATTATCGCCCTTGGGATGACGCTTGTTATCGCAGCAGAAGGCATCGATATATCCGTAGGCTCCGTTCTGGCGATTGCAGGTGCAATGGCGATCTTCCTGCTTGGCGGATATCCCGTCTGGGTTGCTGTGCTCGCAGCGGTTGGAACCGGATTGCTGTGCGGCTTGTGGAACGGAATGCTCGTGACGATGCTCGGAATTCAACCGATGGTGGCTACGCTCATATTGCTTACGGTCGGGCGCGGAATTGCGCAACTGATTACGAACGGGCAGATTATCGCCACCACGGAGAAGACGTATACGTTTATAGGAAAAGGGTATTTGCTCGGTTTGCCGTTCCAGGTGTTCATTGCCCTTGGAGTCTTCCTTCTGTTATATGTACTGAAAACGAAGACCGCGTTCGGACTGTTCCTGGAAGCGGCCGGCGGCAGCAAGACGGCGAGCGCTTACGCGGGCATCCAGCCGCGGCTCATTCTGATGATCGCCTACTCGATTGCGGGGGTGTGCGCGGCGATCGCCGGATTGATCGTAAGCGCGAACCTTGGCAGCGCGGATGCGAACAACGCCGGGCTATGGTATGAACTCGATGCCATTCTTGCTGTCGTTATTGGCGGAACCTCCATGCGGGGCGGCCGATTTTATCTGGGAGGCACGGTTGTAGGAGCAATATTTATTCAGTCGCTTACGACGACGATTTATTCGCTGGGAGTTCCGGCGGAAAGCATTCTGCTCGTGAAAGCGATCGTGGTCGTTATTGTGTGCTTGATTCAATCTGAAGTATTTCGCAAGATGCTCATTCCGACTCGAAAGAAGGTGCTCGCCGAATGAAACTGTTGCGTATCAATCATAACAATATCATTGTTTTGGCGACTATATTGCTTCTATTTCTTTTATACGCCGTCGGTTCCATTAGGTACACCGGATTTTTTTCCATGCAAGTATTTTTGAATCTGTTTATCGATAATGCGTATCTCATCATTGTGGCGACCGGGATGGCCTTCGTCATCATATCGGGGGGCATCGATTTATCCGTAGCTTCCGTCGTAGCGCTCATTACGATGGTGTCGGGAATGCTCTTCCACCAAGGGGCCCATCCCTACACGGTCATCGCCGTCTCGCTGGCGATCGGCGTTATGTTCGGGGCATCCCAAGGTTACCTGATCAGCAGGTTCAAGCTTCACCCTTGGATCGTTACGCTCGCAGGCATGTTTCTGGCGCGCGGCATCAGCTATTTAATCAGTACGGAAAGCATCGTCATCACAGATCCGACTTATAACCTCATCTCGCAATACAAAATTCGGTTAGGGGGAGGCAATTTTATTTCGATCAGCGTCGTCATCGCGATATGCGTCGTCGTCTTGGCGCTGTTCGTCGGGAAGTATACCGCGTTCGGAAGGGCGGTGTATGCGCTTGGAGGCAGCGAGAAATCCGCCGTGCTGATGGGGCTCCCGGTCGCGCGCACGACAGTGCTCGTCTATACGTTATGCGGTTTTTGCTCCGCTCTTGGAGGCATCGTGTTTACGTTTTATACGCTTTCCGGCTATTCGCTCCATTTGATGGGCATGGAGATGGACGCAATCGCTGCCTGCGTTATCGGCGGGATCTTACTTACAGGAGGTTTTGGTTATTTCATCGGGCCGATGCTGGGCGTGCTTTGCACCGGAATCATTCAAACGATCATTATGTTCCAGGGAACGCTTAGTTCATGGTGGACGAAGATTGCAATCGGTTTTCTCCTCTTTCTCTTCATGGCATTGCAGCGGATGATCGTCATGAGGAAAGAAAAGGAAAAAACAGCCGTGGCTAAAAGTCAGACGCAAGCTGCTCAACATGCCGGTAATTTGTAAAAAATAGGATCTCGGAATAAACCGGGCGATTGAGGCTCAATTTGGGGTGCTTGAGTTAAAATTATCGATGTAAACGTGTTTTTGAAAGCAATTTTCAAAAATGCGTATGCTAAAGAACCCGA
>NZ_JAHLPR010000013.1 GCF_018918005.1 Paenibacillus sp. MSJ-34 | reverse complement strand
ACTCGATTTTTGAACTGGGTTTAGTTTGGTGTTGTCTTTTTTCCTGACTCATTGACCTGTTCCTTAAAGTAAATTTCCAATTCTCATGAATCAGGGGCTTGACATCTTACCGCTGGACTTATATGTGGTAAATCTAAACATATATTAATGTCCGTGTGACATTATATACGTTTGTTTCCGCGTGGGTGCCTTTGACAAGATATCAGGTGAATCGATAAAAAGGAGGCGTGTTACCATACACGCCCCCTCGACTTATGCCATGGCTCTTTGCCGACTTCCTTCCCCTTGTTTTCGGGCCGGTTGTATCGGCGTATTGAATTTCTTAACGTTGAGTGCCCGGATTGCGTTGATAATGGCAATGACGGATACTCCAACATCAGCGAATACAGCTCCCCACATCGTTGTGAAGCCAAGCGCTCCCAGAACCAGTACAATTCCTTTGACACCCAGAGCAAAAATAATGTTTTGTTTGACGATACGGAGCGTCTTTTTGCTTATCTTCATCACTGCGGCGATTTTGGACGGTTCATCGGTCATGATCACAACATCCGCTGCTTCAATCGCCGCATCGGATCCCAAGCCGCCCATAGCAATGCCGATATCTGCGCGGGCAAGAACGGGCGCGTCATTAATGCCGTCACCGACAAAAGCCAGTTTCCCGTTGGCGCTTTTCTGCTTCATTAATTCTTCCATGCGTTCAACTTTATCCGCAGGCAATAGCTCAGTATAGGCTTTGTCTAGCTTGAGCGCAGCGGCAACCTTTTTGCCCACCGCATCGGCATCGCCGGTCAGCATGACGGTCTGCTTGATTCCTGCCGATCTCAAGGCCGCGATAGCGTGTGGGGCGTCCTCCTTCATTTCATCCTCAATGAGGATATATCCCATGTACTCATTGTTTACGGCCAGATGAACCACCGTCCCTACAAGCTTCCTATCTTTGTAGGATATGCGTTCACGTTTCATGAGTTTGGCGTTGCCGGCCAACACGACTTTGCCGTCGATCACAGATTTGACGCCATAGCCGGCGATTTCTTCGATCTCTTTGATACGGGAGGAATCAATCGTTCTTCCAAACGCCTTCTTGATACTCTGCGCGATGGGATGGTTGGAGTAATCCTCCGCATATGCTGCCAATTCCAATAACTCTTGATCGGTTAATTTGTCGGAATATATCTCACTGACCGCGAAGCTGCCTTTTGTCAGCGTACCTGTTTTATCAAACACGACCATCTCCGTTCTGGCCAAAGCCTCAAGATAGTTGCTTCCCTTCACCAAAACGCCGGATTTGGATGCCCCGCCGATTCCGCCGAAAAAGCTGAGCGGTACCGAGATAACCAAAGCGCAAGGACAGGAAATGACGAGGAAGGTCAGGGCCCGTTCAACCCACATACCGAATGACTGGCCTGTGATCAGCGGTGGAATGATGGCCAAAATGACCGCCGCGAAAACAACGATCGGGGTATAGTATCGGGCAAATTTTGTGATAAAGTTTTCACTCTTGCTCTTTTTATCGGAAGAATTTTCAACCAACTCCAGTATTTTCGCTACCGTAGATTGGCCGTATTCTTTGTTCACTTGAATGGTCAGTTTACCGGTTTGATTGATGCAACCGCTAATCACATTTTCTCCAGCCTGCACTTCCCGCGGAACAGACTCTCCCGTAAGAGCCGAAGTATCGATTGCGGAGAAGCCTTCTGTCACCACTCCATCCAAAGGGATACGCTCGCCGGGCTTCACCACAACGATTTCATTGATTTGTACTTCTTCCGGGTCGACCTGTATCAATTCCCCATTTCTTAGCACATTGGCATAGTCGGGACGAATATCCATCAGTTCGGATATGGATCTGCGGGATTTGGAAACGGCATAGGATTGAAACAGCTCGCCCACCTGATAAAACAGCATAACGGCAATACCTTCCGAATACTCGCCAAGGAAGAATGCTCCGATCGTGGCCACTGACATCAGGAAGTTTTCGTCGAAGACCTGTCCTCGAGAAATGTTTCTTACCGCTTTCCAAATGATGTCTCCTCCAACGATGAGATATGTAGCGAGATATAGCAGGAATTCAGCTAAGCCCTCTAACTTTAACAGTAGTGCCGCTACGAAACCGACAGCTGCAATAAGGATACGCACCAACTGTTTTACTTCCTTTTTTGACATGTCTTTATCCTCCTCCTATTTGAAAAAGCAGCGGCTGTTTCATCACAACCACTGCAGACTCAAATAATGCGATTTGAATGTGGCTACCTTTGTTCATTCGTTATGAACCGAATCGAGGAACGTGTATCTGCCGGCCTAAGCCTCAATGGATACATCCGGTTCAAGTTTTCGAATCACCTTCTTGGATTCTTCAAGAACAGCGTTGAATTTATCATCCGGAGCCTCCAGAATCATTCTCTGACCCATAAAGTTAACTTTAACCTCGGTAACATCGGCCAGCTTGCGAATGCCATTTTCGATCTTCGCCGCACAATTCGCGCAATCCAGATTTTTCAGTTTATAAGTTTTTTTCATGAAAATTACTCCTTTCAAATATCGAGATTTTTTATAACAATCAAACCTTATATCAATCAAATGATTGTTTGATTGATTAAAGTATATCCACTCCGTATTTTGATTTCAATAAAATTGGGAAAGTAAGACCGATTGGGCTAAAAGTTCGACGGTTTGGAATAACCCAGAAGTCTATAAATTTGTCTATAAAAAAGTGTATAGTAAGATGGAGAAATAGAACCAAAAATAGCGGGGAGAAACAAATCGATGGATGCATCTGCTTTTTCACATTTCAGTACAGGCACGATTATAGCACGAGACAATGACCATGTTGTTTATCGGTTGGATCCTAAGGATGGGCAAGGAAATGCCTCGGTTTATTCCGTACTGCCCGGTGTTGAAGTGATCAGCTTTCACTTTCAGACAAGCCGTTACATACCAACGCTTCACTCGAAGCGCAATATGCTGGAATTAAATCACTGTCAAGAAGGACGAGCCGAGTGCAGAATGAAAGACGGGTGCCTGCAATATATAGGCGAAGGCGATTTGTTGATGAACACGATGAGCAACCACAGTCATTGCATTGAACTTCCATTGGGCCACTATAAAGGCATCAACATTACGATTGATTTGGAAAAGTTGACAGGACAGTTAGCGGAATATTTGCCCGATTTCCCTATTGATGTTTCGGAGCTCGCTAATCGTTTTTTTGTAAACGATGAGTGCTATTTCATACAAGCAAAGGAAGAGATTCAGCATATCTTCTGTGGCATGTATTCGGTTCCTATCGAGGCCAGAACCGCTTATTACCGGCTCAAAGTATTAGAAGTTTTATTTTATCTTTATTATTTTGATGTAGCCGGTGAGAATCAAAAGAAATTTTACGCCCGACAGCAAGTTGATACGATCAAACAAATTAAAAAGAAAATGACAGAAGAAATAGATCGAAGATTTACGATTGAGGAACTAGCACAGCAATACTGTATCAGTCCTACTGTACTAAAGGCCACTTTCAAAGGAGTATACGGCGTTTCCATCGCGGCATATATGAAAGAGCATCGTGTCAGGCAGGCTGCTTCTATGCTGCTGCAAACTCGACAAAGCATCGGGGATATCGCTTCGGCAGTCGGGTATAAAAGCCAAAGTAAATTCGGGGCCGCTTTTAAGGAGATTTATAACATGAGTCCTCTCGAATACCGAAGTAAATATGAGAGTAAATAGTTTGATGCTGCCGAGAGGAAGGTTTTTGCAGAATCACCCCCGCATTTCGATTGAAGGCATCCTGACGACAATGTGCGATCCCCCTTTTGGACCCCTTAATGAAATACAAAGTTGAAATGTGAAATGGGTTGTGTTACAACGCAAGCAATTAATCTAAGGGAGATGTTGAGAATAATGTAATATTTCTTGCTTATTTTACGAATGATAAAACAAAAACTGTTTTATTCTTTGTTGAGCAAGAAAGTTACTATTCTCTTCACTCAAATAAAATAACAATATCTAATCCTTTCATTGGGTTAGATTTTAGTATTTGTTTATTTGAGCTACAAGAAAGGTAACTTTCTTGTGGCTCATTATTGTTTATGGAGAGATATTATCAACAAAAGAACTACTGCTGTAACATTCTCCGGCAATACTTTTTGTAGAGCACGATAGCGAATTTTGTAAAAATATCGCCACCAAAATCGTGGAACTGTAATGTAACTTTATGCTTTTTTAGATTAGGAGGTTGAAATAGATGTTTGAAGTTGTAAATGTTCATGTGAACCGTTCATTGTCCGTTGGTACGGTTCACGATCAAACTAAACGGATGCCGGAGCATTATCCATCTATCGATAGATGCACGTAGCGATTCTGGCTGCAAGCTTCGTGGTTTTACTATGGTTGGTTAATGTACATGTTAAACACCGACAAAGGGTGCTAAAGGCATTTTCTCCGGCTCAAGAGGAGAAAAAACATGAAATCAACTTCGAAATACGAAATGATTCAACACATATTGACAGAATTGAAACAACCCGCATATCGGTTCCAACAAATTGCGGACGCGATCTTCAAGCAAAGAATTGGTGAATATGACCGAATGACCATACTGCCCAAGGGGATAAGAAACGAATTAATGACGAGGCTTGGCGAACACGTTTTGAACTTAACCCCTGTCAAACAAATGACATCCAGACAAGTGAATAAAGTGCTTTTTGCCATTGAGGGCGGTGAACATGTAGAAGCAGTTCAACTAAGCTATGAGCGAGGCTGGAAATCATACTGCATTTCCAGCCAGTGCGGATGCGGATATGGTTGCCGCTTTTGCGCTACAGGTACAATCGGACTGAAACGAAATCTAACTGCTGATGAAATTACCGATCAATTGTTATACTTTCATTTAAACGGCGAAGCCTTGGATAGTGTTTCGTTTATGGGCATGGGAGAGGCGCTAGCCAATCCTAATATCTTCGACACGCTTAAGATTCTAACAGATTCACGAACTTTTGGCTTGGGCCATCGAAGAATTACAGTTTCCACCATTGGAATTTTGCCGGGTATCGATCGTCTGACAAAGGAATTTCCACAGGTTAACCTGACCTTTTCACTGCACTCTCCGTTCGACGAACAGCGGAGCGAGCTAATGCCCATTAACAAGCGATTTCCGCTTCATGATGTGTTGAACAAGTTGGATCAGCATATTCGTGATACAGGTAGAAAAGTATATATTGCGTATATATTACTTCGTGGAAAAAACGATTCAAATGAACATGCGGAAGCCCTTGCTGCTTTGTTAAAAGACAGAGGTCCTTGGGAACATTTATATCACGTCAATTTGATCCCCTACAATTCAACCGACGTGACGCCTGAAAGCTTTCATCAATCGGACAAAGACCGGGTTCAAAGGTTTGTCAGTATTTTAAAGTCAAAGGGAATCAAAGTCACTGTGCGAACACAATTCGGAACGGACATTCATGCAGCATGCGGTCAACTATACGGACACACCAAGTAGGATTAAAGTAAATGAAAACATATCTATAAAGGAGAATGAATTTTGTCTCATAAGAATATTACAATCACCCATGTTCAATTCCATGCAAAGACAGTTATTTGGTGATATTTGCATGGAATAACATCATCACCAATCATGCTGGCTTTGCTGCTTGAGAGATTATATTTATTCAAGGAGTGAGTCTTCATGAGATATATCAATGCTAATGTAATTCTCCCAAAAGAATTGGTAGAAAAATTGCAAAATTTTGTACAAGGTGAATACCTCTACATTCCAGCAATAAAAGATCATCATAAAAATTGGGGAGAATTATCCGGTATTCGGGAAGAGATCGATAGGCGAAATCGTGAAATAATACAAGCATATACTTCTGGTACTTCGATTCAAGAACTTGCAGAATCTTACTGCCTTTCTGTTTACGCTATCAGAAAAATAATTTATAACAAATAATGATCGTAATTTTGGACGAAATAAAAACACTACGCTGTCAGAAGATGATCCCTGTACTTACACGGGATCATCTTTTTTTAAACTACCTTTAGGGAATTTTTCTTAAAGGTTATACCAGACATTACAGAACCATTTTGTATATAGTGTAAGTGATTTCTATCTGTTACCTTTATAACTAAGGGTTCTTCTAAAATGTCGCAGGACAAACGGAGGTTTTAATAATGGATGCTATTGTAAATATACTAAGAGCGTCAAACCAACTAGTTTTCTTATATAATGAAGCTTTTACTGTGATGTGGGTACCTATATCGTGAAAGTTTAGGATCTGGAGGAGAGAATATTGTTGAATGTCACTATTTTTAACATGGAAGGTATTGATGTCGGTCAAATGGAACTTGAAGAATCCATTTTCGGGATTATTCCCAATGAATCGGTTATGCATGATGCAGTTATAAATTATCTGGCAAATGTTCGCAGTGGAACACAATCTGCATTAACACGTGGTGAAGTTAGAGGCGGTGGCAGAAAACCGTATAAGCAGAATAAAATTGATAAATCTAGAGCAGGTTCGATTCGTATGCCGCATTGGCGTGGTGGAGGAGTTGTGTTTGCTCCTAAACCTCGTGACTACAGCTACAAACTCAATAAAAAGGTTAAGCGGCTTGCTATAAAATCTGCATTGTCTAGCAAAGTACAGAACAAAGAATTCATTGTCGTCGACGAGATCAAGTTAGAAAATTACAGGACAAAGTCTATCGTAGCTATGCTTAATGCTCTCGGGGCAGATAGAAAGGTACTAATAGTTACACCTTTGATAGATAACTTTGTTATTAAGAGCGCCAACAACATACCTGGTGTAGAAACCGTCGTAGCTGATTCCATTAATGTATACGATATTCTGAATTGTGATAAATTAATCATCGCTAAAGAAGCTGTCACTAAGATAACGGAAATGTACTCGTAATGAAGGCAACTACCACTGAGAAAAACATCAAACAGTAGCAGTTTTCTACTGATATCGTATGCAATCCTATAATCCTTTACCAACTGAGAACCGAATGCATAGTTCCAATGTTTTTGGAACTATGCATTCGGTTTTTTTTAATTTCGTAGCGTTTACTTTCAAAATATCATTGTCAAAGCCAGCCAAGATAGCTACATGGCCTCAATAAGCGTGAAGAACATGAAGTAAATATTCATTCCGATTTAACGGATTATAATCTGTTCGAGCTCTTGTCGGCACGCCGTCCTTCACCCTAACGGATCCGGCCGGTTCAACCATTATCAAACCTTCGCCCTGGGTGAAAGAATGCAAGCTTCTTTTAAAGCTCTCCGTTACGCTTACGGGAATGGTGCCTCTAATATGAGACATGCCGTTCTGCACATTCGTTTCATGAACCGCCGCCTGGACGGCGGATAGTTTGAATACCGCTTTGCTCATCATCGCTTCGGGCACCGTCAATTCGAATCTGTAAATAGGTTCGTAAACATCCGTACCCGCTTCCGCCAGCGCTTGCATAAGCACAAGGGGGACCAGCTTTCTAAAATCGCCTGCCGCCGATGCCGGGCTGAAATAACCGGTATGCGTCAACGTCACGACGATATCCGTGACCTCCCATCCATACAAGCCTTGTTTCAAAGTATGGAAGACCGTCTCTTCAATGGCTTTATGGAAGGCAAGCGGCAGCGAGCCCAATTCAACTTCCATGCCGTAGACGACTCCGCTTCCGGGCAGGCCTGGTTCGACCTTTAACCCTACTGTCGCATAAAAAGGATTACCCGCCTCCCATATGATCTCCACCGCCTGACCCGTTCCTTTCGGTTTCTCCAGGCAGATGGTTCTCGTCTCCGAAAAGCGGACGTCCACATCGTAATTCTCTTTTAATGCCGCTTCAATCACTTCTTTTTGCACTTCGCCGAAAATGCGGATATACAGATCTTGATGAAAATCATCTTTCACTACGTGAATCAACGGATCTTCCTCCGCCAGACTGATGAGCGCCCGGTACAACTGATGCGCCTTGCTTGGGTCCGCCGCTTCAATCCGTGTCTCCATCTGGGGAACGGCAAAGCTGAAGTGCTTGATCAGACTTGTCTGCTCACCGATGATATCTCCGACCCGAACGTCTTCCAATCCCCATACTTTAGCCAAATCCCCAGAGGTAATCTTAGAAGCTGGAACGGATTTTCCGTTCATCAGCGCATGAAGTTTTTTGATTTTGCTGATGCGCGTTGCGAATTCTCCCTGCTTGCTTTTCCGTTGCAACTTCACTTGTTCCCTTATGTTCAAGCAGCCTGAGAACAATCTGACATAAGCAATCTTTTCGCCGGACGCTCCTTTTTCGAGCTTAAACACGACCCCCGACAGCAACTGTCCTTCCGGCTGATCATTCACCGGAAACCAGCGCGCGACGCCTGCAAGCAAACCAGCAACGCCCACTCCCGTCACGGCAGACCCGAAGTATACCGGATGGACGTTCCCTTGCCTTACCTGATGCCTGAATGATGCTTCCACTTGTTCTTCCATCAGCGTTTCGCCGTTGACATATGACTCCAGCAATTGCTCGTCATAAGCTGCCACAAGCTCGATGCATTGTTCCACAAACGCAGGGTGCGTGTTCCAATCAAAACGGTTTTCAACAACGGACGCCTGCTTCGAGCCCGCATCATCAACCCGGCATAAGGAGATCACGTCCGGTGAAAGCTTTTCGCGGATCTGTTCGACCACCTGCTCGCCTTGAGCGCCAATCCGATCAATTTTGTTCACGAACAAAATCGCGGGAATCCCCATTTTCTTCAAGACGGAAGACAGTATTTTGGTCTGCGCCTGAACCCCTTCCACGGCAGACACAACCAGAATAACGCCATCCAATACGCTGAGGGACCGCTCTACTTCGGCGATAAAATCCGCATGGCCCGGCGTATCGATCAAATTCACCTTCAAACCATCAAGATTAAAGGAAACGGCGGAGGCTTTGATCGTGATGCCTCTTTTCTGTTCCAACTCCATGGCATCCATCTGCGTGTTTCCTTGATCTACCCGTCCCAACTCGTCGATGACATTCGTATCAAACAAAATACGTTCAGCCAGACTTGTCTTTCCGGCGTCTACATGCGCCAGAATCCCTATATTCATAATATCCATTTATTAAAATCCTCTTTTCTTTGTTCATGTTATGCTCCTTTCGAATGTGGTTGAGTTGCCGCATTCCTATCACTCCAATCAAATATATTATCCCCAGTATATATGGGTTTGAAGTTATTTTTCAATAACGTAACGCCATTTACCGGCTACTCGTACGTATCTCAAATCGCTGACGACAACAGCGTATGGTTCTTCTTGATCAAACTCGCGTTGTAGCTCATTCTTTATTGGAGCTTCATTAGAATTGCTCTTCGGAACCCTCCATCTCAATTACCATTTCCTTTGTTTCAGCACTAGAAGGATAAGGAGGCCAGTGGTATTGCCTCGTTAGCTTTCGGTCCTTTATTCTTTCCGATCACGCAGGAAACAAAGGCAAACAAATGCAGCCAGAGCAAATACTCCGCATACGGCTAAAGAGACAGAAAACGCCCTCGCATAGTCCGACAAGACAGCACGTCCCAAAGTCTGTCCCAGTGAAGCGGAAAACAAAATACTGATCAACGCTACTCCCAGTGAATTGGACAAATACATAAACGTATTAAACAAACCTGAACCTGTACCTGCATCCTTCAACGGAACCGTGCCCAGTACGACTCGAGTGAGAGGCGTTGTGACCAGACCAAGCCCCAAACCATATACAAGCAAAAGCACAATGTATTGAATACTCAACAGATGTACCGCATCAATACGAAGCAACACAATGAATAAGAAAAAACATATTCCTGTTGCCAAAGCCCCTATTCTCGGCACAATCATCCCCCATCTGCTAATAATTCGTGATGACAGTAGAGAAGTCAGGAAAACACCGCCGCCCAGAGGCAGAAAAGCGAGACTCGTCCCTTGTGCATCAAATTGCAGGCCGAACTGCAAATAATAAGTTAAGAGGAAAAAGAAGGAGAACATGCTGAGGTAAGTCAAAACAACTGAAGTCATCCCCACCCCGAATAAACGCTGTTTGAAAATGGTTAAATCAATAAGCGGGGCCCCATCCGCTTTTTGTTTGCGAATCTCGAATGCGATAAAGGCAAGCAGCAGTAGAAGCGATAGGATCAGACAACCCCATATCCAAAGCGGCCAACCCTGTTTTTGCCCCTCAGATAATGGATAAACAAGCAGAAACAAACCGCCCATGATTAAAAAGGTACCGGTCCAATCGATTCTTTGCGCCCGCCCGCCGCTCGACTCCGGCAGAAGCGGCAAGCACAGAAGAACAAGAATACCGAAGGGAACATTGAAAAAAAATACGGTCCGCCAGCCAAGATCAAACACGTTCCAATTGACCAGAATTCCTCCCAGGATGAGACCAAATGCGAACCCGAATCCCATCAATGCGCCGTAAATACTGAATACAAGGCCTTTTTCCCGCGGGAGAAAATTAACCTGCATCATGGATAACACCTGAGGTTGAATAAGTGCCGCGGTGAGCCCTTGTACAATCCGAATGACAATCAGCTGAGTTGGATTCGAAGTCAATCCACCTAGCATTGCCATAATCGTAAAGCCGATCACCCCGATAAGCAGCAGCCGTTTTCTGCCGTATATATCGCCCAGTTTCCCGCTGACAATGAGTGCTACAGCCAGACTGAGAGAAAAGCCAGCGACGATCAGCTGGGCGTCGGAAAAACTGGCGTTCAGACTTTTCTGTATAGACGGAAGCGAGACCTGAATCATATAGGTGTTCAATGAATTAAGTAATATAGGGAGCAGAATAACCGCCAGCGCATACCAACGGCGCGGATCAGCCTGCAGCTCAAGTTTTTCGTCTGCTAGTAATGAAGTCGAGTGATGATTTGTCAATTGTATTTCCTCCTCAAATGCTAGAGTTACAGGGTTTGTTGGCATATGATTTTATTGCATCCTTCTTATCCAAACAACTAATCCTTGTTTCGGTTCGATGATTTTGTAGATCCTTTGATAAGGTAAAATTGCCGTATACGTTCAGGCCAATCATTCCGGCAAATATTATTATCTTTCACATTGATTTTTTTCTCTACCTGTTGAGGGAGACCTACTCCTTATTAAGGGAGAAAAAACTTGAAGCAATGTAGCTTGCACCGATCTTATCGGATGATTCGGATTTGTTAAATTTTCAAGCAATCGGCTGTGAACAACCGCATCACCATTGACGCGACGCGGTTGAAAATAAATCATGGGATACGGTAGAATTCATTTATATGAATGTCAAGAGGTGACATTAACGATGATTTTACATTTAACCACGATTCATGAATTATTTGATCAATTTACGAGAATGGTAGAGGGGCAGGTTCAGCAAACCAATTGGGAACAGAGGCTTACCATTCCTTCTCATATAGGTAAGGGATACGTGACAAGGACGCGAATTCGTCCGGGTATGGAGATCATGATAACGGATATCACATTCGAAGAAGATATGAAACTTCAGCTTCAGGAATCCTGCCAGTTGTTTGAATTGAGTTATTGCGTAAGTGGAGAAATGAATTATGAATGGAACGGTAAGAGAAGCCTTATAAGTTCAAAAACAGGAAATGTTACATTTCTGGAAGATGTTCGGGTCTACGAAGAGAAAAAAGCTGGCATCCGAAATCAGTTGCTGGAAATCAGGTTCACCCCGGACGAGCTTTTGTATTATGCAGGAGATTTGACAGAGAAACAAAAAATGGAAACCTGGCTTAGACACTATCGTGGAAAAATTGATCGTTACCCAGAAACTCCAGCCATCCAAAGATGTGTTTCCGACATGATCCATTGCACACATCTAGGAACGATGAAACGGCTATATATGGAAAGCAAAGCGCTTGAATTTATCGCATTGTTTGGCGAATCGGACGAATACGGTTCTGTTGGCGGAAGCATGCCACTTCGCCGTGATGATATTGCCAAATTGCAGCAAACCCGGGAGTTAGTGCAGTATCATTTCGAAAATCCATTATCTATCCGGGAGTTAGCCAAGCGGGTTGGAATGAATGAATACAAGCTAAAAAAAGGATTCCGTGAATTGTTTGGCATGACGATCTTTGAGCTTGTGCGTCAAAAAAAGATGGAGAAGGCCCTTTTGTATATGGAAGCAGCACAGTTGAACATCGGTGAAATCGCTGCTTCGGTTGGTTATAGTAACGCCAGCAATTTCACGACGGCCTTTCGCAAGCAGTATGGCTGCAATCCAAGCGAATATGTAAAACGAATCAACCAACTGGATGTGGAGCGAAACAGGTTATTGAATGGTATGAACTAGCAGAAAGCTTCAAGGAAGCAGGACTATCATTCGGAAAACGAACGATATGTCTGCATGGCTTGAAGCTTTTTTGATCCCATCTTAGATAAGACTGATCAAGAAATTGCAGACCAGTTCGGTGTGAGCAGACAAGCTATATCCCATATATTCACCATTGTTAAACGACGGTAACATTTATGCTCATCTTGACTACAGCTCAAAGATTTCGTCAGCTCAAATCATGAGCAACACATTTCAAATCCCAAGAATACAAAAAGCTCCTGAATCGTCGCAAGGACAAATCCAAGAGCTCGTTCAGGTGGTGCGGTCGAGAGGATTCGAACCTCCACGGGGGTTAGCCCACACGGACCTGAATCTTCTACGTCATTGTAACACAAGCGGAATCTAAGTCAAGGATGAGGAATTTAGAACCCGTCAAAAGCCTTGTAAAATCAAGGTTTTTGACGGGTTTTTTGTTGAAACTCAAGCACCGTAAGGCATTCCGAAATGAGGCGAAAAAGTCGCAGAATTTGGACGTTTGCGAGAAGAGAACGATTCAAGAACCCAACCCCTCCCTACCATTGACAATTAAAGCGAAGCTTTGACTCCAGGGAGGGTTTCTAATGAAAACAACCCAAGCTACGACGATTACGATTGCCAATCAAAAAGGCGGTACAGGCAAAACCACTACCGCCTACAACCTTGCTCATGCCTTATCCTATGAAGGAAAAAAAGTGTTGCTGGTTGATTTTGATCCGCAAGGCAATCTAACTCTGTGCTTCGGCATCGAACAGCCGGATAAACTATCCATTAGCATGTGCACCCTTCTGGATTCCATCATGACCGAAAAGCCGCTTCCAGCGGAAGAGGAGTTCCTTCATTCTCAAGGCAATATCGCCCTCATTCCAAGCAACATCGAACTGTCCGTATCGGAAATTAAGCTTCGGGATGAAATGGGCAGCGAGAAAACGCTCGCCGCGTTGCTGGAACCAATGAAGGAAAACTACGACTTTATTCTAATTGACACCAATCCATCATTGGGCCTCTTAACTATAAATGCACTTGCGGCCAGCGATAGTGTGCTCATTCCGGTTAATCCGCAACTATGGTCCGCCACCGGTTTAACGCAACTACTCAATATCATCGTTAAAGTCAAGAAGCGGATTAATCCCCGTATCAATATTGAAGGAATCCTGATGACTATGTGCGATATCCGAACCAACCTGTATAAAGAAGCCTACCACCTGATTCAGGATCATTATGGGGAGATCATTCGCATATTCGATTCTCAAATCCCGATGTCGGTCAAAGTCGGAGAAGCCAACTTTTATAGCCAGAGCTTGCTCAGCTATCATCCAATATATTCCGATAAATAAAATCGGATTTTTCAAAGATCACCCATTTCGCTTATACGACGGCGAACGGCTTACGGATATGGCAAACAGCATCGAAAGCAACGGTGTACTAGTACCCGTCATCGTTAGAAAAATCGAGACGGATGTAAATGGTTGCGACTTCGAAATGCTGGCCGGGCATAACCGAATGAACGCAGCTCAACTGATCGGCTTGGAACAATTACCATATAAAGGAAAATCTCACCGATGAAGAAGCGCTCATGTATGTGGTTGAGACGAATGTACTGCAGCGCTCCTTTAGCGAAATGCTTCCATCTGAAAAAGCCAAGGTGCTGTCTCTTCGTTATTCGAAAGATGTTCTCGCAAGGCAAGCGAAATGACATTATTATGGAGCTTCAAAAACTTGAGAAACAGCATCAAAACGAGGAAATTCTTATTGCTAAAAAGGAGACTCCAGTTGTTCGACCTGAACAGATTGCTGACGGCGATAAAGTTACCGGAGCGATTCAAACATACTCCGGGTCGTTCTGGATTCTGTGCTCGATCTCAAGCCTCAAACGCTTGGTTTGGACTGTATCGATCTGAGCTTGTACGTCCAAACGTTCGCGCTTACACCAAAGCTTCTTTTTTTTTTATTATGCAATATGTCCCTCTATTTCTGCTCTCAATTGTTCAAACCACTCTAAGTTAACCAAGTGATGGGAACGGGAATTTTCGTTCATTCGGCGGTAGTAATCGATTGTGCCGGGAAGTTCTTGTGTGTTGGACAGGTATTCATCAAGGAGGGCGATTCGGGTTTTAGTCTGGTCTATTTGCGATTGGATCAGTTCCAGCAATTTGTTTTTGTCGAATTCATCAGCAAAGAGCAGCGCCCCATAAAATTGCAGGTTCACATATTCCGATTTGGTGCCGTATTTGACCATTAATTTTTCGAATTCAGCCATTCCCGATTCGGTGATTTTAAAGTTCCGAGTTTCGCGCCCACTGGTTGAAGAATTCTGCTGAATCTGTTCAATCCAACCTTTTTCTTCAAGTTGCTGCAGATTGTAATAAAACGAGCCTTTTGTGAAATTTACAATGTATTTGTAATGGCGTTTTTCCATTAAGGCCAGCAGTTCATAGCCGTGAGCGCCGGGGTTTTGGATGAGCAAGCCAAGGATGAGTAAGGGAATCAAGGCTGCATCACCTTCGCCATCAGCGCCTCGAATTCTGCGTACGTGATTTTATCCGAAGCCAAATCCATGCTATGAAGGTAAATCTGTTCTGTTTTCGAATAGTTTCGCTTCACTTTCAGCGACTGCTCCTCCCCAGGGATGGGTTCCATGACATGACACTTTTTCGAAAAAGCCTCGAAATAGCGGTAGCCGAATTTGCGTTGCGAAACAGCGTCTAAATGAATGCCATCAGGATTCGCGGTCAAATCTGCCGCTGTTACAAAATAACAATTTCGCTGTTCATTGGCGAAACGCTGTAATTGTTCATTGACCTGTCGATACTCTGTCGCGTGCTGTCCAAAACCGGTCATCCCAAGGAAATCACCAAGTCCGCCAATGATCAAAGGTACCTCATTAAGATTCAATTCGTTTCTTAGGATCTCGATGATAAGGGTTAATTTCTCGTAATATGTTTCATGTAGTGAACCATAACTATCGCTCTCACCCTGGTGCCAAAGGATTCCTTGGATTTGACTGGACCGCAGGGCAAAGCGGGCTTCGGACAAAGCATGCTGAAAAAGGATGCCTTCCGGATGCCAGTCATCCAAGGAACTGCCGCCTTCCGCACAAGGAATCAAACCAATTTCTTCATCGGGATTGGCTTTCGACCAGGCATCGGCAAAAGACGCCGCCAGGCTTACACCGGAAACCGGACGGTCGTAATTAATCGGCTCTGTCATCATCTGCCACTGTCCATTGCGCAGCATTTTTATTTTTTCATTATAGATAGGATCGACTTCATGCAAAAATCCTCGACCCGCCATATTCGACTGCCCCAACATTAAGAATGACTTTATCATTTACTCTTCATTCCTTTTCATCACTATTATGGTCTAATTAGACTTGAAAATATTATACAGTCTAATTAGACTATGGTCAATGGAATTATATTAAGAGGGCTGAATACTTCATCTAACACCATATTCACGCTTCGGGGCATCCGGCAAGGTCCTTTACACAGGCGTAAACCTTGGACTTGGTTGTGTTAATCCGCAAGCTATTTGCCGTATTGCAACGGGAAAAGTGATATTAGACCTTGGTAGCGGCGGTGGATTCGATTGTTTCCTCGCTTCCAATCAGGTTGGAGATCCTGGTATGGAGTTAGTGTCGATATGACACCGGAGATGGTTAGCGGCGGTCGTAAGAATGTAAACAGAGGTTTTTGAGGTAGCATTCCGTGTCTCGCAAAGCGGCGGTCGTTTGACCATTTCCGATGTTGTTCAACAAGAGATCGGTTGAACAAGTTCAAATGATGAAGTACGAATTCGAGACAAACTAACATGTCTGCCCTTTAGTAGGGTAACGGCGGTCTTAAGAGCATACCGCCGTTACTCAATAGTACAGATTATGCTAAAAGAACCGGCGGTAAAGTTCTCGTCGGCGTTCTCCGCGCAGCTGGGCGTATTTTTGAGTGGCTGATGCTTTTTCATGTCCTAACATGCCTTGAATGAAATCTAAAGGTGCTCCATTATCAAGGAGCTGGCACGTTACTAGCATCTTGATCTACAAGGTATAGGCTTTTAATGTATTCGGGCAGTGATTCTAAATTAGCAGGGTAGCCAATCCCGTTATCTAAAATTACGACGATGGACGTTCACTGCGAACATTCGACACGGTTCCCTCCGGCCGCTCTATTTTTTCAATCCTTTAACGATAAGTTGTATTCCAAATTCAAAAGCATTTTCTGCCTCGTTCTCAATCGTATTCATGACATCGGAAGTTAAAGTATCCATATCTGCATCGCGTTGAGACTCTTTAACCTTCTCCATAGGTCGCTCCTGAGGTTAAAATGTACGGTCAAGCCCTGCTGGATATCCCTTGTATCAAAATCATGATGGGAACCGATGGAAAAAATCTGCAAGAGACTCGGGAATTGTATAACCTGACAGAAGCGGAAGAAGAATTGCTAGCCGCGAAAAAGCGCGAACATGCATTGCTCATGGTCGGTTCCAAACGAATGCATGTCCACTTTGAAATTCCCGAGTACAAGTTCGGCTATATGGGAACGGCGGGAGGACGATAATTGATGAACAAAAAGAGCAGCTCATTGAGCTTTTTTTCTATATTACCATCGTGATTGTAGGCGCGATCCTACTGCTAATGAAAGAAGGATGGCCATCATGATTCTGTATCTGACCAGTAATGCAAACGTCAATTTACTGGATCAAGTAGAAATAGAGAAGGAACTACCCGTCAAAAAACTTGTCGGCCAGTTCTCGCTCCTCCCCTTTGTCGTGAAGGATATGCGGCATTTTAGCCATGTTCGATACGTTGTTATTGATCGGAAAGCGGTGCTTGAATCTGATGAAGAAATGATCCAAGCGCTATTATCGTTCCAAACCATGTATGATATTAGGATCATTGTCATTGCCGAAGGGCTGCCGGAGAGCAGCCCCTTTCTGCATCAATTAATCCAGGCCAGAATCACGAACGTTGTAACAGCAGAGAGCATTGAACTGATGCTGGAAGAAATCAAGGAGTGCTTATCCGAGCAAGGTATGCAGCGGTTTATTCCGTCCATTCCCTCGCCGAGGATGGAACAAGTCAATCCTTCCTTGCAGGCCGATAAAGAAAAGTATCAGTTTACTTGTAACAACATCCGTATTGCCATTGCAGGAAGTGACCGTCGAACAGGTGTTACCACAACTGCAATGAACCTGATTTTCTGGATTCAGGAGCGCGGAGGAACCGCTTGTTATGTAGAAGCCAATACCAGCAAGCATTTGTCTCATATTATCCATCTGTTTGACCCGGATAAATCCGGGAATGCTTATGTGATGGGAAATGTAGATTTTTACTTAACCCAAGAATTCAATCAGGATTACAACTTTATCGTGATTGATTATGAACTGCCTATATTTTATAGGGCATTGGAGCGTTGTAAACACTTGCCTGTCCATTCCATAGGAATGTTTGTTCCTGAGAATTTAAAACCTTATTTGCGCCAAATGACGAACCAGAACATTATCTTTGGGGATAGCTCCCATGATCTTTTTGACTCTAATGTGAACAATCAAGTGCATCAACAAATACTTAAGGAATATATAAGCAAATCCTTCGTTTCGTCAACTTAGTATAGTTAAATCGCCTTTCATTTAGCCTACCAAGCCAATTGAAGGGCGATTAAAATTAATGATAATACCGATTGAGTTCGAAACGACGAACAGCTAAAATGAATTCCAGAATCAATTGTTGCTTGCAATCTTCGTTGAGTCTCCCATTTTGTCACGAATACTTGTTGATTAGCGGCTCATATCGTTGAATCAGCTCAGCCTCAGCTTGTCTGTCACCCTTCTGAGATATAGGTGGGATCGGATCTTGCCTTCGTATCGATCGGCAGTTGTATTCACATACATGGATTTATCGCCGGAATTCTGGAGACTTTCCAACAATTCTTCTGTAATCCCTAGTGGAATTCCCGCCGGCCATTCCATGCGCGTCATTTCGTAATTAGTTCGGGCCAGGACTGCAATGATGGTTACCCGCTTCCCCATCTCGAAGCAGAGCAGAATACATCAATTGGTTGGTATCGTCTTTTTTCGTCCGCAATTTTTGAAATCCTTTCTGGACTGGCGTCTATTTCGTCGATTGGGACAGAAAGAACTGATCGAGACGTTACAGAGACGGCTCTTTTCTATAGGCTATGTTAAATTCTAATGTTGATATTTGACCATAAGAAAACCACCTTGTTGAAAAGGCGGTTTTCTAAGCTATCGTACCTGTCCCCTCAATTAATAAACTCTACTTGATATACTCAATTATGGGTTTGAATGCCTCATACTCTTTCGAAAATTTATCAAAATTACCTTTTGAAAAAATTGCAGAAACCGTTAAACGGAAAATTATAGCTCGTATTATCATTTCTCTATACAGTTTATCATTTGGTAGCAGGTCTATCTCAGAAACCTTGCTTCCTTGCCATGCTATACAATCACAAACTAAAATGGCTTCTGCATATTCTACTGGGGCAATTGTAGGGGAAAAATCAATTACTAGAGGACTCATAGCCTCGTCAAAAAGAATATTGCCCGACAAATCGCCATGAACAATCTGCATATTATATTGCTCTTTTAGGCTTACCATTCTAAGTATAGGAATAATAATTTCTTGCGTCTCTCTTGGCAAGGCCCTTGACAATTCATCTATTTGCCATGCTACACGATGACCCTTTGACCAAGGATTTTCAGTATAAGGGAAGTCATGAAAATTAATTGAAGATAAATCTCGGTGAAATAACCTCGATACATGAAGTTTTTCTTCTATTCGGCCTTTCGTATCCTTACCCATTTCATACTGAGTGCAAGCCCATCCTCTATACACAAAAGCACCGTATTTACTTTTAATAGGCTTAGATAACCTATAGCCCTGAGGATTTAAATTGTAAATAATATTAAGTAACCATTCACAATGATTTATGTCATCCACAGGCTTTAATACAGCATTACTAACTCTTACTGCTGTATTCTGCCCACCAGTCAATGGAATAATATCCCCACAAAGATTAAATGAATTTAATATTTCGTTAGATAGCCCCATTTCATCACCTCCTAACATACATTTTCTCAAAACGCTCTAATATTTCAATGTATCACTTGAAGTATCCTGCCAGTTAGCTTAACAAGAATAAGCAGAAAACCGAAGCTTGTGTTCGTGTCGGTGACAGTAAACAGGCACGATTTGACCAACATATTTTTCTTATTCGATGAGGTATTCTCATATTCCTTGCTGTCTATATAACGGAACCAAGCCAAATAATGTTGCAAATATTTGGTTGCAACACCATTGAAGCGGTCCATCCATTTCTTCAAGCGGCTATGATAGCTGTTTACGTTTTGGATGTGGTACACGCCTTTGACACGTTGTTTTCCGTCGGACTTAAATCGGTAATGAGCCAAGCCTTTGCTTTCGTATAGGAGCTGAATGCCCGCCAGGAATCCGTACAAAGCACGTTTGAGTCCGATAGATGACCACCAATCGCCTCATCTAAAACAAAGCAAAACCCACCATCCGTTAGTTATTGCTCAATTTTCTAATTATCGCACCCATTTGTTTAATCACAATCTCTTCTTATTTTTACATGTTTTTAAGTTCAAAGCATGTTCAGATGCTATAGTAAGACTCTATACATTTTTTCATATGATTAACGAGTGCTTTTACTTCGCTGTCCAGTCCTTCCCACTTATCAACATACTCTCCGCGATAGGCTTTTCTTGCTAGGTTGAGTAAAGTCGCATGCTCTTTTGGCAACTGAGGTATAGCCCATTCTGCAGCTATATCTTTTGATGAGATTTCACCAACAGCTACTGTCAGCCACATTCGTGCAAGGGTTAAAATTACGTTTCGTTCGTCGCCCTTGATGCTCTCAATTAATCCTGGCAACGATTCTATAATCGCCCTTCGAATATGTGTCATCGGCCCTGATTTGCCAAGAACCTTACGATTCCAGCCTCATGAGGTAAGGTTTTCCCTTACCTACAGCACGATAACGTGTGCCATTCCGTTTGAGCCTACTCATCGAACCAAATCTCGATTCGACTTTCGATCAAAAGCTCCGAGACGACATCATACAAAGGGATTATGGCAAAGGTTTCAGCGTTTCCTTTGCTCTCTGGACATAAGAGCCTTCGTATTTTTTCTCTTCATCGCAATTTATTATGGCTTTTATGATAGCACAGAGCCTACGATTTTTCATGATTAATTGCAGTATACTGCCAGTTTGTTTAGCCTCAATTTCACTCTAACGTTGCGCCACTTGCAGCCTGATCGAAAGTGTCGTCCCTTCGTTCGGTCTGCTGCTGACAGTAAAATTTCCGCCGTTTGCTTCAATGAATTTCTTGGCAATGATGAGTCCCAAGCCTGAATGTTCCGCAGATGTTCTATCTGCATCGCCTTGAACAAGTGTCTCGCTGAATCCGACCCCGTTATCTTCAATCCGGATCTCCGCCGTCCGATCATGGGACTGCGAAATACGAACCGCAATCTCGGTCTCTTCGGGATTATGGACGACGGCATTAACGAGCAAATTACGGATAGCGCGTGTCATCAGCTTCGGGTCGCAGGTTACCTTAATCCGACATGGTTCCGGATCCATCACAAAGAAATAATTTGTCGCCCAAGGTGCGCTGCTGACATCCGCCATCGTTCTCCGCACAAGTTCGACGATATCTGCCTCCTCGGCTTTTAGAGGGATCTGCCCATACATCGTTTCATTAAGATCCTGCACCAGTTCTTGCAGATGAGCCGCTTTTTGCTGAATGATAGACAGGAATTCTCTCTGTTCCGCCGCACTCCACTGATATTCCGAATTGATCAACATGGCGGAATACCCGGATATGTAGGTTAACGGCGTTTTTAAATCATGCGATATCCCTCGAGTCCATTCTTGTTTTATTTGTTCCGACTCTTGGAGCGCCCTCTCGTTTGTTCGAAGCGTGTTTGCAAGCATCCCTAAATGCTCGAACAATTCCTTGTAGACTGCATACGGTAACTTTAGTGTTCCTTTTTTGCGAGAGTGGATCTCGTTCCAGCGCTGGGGAGCATCATATTGTCCGTTTGCCAGGTGTCTGATCCAAACCATCATGAAATAAACCGGCTTCCCCAGATACCACCCGATTAGAAGCAAGGTCAGAAGAAAAAGCAGGGCGCACAAGGTCACCACAATAATTCCGTAATGACCCGAACTATTTCCGGTTAACAAAAATTGCGGCCAAAACAACCAGGCCAATACGATCACGATGGTTTGAATGCAAACTAACAGGACAAAGAAAACTGTCAAGAGTTGCAGCGCTATGCGAATCATAAAATTCACGGACTAACCTCCTGAGGGTGGAACGAACTTATATCCGATTCCTCGAAGTGTAACGATCAGTTGAGGACGGGAAAGATCCACCTCCAACTTCTTTCGGAGTCTGGAAATGTGGATCACGACCGTTTTCTCATCCCCTTGCACCATGTTGCCCCACACTTGTTCATATAGTTGCTGAGCGGTGAATACACGGTTCGGATGTTTGCAAAAATAAAGCAAAAGCTCAAGTTCCTTGGCCGGACAAGGCGTATCCACATTGCCTACGATAAGCTGTCCCGTAGAACGGTTAACGGTAAACGTATCGTATCGATACAATTCCTCCGAGCATACGACCTCGGAGGTATACAAGGCGCTCCGTCTCAAATGAGCTTGAATCCGTGCGACAACTTCGAGCGGATTGAACGGTTTCGTTACATAATCGTCTCCACCCAGGAACAGCCCCTGCAACTTATCCATATCGCTAGAACGGGCGGTTAGAAAAAGAATTGGGGTTGTAACGGTTTTGCGCAGCTCCGTGCACAAAGTAAATCCATCCATATCCGGAAGCATGACATCCAGAATGATCATGTCGAAGCGTGTTGTCCGTACAGCCATGATCGCCTCGGCGGCGGAGCCGGCTTTTGTAATTCGGGTATATCCCTCTTTACGAAAAAGATTCTCAAGCATAATCAGAATACCTACCTCGTCGTCGACCAACAACAACGATTCATTCCGCATGCCGCCCCCCTCCCGTCTCTGATTAAAATTTAAGGATATCGAATATAATGGCGATAACAAATAGCGCCGTGATAAGGATAACGAAGCATATATAAAGGATACCACATCGCTGCAGGAATGGACGCAACATTTGAAAATCATAGGCATAATTCCACGCCGCCAGACTTGCCAAAATCCCCATGACAATAAACCACGGCTCGTAAAACAGAAGATCCCAAACAATTAATCCATGGATATCAATCACACTCCAACCAGGGAAATGGATTGTAATGGCACCTGCCATATGGAGAATTTTGGTGATGACCCCGCTGACTCCATGGGCAGTCACGAAGGCGCTGCCTATGAGCGTGGGGACCAAAAAGAGAAGAGGATGGATGCTTCTTCCGCCGATCAAGGGAACCCAGTGCGGTACGGTCTTCCCCCATGGCTTAACGAGTCCTAACAAGAAGAAGCCGGCAAGCATGACCGCCACGCCGGCGATATAGCTTGCCATTTGAAAACCTTCGGGGTTGGCAAGTTTGCCCGGTAAACCGATGGTTCCGCCCGCAGCTTGATAAAATCGGACTATAACCGCATACATAACAGCCAAAAGACACCCTACATAACCGGGCCAAACAGATTTGTTGATCTTGCTCATTTCCAAACTACCTCCTTCATTTTCAATCAGTTACTGAAGAGGATCGTTCCGCCCCTGCCCCCGGCACGAGCAACATCTAACGCGGAATCATGCGTCCCCTCCATCACGATTGTTCTCCTTAATTTTATGAAATGCAGGTAAACAGAAGGTAAACGGACGATCAACTTCATCCTAACTTTGCACGAAGCAGTTCAGTTGAGCTTGGGCTTCTTGTACAGAGCCTGCTCGCATTTGATATGCGGATCAGCATTAAGAAAGCACTTTAGTAACCTTACCTCCTGGCGCAACGTATCGGAAAAATGCCCATTCGGTTTGAGAAACTTTTACTCTAATATCATTTCTACATATCCTTCTGTTCCGTTCACCCTAATTCTTTGCCAGAGCAAAGGCTCCAATTTTTTGAATTTAGCATCCTAGACTTTAGACGGGTTGCAAGACGTTATCTCGGATGCTATTAATACTCCAAAAGCGAATTTAATATTCACTTTTAGAAACAGTCGAGGATGATGATCATGCAAGTGTTGAAAGATGAAATTCGCAACAAAATACGTTTGGCAGCTTTGAAGGAGTTCAAAAAGGAGGGTTATACGAAGACTTCGATGCAAAAGATTGCCGTGACGGCCGGGGTCGCGATTGGAAATATTTATCGTTATTACAAAAACAAAGATGAATTGTTCGATGAGCTTGTGCAGCCTGTCTATGAACGGTACGAAGCAAACATGGCCGAAATGAGGCACAAATTAAACCTCAGCTATGTGAAGGATACCCATGACGTAATGAAGCATTTCAGCAATATCGAAGCGACGCTGATCGAGTTGTTCAAGACGTTCACCGCGGAAATGTCCATTATTTTTATCCGCAGTGAAGGGACCAAATACAGTCATGTGAAGACCGATCTGATCGAGCTTGCGTTCTCCGTTGTAGAAAGCATGATTTTAAAAGCCAGGAGAAGCGAAACGTTGACCGAATATGAAGCGGCTGTGGCAAAGATGTTTTCCTCCTCGCTAATAGAAGGGATGTGTCTGATTCTTCGGGACAGTGAGGAAGGAGATTCGTTCAACAAACTGATGGATCAATTGCTCGGCATGTACTCCAATGGACTTCATTCAATAATCAAAAATATGGAATCGGAATACGGGGAACGGTGAATGAAAACTTACAGGAAAATCATCGCGGCAATCGGGCTTGTTGCAATAGCTACTGCTTTATTTGTAGGCTGGAGGTACCTGACTTTGTTATTGAGCGCGAGTCGTTCTATGGTATCCGGGATAGACACTCTTCGTATCAACGTCGAAAATGCGGATATATATATTGAATCCACAGAAGGTTTGGGAGATAAGGCTGAGGTTGAAACCATAGCGGAAAGCGGAAGCAGCCGTCTCGTCTTTAGCGACAAGCTGGAACAGATCAACGCCAATTCTTCCAGTACATCCGGAGCGATCGACTATGAGTTCCACAATGATATTAAGCTCAATCTCAAATCAAGCGGAAAGCTAATAAGCAGAATTGATAGCAATACGGCATCACCGAATACAATTGACATGCAGTCCGAATCGGGCCGGATGTCTGTCTCCAGAAAGTGAGGCGTTCTGTTACGTGCGCAAAGATTATATCGATTGGTTGAGGAATATCGGCATTTTGTATTTGTTTCCCTACCATACAGCCAGAATTTTTGATGATATCAATCCGTTTTATATAAAACATGAACCGTATATTATGGCCAGCCTTCTCGTTCATTCCTCTTTCTGGTTCATGCCGCTGCTGTTTCTACTGGCCGGTATGTCGAGCCTTTATGCGCTTCGGAGAAGAACGGCGTCCGTCTTTGTGAAAGAGCGCTTTCTTCGGTTACTTGTTCCGTTCATTATCGGTGTTTTGGTCATCGTGCCCCCTCAAGGGTATTATGCGAGAAGGTTCCATCTGAACGAACAAGAAGGTTACGGAACCTTCCTTATTCATTATTTCACTGATCTATCTGATTGGTCCGAATATGCTGGCGGCATTTCGCCGGCCCATCTGTGGTTTATCTTATTCCTATTCCTTATCTCCCTCGGCCTGCTGCCGCTCATGCGGCTCTTACTGAACAAGGAGTACTCGCCGAAGTGGATGAACCATCCGATCGGCGTACTCTGGCCATTTATAGGCCTTGCCTTGCTATCCTCTTTGCCGGACATAAGCGGCAAAAACATTTTTCTGTATGCGGGATATTTTTTCTTAGGTTTTCTGCTTGCAACCCGAGATGCGATCATCGACACCATCTCGCATTATCGAAAATATTATTTGGCGGCCGCGTTTTGCGGAGCGTTCGTTCTCCTGGTCGAGATTTATACCGTCGGAATGCAAACTAGCTTTATTTGTACTCTGCTCCATTCACTGATTTATTGGGTAGCTTTGCTTGCCATTCTCGGGTTTGGCAGAAAGCATTTGAATAAAAAATCGAAAATGATGGTCTATTTTACCCCCGCTGGTTTTCCGGTCTATATTTTGCATCAAACCTACCTGGTGATGATCGGATACTATATTCTTAAGGGAGTCCCGAATGATTTCATTGCTTATTTGCTGATCCTGTTTCTGTCGTTGGCCGCAAGTGTAGCCACCTATGAGCTTGTTCGCCGAGTAAAGCCGATCCGCTTTTTGTTTGGCCTTAAGGCTTAGGGATGCAACCAGTTATTGTATGGTTATGGCAGACAATGATAATTACAAAAATTCCCCAAAATACGTTGGAAATTTTGTATAATTATGTTGGAAGGTTTATATCATTGCTCTTTTATGATTTCTACATATCCGAATCCGTGCAAAGCACGTTTGAACTCGACAGGTGGGTTCCAATGGCTTCATCCAGCTTCTTTATACGGATGCGCCCACGTCCAAGAACGCCCGAGAATGTCATCTTCTGACGGTCTCGGGCAACCAGTATACAGACTAGGTCGTTGCTGATACCACGATGCTTCGCGTTGCCGCCGCGCTTGCGCGGCTTACGTTCGGCAGTATTCCGCCTGCCCTTTCCAAATGACGTGAATTCATCTAAGAATTTTATTCCTGAAAGCACTTGTAGGGTGCCGATCTAAATACGAATAGAATAAAACAATAGAACAGGTTATCTACCTTCAGCATTATAATTTTGTTTTATTACAATTCCTTATGATGAGGTCCTCCTTAAAATCAATAACGGAAAGTATAAAGGCCGGGCTCTTTAGAGGTGGCCAATATGTCATAACTTAAAACCCATCCACTTACGTAAGTAAGATTTCTCACTAGCAGCTAGTTCTAATCAATTTCTTGAACGCAGTAAAGTGAGAAGCTCATCAAATATGCCAGGATTCGCACAAACAATTTCTTCTCCGTATAATTCAGATGGGATTTCTGCAGGGACAGCTCCGACGTGGCCGGTAATTGCTCCAGCTTCACGGGCAATGAGACCTGCTGCTGCGACATCCCACGGAGCTAAACTTTCTGTATGCGCGTCCAGGCGGCCGGATGCTACATAACAGATATCTATTGTAGGAGCAGCATAACGGCGGATGTCTCTACAGTGGGTGGCTAAGAGATTCACTCTTGCAATCGCTGGGTACACTTTTTCTTTATCGTGGGGGAATCCGGTGCCAATTACTGCTTCCGATAAGGTTTCAAAACAATGAACATGAACTTGTTCGCCATTACAACGAGAACCTCCTCCTCGAATACCTACATAGGTTACTCCAAAGTCTGGCGCATGCACAGCCCCTGCCCATACAACGCCATCTACGGCAATGGCCAGGGAGATAGCAAAATAGGGAAGATTACGTGAATAGTTTACCGTACCATCCAACGGGTCAATAATTCAAAGGGGACCTTCAAAGATATTTTTAGCCCATACTCCATCGGTGGTTTCTTCAGAGAGAATACCATGTTTAGGGTAAGAACTAGCAATTGCTTCACGAATTATCTGATCAGAGGCAAGGTCTGCTGAGGTTACAGGTTCTCCTGCGTTTTTATATGCTACCTCTATGCGAGACTCTCTCCGTATTTCGATAATTTTTTTTCCGGCTATGCGAACAACCTTGTCCGCGAAGGTTGCCCATTCAAGTGCCTGATCTTTCATTTATTAATCCCTCCCTTTATTATTCTGTCGATCTCTTTCGCGAAAATGAGCAATTAGTTCAATGAACTCTTAGTTTAGGAACAGGAAAAATCAACGGTAAGATAGGATATATTCGCCCTCTCGCGTCATTTGTTTCTCCTTTATCGGGATACTAGCAATCCTCTGTAATGATTTCTTCTGTCCCAGAGCAGACAGGCTTCTAATATAGCCACCCCTATGGCTAAAGAACGGTAAGGTTCCTCCGATCAGTTGCATGCCAAACGGGCTGCTTGTGGCGAATTCGATGACCGCCGTCTGGGGCGAGCGCTCACCCAACATCATCGCGATTGAATTCGTATAGCAGTAAGGACCTGAGCCGATGTAGGGGAAGTGAAGAGCGGTCTTCCAAGTTGTCATAGTCTGATACAACCTCCTTTTACAGATTTCTTTTTACATGACCGGTATCCAAATCTCAGCGTAATGATCAGGGGCTGCCGGATGATGATCCGGATAGAACTCAAGCTCTACAGGACCGGCTTGGGTGTAGCCGACGGACGGAAACCATTCTCCGTATATTTGTTTCCACGTTCTTCGGAAAGCGTACGGCAGTGGTCCGGTCACCCCAAATACAGCCCACCGGAAGGAAGGGACTTCGATCCTCTTAAGATCTTCCGGCGGGGGCCCGACATATTCCGCAGCCACCCAATAGTCCATCATAAGTCCGGCATCCCGTTCGGGATCAGTTATGCCGATACCCAAGACACCTGTGAGTTTGCCATTGTTCAACTGGAACAGCCTGTCGCATAAACCGCTGGCGTTCACTTCGTCCCATAGCGCGGGAATCCGCTCCTCACTTGCGCCGTTCTCCAACGAAATTTTTCGCCAGATGCCTACCGCTTGAAACGCTTCTCTCTCCACCATACGGACATTGAGCGGCTCGGTACCTCCTACATTCACCTGGATCGTAAGACGGTTGTAAGCGACCAGCGTGCCACGCGCTTTCGCTTCGCTCGGGGGCAGTCCGTGCTGCCTGCGAAAAGCTTTGGCGAACGCTTCGGGCGAGTCATAACCGTATTTGGCAGCTAGATCGACGATTTTAATATTGGCTCTCAACAATTCGTAAGCAGCCAGTGTAAGCCGTCGTCGCCGGATATATTCGCCCACCGTAACACCGGTCATTACAGCGAATGTCCGCTGGAAATGAAACGGCGACATCTTCGCTTGTTTTGCGATCTGTTCAACAGTTACAGGCTCCATTAAACGGCTTTCGATAAAATCGATCGCCATCTGCAAAGACTCGATCCCTTTCACAAGAATCCCCCCTGTGCTTAGCATACCAGGCTTCTAGAAGAAAATCCTGTCCGGTTATGCCCGGTTTGGACAGATTTTCGCCAATCTCAATGTCCTGCGCTCCGTTCCCCGAATCCCAGTTTGGCGATTTTCCATAAAAGCATTCCCGCTAATAAAGAAAGAGATATTAGAAGCAAAAAATGAGCATTCTAGATTCGTTAGGAACACACTCGGATCAAAAGATGGATGGGGAATACGATAATCGTTTATGTTCCTCTTGCGGGGCCTTCCGAGGTAAGGGCAGCAGTAACAAGGTCGTAAGTGATGAAAGTGCAAATACGGTTCCTGTCCTGCACCAATTTGACCGAAGCCCGCACCCGCTCGACAAGCCCCTCTCCGTACGTAATCGGGATGGCTCCGAGCAAACGCAAGTAGTCGTGGTTACTCTCGCATTATCGTGTGTAAAGAGAGTTGATTATGATATTTCTCTTACATGGATTCCGTAAGCCATTTTTTCGTTTGTAATGTTATAATGTATTCAGTTCCGGATCATACCTCACGATTGAAAGGAGGGATATTATGCTTGTAGAAGGCCAAGTTTGGCTCCATGCAAAGCCAGTAATTAGCGATGCTTGCATGGAGTAATAATAATCGCTAACAGTTACACTGGCTTTGCTACTTGATTTTTATAATCAAGGAGGAAGCCTGTATGAAATATGTAAATGCAAAAGCAATTCTTCCCGACGCATTACTTAAAGAGTTGCAAGACTATATCCAAGGAGGATATATCTATGTCCCTTCTAGTCATAAGCAGCGAAAACGTTGGGGAGAATTATCCGGTTATCGGATAGAATTACACCAAAGAAATTGTAAGATATTACAAGAATATAACAATGGATTTACTATTGAATATCTTGCTAATAAATATTGTCTATCCGTTTATACTATTCGGAAAATTATTTATCAAAAGTAATGGCAGGGGGTTGCAGAGATGCAACCCCTTATTTTATACAAAATACCACCGAAGTGTTTAGTATATTGAAATGAAAAAATACGACAAGTATCATTTAAAAGAGGCTCTCGTAATCGTATAATTAAAATTTTCTCGCTTATACCTGAGAATAATATGGTTTTTATCAGTGGAGGTGGATCAGCTATGGTGGAGCATATAATAAAAAGAGTCGCAACTAAACTGCAAGAATGTCCATTCGTAAAAGGCATTGCTTTAGGGGGTTCAAGAGCTACAGGGACGGCAACAGAAACTTCCGATATTGATATCGGGATCTACTACGAAAGACCGATTGATTTTGATCAATTGAACAATATAGCAAAACAGTTAGACGATACCCATAGAGAAAACTTGATATGTCGTGAGGGAGAATGGGGAAACTGGGTGAACGGCGGCGGGTGGCTCATCATAGACGGATATCACGTGGATTTTATACTGCGCGACATGGAGAGAGTGAAAGAATGTGTTGCTCAAACAGACAGAGGGGTAATATCTTCTCATTATCAGCCGGGACATCCTCATGCGTATATAAATGTTATGTATCGTGGAGAATTGGCGTACGGCAAAATTCTTTATGCAAGAGATCACGATATTACAGAGTTAAAAAGCCAAGCGGAAATTTATCCAGACAGTTTAAAAGAGGCCCTCATTTCTTTTTTTCTGTTCGAAACTAAATTTTCCTGTTCGCTTGCAAAAAACTATTCAAGGGATAAAGATCTATATTATATAATTGGACACTTATTCCGATCTATATCTGCATTAAATCAAGTCTTATTTGCTGCAAACGATATTTACTGTTTGAATGAAAAAAAGGCGACTTTACGAATTGGCAGTTTTACGATAGCTCCGATAGATTATCGCAACCGAGTAAATGAAATTTTCTATTTGGCATCTGAGGATATTATAATGTCCATCTACAAATTGGAACAATTATGTAATGAGGTTGAAAAAATGGTTAATGGTAAATAATCTTTCGTAAAGGGTGCGGATCTATGTCAGATGAAACCTTGACATGCGTTAAGCCGCTCTTTACTCGTAGCGCCCTGTTCCGGCTCATCGTTCCACTAGTCGTTGAGCAACTCCTATTGATGACGGTGGGGATGGTGGACACCATCATGGTCACCACCGCTGGTGAAGCAGCCGTGTCTGGCATCTCGCTGGTGGATACCATCAACACCCTCATCATCCAGATATATGCTGCTCTGTCCACCGGAGGTGCGGTGGTGGTGTCTCAATATCTTGGTCGCCGTGATGCAGATCATGTTAAGACCGCTTCCTCTCAACTATTGTATATTATGATTTTCGTTTCCATACTGCTGACCGCGGTGGCGTTAATCTTCAGGCAACACATTTTGTCCTTGATTTTCGGAAGGTTAGAACCTGCTGTCATGGATAACGCCTTGATTTACTTCCTGCTAACTGCTTCTGCTTTCCCATTTATAGGTATTTATAACGCCGGAGCAGCCTTATTCCGGGCTATGGGAAACAGCAAGGTGTCTATGTATTGTACACTGACCATTAACCTCATCAATATTTCAATCAATGCCCTGTTAATCTACGGCTTTAACATGGGGGCTGCCGGGGCAGGCATCGGCACATTGGTTTCCCGCATAGCTGCGGCAGTTATCATCATGACCCTGCTCAACCGTTATGATTATGGCGTTCGAGTGGCGGATATTCTGCGGTTTCGGTTTCAGGGAGATATGGTCAAACGTATTTTGTTCATCGGTATCCCCAACGGTTTGGAAAACGGTATGCTGCAGGTTGGTAAGTTGCTGGTACTTGGCTTGATTACAACTTTAGGCACCTCTGCCGTGGCAGCTAATGCCATTGCAAACAGTATAGGTGGAGTAATCAATGTACCCGGTATGGCTATAAGTTTGGGGGTTATCACGGTTATCGGTCGATGCATAGGAGCCGGCGAAATAGAGCAGGCCGTCTACTACACCAAGCGCTTAGTAATGGCTACCTACCTTTGCACGGCAGCGATGGGGACTTCGCTCTTTTTTTCAGCTGGTTTTCTGGTCGCCTTGTTTAACCTTAGCCTCGAAGCGGAGGCAATGGCTGTCGATATCCTTCGTTTGTGTTCCATTGGTATTATTTTTATATGGCCTTTGGCATTTACCTTGCCGAACTCCCTACGTGCCGCAGGCGATGCCTTTTATACTATGGCGGTTTCGCAGTGCTCGATGCTCATCTGCCGGGTGGCATTGAGTTATGTGTTTGCCTGTTTTTGGGGATTGGGTCTTGATCTGCTGGGCGTATGGTTGGCTTCAGTTATTGACTGGGTCGTACGGGCTGTGTTTTTCCTATTCCGCTATAAACAAGGTAAGTGGAAACGCATCAAGGTCATTCGATGACCGAGATAATTAAAAAGTCAATTAATAAGCTTTTATAAAAAAGGAGTTAACTTGATATGGAAAAAGCGATTTACTTAATTACAGGCGTCATGGCCTCAGGGAAATCAACAGTAGCGGAGCTTCTAGCTTCCAAAATGGGAAAAGGTGTTCATCTGCGTGGCGATGTATTCCGCCGAATGATTGTTTCTGGCCGTGAAGATATGTCCGCTGAGCCGTCCGAAGAGGCAATCCGCCAGCTATATTTGCGTTATCATTTAACTGCACAGGCAGCTAAGACCTATTATGACAATGAATTTTCTGTTGTTTTGCAGGACAATTACTATGGAGAGGAATTATCCTATATGCTGGAACAGTTAAAGGGTTATACGGTCCAGTTAGTTGTGTTGTGTCCAACGGTTGAGGTGGTAAAAGAGCGGGAAAAATCACGAGGAAAAGTCGGGTACACTGGCTTTACGGTAGAACAGCTGTATTCTGATTTTTTACAAGAAACTCCTAAAATCGGATATTGGTTGGACACCTCAGAACAGTCGCCGGAGCAATCGGTTGATGATATATTACTGCACTTTCGAAAATATGGATAAATCCTTTCAAAAATACTTCCTGCCGGCACTGCCATTCTAGAAAAAAAGCCGCAAATGCGGCCTGTAATCATTGAATACTTAAAAAAAAGAACCATTGTTTCCCCAAATGTTACAACGTCCATACTTTCCCATCTTTCATAAAGAAAGAGAATCCATTAAGCCGATGAGACTCTTTCTCTTGCTTATTCAGTAATTTCTGCAATCACATCAATTTCAACTAATATATTGGGAAGACCACTTTGTACTGTGGTGCGAACAGGATAAGGCTTTGAAAAGAATTCCTGATTATTTTTCTAACACAGAGCGAAGGAATTGTTTGGTCCTTTCTTCAGATGGGGAAGAAAATATTTGACGACTACCATCGTCATACCTTCTTTTGCAAGCTGTCTCATAACAGAAAGAACCTCTCCCACAAGTTCTGGATCCAGAGCGGATGTTGGTTCGTCAAAAAGCATTGCTTTCGGTTTCATAGCAAGTGCTCTTGCAATGGCAATTCTTTGTTGCTGACCACCCGAAAGCTGTGTTGGATACGACCTCTTTTTTCTCAAATAATCCGACCTTTACAAGAAGTTCATCCACCGTTTTATCTGCTTCTATAGCTGAGACATCAAGAGCATGAATCGGACCAATATTTATATTTTCTTTAACTGTTTTTTAAACATAATTATCCCCTCTCATTTTTTACAATTATTTATTCTTTCCTCTGGCGCTAACCGGGAAAGACGAAACCACTTCTTCTCCACATACTGTAATCAGTTCATCGCAGAGGTTTGGAATCATACAGGAATGATTAGGAATCACGGTTAATTTCTGCCCGACTGATAGTTTAATTGATTTATCAAAGCGGAGATAACCATGTTCCTCATTTAACTTGTAAATTTCAATATCTGGATGTTCGATAATATAACCATAACCTTTGGCGAACGAAGCACTATCTGAGGTAAGTGTCTTTGAACCTGCATCAATTACAGCCTGTCCAGGTGCTACAGCACTAACAACGGTTACAATAACTCTTAATGCACATTCCTCAATCGAAACCATTCCTGTTGCAAGTTGTGCTTGGTCGTGGAAAATATAATTTCCAGCACGGACCTCTGTTACCCCATGCATATACTCTGCAAATTTGGATGAAATGGATGAACCACCACTTACTTCTTTGATATTAAACCCAGCTTGCCGGAGGGCATCTGCTGTGGCGGATAGCGTATTAGATTCTTCTTTTGCCATCTCTTGGATACTTTCTTTTTCATTCATTCCATAAATTTGTCCTGCGTAAGAAAGAACGCCCATAATATCAATACCGGGAAGGTTACGAATACTTTCCGCAAAATGAACGGTATCTTCTCCTGGCTGACGCCCACAACGGTGAATACCGCCATCTATCTCTATATAAACCGGAATCTTTCTATCAAGTTTCTTTCCTACATTGGAGAGTCCTTCCGCTACTTCCCGACTGTCTATCACAGTTTTAATGTCGATCTTTTCGGCAAGTGCTTGAAAGCGGGCTAAATTCTTCTCTCCAACAACAGGAAAGGCAAGAAGGATGTCATCAAATCCTTCTGCAGCAAATACTTCCGCTTCGCCAAGTTTGGCACAAGTAATGCCTTTTGCTCCTGCATTTTGTTGCATTCTTGCTAAAAATGTTGATTTATGTGTTTTGATATGCGGACGATGTTTAATTCCCGCTTTTTGCACAATTTCAGCCATTTTACTTATATTTCGCTCTATAATGTTAAGATCTACAATTACCGCAGGTGTGTCTAAGTCCTTAATCATGATTGTTGCTCCTTTTATTTTTATAGCTCGTACCTCATCCAGTATCTGATAGAGGGTAAATTTCGAGATATCAAAAAACTGACATACGCGATCCCCAGCTTTTTTAATTAAAAAAGCACCTCGTTGATCTAAAAATTGAATTGCCTTAGTTTTATCTTCCTTCGTCATGTGCGACACAGGCTTGCCGGATTCATGGACGTCGTTGACAAACACTTCTTTTACTTCCTGTTCGAAAGAGTGCTTGGTGATGCTTCATAACGTATTTTCTGCCGTCAAGAAATCTGATATCTAAATTAATACAAAGAGCTCCAACATTTTTTTATCGATATCTTTTAGATAAACTGTGGAGGAACGCAAAATTTTTCCGTTTTTTGTTTGTGTTATGTAGTTAATACGGTTACCGTTTTCAGTTGTACCGCGCATTACTTCAAGACCTAAAAATGCTCAATCAGCTTTTCCTTGTTCGGCTCCGGCTTCACGTTCGGCCAAAGACAATATGGCATCGGGATTTAGTTCCCCGACAATGTAGACAATTTTGCTCATGTCAGTTCCCTCTCTCTAGTTCGTGGAAATTTCGTCTTTCGAAATATCAGCCACACCGCAACACCTTGCAGGGTTCCCGCGCAAACAAAAGCGATCCATAGCGCCTCTGTCCGCAGCGAATCGGCGAATGGAAGCAGAACGACCAAGGGGACGGCCCGGCCGAAGTTCAACAGCGATTCATACAGAACGACGGATTCGATTCGAAAGGCCCCCTTCAGCGGAAGCTTATCCGTCTCAGCAAAAAAACGGGACATAAATGTATTGTGATAGACTGGATTTAGACAGGCGACAACGGCCAAAAACACGAGCACCTGCACCGTCCCCATCCCACCGGACAGGAGAATCGCGCTCAGCGCGATGCCGAGAGAGCACACCCGCATATAGACGGGAGCGCGTTCCATCGTCCCCCTGCGGGACATGTAAAAACTGGACGCCACCGAGACGAGCGATGTCGCCGCCAGTACGATGCTAACGACATTCTCACGTTCGAACACCTCGTAGAGCACCAACGCCGGAATGAAAAGTGTTAGTCCTTCCAGGAATCCGGTGCAAAACCACAGTCCTAGAAACTTCATCCACTGCGGGTTTCGACGGGCCATCACACCTGTTAAACCAAGCAGATAACGCCTCCGCCTGGAGGGCTTCTTACGGATAAGGAGAGATATCGCAAACACGGCCACGAACACGGCCAATGTCAAGCAAAAGGCATACAGATAGCCGGTCAGATTCTCGCTTCTGCCGATCAACCATCCACCCGAGAGCGGGCCAATCAAGCCGGCCCCGGTCAGTGTCACCGTGCTAATGCCGATATATCGAACTCGATTCAATTTGGCTGACACATCGTACAGCAGTACCAGAATGCCGGCCCAGTAGAATCCAACAGCAAGCCCTTGGCAAAGCGCAATCGCTCCGTAAACGTCGATAATCCCGTCACCTAGCATCAGGATGAGCACGAAAAACACCATGTGCAGAACTAGGCTGATTCTGAGGGTATGTAGCCTGTCATACCGCTTCGCGAACCAGCCCCCGATCCAAAACCCGAGCGGCGTCAATACGTAGAAGAGCGCATTGTAAATCAGATTTAATGCAAACGATTCGCTCAACCGCAGAAAATAAATGTTGAAGAATGTCAGGGATGCCGAGCTGCCGAAAATAAACAGCCCGTGCATCGCCAAAGTCAAGTTTGCTTCCCGTGTCATGTGTTCTTTCTGAATAATCATGCGTCAAGCTCCCTTCGAACAGGGACGAACGATCGACCGATTTCATTTAAACCCGGTCATCGTCAGTCCTTTGATGAATTGTCTCTGGAAGATTAGGAAGATGATGACCACAGGAATCATGATCAATACCGCCGCCGACATAACCACGTTATAGTTCACGACATTCTGCCCGTTGAAAAACACGAGCGCCAGCGGAACGGTCATTTTTGATTCTTCATTCAATATAATCAGCGGCCATAAGTAGTTGTTCCATGAAGTCATGAAAGAGAAAATTGCAAGTGCCGACAACGCTGGCCTGATCTGCGGAAGGACAAGCGACCAGAACGTACGGAATTCGGATGCTCCGTCCATGCGTGCGGCTTCGATTAATTCATTCGGAATCGCCTCGATGAACTGCTTCGCCAGAAAAACGCCGAATGCACTCACCAAATAAGGAATGACGATCGCCGCCAGATCGTTAACCAAGTTAAGCTTGGATATGATGATATAAGTCGGTACCATCACGATTTGAAAAGGAACCATCATTGTAGCCAGAATAATGACAAACAACAAGCGCTTACCCCGAAAACGGAATTTGGCGAAGATATAGCCTGCCAATGCGCTGGTGAACACCGCACCAATCGTGACAATAGCCGAAGTCGATAAGCTGTTCAGGAACCAGCGGAAAAAAGGCACCTCTCCAAGCACCTTCCTGTAGCCCGACAGCGTCGGCTCCTGAGGTAGCAGATGATTGGAGGCGGTCAATATTTCCGCATTGCTCTTGAAAGAGGTCAATACCATCCACAGATAGGGCACGAACATAAGCAAAGAACCGATCAACAAAGTCGTAAATAACAACATATACGACCATTTCCATTTTTTCGTCCGCATGTCGTCCTCCTTAATGCTCCCACTTTGATCTACCGATCCGCATCTCGATCAGGGTCAGAACGAGGATAATGATCAGCATGACGAATGCCATAGCAGAAGCGTAGCTCATATTCATGTACGTGAAGGCTTGATCATAGATGTTAAGAGCCAGCACATAGGTTTCGTACAGAGGTCCGCCCTTGGTCATAATCTGGAATTGAGGGAACATCTGGAAATACGAGATGCTGGTCATAATGAACACAAACAGCATGGTACGGCTCAGCATGGGAAGCGTGATGCTCCAGAACGCATGCCAAGGAGAGGCTCCGTCCAACTCCGCCGCTTCGTAAAGCGATTCGGGGATGGAGTCGATGCCTGCCATGAACAACACGATGTTATAACCGACGTCGGCCCATAACGTCATAATGATAATGGACAGAAGCGCCGTAGAAGGATTCGACAGCCAATCGACCGAAGGCAATCCGAACATATCAAGAGCCATGTTAACGACTCCGCTATCCGCGTTGAACATCGTTGTCCAGATGATGGCAGAGCCAGCCAACGGCGCGATCGCGGGAAGGAAAAACATCGTGCGAAAGCTGTTTTTCCAAAAACGGCTGCGAATCTTGTTAATACCTATTGCAATGAGCAACGTCAAGGCGATATTCGCCGGAATGGCCACCCCCACGAAAGTGAAAGTAACTCGCAGCGATTTATAGAACATCTCATCGGATAGTAGCTCCCGTATATTCGTCAAGCCAGCGAATGGAACAGAAGATGATAAGGGCGAATAATCAAAAAACATCAGCACGGTGCCGATTCCGATGGGAATGACGGAGAACACCAAAAATAAAAGAACAATTGGCGTCAGTGAAAAGGCGACGAATCTCCGCTCGGATACTTGCTGTTTCGACATCTGCGAACCTCCTCCAAATCGAAGCAGCGGGAGGCGCGGCTTCGATTGCCTCCCGCTGCTTCATCATCAATTACTGCTTGGCTTTCAGCATCTTGTTTATTTCGTCCTCCGCCTTTTTCAAACCGTCCTTCAAGCTCGTTTTTTCATTGGTGATCTCCGCGTACACATCGGTGATCACTTGGAAGAAGTAATCCCGGTCGGCAAGCGGCCCGATCCAGCGGCCGTGAGGAAGAACATCGAGCGCCGCTTTCACGGCCGGAGCGCTCTCCAAATACTTCGGATCCTCAGCGACACGCTTATTCGCCGGAATAGACGAGGTACGGAGATTCCAGTCGAACGCGTTCTCCTCCTCCATCATGAATTGCACGAAATCCCAGGCCGCTTCGGCATTGGCACTATTTTTGGATACGACTTCTCCCCAGCCGGATTCGGCACTGAATATTGGTGGACCGTCTCCGTAGGAAGGGATTGGCATGTAATCGAAATCTTGAACATTAAACGTGTTATAGCCTTCCGCAATCGTCCATGGCCCTGCCGTCGTCATCGCCGACAAGCCTTTGAAGAAGACCATGTAAGGCTCTTCCGGTGTTCCGAACTTAGTCAGGTCAGTGACTTTGTGTACATTGACCAGATCGACCAGCTCTTGCATGGCTTTCTCCGCTTCTGGTGTAGAGAAGTTCACCTGCGTGCGATCCTCATTCCAGAAATCGGCGCCCTGCTGCTGGATAAGTGACAGGAAATAGAATACAACGCTGTCTTTGGAGGTGATGTCTAGCCCCCGGACGGTGATTTTATCACCCTTGCGTTTGGTCAATGTTTTAGCGTTTTCTATCAATTCCGCCCAGGTCGTCGGATCCTTATCAATACCGGCTTCTTCGAACATTTTCGGGTACCGTAGCGCTGCCCCGTTCTCCATATTGAATTCGTGCGGCACGCCATACACTTGGCCATCGTATTGGAATCCGCCGATAGCTGCAGAATAGACTTCGGCTTCGAGCTCAGCTCCGTTTGGCGCCGGCTCCAGCAAGTCGTTCTTCGCATATTCCCTTACCCAGGTTCCGAACATTTGTACAATATCCGGAGCTGTTTTCGTATTCATCGACACTCTAATCTTCTGAACGAACGCATCGTATGGGAAGATTTGAAGATCGATCGTCACATTGGGTTTCACTTTCTTGTAATCTTCAATCAGCTTTTTGTTGGCCTCAACGAACGAAGGACTCTCGTGAACCCACCAGACCAACTTGATCGGCTTATCTCCATCCTTGCCCCCCGACTCCCCTGTCGCATTATTGCCGCCCGAGCAACCGGCGAGCGCCAGACTTCCCATTAGCATCAGAGCCATGAGCAATAAAATCGTCTTTTTCATAAAAACATTCCCCCTAATGAATTTGCTATATGAATGACATACTTGTTGCCGGCGATTAGTGTAGTTCTGCGATAAAAGGCTTCTCCGCCTCGTACAATTCGTCGAACATCGAGCGAATCTCGTCGAGAGAACATACCGCAGCCGTAAGCGGATCGATCATTAACGCATGCAATGCCGCTTCCTTGTCACGATTCAGCACGGCGGAGACCGCCAACTCGAAGAAGGCCATATTGCTTCGGCACAGGGCCGCCAGATGTTCAGGCAACTTACCGAAGTGCGTCGGATGAATGCCATTACGATCGATCAGGCATGCGACCTCGACGACTCCATCATTCGAAAGATTGTCAATCAAACCGGTGTTGGCAACGTTTCCATAAATGACCTTAGGCGTATGATTAATCATCGCATCAATGATCACGGCCGCGTATTCATTGGAGGATTCGAAGCTGATCTCTTCCTGGCCAGAGATCCGGCGTAGAATCTGCTCGTCGTTCTCTTGTCTCCAGATTGGCCAGTTGTTGGCGTAGAATCCGGTACCGCCGTTATAGCCGACTCCACAATGCCGCTCTAGCAAGTCCTCGCGCTTGCGGTAATAAGGAATATACTCCGAGAAATGACCACTCGATTCGGATACGAATGCTCCCAGGTACTTCATGGCATCCAATCTTACCGGATCCTTCCTCAGCAACTCGGGATTCTTCATCCTCTCTTTGAGCTCGGGATACAAATCCCGTCCGTTCCGCGACAACTCTACGAACCAGGACATATGGTTAATGCCGCCCGCTCTCCATTTCAATTCCTCGTATGGAACGTCCAAATACTTCGCGAGCTGTGTTGACGTGTTCTGAATGGAATGGCACAGCCCGACCACGGGAATTTCCGTCGTTTTGACGGTGGCAAGCGTAACAGCGGACATCGGATTCGTATAATTCAGAATGACGCAATCTGGACAATAGGCTTCAATATCGCGGATAATGTCCAGCCACGCTGGAAGCGTTCTCAAGGTTTTGAACAGTCCCCCCGGCCCAAGCGTATCGCCGATGCATTGCTTGACCCCGTATTTCAAAGGAATTTCGTATTCGTACTTTACGGTCTGTAGGCCATGAACTTCAATCTGGTTGATGACGAAGTTCGAGCCCGGAAGCACTTCCTTGCGCTCCGTCGAAGCGGCGATGTTCCACTTCCTCCCAGCAAGGAGTACGACCTTCTCCACCAATTGTCTAGCCAGTTCCAAGCGATCCGGCTCAAGATCAATCAAACCAACCGTCACCTCGTCGCCCAGGTTCGGAATGTTGATCATATCTACGACGATATCCTTAGTGAAACTACTTCCTGCGCCTATAATCGTTACTTTGTTCATTGGTGCTCCCCTTCGCAAAACATATTTTTGGGCCCGAAAATAACGCAAAATTCACCAATATATGCCCAAAGTTTTCTAACATGATTTTATATCTTTTGGGGCAAAAAAGTCAACGAGAAAATTGTTATTTCCGAGAAAGTTGTTTTCTTATATCCGGTTTGGGGAAGGAAGTTAGGAAAATAAGAGGAGGGCTCACGCCCTCCAATGAAATTTCGCCCCTCTACTCTACACATGATATTGCGTTTAATGAGATCGGCTGTCGTTTATTTGTCTGTCGACGCTTCCAAAAGCTTCATCAGCATAGCGGCCAGATCCGCGCGGGTCGCATTGCCTTCCGAATCAAATAAGTTGTCCCCCTTGCCGTTTGCTTTTGCATAGTTGTTGAGAATACGCGCCATATCCTGTCGTACGATTGTATCCTCCGGGCCAAATTTACCATTGCCGTATCCTAATAAAATACGGTTATTTGCCGCCCATTTCACTGCGTCGTTGTACCATTTTCCAACCGCCACATCGTTAAAGGGATTAGGAAGACCATTCGCGTCATGACTCCCTTCAAGACGGTACAGCACGGCCACAACCATCCCCCGCGTAACGGTCATATCGGGACTGAACGTGTCAACTTCCGTACCAATCATAAGGCCGTGGTCATACGCAACAGCCTCAAAAAACCAATCGCTGTCTTTTACGTCCACAAAAGGTATTTCCACCTTCTTGTCCTGTCCTACTACATACAACGAAAGATGGTTGGTTGTAAATGTAACGGCTTTCGTCGGAGAGTCATATACGCCATCCAGCTTTTCAAGCTCTCCCTTATCGTTCAAATACCATACCGCAACGGGAGTTTTCCCGGAATAGGGTACAGTGACAGTGATGGTGCCGTCAAAGTTCTGGATTGCCTGTGAACCCGAAGAAACAGAAACATCAAACACCGAATCGCCGGAGTTTATGACTGCCTTCTGCGCCGCCGTCAAACTCGATTGGCTAACCCCACTTACCTTCACCATTACATGGTTTCCGTTTGCCTGTGCCGCCAGCGAAGCAACCGCATCTTTATCAAACGTTACCGTTCCCTGTGGGAATTTAATTTCCACGGCAAGCCCCGCATCTGCGAAACCCGTCCATGCGGTTTTCGGCATAGCCGCGTTTGTCGCATCGGACACTTTGGAAAGGTCAATTGTCGCCGTGCCTTTTTTGACATTCGAGATTATTTCATTTACTTTACTGGTCGGCATAGTAAGCGTCACCGTCCCACCGGTTTGCGCATAAACGACTGAAACTGATCCGTCCCCTGCCGGAACAGTTGTCTGAGGCCGTGTGCTGTCGACGCTGCCGCTATCGACGCTACCACCATCACTACTGCCGCCATCACCGCCGCCACTATTAATCCATGGAGCATTCACTTTAGTCGAACCCATTAAGTTTGCACCGAGGGAAGCATCCCAAATATCGTGGTTCGCAAACTGTATACTACGCTTGTTCGCGCTCGTTTCTTTCGGATCATTGATCTTCAAATAAATATCATAGTCACCAAGAGGCACCTCACCAAATGCGCTCATAGGAATAGAGAAGTTCAAATCACGCCATGCAGCGGTATTGTCTGCCCTGCTGTCCAAATCAGGCCGCCAATCTCTTGCGTCAAGGTTCGTAAGTGCCGTGTAAGTTTCAGAGCCATCCTGGGCTTTTAGAATGACCGACACGTTCTTCTTGTTTACGACATTACCAAAACCAACGTTTTGGATCTTCCCCTCGAACCTCAGGGTACCGTTCTGCTCTACCCATTCGCTCACATTAGCCTCACGCAATACTAACCGGTAGCCCAGTCTGTCACGTATATATTCCATTCCGCTTCTGCCGTCATAAACCGGATCAAAGATTACCGTTCGAGTCACTCCATCGTGTGGAAGCGTAAACGGTGCCGTAACATTCTCTTCATTATAAACAAAGTCACCCCAAAGTTGATAAGTGTCCTTGTTATAACTTGTATTCAAATGAGTGGCTTGTGCATAAGCGGATTCATAAAGAACACTCGGAAGATTGGAATAGATATTATCGGGTTCACCAGGGCTAACTGTTTCACCGCCATAGAAGTTATTTTGATTTCTCATCCACGTTAAAACAACGTTGCGATCAAAATCATCCGGATCCCCAGTTCCAATTAAAGCATACCCTTCGGAAAGCGAGCCATTGTCATTATACCATTTGTCGTCCAAACCCCGCGAATAACTATCGTTGAACATACCAAAACGTTGCGCCTGCGTTCCGCGTGCCGGGGCTGGCATTGGATTCGTAAAGCTATAATCGGTTCCATACGTTTCGTTATGCCATGCCATGACTCCGCCCGCATGTACTAAAATCGAACGCGAATCGGGAACATAGTCCAGCAATGCATTCAAAAGCCAGGCGTAACCTTCCGGAGTTTTGGAATAGGATGATGAGTGCATTTCGCCCCATGGGCCAAAGATCCCCCCTTTAACAACCATTATGCTATCTTCGAATTCGCTGAAAACATTTCCAAGCTGCCAAAGATGATATTGTACCCAGTTTTTGTCCTCATGACCTGGTATGCCGCTCAAATCAGATTCCTCTTCCACGCGATCTTCCTCAAGCTCTGCTGATTCGTACCAAAGCCGACCTTTTGGCGCCCCTGGTTCGCAATCATGAATGATCTGGTCATAATCTCCAGTATCAGCATAAGTGTAGCCCTGTCCGTCATAATTAAATTTCACAATGGCAACAGCTTCGCTGTCTCTTACTTTTTGAAGTACTGCCCTTACATAATCAAGCGCAGCGGGTGTTAAAGGTTGAGTTTCTCCATAATCTGGCGCAAGATCACCCTCAGCACTCCAGGGTCCAAGGGGTTTTCTGTTGAGGGGAGCATTCGATGAAAAGTTTTTTAGGTTAAATTCCAAATAAACGATGCGAGCATCGACAGAGACCTGGGTACCTGTTATAGTGGCCTTTAAGTCGGGGATGTCTGGAGTTGTTCCACTGGTGACCGGAATTACATATTCTTCGGGTCTATAGAAGCCCCTGTCCGGATTCGGAATATCAACAGGATTCTCCGTATAGTTAAGCGCTTGCAATACAAGCGGGGCTACTCCTCTATTCGCCCTCGCGACATCGAACGAGCTTGACATCACCAGGCTAACGATTAATAGGATCGCAAGCATTCCGAATACTTTTTTCATAGCCTAACCTCCAAATTAGTATAGTAAAATTCGGGTTATTCGTTACATCCACTTTGCTCATCGCTAACCCCCTTTGCGAAACTTATTTTTGGGCCCAATATTTTACGTAATTTTTCGCCCATATTTTTCTAATATGATCTTATATTCTTTGGGGCAAAAATGTCAATGAGAAAATGATTATTCACAGAGTTAATCATTGACCACCCGTCCAACGGGTGGTCATGATTTCAACCCCATTTTGAATTGGAAAAAATATTTGTAAAATGTGGCTGATTTTTCGAAAAAACACTTGACATTTTCCGAAAACATCCAAAAAATCGCGTGAAGGGGTATGACCCTTATCACACCAAGAAACAGCGCAAACGCAAGGGGAAGGCCAAAGAAGGCAAGAAGAAATACGAGAAAGCCCCGACAACCACACCCGGAAGAGTCGAACGCCTGGTCCAATGGATGATGCGTCGTGCCCGCGGTATAGCCGATTGCAACCATCTTCGTCTTTACTCCCAGCCCAACTGCAACTCAGGTTGGGACAGCGCCAGAGAAAAATACTTTAACGGTTACCACCTGTATATGATCTCTGCGGCGGACAGTAAGCACGATTTGCCCTTGTATCCGCGACTTCAGCCTGCCTCGCAGCATGATGCCGTCAGTCTGGTCATGAGCACGGTAGACAAAATGCTCCTCGACGCTGCTTATGATGCGGAGGCCATATACCTTCTCTTGGAGCATCAAAGCATCGAGCCGTTCATTGGTTAGCCTTTTGGGCATTCACTGACTCTTACCTCCTCCAGTACGTGAACAAAGCAGGGGCTCTTTCCTCCACAAGGTTGTGTTGTCCTTTTGCTTCACGGATACTACAACCCCCTCCGCCACCCTTCTCGCAGCTCGCCACTTCACCTTTCGGGCTTATAGGGTCGCTCTTTACGACGTTGCCGTGCGAGGTAGGGTTTCCCTAGTTCCAGACACAACTTTCTCAACATGCCGTTCCCCATACACCGGAGCTGCGGCAGGATTCACTTGATGTTACGGCCTGCTGATTTGCTCGCACTCTCTTGAGAGTTACTTTGTCACAGGGCTTCAACCTTAGGGTCTCTCCACCAACTGCCTGTCAGCCACGAGGCGACTTGGCTCTTACACCTCGACCGGACTCACACCGGTTAGTTGTGCCTAACTTGGCTAGACGCGCAAACAAAAAAAACCGTCCTCCCACATCGGGAGAACAGTTCCTTCATCGTCGCCTATTCGGAAAAAACTCGTTACCGTCTACACTAAACTCTTGTCGAAGAACCCCTGATCTTCAAGTCGTAAGGAAGTAACGCTCTGATCGGGAAGTTCATCCTTCCTTCCAGGCGGTCGGACAGCAAGTAAGCCGCCATTTGGCCGATCTCATATTTCGGAACATGTATCGTCGACAACGGCGGGGAAGTATATTGGGAAATATCAATATTATCGACCCCAAAGAAAGCCATGTCATCCGGAACGCGCAAACCCGCTTCCGTAACCGCGCGCATAGCCGAGATTGCCATCACATCGCTCGCCACGAAGAAGGCCGTCGGTAATTCCGCTCGCGGCGTCTCCTTCACCAACCGACTCATCAATTCGAAGCTGGTCTCAATCTGCCACTCCGCGTTCAAAATCCACCTTCGCTCCAGTTCGATATCGGCCTCAAGCAGAGCGTTGTGATAGCCTCGAAATCTCTTCTCACGATAGATGTCTCCCGACAACCCCAAGCCGCCGATAAAGCCAATTTTCCGGTGTCCTTGGCTGATCAGATGCCGAACCGCCGCTTGAGATGCGGCTACTCTATCGTAAGAAACTGTAGGAATCTTCGGATCATTCACATCGACACCGACAATGGTCGGGATGTGCTTCTTGAGAGACGCGTAGATCGGCGTGTCGATGCCCTCGATAATAATCACGCCGTCTACCTGGCTTTCTTGAATGACCTGCTGCTGTACCGAAGGATCACGAAGCTCGTCCCTCGTATGAATGAAAGCCAGCCCATAGCCTCTGTCGGCCAAGCCTTTCTCTATGCCCTTCAACACCAGCGAGAAGTACGGGTACGAATAATTTTCCTGGGGGAGCGAAATAATGCACCCGACTCGCTTTCGCTTTGTAACAACAGGCTCTATGCCCCTATCCACGATCGACCGCCTTGACCACCCTTTCTTTCGGTAACCGAGCTCTTCGGCGGTGATCAGGATTTTTTCTTTCGTAACAGCGTTAACGATCTTGCTGTCATCGTCGTTCAGCACTCGCGATACGGTCGATATGGAGACGCCCACTCTCTCAGCAATATCTTTTAATGTAGCCACTTTCGCACCACCTTTGATTCTTGGGCCCAAATCAAGCATCTTTATCATAGCGAATACGGGACGCTCCTGTCAAATTGTAATTCCTCTAATAAAATCATGATCACCCGTCCAACGGGTGGTTTGCTCTTAGGGTATAACCCCCTGTTGCCAAACTGCGCCTAAAGACGCCAGCCTGACAACAAAATTGTTCAGGCTCAGTGTAATTTGTCATTTTCACTTACCAGTTAAACTGGTTTACTTCTTCTTGCTACTGTTTCTGATAAATGGATCTTCATACTCTTTTACACTTAGTTTATCAACTGCTTGGCCATGTGCTTCCACGGCGAATTCATGTTTACTCATTTTACCATTTCATCATTTAAACCAATTTTTAAAAGTTAGCTTTTCCCAGTCGCGTTTGGCATCCACCATCCGTTCCAGTTAATTCCTGTGTGAATTCGCTGTGCATGTGCTTCTTGTTCACGTATATATTTTGCGACGGTTGCTTCATTTAAGCCTACTGTGCTGACGTAGTATCCCTCCGCCCAAAATTTTCGATTGCCATATTTATACTTCACACTGCCATGCTTCTCGAATATCATCAGTGAGCTTTTTCCCTTCAGATATCCCATAATGAGATTTTTGGTGGAATCGCTACTAACATATGCACATGATCTGGCATCATGTGACTCTCTAATATATCCACTACCTTGTATTTAATAGTCTCTCGGCATTGGCCGAGGCAGATGGGACGAGGATTTCCTTGTACCACCAAACCTCCTTTCCTCCTACTTTTGTGGGAGTATTTTTTATTGTAACCCCGTTTCGAATTGGAAAAAAATATTTCCGAAATGGGGCTGATTTCTCCAACCCCATTCACCGGAGAGTTCTTCCGCGCTGCGTTTCCAAGAGCTTCACGCGTTCCATGGCCTTCGCCCAATGTTCCGAGGCTCGGCTCTCTCTTGTCCTTTGCAGGTTCTTTTTGACGATGCGGCATGATTCACTTGATGTTACGGCCTGCTGATTTGCTCGCACTCTCTTGAGAGTTACTTTGTCACAGGGCTTCAACCTTAGGGTCTCTCCACCAATTGCCTGTCAGCTGCGAGGCGACTTGGCTCTTACCTCGACCGGACTCACACCGGTTAGTTGTGCCTAACTTGGCTAGGCGCGCAAATAACAAAAAGGTTTCCGCTCTGCCAGAAAACGCAGATCAGAAACCTGTCATTGTTGAAATGGTGCGGTCGAGAGGACTCGAACCTCCACGGGGGTTAGCCCACACGGACCTGAACCGTGCGCGTCTGCCAATTCCGCCACGACCGCATTTATCTAACGACAAAGAATAATATATCACGGACTACTACCTAATGTCAACAAAAAGCTAGAAATAAATTTCGCGATATAGGCTTCATTCTATTTCAATCAAACAAATCTCCGAAGACGTCCAGTACGGACTTCTTCTTTTTCTTATAGCCATGCTTGGAATATCCGGGATGGGAGTCGTAATGCTTATCATGATCGCGATAAGGTTCCCGCCGTTCATAGCTGTCGTCTCGACGCTCATATTGTTCGTCATACCAGGAATTGAAGGCAGGACGCATTTCCCGCACATCGCTCATCAGCTTCTCCAGTTCGCCGCGATCGAGCCACACTCCCTTGCATTCCGGACAAACGTCGATCATAATTCCTTCCTTTTCCACTTCGCGCATGCGCACATCGTTGCATATCGGGCATTTCATTGCTATATCCCTCCACAATTCGACTTATCACTATGTTACGCAAGGCTTGGCTTAAAGTTTCATTTTTATACGTGTGCGAGATCGTTTATATAATAGGATTCTGCCGCTCCTCGTCGAACGGCTGGAACAGATAAGTCCGTTTCACTTGCACGACTCTCCGATTTTGGCGGCGGATCAGCGCATGCTCGTCGTCCCATGCCACGACAATTCCGATCACGTCGTTTCTTTCCAAAATGTCGCGTACAACTCTAATTTTCGTTCCCGCTTGCCGGTAAGCGTCCAATTGCTCTTCCGAGATCATATCCTCCAACTCCTAATGGTATGATGATGCAAAAAGGCCCGAATGATATCCATTCAGGCCTATTCGCTTGCTTGTATATGCGATGTGCGATTGTAACAACCGATTGTTGCTTAAACCTTGCACAGAACCTATCTGATATCCTCTAGCACAAATACAGCCTATCCTTCCTACTCGGCAAGGACGTTACTGTTCCACATGCTCTTTCGTATCGTTCGTTTCGAACCAAAAATCGAGTACTTTGGCCGACATGACACGATTTCGGATGTAATCGATCTGTTGCGGCGTAAACTGCTCCGACCACGATACGTCCAACTCCTCGCATAATTTGACGATCGTAAGCAGCTCCGACCAAGCTACATACCGTTTGTACCAAAAAAACTGAGGATGTTCAATCATATAGGGGTAAAGGTCATCGAATTCAGTATGTTTGCAATCCAAGGCGCGTTCAAAATGAACTTTGGCATCTGACAACTTTTGCATAAAAAACTCAACAGAAACTAGGTCTTTCCCCATTATTTTTGCCTCCTCCCCTCAAACTTACCCTTATTATAAGCGAAAAGCAAACCGGGTGCAAAGGGACTGATTGGAATACCGCAGGCAAAATTTGCTACACTTCAAACCGAATTTGGCCGCCTTCAAGCGAAGCGATTTTGACGAGCGATTCCAAACGAATGCCTTGTTCGCGGAACATGCGGGCCCCCGGCTGGAAACATTTCTCCACAACGATGCCCATGCCGACCAATTCGGCTCCGCGCCGTTCGATAATTTTAAGCAGACCCCGCGCGGCGTCCCCGTTCGCGATAATATCGTCGATCAGCAATAGCCGGTCATCCTCCGCGATAAATTGCGGGGATATCATAATATCGGTGACGATTCCTTTCGTGAACGATGGAACGCGTTCGTGCAGAGCGTCATGCTCGCCGATCAGCGCCTTCTTGCGGCGGGCGAACACCATAGGAACGCCAAGCTCGTACGCGACGGCAAAAGCGACCGGAATGCCGGACGATTCGATCGTTACAACTCGCGTTACCCCTGCATCCGCGAACCGGCGGGCGAATTCCCTGCCCATTTCCATCGTCAGCTTCGGATCTACCTGGTGGTTGAGCAGGGCGTCCAATTTCAACACTTGGTCCGACAAAACTACCGCTTCCTTCAAAATTCTCTGTTTCAACAATTCCATGTTACGACCTCCAAGCAAATCCTTTAATTGAAATTACCATACGAACGATCTTTCGATCAAGAAAAATATTGCCGCCAAAAACGAAACTATTTGACCGTTTGAACCGTTAATAATATGTATAATGCAAAATTTAACATTGAGGTGACCGAGATGAAGCGTAACTATATAACGATTCTGGCCTTGCTGACGGTTATCGCCGTATTGGCTGCGGCATGCGGGAACAAGCAGGAACTTGAACAACATTCCGCCGGACCGGATCAAGAGGCAACCTCTTCCGTTCCCGCGTTCCAATCGGATGCGACGCTCCCGTTCAAAACCGATACCAATAAAGTGAAAGAACCGCTTGAAATTTCGGCCAGCAAAGATAAGGATCAAACGGCGAAAGAGCAAACCGGAACGGAGAAGAAAACGGGAGCGGGCTCGTTCGATCCCGACCGCCCGAAGTTAGGCGGCATCGCTTTGTTCGAGAAGAAGGACGCCGTTGTGAAGATGCTCGGCAATCCGGTCGAGCAATACACCCTTGAAGACGAGCCGTCCATGACGATTTATGAATACGACGGACTACATATCGGGTTTCATAAAGACGATACGGTGCAATTCATCGAGGTGAGCGGTGCCGATATCGTCACCGGCTTGCAAGGTTTGCAGATCGGCGATCAAGAACAAGCCGCCGTTAAAGCGCTTGGCAAACCCGATTCCGACACGAGTTTCGTATACAGCTACAATGCGAAAGACTCGCTGCTCAAGCTGGACATCGATCCGAAGACGGAAACGATTCTGTCGATCAAACTATTTGTCGTTGAGGAATCCGCGTAAATGGCGCGGATTCCTTTTTGCTTATCAAGATCGCCACTTTAAGTCATGTCCCACCCCCTACTCACATACCTTGTACTATAAGAGGTTGTTCAAAAAGGAAAATTTTGTGCGGCAAAACTCGCTACGGAAGCATGGGCTTCCGGTTCTCGCAACCTTCCCGGTGCTGAAAAGCCGACTTTTTGAACACGCAATATAAAGGGTACAAACCGTGAGCTCAGGGGGTAGGAAAAGATGAAGCATGTCGTCAAAGTGCTGCAAATCGCATTTACATATATCGGAACGGTCGTAGGAGCCGGGTTCGCCACCGGGCAGGAGATATTGCAATTTTTTACCCAATACGGCAATTGGGCCCCCTTGACGATTATTGCCGCGACCTTGTTATTCATTTGGCTCGGAACGAAGGTGATGCTCCTATCCTTCGATATTCGGGCCAAGTCGTATGAAGATTTGAACAAGCATCTATTCGGCGAACAGGGCGGACGTTGGATCAGCCTTTTTTTAATGATCATCTTGATCGGGGTCAACAGCGTCATGCTGGCCGGCGCGGGCTCGTTATTCGTGGAGCATTTCAACATTCATTATCAGACAGGGCTGTTGTTCACCCTATTTTGTTCCTATATATTGCTGAGCAAAGGAATCAAGTCGATTCTCGCCTTAAATTCCGTCGTCGTGCCGCTTATGCTGACGTTTACCGTGCTGATCGTACTGAATACGATGCGATCCCCTTATTCCCATCATTGGATTACATTGATCAGCGATCGCAGCTGGAGCGCCACATGGGCGGCGCCTTTCTTATATACCGCCTTCAATTTGGCGATGGCTCAAGCGGTTCTCGTTCCCGTCGGCGCCGCCATGCCGAATAAAGCGGTCATACGCTGGGGCGGATGGCTGGGCGGCTTGGGCATCGGCCTGATGCTGCTGGCGGGTCATTTTGCGCTCTCCGCCTATATGCCCGGCATTACGCAGTTCGAAATCCCGATGGGCAGCATCGCTTACCAATTGGGACACATCGTGCAGTTTATTTATCTATTTCTTATTTTCCTGGAAATATTCACTACCTATGTAGCCGACATCTTCGGCGTAACGCTGCAAATCAGGCAGCGCTGGCTGCCTGAAGCGCATCCGCAATGGATTACGGCGGGCATTATGCTCGTCTGCTATACGATCAGCCAATTCGGATTCAGTTCGCTTCTGTCGATTCTTTATCCGTTATTCGGATTGTTCAGCCTCGTCTGGCTCGTCATGATCGTGTCCAAGCAGCGGAAATCGGCCGATCCCCTCGGATAGCGCAATCACATTCGCATCGCGAATCCGCTCCGTCGCGGTCCGCACGACATGCTCATGGCATGTCGTCATAACGATTTGATGCCGGTCGCGCATTGAACTCAATACGTCAAACGTATGGCTTAACCGGTTCAAATCGAAATTGACGAATATATCGTCAAGGATGAGCGGCATATGCGGATGTGCCGCAAAGGCGTCGGACAAAGCGAGCCGCATCGCGAAATAGAGCTGCTCCGCCGTGCCCCGGCTTAACAGGGAACTGTCCGCAAGCGCGCCGTCCTCGCGTTCCGCCACCATTCGCTTCTCGCCGAGAGGAGCGAATACGCGCCGGTAGCGCCCTTCCGTCATCGCCGCAAAGTAAGCCGAGGCCGTTTGCAAAACAAACGGTTGCCGTTCCTCCTCGTATATGCGTCTCGTCCGTTTCAGCCATTCCAAGCTGATCGCATAGGTTGCGTAGCGGCCGATCTTCTCATGCAGAACCGCGAGTTCCCCTTCCTTCCGCTGCAAATGGTCTTCATGCTCGCTCGCTTCCCGCAGTTGATCCAATTCGCCGAGCAAGCGTCCGCGCCGTTCCTGCAGTTCTCCGATCCGGGCTTCCGCTGCGGAAATGTCCAGCCTGACGAGCCGGACGGCTTCGCCCAAACGGTCCGCATCATACCGCTCCAGCACTTCCGCGAGCCGATCTATGGATGCGGAATGAGCCGTTGCGATATCCAAGTGGCGCAGCGCCTGCTCCAATTGAACTCTACGCTCCGCCTGCCTTACATGGCGGCGAAACTGCTCCTCGTCTTGCGCCGCTGCAAGAGCAAACAAACGCTCGGTTTTCTCCCGCGCTTGTCCGAGCCGGGCGGCGATCTCCTCCCGTTCTTCCGCCAGCTCCGTCCGCCGTTCGTTCAAACGCGCGCTTCGCTGCCGCGCCGCCTCATGACGTTCGAGCCTGTTCTTCTGCCGCTTCAACTCGTATGCAATATCCGCGAATGGGGGCGGATCTCCGCTCGCATCGCCCTCCGGATCGCTTCGTTCGAGCGCAGCCAATAACGTCATGCAAGCTTCCTCGAATACGGCGATCCGTTCGGATATCGCTTCCTTCTTCGCATGACGCTGTTCCATGCGCTGAAGCAGTTCCATCGCCTGCTCCGCCGTTCGGAATATATCATGCGCGGCCTCCGGCGACAGCCCTTCCGGCAACGATTGCGACCGCAGCCATTCGTCCCACGCCTCCGCCAGTTTGCCGGCGGCGCGCGCCTCCTCTTCCCGCTCGCGTTCCAGCGCCTCGAGCGCTCGCCGCAAACTTTCTTCCGCCTGCGCACTCTCGCGGTAACGGGCCCGGAGCTGTTCCGTTTCCCGATGCCAATCGAACCATTCGTCCATCATTGGGCGCAAGGCGTTGATTCGCTCTTCGAAATCCGCATCCGTTACGTCCGGATGTTCCCGGACGGCGGAAACCGCGGTTTCCCCGATCGCGGGCTGGCCGCGGTAACCGGCCGGAGAACGAACAAGGGAACGGAACAGCTCGAGCATACGCAAGTCGTCCATGCCGGACAAGGACGATGGTTCGTTCTCATCCGCTTCGCCCCCCGCAAAGCTGCCCGCTCGACGCATTCCCTTGCCGGGCCGTTCCTTGCCTCTTGGGCCCGACAAATAGAGGTATGCGTCCAATCCGAGCAGTCCTGCGAGAATAGCCGCCGCCTCCCATATTTGCCCGATCCGCCATAACAGAAACGGCACGATCGCCGTTAACGCGCCGGCCGCGATCAATGTGGCGCGGCGCAATTTCCTCATTTGCTCCGCCGCCGCGTCCTGCGCGGATCGCTGCGCTTCCGCTTGCCGCCGTTCGGTTTGCCGCAGCAGACGGCGTTCGCGCCACCGCTCCGCTTCGCGCACCAGTTCCGCCCATATCCGTTCCCCTTCCTCTTTCGTCCGGGGAATGATATGGCCGAAGCGAAGCTTCCGCTCTTCCTCCGCTTGCTCGAGCCGCCGCCGCAATTCGTCCGTTTCTTCGCCGGCCGCGTCGCATTGCCTTCGCAATCGGCTGCATTCATGCTGCAGCCATTCGCTCCTTCGCGCGTACGCCCGATTCCGTTCCTGCTCTTCCCGCACCCGTTCGCGGCTTCCGGCGCCAAGCGAGAACCGGCGCAATTCGTCCGCCGTCCACCTGGGATCGATCAGCCGCAGCAAACGTTCCAGTTGATTGCGCTCGGCGGAGAGTTCCGCCTCCAACTCGCGCATTTCCGACCGGCGCGCCTCAACTGCGTCCAATTGGCCGAACCTGCCATCGATCTCTTCCCGTTGTTCCAACAGCTTCTCATCGTAGGAGCATGACGCCAGTTCCTCGTCTATTTTCGCTATAGACAGATCTAGCTGCTTGCCGCGTACCTCCAGATGCTCTTGCTCTTGCTGCAGCGTTTGCCAGCGGGACAATGCATCTTCGGGAAACGAAGGGAAGGCGGGAAGCGCGGCCAATTCCCGTTCGATCGCCCGCTTTTCCAGCCACGAATCGCGGTATCCTTGCGCCTGTGCGAATTCGGCTTCGCGCGCACGCAGCGCGGTTAGCGCTTGTTCCGCTTCCGCCAATTCGCCCTCCACCCGTTCCACGAGCGCGGATTGATCGTTAAATTGCTGGATGAGCGCCTTTCTCTGCCGGATTTCCTTATCCAACGCCTCGATCGATTGCATCGCGCGATTGATTTCCTGCGTGCGCCCGCGCGGGCGAAACAGCTTGTCCATTTCCTGCGACAACTTCCGCTCCGCTTGAACGATGCCGCCCCCGCCGCCCAGTCCGGCGTGGAACAAGAAGCCGCTCACCTCTTCCGACTGCAGCGTCCGGATTTGCTGCAGTTCGCTTAGCGAGACGGCGAACAACTGCCGGAACAAATCTGCCGATAAACCGCCGAGCAGTTCGCGTTCCAATTCGGCTTGAGTACATGTTCGCATTTCCCCGCCCGGCGTTATAAGCGAGATGCGCGAACTACCCGCTCCGTTGCGCTCGATCGTCCAGAGGCGGCCGCGGCCGTCCTCAGCAATCATTCGCCCTCCATGCGTTCCGCCGTCAGAGGGTTCGAATCGTTCTTCCGCCTGACGCGAAGGAAATCCGTACAGCATCGTTCGTATGAAAGCGAACATGGTGCTTTTCCCGGCTTCATTCTCCCCATATAAAATCGTGACAGGCGCGCCGCCGAATTGCAATTCAACGTCGCGCAGCGCTCCGAACCCGTGAATATGCAATTCCTTGATTCTCATCGTGCATTTCCCCCGCTTTCGTCCGGTTCCGCGAGCAGCACCGCAGCCAATTCCCGCGCGCGCCGCAACCAATCGTCCCGCTCCGCTTCCGCGGCGCGGGACGCCATTGGCCCGAGCTTCGGCTGCGCCAGCAGCGGCGCGAGCGCTTCGCGCAGCACGTCTTCGCACAGCTCCGGATCGGATGCGGTCCGCCCGGCCAAGCGGAAATATTCGCCGAGGAAGCTGTCTTGCGTTAGCAGCGCTTCCTCGTCGAGCGGCAGCCCGGATTGCACGCGGATCGAATCGAACCATACGGCCCCGCCGCTTTCCGGCCGCATCGATTCGTTATCTCGCAAATGCTGCAGCATCTCTTCCAGCAGCGCGCTCCCTTCGATGCGGGCATGCAGCGCATCCCGGCCGCCAACTGTCAAGCGTACGACAGCCAGACGGCCGTCCGCTTGTTCGCGCACCGTTTCCGCCGCAGCTTCAAGCCGTTCCAACAATGCCTGCTCCGTTCCGGCTCCTGCAATCGAGACGTCTTGCGCGAACCAGCGCACATCGTCGAGCGGATGAAAATCCAAAGACGTTTCCTTCCGTTCGTTTACCGTAACGATATAGCAGCCTTTCGCGCCGGTTTCTTTGACGCTGCGGCCTTGCGTATTGCCGGGATAGACGATATACGGCTCCCGGTGCAGCACTTGCCGTATGTGAATATGGCCGAGCGCCCAATAATCGAAGCCGGACGCCAGCAAATCCCGCATGCCGCAAGGCGCGTAATTGTCGTGGTTGCGGTTTCCGTCGACATTCGCATGCAGCAAAGCGATATGGTACAAATCCGAGCCCGCAAGACGGCGATAGCGCAGCGCCATATTGTCCCGTACCGCTTGTTGCGGGTACGAAACGCCGCAAATCGCCGCGACCTGCTCTCCGTCCGATCGCCGGCGGGCGATTCGGCACTCCGCTTCCGCCGACCCGAACACGAACACGTTATCCGGCCATTGCAAACTTGCCTTCAACCCGTTCTCGGGATCGTGGTTGCCGTGAATGATATACACGGCGATGCCGTGCTCGGCCAGTTCCGCCAAACCGCGCTGCAGCCGAAGCTGCGCCTTTAGAGAACGGTCCGCGGCATCGTAGATGTCGCCGCTCAGCACGACAAAATCGACGTTCTCGCGTATCGCCAAAGCGACCAAATTCCGCAACGCGGCAAACGTCGACTCCCTCAACCGGCCGAGAACGTCCTCAGGAACGTTCGCCATGCCGCGAAACGGGCTGTCCAAATGCAAATCGGCCGCATGAATAAACCGAAACGTACTCATCCGGCTTCACCCCTGCATGAATTGAGCATAAATGTTTCGCAGCTGGTTAATGACCCGGGTCAAGGAATACGTTTCTTTCGCTTTTTCCCAAGCGGCATACGAGAGCCGGCTGCGCAGTTCCGCATCTTCGATCAGCCGCTGCATCGCGTCGCATAGCGCGCTTTTGTCGTCCGGCGGAACGAGCAGCCCGTTGACGCCGTCCTCGATTTGTTCGCTAATGCCGCCGACATCCGTGCCGATCAACCCTAACCGGCAAAGCGCCGCTTCGGCAAACACCGATCCGAAAGCTTCGGCGCGGGACGGAAGCACGAAAATATCCGCAAACGGCATAAATTGCTCCGGATGGAGCATGTACCCGTAAAAAATAATTTCATCGTAAATGTTAAGCTCGACCGCCAAAGCTTCAAGATCGGTCCGAATCGGGCCGTCGCCGATTAAATGAAGCACGAACGGATGCCCCCGTTTTTTCAATTCCGCGCATGCCTCAAGCAACACGTCAAGCCCTTTCGCGGGCACCAACCGGCATACCGTAATCAACTGCGGCACTTCGTTTTGCCGCTCCACCGGCTTGAACCGTTTTTCGTCGAAACCGTTCGGAATGACCGTAACCTCTTCGGGACGATCCATATAAGGCGCTAAATATTGACGGAAGGAATGGGACACGGTCAGCACGCGATCCGTACAATGCTCCAATTCCCGGTATAATGACGTCAAAAACCGGTGCTCCGCCCCGCCTTCCTTTATTTTCCCGTTGAGGACCAGTTCCCGTTCGAAGCTCGAATGGATCGTGACGATAAGCGGCGTGTCCGGAAACAACCGCTTCATCACGAGCGCCGGGATCGGATGATGCGCATGGATCAAGTCGTACTTTGTATTGATCCGCATCTTCGCCCACCAACTATAGTCGCGAAAAGTTTGAATATATTTTTGCACCGTAGGATTGTGCTTGAATTCCTCCCAATCGAACGTAGCGAAACGAACCTCGTCTTGCCCTTTGCCCCGGACGCGTTTCGGAATCGAGAACAGATCCATGTCCCAATTCGAATTTTGAAATCGCTCCAATATGTAAGGTACCATGGAGGATACTCCGCCCGGTTGCTCCGGCGGAAAAAATAAAGCTTGCAATAATTTCATCGTTATGTCCCCCCGACGCTTCTCCTGTGCACACATTTATGATACATTAGAACATATGTTTTCCGCAAAGTTTAAAGTCTTGATTCTTAAGAGACGATTGCTCGACTTGAAAACGAAAGATGGAGCGAGACGACCATGACAACTTCCATACCGCCGGTATTTACAGGCGCAACAGGCCAAATTTTCTCCGCCCTGTCCGCTTTTTACATTTTGCTGATCATGATGTTGATGTCGATTCGACTGTACAGCAAGCAAAGAAAAAAATCGTATATCTATTTATTGTTCGCATTTTTCATTATTATGGCATACCAAGGATTGAACATCCATTTCGTATTGTCGCAAACGGAATCGTATCCCGCGATATACCGGTACGTTTCCAGCATACTGCAGATGGCTTCCTTTATTTTGCTGAACTTTGCGGTCTACCAATTATACCATCGCATGAGACCAAAGCACTCCGTATATATCGTGCTCATGTTCGTCTTCCTGCTGGCCATTGCCATTCTGCAGGCAAGTTTCGACCCGGCGCTGTTTCCGGAACGTCCGGATCGCGGGTGGATGGCCGGCCTTCCGCTCAACCTGTACCATGCGCTGCTGCTTCTGTTCTTTGCGATCATGTTCGGGCCTTATATTCGCCAGCGTCTTAAGTACGCATTGAGTTTGGCCGTCTATTCTTTTATGCTCATCATCCGTTTTGCGAACTACTACGTCTTCGATACTTCCCATACGGTGCTGCAAGCGCTGGAAAATTTTACGCCTATTTTGTATTATACGATATTGTTTTTCATTCTGTTCGACCGAATTGTGGAACTGCTGCAATCGATCTACCGTTCCTCCATTACGGACGGTTTGACGAGCCTGTTCAATCGGCGCTATTTCTACAAAGCCTTAAACCGGTATGTGAACGAAGGCTTGCGGGTGTCTGTCATTTTCTGCGATATCGACAATTTCAAAAAATTAAACGACACGCAAGGTCATGACCGCGCGGATGAGGTGCTGAAAAAGGTGGCGTCCGTCATGACGGAAGAAACCGAAGGCATCGGCATAGCCGGCAGGTACGGAGGAGAAGAATTGGTCGCGCTCGTCGTGGATCGCCGCGCCAAAATCGATCAAGTCGCGGACGCAATCCGCAGCCGCGTGGAAGAGGAGACGATCGTTACGGTCAGCGTCGGATACAGCGTCTTGAAAAAAGGAATGTCCGCGGAGCAATTGATTAAACAAGCCGACGAAGCGATGTACCATTCGAAAACAACCGGCAAAAACAAAGTCACATCCTATACGCAAATGCGGCGCAAACCGAAGGAAGCGGCGAAAGGATAATTGCAGCTGCCCCAGCCGCCCCGCCTGCCTTTGAGTTTGCCGGCCGTTTATGTTACACTGCTGAAATCGAATCAGTATTCATGTTAGTGATAAAGGGGTAATAAGATTTCTATGATTACGCTTCCGGAAGCTTACATTCGCCAGATGAAGTCGCTTCTGGGCCGGGAAGCCGAACGTTTCTTGCACAGTTATACGGAACCGCGCACGTATGGGCTGCGGTTGAACCTTTTGAAAACATCGGGGCAAGATTCCCTGGCCGAAGAAGTCAAACGGCTTTTCTACTTGGAGCAGGTGCCTTGGTGCGAAAGCGGCTATTATTATCGGGAGGAGCTCCGGCCCGGGAAACATCCGTACCATGCCGCCGGCTTGTACTACATTCAAGAGCCGTCGGCCATGGCGGCTGTGGAACTGCTCGCCCCCCGGCCGGGTGAAATCGTGCTTGATCTCGCCGCCGCGCCGGGCGGCAAAACGACGCATATCGCCGCCAAAATGCAAGGCAAAGGGTTGCTCGTAGCCAATGAAATCCATCCGCAGCGCGCGAAAATTTTGGCCGAAAATACGGAGCGGATGGGCGTGGCCAACGCGATCGTCACCAATGCGGGGCCGGACGAGCTCGCGGCGAGGTTTCCGTTATTCTTCGATCGCATTATGCTGGATGCTCCATGCTCCGGTGAAGGGATGTTCCGCAAAGATCCGAATGCGATTGAAGAATGGTCGGAAGCTCATGTCGCCATGTGCGCGGCGCGCCAATGGGATATTCTCGAGCACGCGGTTACGATGCTCAAACCGGGCGGCACGCTCGCGTATTCGACGTGCACGTTCAATGAAGCGGAGAACGAGCGAACGATCGCCAAGCTGCTCGAGAAGCATCCGGAGTTTGCGCTCGTCCGAACGGAGCGCATTTGGCCGCATACGCACCGCGGCGAGGGCCATTTTGTCGCGCTGCTCGAGAAGCGACAGGGCGGCGGCATCGTCGCTGCCGCGGAAGCGCCGCGGCGCGGGCGCAGCCGCGGCCATGACCGGCCCGCCGGCGGCGCAGCGGCGGCGCTGGACATGTTCCTCGCGTGGGCGCGCGAGGAACTGCCCGGCTTTGCGCCGGGCGAGGGCGAAGCGCTTCTCTTCGGAGAAGCGCTGTATCTGCTGCCGCGCGCCGCAGGCGGCAGCCTTACCGCCGCGCAGCTGCGCGGCTTGCGAATGCCGCGCGCGGGGCTGCAGCTCGCGGCGGTGCGGAAAAACCGCGTGGAGCCCGCCCACGCGTTAGCCGTCGCCGCCGCCGCGGAGCAAGCGCGGCTCGTGTTTGACTACGCGCCCGAAGCTCCCGAGGTGCAAGCGTTTCTGCACGGCGAAACGCTGCCTGTCGCCGCAGACGCCAAGGGATGGGCGCTCGTCGCGGTGAACGGCTTGCCGCTCGGCTGGGGCAAAGCGAGCGGCGGCCAATTGAAAAACCATTATCCCAAAGGGCTTCGCAGCTAAATCTATAGCGGTTTGCCGCAGCACTACTATCGTCCCACGACGGCCAAACCGGCGCCACAAGCAAAAACCTGAGGATCCCCTCAGGTTTTATTTAATGTATCGTGTCTTGTTGAAACATCATTTCGTCGATCAACTGGTTTTTAAACAGCATCGTCAGGTGAACCGAATCGAATTGTTTCTCTTTGTCCAACTCCAGCAGCAGCCTGCCGGCGATGACTTCGCGCTCTTCTCCGGTTCCCGGCGTATGAAAGTCGATAAAACCCGACAATTGCTCGCCGCTAATATCGATCGTCGCTTCGCCGAGCGGCAATGCGCCCGTTTTCGCGCCATAAATATGATAAGTGAGCACATCCCCGTCGTCACGGATCAATTCGACATCGTACGGACTGTCTTCTTCAGCCAAAGCGAAGCGGCGAAATAATCCGTCTTCTTCGAAATACGGCCCGTCCGTCGTCCGTTCACGCTCCTCGTCCAGCAGCGATTCATGCGTAAGCTCGATCGTCTCGACGATATCGTCCTCCACCTTAATATCCAGGACGATCGTATCGATCAACGTATCGTCGAAATCGCGGATCAGCAAATCGGCGGCACAATCGATCTCCTCCTCGGACGGCATATAAGGCCACCGCAGCTCTCCGACGATATCGGCGCCAAACTGCTTGATTGTGGCGGCAGCCACGATCGTGTCGTCCTCATCGACAATTTCGTAAGTGGACACATTGCGCCCCGCGCTAACCGATTGCAAGCGAAAACCGAAATCGTCCGTTTCGCCGTACGTCCGTCGTTCCTTCCGGATTGCCGACTTGCCGTCGGCGAAGGAGAACGCATCATTCGTATCGAACGTCGTTTCGATCCCTTCGCGATTGCCGTTGATAACATGAGTGTACGTGCTGCAAGTTACAATGACTTCGCATTCATCCGTACGCAGCGCTTCGCTTAGATGAAACACATGCTGTTCCACGAAGCTCATGACACGCGATCTTTCATGCGCTGCCAGCGAATCCTTATCGAGTTGAACAGCACCTGCCAGTCGATTTCCTTCTTGATATACTAGCGTCATCGTGCCGACAAATCGGCCGTCCAGCAGCAAATCGGACGCTTCTCCTCCAGCCGCTCTAATGTCTGGCCGAACCGTAATCTCGACCATGCGCATGTCCCTCCCTTTCGAATGAATGATGATATTCCTTATCATTTCCTATTCCATCGGGAGTATGCCGGGGTATGTCGCGATTATAAGCAATATTTCAGCAAAGCGGCATGTACGCCGTCTTCGTTATTCGTTGCGGTAACATCGTCCGCCGCCTCTTTCACCTCAAGCGGGGAATTGTCCATCGCAATGCCGACGCCGGCAAATTGCAGCATCGTAATATCGTTATAATAGTTTCCGATAGCCAGCACTTCGCTGCGTTCAATCCCTCTTATCCGGGCCCATTCGCGCAAGGAATTTCCTTTCGACGCCTCGCCATGCATTACGTCGATAAAAAAGTCTCCGCTGCGGATCATATGCAAGCCGCTATCCCATTGTTCCCATTCCTTTTCAACGCGATCCAGCTCATCTTTCTCGGCAAACACGGTAAACTTCACAATCGTCTCGCCCAATTGTTCCGCAGATGGCAACGTTTGCGGCTCGATATAAAACCGGCCGTACATTTCCAACGCTTCATCGGTCAACACGCTTGCGTCCTCCACATAAAGATCGAATGCGGTATTCACGTCAAAATGAATATGATGCCGTCTGCAATATTCGAGATATGGCGCAATTCGATCCAATGCGAAGGAAAACTGATAAAGAACGCGGCGCGTGCGCGATTCGACCGTGGCCGCCCCGTTATGAGTAATGATCGTTCCGTCAATGCCGATCAGTTCCAACAACGGGAGAGTGCTGCTCGGACTTCTGCCCGTACAAAGTACAATTTCCGTACCTTGTTCGGCCAGCCGCCGTATCGAATGCATCGTATCCGGCGTAATCTCATGGTCGTCGTTAATCAGCGTTCCATCCACATCCAGCGCTACCATCTTGTATCTGTTCATCTCCATACCCCTATCTGTATCTATTTTTGATTGCCTTGAACTTGAGTCAATAACTGTAATTCCGCTTCCGTCAACTCCCGGTACTCGCCCGGCTGCAACGATTCGTCGATCCGAAGCGGCCCCATCGAAATGCGTCTTAAAAAGACAACCTTTTTGCCGACCGCCTCAAACATTCGTTTCACTTGATGGAATTTGCCCTCGGTAATCGTTAATTCGATGCGGGAATGCGGTTCGCCGTCGTTCGTCGTACGAATGATCTTTAACTGCGCCGGCTTCGTAACATACCCGTCGTCCAGCTCAACCCCGGCCGCGAAGGCCTCCACATCGTTCGAATCGACGATTCCCGTTACTTCGGCGGCATACGTTTTCGGTATATGTTTGCGGGGCGACAGCAATTCATGCGCCAGCTTGCCGTCATTCGTAATAAGCAAAAGCCCCACCGTATCTTTATCTAATCGACCTACGGGGAAAGGCTCGAAAGCCCGCCACTGCTCATCAAGCAAATCAAGCACCGTACGGTCGCGCAAATCTTCCGTTGCCGATACGACGCCTTGCGGTTTATTCAACATAATATATATATATTTGCGGTAACGGACCGTTTCGCCGTCCAATTCGATCAAATCCGCGGCAGGATCTACTTGATATCCGCTATCTTTGACAATAGAACCGTTGACCGATATTTTGCCTAGCTTGGCCCATTTTTTTATTTCGCTGCGGGTTCCGTACCCCATATTACCTAAAATCTTGTCCACCCGCTGTTTCGCCTTCATGACTCTGCATCCACCTCCAGCCTAACGGGTCATCGACTATTTTATCATAAAAATCAATAATAAACCCCAAAAAATGCTGTACCTCCTCGGTCTCCGACTGATGAATCAAATAGGTCGAAGCAACCGGCAAAGACAGCTCGTCCGTCCGAAGTTCCACGACTTTTCCTTGCTCGATCTCCTCCACTACGGTCGAGCTTGGCAGAAAAGAAATGCCTAACCCCTCTTCGATAAAACGTTTCGTAATATACACTTGGGACACCGTCATCGTTCGAATCCGCGGGTAATCGATGCGTATCTCGTTAAGAAGCCCATCCCAATATTCGGGATGATTATGCGTTAATATCAAATAACGCCGCAGCAGCCGTTCCAACGGCACACTCGTCCCTTTCTCGTCCGTTGCGTCGCCCGGAGCGACGAGAACGACAGGGTCGTCGTTCAGTTTGCGAACGGTTAAACCCGCCTCGCTGGAGCGCATGCGGGACAAGCCAATATCCGCCGCTCCCCTCGCGACCGCTTCGCCGATTTCCACCGATTCCATCACTTTGATTGCAATCTCGATATCAGGGTAACTCTTCAAATATTTGCGCACGATGAGAGGCAGCGTGGAAGCGGCAACCAATGGAGAGACGGCGATCGTAATTTTTCTGGTAAAGCCTTGGCGCCAGCTTTCGATCTCATGCATTCCCGTTTCGAAATTGCTCAACATTTGCTCCGCATAAGGCAAAAACCGCCGGCCGGCATGCGTAATATGTACGTTGCGCCCTCTTCGTTCGAACAATTCCGTACCAAGCAGCTCTTCTAAATGCTTAATATGCATGGTAACCGTCGGCTGCGTTACGAACAATTTCTCGGCGGCGCGGCGAAAATTTTCATATTGAGCGGTAGCTACAAATGTTTTCAACCATTGGATTTGCAATCGAACGGCCCTCCTTACTGATAACACTTCATGATCAAAGTAATTCGATTAATTTAATATTCTTAATCTTTATCTTATTGTAAACTGTTATTAACTTCAAGGAAAAAGGGGTTTTTCATATGCCGAAAGTGAGCGGACTGGAAGGGATCATCGCTGCGGAAACGGATGTAAGCCTCGTTGACGGCATCAACGGATATCTCGTTTATCGCGGCTACTGGGCGAAGGAGCTTGCCCTGAACTATAGTTATGAAGATGCGGTTTATTTGCTAATTTACGGCTGTTTGCCAAATCGCGAGGAATCGGAAAGGTTTGCATCGCTCCTCGCTGCGAACCGGGAATTGCCCGCCTATGTGATCGATTTGATTCGCGGATTGCCTGACGATATGGATATGATGAGCGTCCTAAGAACGGCCGTATCCGCTCTAGGAACAAGCGAATATCAATGGGAGCCCGACGACGGGCAAGCGATTCGGGCAATCGGCGCTATTCCGTCGATCGTCGCTTGCAGGTATCACCATGTAAGCAAAACCGACGTCGTACCGTCCGACCCGGCCTTAGGGCATGTTGCGAATTATTTATATATGCTAAGCGGCAAGAATCCGTCGGCGGCTCACGTCAAAGCATTGAACGCTTATTTTGTATTGACGATGGAACACGCAATGAACGCCTCCACCTTCGCGGCCAGAACGATCGCGTCTACCCAATCGGACCTTATATCGGCCATCGCGGGAGCGATCGGCGCGTTGAAAGGACCGCTGCACGGCGGAGCGCCCTTTGAAGTGATTCAAATGCTGAACGATATCGGTGCGAAGGAAAACGCTGGGCATTGGCTCCGGCGCAAGCTTGAAGATGGAGAACGGATCATGGGATTCGGACATCGGGTCTATAAAACGCGGGATCCGCGCGCAGAAGCGTTGAGAGAGATCGCCGAACAGTTAACCGGCGACGATGCATGGTTCGATTTTGCCGTACATGTGGAAAATACAGCCTTAACGTTGCTGGAGCAATACAAACCAGGCCGCCAGTTGTATACGAATGTGGAATTTTATGCGGCAGCCGTCTTCCGGGCCGTCAACTTGCCGGATACATTGTACACGGCCACTTTTACCGCTAGCCGGGTTGCGGGTTGGTCGGCTCATATTTTGGAGCAGGCGCCGGTCAATCGGATCTTCCGCCCTCAATCGACTTATACCGGTGTTATGCCGACGCCGGTATAAGCGTAGAACGGCATCGTGACACGGAAACCGTCCTTCAGCAACTTCATTAAAAGTTGCCGGAAATGACCGCTGCGGTTTCTTCGGAAGTAGTACTCGTCCACGTAACTTTGCAAGTATCGGGGGGCCACGCTGCGATAAACGGATCGAATAAATTGCATGGCGTTGCCTGCCATTATTGCTTTGGCTTGTTCGACAATAGGCTCCGCTTCCTTCTCGTTCATACGGGACAACGGATGATAGCGGAAGCTTCGTGCGATGCATGACCGTCCCCGAGGTCACGGAAACCTGCAGACGGCAGTCCAGACATTGGTAGAAACGACGTCCCTTAAGCTCGCAATACCGTTGGCTGTCGCACCCGGGACAGCAAAAACCTTCCGACCAGCGCAATTGGAACAGGTATGTACGGCAAGCGTCTTCATCCTCAAACTGCCTCATAAATTCCGCCACGGAAATCAATCCGACCGCCTCCTTATAAACTTCCTTGTACCCATTATACCAAACATATGTTCTAACATCAATATTTTATATCAATTTTTTAACATTTTTCATGCAGCAAAAGACCCGGTTTCGATAAATGTATCTCATTTTTTTACCTTCTGAATAAAGTGCATATATTTCGAAGAACGTAAGTTTCATAATCGAGAAAAGTTAAGTTTCATAATGAAGAACAGTAAGTTCCATAATCGTGAAAGTTAATTTTCTTAATGAAGAACGATAGTTCCATAATGAGGAACAATAGCGTCATATAACCGTCTCCATAATCCTCCTTAAAAACCCGCTCATTAGCCAAGCTACGACATTAACCCTAAATTCCGGTCATATATGTATCAAACTCAGCAGCTCAAAAATAAAGAAACCATCGTCCAGAGCCACGTTTTTTGCAATATGTTCTTTGTTATAGTGTTGATGCTGTTCATTCCAGCAAGAAACGATCGCCCCTCCGCCACGTGGTATTCGCTTTGGCGTATTGGTCAGAGTTATGATGTCAAAAACGCCCGGTCCGAGCATGTTGCAGCAAAGCGGCGTCAAACGCAAACAAACCGCTTCATCCAAGATGAAACGGTTTGTTTTTGTTCATTCCATTTCGAGCGCCGTGGCGCGCACGTTTTGTTCCAGCAGCGGATCGGCGATGACGATGTTCAGGTCGTAGTGCGCGAACGGAGCTTCTTCATATCGCTCCAGCTTGGCAAGGTATGCACGGGCATCGTTCAGCAGCAGGCCCAATTCAATGCCTAGAATTCGTTCAGGATACCGCTCCAATTTCTCGACGGCGCCGCGGAACAATTTCGTTGCGCCTGAGATATTGCCGTTGCGGTGATGATACAGAGCGACGGCGACTTGCAGAAGCCCCTGATACAATAAGTCCCGCCCTTCTTCCAGCCAAAGCTCCTCCATCACTTCGTGGCATTCGAAGTAATCGCGTTTTACGTTAAAATATACGATGAATTGAACAAACAACGGATCATACGTCATCGTTTCGCCTGCCTTTATTCGCAGCATCGACAACGTCCAATAGTTCTGCGTGCAATTTTTTTAACGCTTCATTGTCGTCCCGCTCCCATAATTCGTTGAAGCGCTGCTGGAACTGGGCGGCCTCGTTGACTCTGCGGTAGTAATATAGAACTTGGATCAAATTCAACACTCTCGACGTAAGATTCGAGCGTTCGTCGAAGCTTTTTTGCGCCTCCATAATTTCTTGCCTGATGCAGGACATTTCATTATCGAGAATAAAAGCCGCTTCCGCCGCTTTTTTCAGCCGTTCGCGCATTTCATCGGGCAAGCTTTCTTTGTATTTGTAATTCAACGAATGTTCGATCGTCGCCCAGAAATTCATGGCTAATGTACGAATTTGAATTTCCGCCAATACTTTTTTCAACCCTAAAGCGGTTTGAACCGGATATTCAACGATCATATGGAAGCTGCGATAACCGCTTTCCTTATAATTCGTAATATAGTCCTTCTCGTATATTAATTTCAGGTCTTGCCGCGCGCGAATCAATTCCGCCACCCTATGAATGTCTTCGACGAACTGGCACATAATCCGAATGCCGGCGATATCCTCGATTCCGATCTCGAGATCTTCCATCGATACGTTCAATCGTTTCGCTTTTTCTAGGATGCTCGAAATTTTTTTCACCCTGCCCGTCACAAACTCGATCGGGGCGTATTCCTCGCGTCTTTTCAATTCCGCGCGCAATGTTTTGAACTTGACCTTCAATTCTTCCACCGTTTGTTCGTAAGGCAGCAAAAACGTACCCCAATCTCTTCCGTCCATTCATGATACCTCCCGACCTCAAATAGACCTCACTACGTACAATCGCAGTTAATGCCCTCGGACATCCGCGCCGACAGCTTCGGAGATATGGCGAAAGCCGTCGCGCTGCAACAATTCTCTCAACCCGCGATGAACTTCGCGGTTTATGCCGGGACCTTCGTATATTAGCGCCGTATAGATTTCAACCAGGCTTGCGCCGGCACGTATCTTCTCATATGCGTCCCGGGCGGAGAATACGCCTCCGGAACCGATAATCGGCAGCTTTCCTTCCGTTTGGCGATAAATTCGCCGTATCACTTCCGTGGACCGTTCCCGCAGCGGCTTCCCGCTCAATCCGCCCGTTTCCTTGGCGTTAGGATGCGTCGTACCGTCGCGCGTAATGGTGGTATTGGTCGCGATAATACCGGAAACGCCGCTTTCCTGGATGGTGACGATCATATATTCCAACTCCGCGTCGTTCACATCGGGGGCAATCTTCACGAGCACCGCTTTGTCCGAATCGGAATGACGCTTCCGCTGCAGGTCCATTTCTTCTGTAACGGCTTGAAGCAGTTCGCGCAATTCGTTGCCATGCTGCAAATTCCGCAAATCCGGCGTATTCGGCGAACTGATATTGACCACGAAAAAATCCGCATATTGGTATAATGTCCGAATACAAGATTGATAATCGGCAAACGCCTGCTCGTTCGGCGTCGCTTTATTTTTGCCGATATTGATCGCTACGGGAATTTTCCTTTCCCTGTAGCGGGCGAATTGCCGCGCCATCGCCTCGGCGCCTTCATTATTAAATCCCATTCGATTGATCAAGGCTTCGTCGGGAGTCAATCGGAACAAACGCGGCGAATCGTTGCCCGGCTGGCCTTTCGGCGTGACCGTTCCAACTTCCATAAAACCGAAACCGATCGCAGAGAAGCCTTCGACCGCGATAGCGTTCTTATCCAATCCCGCGGCAAGCCCGATCGGGGTAGGGAAGCGAAGTCCGAATAAATCGACGGCAAGATCCTCCGTTTCCTTCACATGGTACATTCCGCGCAGCATCGGAATCATTCCCGGAATTTTGGACGCTGTATGTAATCCTCCTATCACGACATGATGCGCTTTCTCAGGATCCATTTTAAAAAAAAGGGGTTTAAGTATATTTTGGTAAAGCAACGTTCTCCAACTCCGTTCCCAAAAATTGCAGCCAGCAAGTTTTTCTCCATTAACCAGTTTATCTTTTTCCGTCAAAAAAGAAAAGTCCGCCCTTTCGCACAAGCCATTGTAGAAAATAAAGCGGAAAACGATTACAATAGGGGTAAGCCTATTTTTATTTTAGAAAGAAAGAGGTCGTTTATTATGTCCACGAAAAGAAAGCCACCTACCATCGCCCAAAAACCGAAGGAAGAGGTAAACAAGAAAGCGCTCATCTGGGTGGGATGCATTTTTGCCGCGCTCGTTATTGTCGTTACGCTTCTCCTTGTATTTTCAAACGGGTCATAGAACTTATAACCATCTATAGATTTTATGGGGGTTCGTCTGGTCATGCTGCTGCTCGCTCCGGAAACGTTGTTTCGGAACGTTCTCCTGATCCGGCAGAACTCCCTTTTTAATGATCACTTCCGTGCCGATCGGCACAAGGTCGAACAATTCTTCCAAATCCTCTCTTCCCATGCGCACACATCCCAAGGAGCGGTCCAGACCGATGCTATCCGGTTCATTCGTCCCATGAATCGCGTAATCCGTATCGGAAAGCGTCATTCCGCGGCTGCCGAATTCGCCGGTTGCGGATCCGTTCGGATTGACGACTTTTTCGGTAATGACGAACGATCCTTCCGGCGTTTTCGAACCTCCCAGACCGATCGGATAATTGCGCAGCATCACGTTGCCGCTAACGACCGCCAGCCGGTAATTGTTCTTATCCACAATAATTCGCAACGGTTCTTGCAGCAAGGCTTGTTCCGTCCCGGCGCTTTGCGGATCGGCGGCAGCATTTCCGCTAGGAACCGAATCGCTCGATCCGTTACCGGGCCGCGCGAACTCGGCGATGATCGACGCGAACATCGTATGCATAGGCGGCGTAATGCCCGACATTGTATTATGCGGATAAGGCCCTGTCAGTTCTTCCAAAGATTCGGGCAATCGGCCATGCTCCCTTTGGAAACTAAGTATCGCCGATCGCAGCACAAGCCGATGCTCCTGCCGCACCGCCCATTGCGCCGCCATATCTTCGAACGCGGCCGGTTCGGCCGGTTCGCATAAGCAAACCGCGGGATCATACGATTGCAGGCGGACCGCCCCGCTTCCCTCTTCCCGCTCCATCGACGCTGCGACGTCAGGCCGATGATCCCATAGCAGCCAGCCGTCTTCGCTATTCAGCCGCACCAGCAAAGCGGATTCCGACGGCGTTCGGGACAGCAGCATTTGATATAGCGCGTCCTTGGTCCATTCGGAACGCTGCATATCGGCGATATAGATCGCCGGCCGATTCGCGCCCGCAGGCTTCGTTTCCGGCAATGCCGTAACGGTACGGTCAGGCTGCTCGCTTACCGAAGGCAGGCAGATTAAAGCTAATATTGCCAGCAATAGCAAAACGAAGCGTCTCCGCTTCTTCCGGTCCTGCATGCGCTCCATTTTCCGCCGCAGACGCTCTTCGTAGCCCAGCAGCAAATCGGCGGGAATTTGCGTCGATTCGAACGCCTCGTACACTTGTCCCGCCTGATTATAACAATAGTTCGCTTTGCCGAGCGCGCCGGCCGCTTCGTATTCTTTGCCGAGCAAATACCAAGCCATGCGGTTTTCGGGATGGCTTTGCACATATTTTTTCAAATATAAAAAGCTGTTCATCGCTTGATCTCCTCTTATTCCGATGATTCGGTGTTTACTTCATTTATCGGATAAAAGGGCCAAATAAAAAACCCCCTCGTTTCTCGAAAGAAACAAAGGGATGATAAATGCGTATGATAACCGGGCTATTATTCGAACGGTTTGTCGGAAATTTTAATGGAATCCGTCGGACATCCGTCGCATGCGTCCTGCAGATCGTCGTACAAATCTTCAGGAATTTCCGTTACGCCGCGATTGTCGTCGCCTTCGTAAATCACGAACGCGAGCCCTTCGTCGTCATAATCGTATATATCCGGAGCCGTAGCGCCGCAAGCGCCGCAAGCGATGCATGTATCTTTGTCTACCCATGTAAATTTTGCCACAATATATTCCCTCCTGATTGTATGAACACCCTTCTTGGAAGCCTCACCATCAATATAATACAAATAATAGGCAAGTTCAAACCTTTTTCAAGGTAACATGTTTACGTTTCCGTGTCCAGTTTCTCGTTACGGATGAAATCCATTTGCAGCGAGGTGCCTCTCACTTTATCGTTGCGCAGCAAGGCGGAGGGATCGTCGCCCAGCATTCCGGCCGTCACGATCGCATTTTCCCCGTATTTATCGCGAATCCGGTCCATCGTTTCGTTTAATTGCTCTCTTTTCGGCTGCTTCTCAAAGTCGAACAAATCGAGTTGAATCGCCGATTCGGCTTTCGGCTTCAAATTTTGCAGCGTAATTCCTAACAGCCGGACCGGACGCTGCTCCGGCCAATGGCGCTCGTATAGAGCGCATGCCGTTTTGTATATATCATCCGCCGACTCGGTTAAGGTCTGCAGCGTTTCCGAACGCGTCAATGTTTTCATTTCCGGCGTCCGAATCGTAATTTGCACCGTTTTGGCAAGCAGCTTCTGTCTTCTCAGCCTGCGCGCCACCTGATCCGCCAAGTTCAGCATCACGCGGCTGACGTCTTCCGGACGGCTAATATCTTGCGGAAGCGTCGTTGTATGCCCGATCGACTTATTCGTCTCGCGCAGCGGATTGACCGGAGCTTCGTCGATCCCGTTCGCCGCCTGCTTCAGCCACGTGCCGACGACGCCGAAGGCGTCGATAAGCCGCTTCTCGTCCGCGGCGGCAAGCTGGCCGATCGTGTAGATTTGCAGCTTTTTCAGCTTCTGGGCCGTTTTATGCCCGATGCCGAACATTTCGCCGCAAGGTTTGTCCCACATCAATCCGGCCATATCGCGTTTGCGCAATACGGAAATGCCGTTCGGTTTCTTCATATCCGAAGCCATTTTGGCTAAAAGCTTGTTCGGCGCCACTCCGATCGAACAGGGCAACGACAACTCGAGGCGAATGCGGTTTTGCAATTCGGAAGCGATCTCCAACGGAGTGCCGAATTGCTTCGAGCCTGTAATATCCATATAACATTCGTCGATCGACGTCGCTTCGACGAGCGGCGTATAGGAATAAGCGATCGTCATGAACGCTTTGGAATAACGCCGGTACAAATGGAAGTCGGGAGGGATAATGATCAGCTCGGGGCATAGTTTGGACGCTTCCCTTACCGTCATGCCCGTCCGAACGCCGAAGCGCCGCGCCGCATACGAACAAGTTACGATGATGCCTTTGCGAAGCTCGATGCTGCCGGCCACCGCCGTCGGTTTGCCGCGGTACAATTCAGGCTGTTCCGCCTCGTGCACCGAACAGTAAAACGCGTTCATATCGACGTGCAGTATGACTCGGCCGCGCACCGGATAATAATCGTTTACTTTCATCGCCCTGGTCTCCCCCCCGTACCGTTTTATGAAAAAATTTGAACGAACTATCTACTTTCCATAAAACAAGTGCTATAATAGTTCATTATACATTTGAATGAAATGTAAGACTAGCAAAGGAGGTCCAATATGCCAACCGAAATCGCGATCTTCGATACCACCCTCCGGGACGGCACGCAAGGCGAAGGCATCAGTTTGTCCGCGGACGACAAGCTGAAAATTGCACAAAAATTAGACACTCTTGGTGTTCATTATATTGAAGGCGGCAATCCGGGCAGCAACGGTAAAGACATCGAATTTTTCAAACGGGCGCAGCAAATGAAGCTGCAGGCGAAATTAACCGCTTTCGGCAGCACGCGGCGCAAGAACACGCTCGCCCATCAGGACGCCAATTTGAACCGCATCGTCGAATCGGGCGTGAAAGCGGCCACACTCGTCGGCAAATCATGGGATTTCCATGTGCATACCGCCCTGCAAACGACGCTGGAAGAAAACTTGGCCATGATTTACGATTCCATCGCTTTCTTGAAGCAGAACGGGCTGGAAGTGATGTTGGATGCGGAGCATTTCTTCGACGGATACAAGAACAATCCGGAATACGCGCTTTCCGTTGTGCGCAAAGCCCAGGAAGCCGGGGCGGATTGGGTCGTCATGTGCGATACGAACGGCGGTACGCTGCCTGGCGAGATCGGCCGGATCGTCACGACGGTATCGAATGAAGTAAAGATCAAACTTGGGATCCATACGCATAACGATTGCGAATTGGCGGTTGCGAATACGCTTGCGGCCGTGCAGGCGGGAGCCCGCCAAGTGCAAGGCACGATCAACGGCTATGGCGAACGATGCGGAAACGCCAATCTCTGCTCGATCATTCCGAACTTGCAATTGAAAATGAACTACGCATGCATCGATGAAAAACAGTTGGCCCAATTAACGAACGTTGCGCGGTACGTCAGCGAAATCGCCAATGTGCATATGCCGGTTAACCAACCCTATGTCGGCAATGCCGCATTCGCCCACAAAGGCGGCATTCACGTCTCGGCCATTATGAAGGATCCGCGCACTTACGAACATATCGAGCCGGAGAAAGTCGGCAACAAGCAGCGGATATTAATCTCCGAGTTGGCCGGCCAAAGCAATATCGTATCGAAGGCGCAGGAACTCGGCGTCAAGCTCGATTCGAACAATGCGCAAACGAAGAAAATTATGGAAAAAATTAAAGATTTGGAGCATCAAGGCTATAAATTCGAAGGCGCCGACGCTTCGCTGGAACTTCTCCTGCGGGAAGCGAGCGGGCAAATCAAGCATGTGTTTACCTTGGAATCGTTCAAAGTAATTGTCGAGAAATCGCATGACCGTCCTTTCCTGTCGGAGGCGATCGTCAAAATTAATATCGACGGAGACTGCGTATATACGGCCGCCGAAGGCAACGGTCCCGTCAACGCGCTCGACAACGCGCTCAGAAAGGCGCTGCTGCAATACTACCCTTCGTTAAAGGATATGCACTTGTCCGATTACAAGGTGCGCGTCATGGACGACCAGGATGCGACGGCCGCCAAAGTGCGCGTGCTGATCGAATCGACCGATTTCCACAATTCCTGGAATACGGTCGGCGTATCGACGAACATTATCGAAGCGAGTTGGGAAGCGCTCGTGGACAGCTTCCGTTACGCGATGCTCGGCCAAACCAAGAACGAATTCGTCAAATCCGACGACACGCTGCGCCTTGGTTTGGTAAACCATTAAGCCGCACCAATAGCAAAACCTTAAGGAAGCCGCTCCCTTCCTTAAGGTTTTTTCTTTTTACTCTTTTATTAATTTTTGCACGATGCGCTCAAGTTCTTTAACCGGTTTTATTCCGACGATCACCTCGCGAACTACCCCGTTCTTGTCAATCAAAAAATTGGTAGGGAAAGCAATGCCGCGATACGTTTGGTACACATCCCCGTTCTCATCCATTAAGATCGGATTGGTCAAGCCGTACTCGTCTACGAACGCCTTCGCTTTGTCGGGCTTATCGTATTTCGTTACATTGACGGAATATAAATCGAATTGATCCTTGTATTTCTCGTACAAATATTTCAAATCGGGCGCTTCCGCTTTGCATGGAGAACACCATGACGCCCAAAAATTAAGCATCAGCACTTTATCGCTCCGGCCCCCAACGTTGTAAGTCTCGCCGTCAAGCCCTTTCAAGCTGAACGACGGGGCCAGCATATCCTTTTGCGGTCCGGTCTCGGTCGGCAGCGCCTTGGCTTCAAGCCCGCTTTTGTTCTGGACGAACGCTACGCACGCCAAAGCCACGATTGCCAATACGATCAATACATTTCGTTTCATCGCCATTCCTCTTCACGCTTTTTTATTTACTATTGTACCCTTTACTTCATGATCTTTTCAAACATTGCCAAAACTTTTTTGAAGAATGCCGTTCCTCTGTTGCGGGAACAGTAAATGTATGCTTATGAAGAAAGCAACAAGAGAGGTCTGAGTCATGGCGAAAACAAAATCAAGAAAACTTCTGATATCGTTCGAAAGCGACATCGACGCAGGGAATGAGGAGAACCAAACGTCCCGGTCCGAATCGTCGGCGGAACCGGAAGGAGCCGGCAAAGGGCTCGTATGGCAATTTATTGCCTTGGCTTCCGTCCCGCTCGTGCTTGTGCTCGGAAACTCCATGCTCGTTCCTATATTGCCGGACATGAAGCGGCATATGGGCATATCCCAATTTCAGAGCAGCTTGGTTATTACATTGTTTTCCGTAACGGCCGGTATCGTCATTCCGATCGCCGGATACTTATCCGACCGTTTCAGCCGCAAGGCGGTCATGATTCCCGCATTGATCATCTACGGCGCAGCAGGCATTTTGGCCGGTTTCGGAGCGGTTTGGAATTCATACGCCGTCCTGATCACGGCCCGGGCCATTCAAGGCTTGGGAGCGGCCGGCACCGCCCCGATCGCGATGGCGCTCATCGGCGATATGTACAAGGACGCGACGGAGAGCAAGGCGCTTGGATTAACGGAAGCGTCCAACGGCGCAGGGAAAGTCATCAGTCCGATTCTAGGCTCGCTGCTGGCCTTAATCGTATGGTACGCTTCGTTTTTCGCTTTTCCCGTCTTTTGCGCCCTATCGCTAGTCGCAATCATCTGGCTCATCAAAGAACCCAAAAAACAAAAAGATCCGATGCCGCTCGGCACGTACGTCAAGACGATCGGCGATATTTTTCGCGAAAAAGGCCGCTGGCTCATCACTTCGTTTCTCGCCGGAGCGTTGGCGTTATTTATTTTGTTCGGCATCTTGTTCTATTTGTCGAATATATTGGAAAAGCCGCCCTACAATATCGACGGCGTCGTCAAAGGTCTCGTGCTCGCCATTCCACTGCTGGCGATGGTGACGAGCGCCTACATTACCGGCAGCGTCATTAAGAAGAACGGGCTGCTTATGCGCTGGCTCATGAATATCGGCCTGGCCATGATGACGTTGGCCTTCGGATTGTCCATCTTCTTCTTCCGGAACATTTACGTATTCATCGGGCTGCTTACGATCAGCAGCATTGGAACCGGATTTCTCCTCCCTTGCTTGAACACGATGATCACCGGCTCGGTGGAGAAGTCGCAGCGCGGCATGATTACATCGCTTTACAGCAGCCTGCGCTTTCTCGGCGTCGCGTTCGGCCCGCCCTTGTTCGGATGGATGATGGGCATATCGAATCAGAAGATCTTTATCACCGTTTCGATTCTTTCGTTTATCGCGCTCGGCCTGACGTTCTTCCTCATCAAACCGGCCAAAGAAGTAAAGTAACAACTCCGGGATGCCGCAAGGCTCCTTTTTTTTGAACAAAAAGCGTTACGTTTGACTGTACGGTTTGAATTCAGTATCATAATGATAACCGAAAAAAAGCTTAGTCGAAACAGTGAGGTGGGGTCGATGAAAAAAAGGAAGGAAGAGAACCTGTACCGCATTGGCGAATTGGCGAAACTGGCGAATGTCAGCGAACGGACGATCGATTATTACACTTCGCTCGGTTTGATCGCTCCGGCGCAGCGCTCCTTGAAAAATTATCGTTTGTACAACGATGAAACCTTGCTCCGTCTGAAACGTATTATTCAAATGAAGTCCGAGAAATATTCCCTCGACGAGATCAGGGACAACTTGAACGAATGGAATAAAGTGACGGACGAGGAACAAATGTCGCAGCGGTTTACGGCTTTGCAGATGCATATGCAGCAGTTGGAACGGGAAGTGAAGGAATTAAGCCCGATTATCGATCAGATGAAACCCCGGCAAGCGAAACATTTGTTCAAGAACTTAACGCCGCAAAGCGCGGCCGTAATCGAAGCGCTGCTGCTTTTGCTAGGCAAAGGCCCGTTTATGTAATGGTTAACGTGCTTCCGAAGCCAGTTTTGTACGAAGTTGGTCAGGAAGTATCGCTTACAAAACTTTTAGGAGGAATTATCGTGTCTGCCAACTGGATGTACATTCCCATTATTCTCGCTTTCATCCTATCTCTTTGGGCGCAATTCCGCGTCAAAGGGACATTCAACAAATGGTCGAAGACGCCGACTTATAGCGGATTGACCGGATACGATGCGGCGCGCCGCATGCTGGACGCCAACGGGCTTCACGACGTGCCGATCGAGCCGGTGCCCGGCGCATTGACGGACCATTACGATCCGATCAAACGGGTTGTCCGTCTATCCGAGCCGGTCTATTACGAAAGATCCATTTCCGCCATATCGGTTGCTTGCCATGAAGTCGGCCACGCGATTCAACACCAGCAATCGTATCCGATGCTCGTATTGCGCCACAAAATGTTCCCTGTCGTCAATTTCGCATCCGGCATCGCGCCGTTCTTGCTGCTGGCAGGTTTCATCTTCGGCGCGCTGAATCTGATCGGCCTGGGCATTATTTTCTTCTCGGCCGCCGTCGCCTTCCAACTCGTGACGCTGCCGGTCGAGTTTAACGCCAGCAGCCGCGCGCGCGAGCTGATGGTATCCGAAGGATTTATTACGAACGACGAGGAACGGGGCGTTGCCAAAGTGCTGAACGCGGCAGCCTTGACCTATGTAGCCGCCGCTTTGTTATCGTTGCTCGAGTTGATCCGCTACATTTTGATCTTTACGAACAATCGCGATTAAAGTCCGAACGACGCGATAAGGGGCTCCGCTCAAGTAGTTTCTCGCTACTGAGCGGAGCCCCTATTTCTATTGCAGTTGCTATTTCATAATTCTTCGTTCCGGAAATATTCAAGCAAGAACGAATGAAACACGCTCGCCACAAGCGGCAGCTTCTCATGGGTATGATGAATGAGTCCGATCGGCCGTCTCACGCGCGGTTTGCTGATGCGAACCCGGATCGGCTGCAGCGTCCTCGTTTCAAACAACGACATTTCCGGCAGCAGGCTTACGCCGAGCCCGGCCGCAACCAAGCCGCGAATCGTATCCGTTTCCTCTCCCTCGAAGCCGATCTTCGGCGTAAATCCCGCATGCAGGCAAGCGTTCCACACGATCGGCCGCAGCGAATAACCGGGACTGAACAGAACGAACGTTTCGTCCCGCAATTGATTCAATTCGATCGATTCCTCGCCGGCGAGCGGATGGTTCGGCGGCAAGATTGCGAACAGCTCCTCCATTAAAATAATTTCGCCCGTAACATGCTCGTGCTGATCGGGAAACGGAGAGATGAAAGCCAAATCGACTTCTCCGGAAATAACGTCGCGGATAATCGAAGGATATATCCCTTGTTTCAGGCGAAACTTCACGTTCGGATGCTTCTTGCGAAACTCGGCCACAACTTCGGGCACGAGATGAATGCCCAAGCTGTGCGGAAAGCCTAACCGGATTTCCCCGAATTCGGGGTCGAGAAACTCATGCACTTCGACGACGGTACGGTCCAATTCTTTCAATATCGATTCTACTCTTTTGCAAAACAATTGGCCGACCGGCGTCAGCTGTACGTTTCGTCCTTTTTGCAGAAACAGCTTGACGCCCAACTCCTCTTCCAACTGGTGAATTTGGCGGCTGACCGCCGATTGGGCCACATGCAGCTCTTCGGCCGCCTGCGTCACATGTTCCTTTTGCGCAACCTTTACGAAATATTGCAACTGCCTTAATTCCACTTAATGTACACTCCGTTCTATGACATCTTCCACATTGACATAGTCAGTGATAAATTTATCATCCTTCTATCTGTTTTTCAATCCATATTTTTCGACCGTCACACGCTTGCCTTCCCGCGCATCAACGCGTACAGCACGAATCCCGCCAGCAGCCCGCCGACATGGGCCCATAGATTAATATTCGCTACGATAAAAGAATAGATCAGCCCGAATACAAGGATCGTATAAACGGTTTGCCGCGACCCCGGATCCAGCATATTGCGCTGAAGCAAAGCGATAAACAAGTATGCTCCGTAAACGCCGTAAATCGCTCCTGAAGCGCCCGCGGAAATATGAACCCCCGTAGCCATCAATTCGCTGACGACGTTGCCCAGAAGGCCGCTCACGAGGTAGAACAGCGCATATTTCCCCGATCCGAGCAAACGCTCCAACGGCGGAGCGAATACAAACAGAGCGAAACAGTTGAACAGCAAATGATCGAAGCCGATATGTAGAAACATCGCTGTAAAATAGCGCCAATATTCGGCAGCGTACGGACCGGCATTCAGCATCGCCCCGAAACGAACCAGCGTCTCGCTGTCCCTCGAACCGCCCTGTGTCGTAAGCACGATAAACATGACGATGTTCGCCAGCAATAGAAGCGATGTGACCGGGTAAATCCGTATATATTTGCGGAAGCTTTCGTAACGTATAAAGATCATCAAACCACTCCGTTCGTTTTCTCACTTTAGATGCAGCCCTCCTAAAACCAGGGCAAAAAAATCGCATTTCATTGGACAATCCGCTTTCGGTAAGACTATAATAAAATTTGGTAACCGAATCTTTATCATTTTAAGGAGGCTTTTAATATGGCACAAGAACGTACAAACGTTGCAACTTTCAAAGGCAACCCCCTTACATTAATTGGTCCCGAGTTAAAGGTTGGGGATCAAGCTCCAGACTTCAAACTTAACAAAAATCTGCTGGAACAAGCTTCGTTGCAAGATTACGCCGGCAAGATCAAGTTGATCAGCGTCGTTCCTTCCATCGATACGGGCGTATGCGACGCGCAAACCCGCCGTTTCAACGAAGAAGCGAGCAAATTGGGCGATAATGTCGTCATTCTGACCGTCAGCGCCGATCTTCCGTTTGCGCAAGCGCGTTGGTGCGGAGCGGCCGGAGTGGACAAAGTCGTCATGCTGTCCGACTATAAATCCAATTCCTTCGGCGAAGCGTACGGCGTATTGATTAAAGAGTTCCAGCTCGACATGCGCGCGGTGTTCGTCATCGACGCGAACGACAAGATCAGCTACGTCGAAGTGTTGAAAGAAATGACCGAGCATCCGGATTACGACAAAGCGATCGAAGCGGTCAAAGCGCTTGTATAAGCTCAGCTGAGCTTTTTGAACAACCTAGAATAATGAGAGTTCAAAAAGTCAACTTTTCAGCACCGAGAAGGTTGCGACCTATATAGTCATACGTAAAAAGCGAGTGAAGGTTTCCCCTTCCTCGCTTTCCTTATCGTTTGTTTAATTTGTCGTTTTATACACGGCCAGCTTCTTGTCCAGGACCGAGTACAACTCCATAATGACGCGATAGTTCGAACCGAAGTCGCCCATGCCCCCGCGGGAAGCCGAATAAATGTCGACCGCCGATTTCATCGGGCCGGCCGGTACGACGGAGACGGTAATGTCCATCGTTCTGCCTGTAATCGTCCGTTTCTCCAGCGTAATCTCGCCGACGGAAGCTACTTCGTGCAACAGTTTATAGCCGGGAATCTTTTTTAAAGTGGAACCGACTTCTTCCCACGCTCTATCTTTGGATAAATTGTAATAATGCGTTTTCAATTTCGGATCTTTCGCTCGGTCGCTTGTTGAATCAAAACTGCGAATAATTCCGACCAGTACTCTTTTGAGTGACAAAAGAATTTCCTCCTTTGCTGATTCCGTAAACATACTATCCATAGTTTAACACTGTTCGTCCCAGAACAAAAGAGGATTTGCACAAAAAAACCCGCCTATGCCGTCCGATTCTTATGTTTCTGAACCCGCTCTCGCAGGTGGGTGTCCGCAGAAACGCTTTTGAAGTCCCATCGTATGGGCGTGACAGCCGCGTTGCAATATAGAACTCCCAAGAAACCAACATTGGTTCAAAACAACGTGGAATCGAAACGAACATCGCAGGATGTATTACTTATTATAGTGGGTTCGGCCCGAAAAGTAAACTAACGGTCTCGCCCATTATCTTCCTGCAGCAGCTCCGGCGGCAGATCGTCGCCGTCCGCCTCGTTCGCATCCTTCTTCTGCAGTTGCTCCTGCATTTTCAAGAAGGTCATATAAAAATTATAAAATGCAACGGCCGCAACGACGCTGCCGAAGAAAAAGATGATCAGAAACGGAAAGCGCAAGCTGATGTAACCCGCCGCAATCGTCACGACGACGGTCAAAATAATCCGGAAAGGCTTCACGATCGTGAGCAGCACGGCGTTTTTCACGAGCTGAAACGTTTTCATATGATAATGAACGACCATGGAAAAAAAGTTGAACATCGAGACCAGCAAAACGATCAAAAATGCGAGCATTACGAAACCGACCGCTTGAAAGCTTTGCAGTTGCGTCATGTACACCGTATAGTCGATATACATAATCGCGAACAATAACGTATAGAAAATTCCTCCGACCATGCTTTGCTTGTAATTTTGCTTGTACCCTTTAAAGAACGTGCCTAGCAGCTTGACGTCCGTCTCGCCCATGACCCATTTGCGAACGACGGTAAACATGGCCGCAGTTGCCGGGAACAAGGTAAACGGAGCGACGATCGCCATCGCCCAAGTCATCGTAAGAGATTCATTGTGAAATTCGGCTTGGGAAACAAGCAATTTCGTCAGCGCGAAAAATAAAAACGGCGACGAGCATAACAGCCATAACAAATTAGTCACCGATAATCGCATAATCCATTCCGAGATGCGGTAAAAACCGCCCATGATCCCTCTAAATTCCAACGTAATCCTCCTCCTGAAAGTTTTGTAAGCCATACTTCCCGAAAGGTTCGTCCGCAACAAAACTTATTTCGGAAGCATACATAACATGTACTTATAAATATAACTCAACAGGCAAGCTTTTTTCAATTACATCTCACGAAAAAAGACGAAGTGCGGGACTCCGTCTTCTTTCGTATTTATGCCGATGCGCGGCTTAAAAATCGTTCGTTTTATCGTAACGTTTCGCAGGTCTGCGGTTATCCCCGGTGCGCGGCTTGCGGTCGTCGCGGCTGTAACCGCCGTCGCGTCCGTATCCGCTCTTCGAGTAACCTCCGCGGCCTCCGTCGCGGTTGCTGCGATTATAGCCCCCGCCGAAGCGCTCTCTGTCTCTTCCCCCGAAGGAAGGTTTCCGGCCGCTGGCGCGCAAGTCCGGTTTGCGGCGTTTGACGCGAATCGGTTCTTCCGGCGTCAATTCGATCACCGCGTCCTTCTTCTCTCCGGTTAGCAGCTTCATCGCCGCCGATAACAACTGTACGGAATCGAATTGTTCCAGCAGTTGGATGGAAATGCCTTTAAATTCGCTGTAGTCTTCATTTTCGATAATTTCAAGAATCCGTTCCGCCGTCATGCGCTGCTTGCCTTCAATGGCTTCGGCGAGCGTCGGCAAAGGCTTGCGGGTAATGCGATGGCGGGTTACCCGTTCGATAAAATGCAGATGGTCGATCTCGCGCGGCGTAACGAAAGACCATGCCGTTCCTTCCTTGCCCGCGCGGCCCGTCCGGCCGATGCGATGCACGTAGCTCTCCGGATCTTGCGGCAAGTCGAAGTTGACGACATGGGATACGCCCGTCACGTCCAAGCCGCGGGCCGCCACATCCGTCGCGACCAACACGTCGATGCTGCCGTCGCGGAATTTGCGCATGACCGTGTCGCGTTGATTCTGCGATAAATCGCCATGCAATCCGTCCGCGGAATAACCGCGCTTTTGCAATGCTTCGGCCAATTCGTCGACACGGCGCTTCGTGCGGCCGAAGACGATGGCGAGATCCGGCGACTCCATATCGAGCAAGCGGCTGAGCGCTTCGAATTTCTGGCGTTCATGCACTTCGATGTACGCTTGATCGATGAGCGGCGCGCTAACTTGCTTCGGCACGACCGAGACATGCTCCGGATCTTTCAGGAATTGCTGCGCCAGCTTCTGAATGTTCGGCGGCATCGTCGCGGAGAACAGCATCGTTTGCCGCTCTTCCGGCACCAGGCTCAATATCGTTTGAATGTCGTCCATGAATCCCATGTCCAACATTTCGTCCGCTTCGTCCAAAATAACGGTGCGCACTTCATCGAGCTTGATCGTTTTGCGATTGATATGGTCCAGAAGCCGCCCCGGCGTTCCGATAATGATTTGCGGCTTCTTCTTCAGCGCCCGGATTTGACGGACGATATCTTGCCCGCCGTAAATCGGCAAAGAGCGAATTCCTTTGAAGCGCGAAAGCTTGCCGATTTCTTCCGCCACCTGTATGGCCAGTTCCCGTGTCGGCGTCATAATGAGCGCCACGATTTTCTCTTCCGTCGTTTCGATTTTGCTGATCAGCGGAATGCCGAATGCCGCCGTTTTACCCGTTCCTGTCTGTGCTTGTCCGATCAAATCTTTGCCGGTGAGCGCAATCGGAATCGACTTGGCCTGAATCGGCGTCGCCTCTTCAAAGCCTAATTCTGTAATCGCTTGAAGCACCTTCGGTTCAAGACTGAATTCTGAGAATGTTTTCAATACCTTCATACTCCTTCTATGTGCTATGTGGTGGACAATCCACTCCTCTTGACTGTATCCTTAAGTAGCGATAAACATTTATAGGCTATCCCAACAAACTGGTCTTATTACAGAAACCCGCACTCTTATACATGAACCAGCTGACAAAAACATTCCTAAAAAACATTGGATATGGAAAATAATCCCTACTTAAGAACATCCAATACATTATAGCACAAATTAAATAGGGAATACCAGCGACATGCATATTAAATAATAATGACGAGGTGATTTCAAGTGAGACGGATTTGGGATTATATCGCCGTAATCATAGGCGCGGCGGCGATTGCGGCAGGCTCCAACCTGTTTATTATTCCGCATCATTTGCTTAGCGGCGGCGTCGGCGGAGTGGCAATGATTACCGGTTATTTCACCGATTGGAACATCGGCATCCTCTATTTCGTATACAATGTTCCGATTCTCGCCGTCGGCTGGTTTCTGCTCGGCAAACGCTTCGTCCTGCTCAGCACGGTTTCCGTTATTACGACGACTTGGCTGATGCAAGTCATCCCTGTTCACCAATTCAACGCCGAGCCGATATTGGGGGCTCTCTTCGGCGGGGTGCTCGTCGGCTTCGGCAGCGGCCTATCGATGCGGGTCGGAGGCTCTTCCGGAGGTTTCGATGTCATCGGCTCCATTGTGACAAGGTACCGCGATTTGCCGATCGGCAATATTCTCGTGATTATGAATTTTGTCGTCATTATCGCGCTCGGTTACTTGAAGCAAAACTGGGATCCGGCTTTATTTTCCGTCCTGACCATTTTTATCGCCAGCAAAGTGATCGATTTCATTCATATAAGCCATATCAAAGTAACGGCTTTTATTATTACAAACTGCACCGAGCAAATGTTGGAGAAGCTGCTGACATTGCCCCGCGGCGTTACGATCATTAAGACAAAAGGGGCGTTTACCCATGTAGAAAAAGATATGCTGATGACCGTGACGACGCGCTACGAATTGGCCGAACTGAAGCGCATCATCAAGACGATCGACCCGAAGGCATTCGTCAACATTGTCGAAACGGTCGGCGTCGTCGGCTCGTTCCGCAGGCGCGGTACATAACGTTTCCCTCCCGTCCGCTTCCTTCCGCGCCGAATATGCGTATACAATTTTTCGACCGAATATGGTATAATAAGTAGCAGGCAAGTTCCATTTTGCATATCGCTTCCGATTTACCCTTTAGTTCACGATGTACAGCTTTTCGATCGTAATAATTATATTTCGAGGGAAAGGGTGATCTTTGTGGAACATGAAACGGTAAAACTTTCGGAGATCGTATTGAAATGGTGTCCGGATATGTTGCCATTCCTTAAGCAAAATGAATTGAATTGCTGGATCGTCTTGCGAGACGGGATGAACATTCTCGAACCGGAAGATGCGATGGAAATTATTCAACAAAGCATTTACGAACATCAGAAAGCGGGCTGCATCCACTAAGCGGTTTTGGAAATATCGAAATCCCCCTGTCGGACCATAAGGTTCGATATGGGGGATTTTTATGTTGCTTGCACCGATAGACAAGCTTTTACAGTTTTCTGCAATTTTCCTCTGTATACGCCTGCCATTTTCCGATATAATCGAATACATGAGGAGATCGGAGGAGAACGAACGATGAACATCATATGGACACTATTATTATTGGCGATGGGGACTTATAGCGGCTCGCAGCAGCCGAGCGACAGCCCCGCTTCGATGCTTGTTACCGCATCGCTTCATTCGATCGTGCTTCAAGCGCAGCAAGGAATGGAGCCGGGCGAAATCGCGAACCTGCCTTTCAAGATCGATCCGCAATTGACGGCCCCGAAAGTGAAAGGGATTTACGTTACCGCGCATAGCGCCGGCGGGGAGCGAATGAAATCGTTATTGAACCTGATCGATACGACCGAGTTGAATTCCATGGTCATCGATATTAAGGACGACAACGGATATATTACATACATGACGGATAACGAGGAATTGAAAAAAAGCGGTACGCCCAAGCCCTACATAAGAGATATCCATAAATTAATGGATACGTTGAAGGAACATAACGTATACCCGATTGCAAGAGTCGTCGTGTTCAAGGATACGGTCACGGCGAAGAAGCATCCGGAATGGTCGTTCCGCCGCGCCGACGGCTCGGTTTGGGCGAATAACAAGAAGGAAAGCTTCGTGAACCCGTATAAGCGCGAAGTATGGGAATATAATGTGGCGATCGCCAAGGAAGCGGCCAAGCTCGGATTTAAGGAAGTGCAATTCGATTACGTTCGTTTTCCGGAAGGATTCGAGAAACGGGCGGATTCCTTGCTGTACGACAAAAATGAAAAATCGCGCGTCGACGCCGTTACCGAATTCGTCCAATACGCCAAGCAAGAGCTCGCTCCGCTCGGCATACGCGTATCGGTCGATATATTCGGTTACGCCGCCTCCGTTCCCGCCGCGGAAGGAATCGGCCAAGATTTCGTGAAAATTTCGGAGAACGTCGACGTCATTTGCCCGATGGTTTACCCGAGCCATTATACGACGGGATGGTTCGGCGCTAAGGAGCCCGATCTTGCGCCCTACCAGGTCATTAAAGGTTCGATGATCGACACGCATAAGAAGCTTGATCCGGTGGAGGATAAAAAACCGATTATCCGCCCATGGATTCAAGATTTCACGGCAAGCTGGCTCGGCAAAGGCCATTATACCAAATACGGCAAGCACGAACTGGAGGAGCAGCTCCGCGCTCTGAAAGATACGGGCATCGAGGAATTTTTGCTATGGAATGCCAACAACCGCTATACGGAAAATGTCGATTACAAGCTTATCGCCCCCGATGAGAAAGAGAAAAAGAACATGTAATGATCAAAACACCGTCAGGGCATTCGTCCTGACGGTGTTTCGTTCGCGCATATATCAGAGTCGCGAGTACCCCGTTATGTAACTGCATTAATCCATTTAGATGAGCGGATTTGGGCGCATTTAGCCCGACTAACTGCATAAATCCATCTATTTTTATAAAATAGACGTAAAATCGACGTCAACAGCCGAAAATAGTCGGATTCGATGCGTGCGCGGCTTGTTTCGTACGATTATTCGTACACCGTTGCGGGAATAGGGCTCAAATCGGCGAGTATGTATGAAATTTCGAACTAAGTCGACGGATTCGATGCGTGCCCGGCTTGTTTCGTACGATTGTTCGCATACCTGAGCAGGATTATAGTAAAATCGAAGAAACGAGCCGGATTTGCTGGATATTTGCTCCTAAAGCGATTTTTGCCAATAAATTAATGGATTTTTGCATTTGCTCATAAACACTTTTCCCTTTTCGGCGCTGCCCATTATAACCGATTCGTCTCGATAATATATCCGGCGCCCGGACTGATTCGTTTTTTCTCGAGTATGCTCGCTTGCTTCACCGCGGGCGATTTCACGAAATGACGGTCGAGATGGGATTCCACGTAGCCGAACGCCTTCTCGTCTTCCTCCGCTGCGACCGCCAATACGACGGTTTGATCTTCCAATTCGATTTCGATTCGATATAAAAACATGGGAGGTTCCCCTTTCCGAATGGATTATTTTGCAAATTTACGGTATCCCGACTACAATAAATAGAAAGGAGCGTGAAACGGATGTTGAACGTCGGGGCCAAAGCGCCTCTATTTAAAGCCGAAAGCACGCATGGCGAAGTGGATCTCGAGCAATATGCCGGCAAACGGCCGATCGTGCTTATTTTTTACCCGATGGACGATACGCCCGGCTGCACGAAACAATTATGCGCCGTACGCGATGCCAAAGCCCGGTACGAGGCGTACGGGGCGGTCGTTTTCGGCGTGAATCCCGGTACGATCGAATCGCATCAAGCATTCGCGGCCAAACATCGGTACGATTTCCCCCTCATCGTCGACAAGGATCACCGAATACGCAAAATGTACGGCATCGGCAAAATGCTCGGTCTGATCGCGCAGCAGCGCACGGTCTATGCCGTCGATTTGAACGGAAATATCGCTTATGCGGAGAAAGGGCTGCGGCCGACCGACGAAATTTTGCAGGCGATTGAGCGAATGAGCCCGTAACCGCTGCCGCAAACAAGCCTTACAGGCGCCATATGGCGTCCCGTAAGGCTTGTTACATTGGTGCGATTATTGCGAAAGCCGGGATGCAAGCTCGTATAACTCCATATTGAACGTCTTTTTGGTCTGGACGACCTTGTCGATGTCCGTCATTACATATTCGCCGTTAATGATGCCGCAAGCTTGGCCCGAGTAGCCTTCGATTAATTTTCTTACGGCAAAATCGCCCAACCGGCTGGCCAGAATCCGGTCGTTATGCGTCGGGCAACCGCCGCGTTGGATATGGCCGAGCACAGTGACGCGCGGCTCGATGCCGCAACGCGAAATAATGCCTTGAGCGATGTCTTCGCCGCGGCCTACGCCTTCGGCAACGATAATAATGCTGTGGCGTTTGCCGTGATCGAAGTTTTGCTTCATCCGGGCGGCAATTTCGTCAAGGCTGAACGGCACTTCCGGTACAAGGATCGTCTCCGCGCCGCTCGCCAATCCCGCATAAAGGGCGATATCGCCGCAATGGCGGCCCATGACTTCCACGATCGACACCCGCTCATGCGAGCTCATCGTGTCGCGCAATTTATTGATCGCATCCACCACAATGCTTACCGCCGTGTCGAAGCCGATCGTGAAATCGGTGCACGGAATATCGTTGTCGATCGTTCCCGGCAAGCCCATCGTTTTGATGCCGAGCTTGTTCAGCTTGTTCGCGCCTTGGTACGAACCGTCGCCGCCGATAACGACCAAGCCGTCGATGCCGTGCGACCGTAAAATATCCGCGCCTTTCTGCTGTCCTTCCGGCGTCGTAAATTCTTGGCAGCGGGCCGATTGCAATACCGTTCCGCCGCGCTGGATAATGTCGCCGACGCTGCGCAAATCCATCGGACGAATATCGTCGTTAATGAGCCCGTAGTATCCGCGTTGAATCCCAAAAACCTCTAAACCATAGAACAAACCGCTGCGCACGACCGCACGAACAGCTGCGTTCATTCCTTGCGAATCTCCTCCGCTCGTTAATACGGCAATTTTTTTGACTGCTGACATCTGATTTCCTCCTATAATATCAATTACATATATTTACGTATCCAAAGGCTGTTGGACCAGAAAAATAGTCTAGTCACCGGACTGTTCTGCATCAATCGCCTGGAGACGGTTTTCACATCCCGTTGCGAGCTGACTTTCGGGTCGGACAAATATAACGCGAGAAGCCCTTCAATAATCATGCGGTGAAAACGCGGAGCCGGCAGGAACGCCACATCTTGAATGGCCCGGTCGACGATATATACGATTCGGTCCACAAGCGTATCGGTCTTCTCGTAATAATTGCAAAAATTCAAGTCGCCGCCCACCCGGTCTTCTTCCTGGTCGATTAAATAATCGAGCATAATATGCAGGCCGCAGACATGCGGGAAATAACAATCTTTGTACTGCCGCGCGGCCGCTTCGTCGAAATCGGGATCGGCCGCCGCTTGAAACAGAAAAAACACGCCCAATGTCGAACCGGTCGCCGCGGCGAATTCGTTCCAAAACAAATGAGGAGCTTTCTGGCGATGCGTCTCCCACCAGCGCAACAACTCGGGTTCGCGCAAATCATGCCGAATATGCTTATACACTTGCAAATCGACATATAGGCCGACCAATTCCCGGACGTACGGCATCACATGACGGTACGAGGGCAGCATGGCGATGCAGCGGCGGCATGTCTGGACGAGGCGCTGCAAATACCCGCCGTCGTCGCGTTCGGCATGAAACTCGTAATAATCGCAGAGCGAAGCGTCCGGATCGATCGCGTCCAGCATCGATTGATGCATGCGGCGGAAATCGACCGGATCCATCGACGTGCTGCGGTCGCATAAATTGTCCAAATAATCGCTTATCGTTTGAAATGCGACAATAAGAGGGATAAGAATGTTACGCTCGTCCAAACGGGCGGAGGCATAAACGGCCCCTCCTTGGCAATGGAATTGCTTCGTCGCGATACTGGCAAGCGCCTGTTTGCGCAGTTCGGGATCGGGAATCGATGCGGCGTCCTGCCGGACTCGATCGAGCTCCGACCGCACTTCCGGCAAAATATGCTTGTAAACGCGATACATCAGCGCAATCGGATTTTGCGGAACTTGGCGACGGGTAGCTTTAACGTTCAATGATGAGTGCCTCCACATTTTGAATTAGAGGTGATCACGATCTTCCTCTTATTATATTACGATCCTCGGCATAGCACAAATTGTCGGTCCTATTCCCCCGCCCGGAAGCGGCCGTTCCGCGCTTACCGGTGAATTTTGGCGGCAACGTCCTGATTGACGCGGTACCAAAGATGCAAATCGTTGATGCAGCTTGCCAGTTCCGCAATTTCCGAATTCAACCGGCACGAAGTCGGGAAATCCTCTTCTTCGTACAGCAAAGCCTGTTTCTCATTAATGATACGTTCCAGTTGGGCTACCCGATTCGGTATGCGCCCCCGTATCACTTCCCACTTATATATAATATCGGAACGCTCCTTCTCGGAATATTGCTCCCACTCCATATGGAGAACCGGAAGCGGAATTCCTAGGCGTTCGTCGGTTTGAAACGCATAATTCATATCCTCTCCGCCTTTCGCATACATTCCATGTTTTACTCTATCATTCCGCAGTTCTGAAATCTACCCCTGTAAAAGTGACAAATTTCCGCCATCGAGACTGCGGGACATGGTATACTATAGTTATTATTTTTTATGATTATAAGGGAACGGGTCTACTTTGAATGTCATCTGCGTCACAATTCGCGATAAGCCTTCAGATACGGGCATAGCCCGCCTTGTTCATCATGATAAATATGGCTTTCATTACAAGCGGCCGTCTCGGCGCTTCTCTTTTTTTAAGGGCGGCGCGATCGGAATCGCTTGTCAAACGAAAGGAGCATCAAGCTTTGTCACAGCCATCATTGCAGCAGCACACGGACGCCCGAATCATGAGCGGCGGCGCGCCGGAAACGTATTGGCTTAGCGCCTTCATGTTTTCTATTTTTATGTCAACATCGCTCGTGACCAATTTTTTCCCTCTATATTACGACCGTCTCGGATTTTCGAGCGTTCAAATCGGCTTTCTCTACTCGCTCGGCCCGCTTGTATCCATCTTCTCCAACCTGTTATGGGGACTCGCGAGCGACCGGTACCGGACGATCAAAAAGGTGCTCATCCTGCTCTTGGCCGGCCAGCTGCTGATGGGCGTTCTTTTGAGCCAATCGACCGCTTTCGCCGTCGTATGTATCGTCATCATGCTGTTTTATTTTTTCTTCTATCCGATCTATCCGTTATCCGACAATTTTGCGATATTGACGATGCAGCGTTACGGCAAAAGTTTTATCGGCATCCGCGTCTGGGGCTCGATCGGCTTCGCTTGCGCATCCGTCATCTTCGGATTTCTGTTCCAGCAGTTCGGTTCGCATACGACCATCTGGGTGAGCATCGCGCTGTCCGCCATTTCGCTGTCCATCGTCTTTACGGTCAAAGATAAAAGCGGATCGGCCAAAAAGGTGGAGTTTTCAGGCCTGCTCAACGTATTGCGTCAACGCGAAGTGATCTGGTTTTTCGCGTTTATTCTATGCCTTGCGATAGCCCATCGTATGAACGAGGCATTCTTCTCTTTGTCGCTCCGCCACCTCGGGGCGAACGAAAGCGTCATCGGATGGTCGCTGATGGTTTCCTCGCTTAGCGAAATACCGATCTTTCTTCTGCTGAACAAATACGGCCAAAAGTTTAAGGAATTGCCGTTGCTTGCTTTCGCCGCCGTCATGTATGGCCTCCGTTTTTTGCTGATGAGCCTGACGCAAGATCCGTACCGGGCGATTGCCATACAATCGATGCATAGCGTCACGTTCGGAGTCGCCTATTTCACTTCCGTACGATATATTACGCAAATTATTCCGATCGAGTACCGATCGACGGGCTTGGCCCTATACACCGTGATGTGGTCCAGCGTATCCGGATTGATCAGCGGCATGTTCGGCGGCGCGCTGTACGGTGCCGTCGGTAAGGATACGTTCTACTCGACGGCGATGGTGCTTGCATTCCTGGCCGCGGCCGGGTTTATGGGACGCCACTTGTTTGCCAGGGAAAAAATATAATCGGATTATTCTTTTCAATTCGGTTTCAGCAGGGTATAATGAGAGTACATTTTAGGACCAAGTAATAAAAGGCGGGGAAACGATGAATTTTGAAGAGTTAAAAACGATTCTGCAAGGACGCAGAAGTATACGCAAATTTACAGACAAGGCGGTTTCCGTTGCGGATATCGAAGACATCATCGATTGCGCGCGTTACGCCCCGAGCGACACGAATTCGCAAACTTGGGAATTTGTCGCCGTCGTCAACCGGGATACAATTCGCCGGATCGAGGAAATGACATGGGAACAGCTTCATCTGCGCGCCGCTCAAGCCGAAGCGAGAGGGCTCGGTCGGGAAGCGAAGCTGCTGACGAAATCGTTCGGCCCTTATGCGACGGCATTCTCCGACGCTCCGGCGCTGATCGTTTGTTTGGCAACGCCGTATACGTCTAAATTTCGCGATCGAATATTCGATCCGATCGGTCTCGTCGACGAAGCGGTTTGGCTCGAGGAAGGGATCAAAAGCAGCTGTCTGGCCGCGCAAAATTTGATGCTTGCCGCCTATGCCAAAGGGCTCGCCACCTGTCCGATGACCGGTCCGGTATTGCTGGCGGAACCGCAGCTCAAGTCGTTTTTGAACATTGAGGACGATCGCCAAATCAATATGGTCATAGCGCTCGGTTACCCGGCTATTCACCCGGACAAGCTGCCGCGCAAGGAAGTAAGCGAAATTTTAAAAATTGTCGATTAATTGCGGGTTCCCCGTCGGACGAATGAGTCGGCGGGGATTTTTATCGCCGCTTCCGCCGGGCGGATAGAACAAAAATAGCTCCCAGAATATCTGAGAGCTATTTCCCGATTGCTATGACACTATTTATAAGCGGGCCCGGTTCACCCGGAGCTGTTTCTTATAACTTAATGACGTTAGCAGCTTGAGGTCCGCGGTTACCTTCTGTAATTTCAAATTCAACCGATTGGCCTTCTTCTAAAGTTTTGAAACCTTCGCCTTGGATCGCCGAGAAGTGAACGAATACATCGTCTCCGCCTTCTACTTGGATAAATCCGTAGCCTTTTTCAGCGTTAAACCATTTAACTGTTCCTTTCAAATGAACAACCTCCTAAAAATATCGCCATCTATGGCGAATATCAATATTATACCTCTATTTCCCATGAAAAGCAATGGTCCTCCGCGATTATTTATAACGGCCTTGTCCGCCACGCTTGCCGATGCGGAGCATTTCATCCGAGCCGGGTATAAACGGAAGGGCGCTCTTCATCCGGTTGACCCGATGCCCCGCCGAGACCAGCTCCTCCGCGAGCGATTCCAATCCGGGATACGTCTCCCACCGGAGCGACAGAAGCGGATAAATCCGCACTTCGCCGTCGGGCCTGCATACCCGTACCAATTCCCGTACCGCCTCCCGGTGAAATTGCTCGCCGAATTGATCCGCATACAGAAACAAGAAATGGCTGCACAACACGAGCGAAAACGAATCGTCCGCGAAGGGCAGTTCCGGCAGCGCGGCCGCGACATAGGCCTTGGAACCGGACGTTCCCCTGCCGTCCCCAACAGCCGCAACGTCCGGCTTATAATCTTCATGAAATATCCGGGCGGAACGCAACCGGCCTTCGCGGTGCTTGTCAAGGCTTCCGTAGTAGCTCCAATCGTATTGCTCACGAATCCGGCTCAATTTGGCGGTCGATTCTTCAATTTCCCGCAGCGTCTCGCTCTGAAATTGGTCTGCGTCGCGTACGTACGACGGGTCGGCGGCTACCGCTTCATAACCGCGCCGGTTCGCCTCCGCCGCGAAGGAGGAAGCTCCGCCCGCGACATCTAATATAGGGCCTTGGCTCAAATCCGTCTCCCGCAGCGCGAACATGCTCGCATACTCGTCAAACGAGCGGCATGTCACCGCAACGCCGACTTGCTCATACTCTCGCAATTTTCCCATGCTCATCTCTCCTCTTCTTTTCTCAACTCAACTCTGCTCAGCCGGCCCGGATCCTCGCTTCGGTCGCCGATTCCGGTCCGCTCATTTCAAAATACCATTTTCTATCCGATTCATCAATCATAAAACCGCGAAATTCATTTGCTTTCCTACTTAGGGTGAGTTATCATTTTACACAAAAAGAAATGATCGATTCGAGTTCGGGAAACGGAGTGCCTGTTATGATCAAAAAACATGAAATATATAAAAAAGACAAATGGAACATGATGACCGTCGAAGTGCAGGGCAAATATATCGTTTTGCGGGAAATATCGGATCAATGGGGCGAGGAATGCCATACGTTTCTAAGCCGGCCCGCGTTAATGCAATGGGCAAACAACCGGTTTCCGAAGGAAGAGTTTAAGGACCGTCCGCAAGAATGGCAAGACATCATGGACGCCTTCAAACAAGTATAACCGCGTGACGAGAGGTGAGTTCGTTGGATAACAGTACTACTCTAATCATATTTATCATTTTGGCTTTTTCGCTCGGCGCCGTCGTCGTCATGAAGAAAGATTCCATTCCGCCGCAGATGCGGCGCGGAATCTCGATTATCGCTTTGGTGCTGGTCGCATTCGCTTTTTTTCTTATCGTATACAGCTTTTTGAATGCAGGCGCCGGAAATATTTGATAAATCTCGGCTTGCCGGGTCATACTATGGACAAAATTGTACATAGGAGATTCCAGTGCGCCGAACCATTTATCTATTGCTAGTCGTTAGCTTGTTGCAAAACGGGTTGCCCTCGGCCGCTCGCGGCGAAACCGCCCAAGACCGCATCGAACCAAATTTAAGGAGGATATCTATGAGCCAAGTCCTGAAACGTACAGAAGTGCCGGCGGAACACCGCTGGAAATTGGAAGATTTGTTCGCGAATCAACAAGAATGGGATCAAGAATATCAAATCGTCAAAAAATCGCTTGGGAAAATCGCCGAATTTCAAGGCAAGCTGTCCGATTCCGAAGCCGTCAAACAATGCTTCTCCTTGGAAGACGATATATCGCTTCATACGGAGCGTTTGTACGTATACGCCAATATGCGGCATCACGAGGACACCGCGGAACCTACATATCAAGCGTTGTCGGATAAAGCGAAAAGGTTGAGCGTCGAAGTAAGCGAGGCATTATCTTTTATTACCCCGGAAATTATTGGGCTGTCCGACGAGAAACTGGATTCATTCATTAACGATCCTTCTCTTAGCGAATATAGGCTGACTTTAACGGAAATGAAGCGGCAAAAAGCGCATGTATTGTCCAAAGCGGAGGAAGCGCTGCTCGCGCAAGTCGGCAATATGTCCCAGGCGCCGAACACGATATTCGGCATGATCAATAACGCGGACATGAAGTTTCCGAAAGTAAAAAACGAAGAAGGCAAGGAAGTCGAGCTGACACATGGCAGCTACATTCAATTTTTGGAGAGCCGCAACCGCGAGGTGCGCAAAAATGCGTTCCAGGCCGTTTACGCCACCTATGCCAAGCAGAGAAACACGATCGCCGCAACGCTAAACGCGAATGTAACGAAAAATATTTTTTACGCTCGTGCGCGCAAATATCCTTCGGTGCTTGAAATGTCGCTCTTCGGCGACAATATTCCGAAAGAAGTTTATACGAATTTGATCGATACGATCCACGATCATTTACCGCTGCTGCATCGCTATATGAAACTGCGCAAGAAGCTGCTGAAAGTCGACGAATTGCATATGTACGACCTGTTCGCCCCGCTTGTCGAGGAATACAAGCTCGATATTACTTATGAAGAAGCGAAGCGAACGGTCAAGGAAAGCCTGAAGCCGCTCGGAGACGATTACTTGCAGCACTTGCAGGAAGGATTCGACGAGGGCTGGATCGACGTATACGAGAACGAAGGCAAACGAAGCGGCGCCTACAGTTGGGGCGCCTATGGCACGCATCCGTACGTGCTGCTCAACCATAAAGACAATTTGAACAGCATGTTCACGCTGGCGCATGAAATGGGTCACGCGCTTCATTCGTATTATTCCGATACGAATCTCGGCTATCGCGACGCGCAATATACGATTTTCCTGGCAGAGGTCGCCTCGACGCTGAACGAAGCGCTGCTCATGGACTATATGCTGAAAAAATCGGACGATCCGAAAGCGAAGCTGTATTTGCTCACCTATTATGCGGACCAATTCCGCACAACGGTGTTCCGCCAAACGATGTTCGCGGAGTTCGAGAAAATCGTTCACGAACGCGTTGAGCAAGGCGAATCGCTGACGCCGCAGGAACTGTCGAAAATCTATTACGATTTGAACGTGAAATATCACGGCAGCGAAATGACGGTCGACAAAGACATTGAAATGGAATGGGCGCGCATCCCCCATTTCTATACCAGCTTTTACGTGTATAAATACGCTACCGGCTTCTCGGCGGCGACCAGCTTTGCCAAACAAATTTTGGAGGAAGGCGCCCCGGCCGTGGAACGCTATCTCGGTTTCTTGAAGAGCGGCGGCAGCGACTATTCGATCAATATTTTGAAACGCGCCGGCGTCGATATGTCCACGCCGGAACCGATTCGCGAAGCGATGGGCGTATTCGAGCAATTGATCGAAGATATGGAGAATTTGGTGCAATAATGTTTCGAAACGGTTGCCCTATCCGCGAATTCCCGTTCGCGGATAGGGTCTATTTATGATGAAAACCGTATTCGTCAGGCTTGCGGTTATGATATAATGAACACATTCAACCATATTCGCGCACGTAACGCGGCTAGCGGATGAAATTCGGTCCCTTGTCTTCCGGCAAGGGATTTTATGCGACAGGAGGCATGGTTATTATGAGAATTCAATGGTCATTGCTTGCGGGATTGATCTTTGCGCTCATTACGGCGGTATTCGCCGTCATCAACGTCGAACCGGTTCGGGTGAATCTGTTGTTCGGCAACGTACAGCTCCCGCTTATACTGCTCATATTGGGCTGCACGCTGCTGGGCGGCGTGATCGTCGGGTCGTACGGCATTTTTCTGCAATATAAGCTGCAGAAAAAATGGAAGCTCGCGGAAGGGAAATTGCAGCAAGTTCTGGAGGCGACCGGTTACAGCTTCCCGGATGAGCAATCGGACGAACATCCGAAAGAGCAATCGGACGAAGAAGCAGAACAGTCCAAGAAGGAGAAGGGCAATGAATCCGCAAATGAATCGTGAATACATACTATCGTTTCTGGAAGAAATATTGAACATACCGAGTCCGACCGGCTATACGAAACGGATTATGGAACGGATCGGCGCGGAAGCCGAGCGGCTCGGATTTGCAGCCGAAATGACGCATAAAGGCGGAATCATCGTGACGGTGCCCGGGCGGGACCATGCAGGGGCGCTTGGATTGACGGCGCATGCCGACACGCTGGGCGCGATGGTCCGCTCCGTGAACGCGACGGGAACGCTGCGTTTAACGCCTGTCGGAGGCTATATGATGCAATCCATTGAGAATGAATATTGCCTCATTCACACGCGCGACGGCAGAACGTACACAGGCACGATCTTAACGTCGCATCCTTCCGTGCACGTCTATACGGACGCCCGCGACTTCAAGCGCGAGGAAGCGAATATGGAAGTTCGAATCGACGAACCGGTCCGCACCAAGGAAGATGTCGCAAAGCTTGGCATTCGGCCGGGCGATTTCATCTCATTCGATGCGCGCGCCGTCCTGCTCGGGAACGGCTATATTAAATCGCGCCATTTGGACGACAAAGCGAGCGTTGCCGCCATATTCGGCTTGTTGGAATCGATTCGGCGCGAAGGTTGGACGCCGGCGAGAACGTTGCGGGCGATCATTACGAACTACGAGGAAATCGGGCACGGCGCCTCCTATATTCCCGGGGAAATTACCGAACTGATCGCCGTCGATATGGGCGCGATCGGCGACGATTTGACGACGACGGAACTCGATGTTTCCATTTGCGCCAAAGACTCTTCCGGACCGTATGACTACGATATGGTCAGCCGCCTCGTCTCGCTGGCGGAGCAAGACGGCATCCCCTATGCCGTCGATATATATCCGCATTACGGCTCCGACGCTTCGGCCGCGCTGCGGGCCGGACATAATATCCGCGCCGCCTTAATCGGGCCGGGGGTGCACGCTTCGCATGCGATGGAGCGGACGCATATTCAGGCGATCGCCAATACGGCGCGCCTGCTTGCCGCCTACGCGCAAGAGGCGTAATGGAATTATCCGCAGCGACTCGGCGGCGCAAAGCCGGACGGCGGATGGCATTGGCCGTTGCGGCTTGCTTGCTCGCGACGCTTAGCCTGATCCGGGCCGATACGGAGCCCCCTCGCACTTATACGTACGCGGGTACGACCGCATCGAACGGAGTCCGCCTCCATTATATGAGAACGACGCCTGACCGGATCGAGCTTCAAGCGGTCGCCGCGAACGTTGCCGAAACGAAATCGTATGGAATCAACGGCGGCTTTTTCTATGAGGGCGACATTCTCTCCATCGCCGTACAAAATCATAGGCCTGTTAAGGGGGAGCCAGGCCAATACGGCTCCGGTTGGTTCAACGTCAAATATGCCCGCGGAACCTTGGTATGGGATGCCGCAGCCAATCGGCTGTCGGTTCAGGCTGTCCGTTCGGCCGACGAACTGCTTGTCACCGATCAAGCGAATTATTGGGCGCAGGGAGGCGTCAGCATGAATTTACAAGATGAAGCATCCTGGACCGGCGAGGCGGCGGCACAAGGGCTGCCTCTCGCCGACAGCCTCCACATGCGGTCAGGAATGATATATGACGAGGCCGGATCTCTGTACTTGATCGTCTCCCCTACCCCATGCACCGCCGAACAATTCCGAACCGCCATCCTGGAACGAATCGCCCCGGATCTCGGCAAAGAAGGCATATTCCTCGACGGCGACGGTTCCTCGCAAATGCGCAGCGCGGAAATATCGCTTCCGGGCGATCTCCGGGAGGTCTATCAGATGATTGCAGTGAAGTGATGGTGCTGGACGATTATTTATAGCATTTCCGGGCCGGCCGCGGCATGTTAACGGTTCGAAAATCCGTTAATTCCGAAAATCGACTGAAATTTGAAAAATAAGACCTTGGAAATCCGTTAAATGTAACGACACCGTCCCAGCTAGCAAAATTCAATGCAACGCCAGTGGAATAATTGGTATCCTCTACCGCCAACGTCGCTCTCCCGGCTATTTGGATTGCGCGATCTTTTCCGCCAATTCGTTTAAATACGTCCAGCGCTCCATCAGTTGTTCCAGCTTCTGTTCCTGCGACTCTTGTTCTTGCACCAGCTCTTGCAGCCGGACGGAGTCGCTGAACGACGCCTCCATCTGTTCCGCAATATCGCGCAGCTTCTGTTCCGTCTCCTCAATCCAGCCGTCGATTTGTTCGAAATCGCGCTGTTCCTGATAGGTAAAGCGCAGTCGTTCCTGCTTTTCCCGCTCTTGACGGGAAGGTTTGCCGTTTGGCGCACCGGCCGATGCTTTATCGGATGGCACCGCGTCCGCCGCAAGTTTGCCGGCATATTGTTCATATTCGCTATAATTGCCGACATGCGTTCGCAGAACCCCGTCCCCCTCGAAGGCGACGATTTTATCGACCGTACGGTCCAAAAAGTACCGGTCATGCGATACGACGAACACAACGCCGGGAAACTCGTCCAAATAGTCCTCCAACACGGCGAGCGTCTGAATGTCCAAATCGTTCGTCGGCTCGTCGAGCAGCAGCACATTCGGCGCGCTCATCAATACCCGCAACAGTACTAACCGGCGTTTCTCGCCGCCCGACAATTTGGCGATTTTCGTCCATTGCATCGCTCTCGTAAACAGAAACCGTTCCAACATTTGCGCTGCCGTAATGACGGATCCGTCCGCCGTATGGACGACTTCGGCCTCCTCCTGTACGTATTCGATCACGCGCAAGTCCTCGTCCAGTTCCTGATGCTCTTGCGAGAAGTAGCCGAGCTTCACCGTCGGCCCGATCGCAATCGAACCGCTATCCGCCGGCATGGCGCCGGAGATCATGTTGAGCAGCGTCGTCTTGCCGCTTCCGTTCGTCCCGACGATGCCGACCCGGTCGTCTCTTACCGCGATATAACTGAAATCGCGAATTAACGTCCGATCGCCCGCCTTCTTGGACAGATGCTCGATTTCGATTATTTTTTTGCCGAGCCTGGATGAAGCGACAGAGACGTCGAGCGTATCGGTTCGATGGGCGGTCTCTTGGGCTTGCAACTGCTCGAAGCGGTCGATGCGGGCTTTCTGCTTCGTCGTTCTCGCCTTCGCGCCGCGGCGTATCCATGCCAGCTCGTTTCGCAGCAAATTTTGCCGTTTCTGCTCGGACGCCGCTTCCCGCTCCTCCCGTTCCGCCTTCAGTTCGAGAAATCGGGTGTAATTCGCTTCGTAACTGAACATGCGCCCATGATCCAGCTCCAGCATCCGGCCAGCCACCCGGTCCAAAAAGTATCGGTCATGCGTAATCATGAGCAGCGCGCCTTTGCGTTTCTGCAAATATTGCTCCAGCCAAATGACGGAGGCGTTATCGATATGGTTCGTCGGCTCGTCCAATATGAGCAAATCCGACGGCTGAATAAGCGCCGCGGCCAGAGCGACCCGCTTCCGCTGTCCGCCCGACATCTCGCCGACCCGCGCGTCAAAACGGGTTACGCCCAGCTTCGTCAGCACGGTCTTCGCTTCGCTCTCCAACTGCCAAGCGTCATAGCGGTCGATTTCACCGCTCCAATAAACCAATCGCTCCTGCAGCGCTTTGTCGTTTTCATTCAATGCGAGCAATTCCAACGTCTCCGTATATTCGCGCACCGCGCGCATTTGCGGCGAATCGCCTTGGAACACTTGCCGCAGGACGGTCGCCTCCGGATCGAATTGCGGCTGTTGCGGCAAATATTGAATGCGCACCCGATTTCCTACGGAAATTTGACCGCTGTCGGGAGGCTCCAAGCCCGCAATCACTTTCAAAAACGTCGATTTGCCCGTTCCGTTCACTCCGATAATGCCGATCTTCTCTCCCTCCGCTATGCCGAAGGATACGTCTTGGAACAATATTTTGTCGCCATAGCTTTTCGATATATGTTCGATCGTCAATAAGTTCATATTATAATCCCTACTTTTACTTGAATAAAGTCGTATTCTCTCATTGTAACATAAACGGGACAACGCAAAAAACCTTGACTTCAGCCGGCGGAAGCCCGGTTAGGTCAAGGTTGGCGCGCGATGCCGTTATGCTTTCTCGCCTACCAATTTATGCAGCGTAAGAATTTGCCACGCATTGCATACGACGAGCGGAACGAGCATGTACACAATATATTCGATACGATTGACCGATAACGAAGGAAGCAGTTCCAGCGTCGTAATAACGATCATAAAGAAGAGCGTCGGCAAGATCGCGTGCTTGTTGGTGAGCCGGACCTTCCAATAGGTGACCGCTACGGCGACAAGAAGAATGACGAGCGGCAGCCAAATATAAGCTCCAAGGCTTTCCTCTCCGCTCGAGAACTTTTTCAAACGGATGTAGAACAGGTCGAACAACGTCAGCACGATAAAAAAGATTTGGATAAAATTCCACGCTTTTAGCCGGTTGCGCAAAATGCCGATAATATAAAATCTGCCGAACAAAAAAGCGATAAAACCGATTACGCTAATTAACGTAATGGTCGCAACCCCTAAAAACAGCGAGGAAATTTCATATTTGCTTATTTTATCGTCCAGAAAAATAAACGTCGGATCGATCGACCGCAGCAAAGCCCACACCAAAACGCCCGAGCCGATCCCGAGCGCCATCGTCGTCCAAAACAGATAGAACATTTTTTTGATCATATTCCGTCAAACCCCGCATCTCATTACAATCAATAATTTTGTTAAAATTGCAAAACTTTGAAACCTAGCAATATGACCAATGCGAGTGCGACGACTAAAATCACCCAAAAAACGGCGGTCGGCTGTTTTCTGCGCAAGCGGCCCATAATCGCCTCCATCATGCCGATCGCCACAATCGCCAACAAGCCTTTGATTACGTACATCAGCGGGAATTTCAACATTACGAGCATACCGATTCCCGACACGAGCATAATCAAGTAAAAAATTTTCAACAAAATTCCGGTAACCTTTTGCCGTTGAAAGATGCAGCTTAATAGAAACAGCACAATCAATATGGCCCACGAACCTGCGTGAGATTGATAAAAAATATTAAACATATTCATTTTTCCCTCCATTCTGGCGTCAACAACATATCCGTTATTCCCTGCAATTGGTACGGATATCCTGATTGTACGTTTCCATGCACCGAAAAGCAATTCTTTAGGACAAAATTATACATATTGTTCACAAAACCGTTTCATTCCGTCCGCGCCGCAATGATTTTCGTCACAGCATCGGTCCGGGCGCTTTCCTTCTTCCGCCCCCTTTTGTGGAAATCCCTTTTGCTCAGGTTAAGGATTAATCTCCCCACACCAATTTCTCCGAATCCCTCATAACCCAGTTCTATTAAATTGTTAGTGACAGAGCTTAAACAACCTTTCGTGGGGAAATTTGATTTCCGGCACGCTGCCAATAAAAAAACGCCTGACGGCGTCCTTTCAATCGTATTCTCGCTTACTGGATTTTCGTTCGATAATCGCCGCTGCGGTTCAACTCCGCGGACAATTTGCGGATGCGGGCAAGCCAGTTCTTCCCCGAGACGTTCCGTTGAAAGGCGGAATGGAATCGCTCCGCATAAGTTTCCGTGTTGTCGTAACGATCCAGCGCATGCAGGACTGGCAAATATTCATTGACGATCCGCAGCGCATCCTCTGCGGAATGCCCGTAGGCAGACATGAGATTGTTAACGATTCCTTGTTCGTAATAATCGAGTTGTTCGTATGCCTTTTCGCCCGGTTGCATGGTACTCCCACCTTCCGTATTCGAATAGATAATATCCCGCTATGTGTAAACAAGGCGATAACGCCTCGCTGCAAAACGCGATTTGATTGCCTAATTGTAGCGTATCCAACTTCCGATGATTTCTATCCCTTATAATTTGATCGTAGAACCAACGGTCGTCTTTGCCCGACAACTGGCCCATTTTGACAATCGCCCCGGTATCGTTGTCCCCCATCGGTCCGATGATCAAATCGGGATGATCGGTTCCGCACGGATCGGATGAACGATCCGTATTGACGCGATGTCTGTATATAAATCGCGCCCACTCGATGGAATCGCCCATGAAAACAAGCATTCGAGGCGATAATTCCCGCAAACGGGCCGCATCGATGGCGATCTTCAATACACACGGCTTCATATCTATTGTATCATCGAAACCCATTTTCTGTACAGTTTGGAGCGCCCAAATTTCCGCCTGCTCCAAACTGATCGTCGTGTACAAGGCCGATCCGAAATCGCGGTTCGGCAGCCATTTCTCCGAGTTGAGCAGTTTGGCTGCGAAAGACTCGAGATAAACGGACGACGTCCCGTGATATACGTATTTTTGAAAACGAAATTCCGTTTGCGCTTGATTCACGACTCCCGTCCCCTCACCCTAGCAAATCCCATTTCTATTATATTACTAGATTTATAGCAATATTATCCTTTTATGAAGGTTGCGTCAATGATCGGAGCCGTTAGATCAACACGCCGCAAACGAATCCGATCAAGCCGCCAAGACACGAACTTACCGCGTTGACCAAATCGTTGTTCAACCAGCGGGCTCCGCGCACAAGGACGGTCGGCCTGCCGCAATGGTTCCGGCGCTCGACCGTCCTGCCGCATGTTTCGCAGCGGAACATCGCCTGGCAAGCGGCGCCCAAGAGCGAATCGGCGAATGCGCCGCATGTGCCCGCGATCGCCCCGGCATAAACGAACGATAAGCGGAACGCATCCCCGTATTCGAGCCAGATCAGCGCATCGGCAATCGTGCCGATCCATATTCCTCCGAGAACAGACGCCGCCGTGCCTAACGCCGATATTCCTCCCGACGTGCCTGTAGGGATCGGCTTCCAAGTAAGCACCGAGCGCGGCCGTGCCCGGCTTAAACTCCCGACTTCGGTCGCCCATGTGTCCGCGTTTACGGTCGCCATCACGCCGATGAACGCGAACAGCCAGCCCGGATGAGGGAATAAGGCGTACACGACGCATAACAGCATGCCGATGCCGCCGTTTGCGAGCACTTGCCCCGCGTCGCGCCTTCCCGTCTTTTCGTATGCGGCTTCATAACGCTCTTTCTTTCGTTTTTTCCATTTGGACAGAAGGGTGGAAGAGATGAAAAAAGCAAGGAGCGTCCCGAACCAAACGAGACTCCCTGCCGCGTAATAAACCGTTCCCATCACAACTGCCGCCATCGCGCCGGACCGGGAGAGTGCATGCTTCCAATAAGCGGCGCCAGAAACCGCCAAACTGCAGGCGAAACCGATCAGCCAAGTTGTCATCGCGTCCCCCCCTTATTTCATCATACAAGCGCCCAGCCGTTCGCTCCCCCAATACAGTTCGAACTTGTCTCCGGCTTGAACGCGGCCGACCCCGGCCGGCGTTCCGGTAAAAATCAAGTCCCCCGCTCCGATGCCGTAATGCCCGGCGATATAATCGATCACCGTCTGTACGCTGAAAATCATATCGCGAGCGTTGCCGCGCTGCACTTCCTCACCGTTGAGCCGCAGCGTGAAATCGGTCTCGTTTAACCGATCGATCCCGGGGAACGAGATGAACGGCGTAACCGGGGCCGAATTCATAAATCCTTTCGCCGCCATCCAGGGATGGCCTTGTCGCTTCAATTCCGTTTGGACGTCGCGCAGCGTGAAGTCGATGCCGAGCGCCAGCCCGTCGATCAGTTCGTCCGCTCCCGCCCCGGGGCGGTAATCGCGGGCGATACGGATAACAAGTTCCGCTTCGTAATGCACTTCGCCGCGGTCGTACGGCAAGACGATCTCCGCCTGGTCAAGCGGAACGACCGCATGAGTCGGCTTCATAAAGATCATCGGCTGCTTCGGCAGTTCGTTGCCAAGCTCGGCGGCGTGCAGTTTGTAGTTTCTTCCGACGCAATATACGTTTCGAATCTGTTCCATATGTTATGTATTCACCTTTCCTGTCCCGATCGACCCCCGCTGCCGCAGAAGGGATCTAGATCTGCTGTTTTATCGGCCGCTGTCGCTTAAGGCAACAATCGTTCCGTCATCACGCACTTTGGCGCCGAATGAAATGTCGGACACGCGCCGCAGCAACGCTTTTCCCGTCTCCTCGTCCATCGGCACCGCTTGCCCCAATTCGGCATGGTAAGGGGTCAGCCTGAGCGAGATGTTCCCGTCTTTCGAGCATTCCGCATGCATAATCGCCGTTTCCCATGTTTTCGGGTGGGATGATTTCGTAAAAATAAAATTGCCCAAGCTATAGGCGATCCATTTGCCTTTATACTGCTCGAACCCTTGCAACACATGCGGATGGCTGCCGATAATCAAATCCGCTCCCGCGTCGATATACTGATGGGCAAGCGTTTTTTGAAATTTATTGGGCAAATCTTTCTTTTCCTCGCCCCAATGCACCATGACCAGCACGATATCGGCCTCTTCCTTCGCCGCGCGGATCGCCTCGACCGCTCGGGTCGAATCGTACGTCTCCGCAACGCCGGGGCGCTTGGCGCTCGCCTTCCAGCTTACTTCCGGCACGACGCGCGAAAAGCCCAGCAGCGCGATCTTCATCCCTTTCCGCTCGAAATAAACGGGACGGAATGCGCTATCCGCGTCTTTCCCCGCTCCGACATGCTTGATGTCGGCTTCGTCCAACGCATCGATCGTATCGAACAGCCCTTCGACTCCCTGGTCCAATATATGGTTGTTGGCCAAATTGACGGCGTCTACCCCCGCTTCGGCCAATGCGGGAATCGCTTTGGGCGACGATTTGAACACGAACATTTTATCTACGGCCGGCGTGCCGCGTTCCGTCACCGGCGTCTCCAAATTAACAACGGTTAAATCGTCTTGTTGAAAAATCGGCGCCACATAGCGGTACGGATAATCGTATCCATGCTCGCGCATCAGCTTGTCGATTTTGCCCGAGAGCAACACGTCGCCGGTAAACGTTAGTTTGATCGGCTCGTCTTCGGTTTCGGCCTCTGCCGCCGGCGCTTCCGATTCTCCGGACGGTTCGTCGACCCCTCCGCCGAGTTCTTCTTCGGCTTGCCCGGACGGCGGGCCGGAACTGCCTTCCGCCTGCGGGCCGTTCGCGCCGGAGCCGGAAGGATGCTGCGTCGGCAAGGCATTGATGCCGTCGCTGCGTTGCCATAAAAAGACGGCCAATATGACGATGAGAAAGATCATCGACAGATTCAGCAAGAGCAGCTTGCGAATTTTGCGTCTCTGCCTTTGTTTTTGAAGCCGGAACGCTTCCGAACGGGATCTATACATGGCATCTCCTTATCTCTCAATGGATAGAAAGCATATTATTTCCATTATACCAGTATTGTCCCGATAAATAGAACACCCTCCGATATTGCCGAGCGATAAATTTTAATCACGCGTCCACGTACGCTTAAGCGTTCGCCCGTTCCGCCGCTTGTTTCACCGCCTGCTCCGCCGTTTCTTTCGCCGTACGAATACAATCGGGCAAACCTACGCCCTCGTATCCCGCGCCGGTAATGTAGACGCCGGGAAGCGTCCCGCTTAATTGCGAACGGAAAGCGGCGAGAGCTTGAATATGTCCCACCGGATATTGCGGCATCGAACGCCGTAATCGTGTCACTTCCGTAAATAGCGGCTCCGCCGTCAAGCCCATAATATGGCGCAAATCGTTGCGCACGAGCGCAATCAGCTCTTCGTCCGGCAGATCGACGTAGTGCTCCTCGCCGTCGCGGCCGACATAGCAGCGCAGCAGCGCCTTGTCGTCGGGACTCGTATGCAGCCATTTGGCCGACGTCCATGTACAGGCCGTAATGGCCGGACCTTCGCCCCGCGGCACGAGCAAGCCGCTGCCGTCCAACACTTGGGCGATGTCCTCCCGCTCGAAGGCCAAGACGACATTAGCGACGGACACGTAATTGATCCGCTGCAACGTATCCACATCGAGATGCGGCGCCAATAACGGCGCGGTTACAAACGCGGGCGTCGCGGCAATCACAGTATCCGCCTCGAGCCGGCGTCCGTCGTCCAGTTCAAGGCGATAGCCGCGCCCCTCCTCTTCGGATAATGGCTGCAGCTTCTCTGCCGCGGTATCGGTCCATAACCGAACGGACGATGCCGACAACTCGCGTATCAAGCCGTGCACGATGCTTTGCAGCCCTTGGCGGAACGTCAAGAACACCGTTTTCTTGGCGATTTCCGGCTGGCCTTCCGGGATCACAGGTTTTTGCCGATTGATCCTCGTTCCTTGGATTAGACTGCCGTATCGTATTTCGGCTTCTTGGAATTGCGGGAACGTCGCCTGCAGGCTGAGCTTATGCGTATTGCCCGCATAAATGCCGGCGAGCAGCGGCTCGACAATATTTTTCAACACTTCGCCGCCCAGGCGGCGGGTAATAAACGCTCCGAGCGATTCGTCCTCCGGTCCGTTGCCGGAATCCGAAGTGCGCGCCGGGATGAACAAGTCCATTAAAGCGCGCAGCTTGCCAGGCATCGAGACGAGATCGCTTTGCATAAACGGGCCGATTTCCGTCGGAATGCCGAGCACGAGTCCCGGAGGCATTCCTCGAAGCTTCCCTTCATGCCAAATATACGTTTTTTTCGCTTCCGGATTCGTTGCGACCAAATCATGCTCAAGCTCGAGATCCCGCGCGAGGTCGATCATCGCTTGTTTGCGCGCCAGGAACGAATCCGGGCCTTTCTCGATCACGAAGCCGTCGCGATGCAGCGTGTTGATTTTGCCGCCGAGCGCACTCCCTTTTTCCAAGAGCGTAATTTCGGCCGCAATCCGATGCCGTTTGCAATATTGATTGATATAAAAAGCGGAGGTTAATCCGCTGATTCCTCCGCCGATGACGACAAAACGATGCGCTTGCTCCGCCATGGTCTACTCATTCCCTTCCCATTGCTGCCTTACAACATCGGCCAACGTCTCCATATATAACGGATCGGTGTTCAAAGACTCCGTCCGCGCAAATTTGATGCCTAACTCTTTTGCCATTGCCTGCGCTTCGATATCCAGATCGTACAGCACTTCCAAATGGTCGGAGACGAACCCGATCGGGGCAACGAGAATGTTTTTCGTCCCCTCCTTGGCGAGCGCGCTCATCGTATCAAGCACGTCCGGACCGAGCCACGGCGTTGCCGTTCTTCCGGCGCTTTGCCACGTAAACTGCCATTGCGGCAACCCGACTCGATCCGCGATGAGGCGGGACGTTTCCAATAGCTGCTCCGGATAGGGGTCGCCCATCTCGACAATTTTCTCCGGCAAACTATGTGCGCTGAACAGGACGCGAACTTGATCGCGCGCCTCCCCTTGCCGCTCGAATTGCTGCAATGAATGTTCGACCCGCCGCGTCAGCGCTTCGATCAGCTTCGGATGGTCGTGATAGCTCTTCACGAACGATATTTTCAATCCGAGTTCGTCCGCCTTCGTCTGGGCCCGCTGGTTGTACGCCCCTACGCTCATGACCGAATAATGCGGCGCAAGCACGACGCCAACCGCCTCGCGAATACCGTCCTTCACCATGCGCTCCACGCCGTCTTCAATAAACGGACTGGCATGTTTCAAGCCCTGGTAGCAAACGAATTGTACGTCTCCTTCCCCCCGCCCGCGGTTTAACGTTTCCTCCAAAGCCGCAACTTGCTTGTCCGTATTTTCCCTTAACGGAAAAACGCCGCCTACGATCGCTTCATAACGGTCCGTTAGCTCCTGCAGCTGCTCGGGGGAAGGCTTATTTCCGCGCCGAATATGAGTATAGTAATCTTCGATCCGATCCATGCTTTCCGGTGTGCCGTACGACATTACCAGTACGCCGATTTTCGTATGCGCCATTTCCATCCCTCTTTCTTTAGTTTTGTTTCAAAGCCGTTTCCGAATAAGTATGAACATATGCCGTCAGTTCCCGCAATTTGTCCAAGGACGCTTCCGGGAACAAGCCATGACCCAGATTGAAAATAAATCCCGGCTGCTCGACGCCTTGATCGATAATGTTCCGCGCATGCTCTTCGATGACAGATTGAGGCGCGGTTAAGACGAGCGGATCCAAATTGCCTTGCACGGCAAACCGGTTGTCCAATCTCCGCCGCCCTTCCCGAATCGACACGCGCCAATCCAGCCCGATCACGTCGGCCTCAAGCTTCCGCAAGGACGGAAGCAATTCGCCCGAGCTGACGCCCGGAAAATAAATTTTCGGCACGTCCAAATGCTGCAATTCCGTAAAAATCCGGGTAATCGTCGGCAAAACATAACGCTCGAAATCATGCGGAGCCAATGCGCCGACCCAACTGTCGAACAATTGGAACGCTTTGCCGCCCGCGGCGACATGCGCCCGCAAGTATTGGATCACCATATCGCCGAGCTTGTCCATGAGCGCAAACCAAATGTCCGGCGCGCCGTACATCATTTCTTTCGTACGAATATAATTCCGGGACGGGCGCCCTTCGATCAAATAACTGGCAATCGTAAACGGAGCGCCGGCGAACGTAATGAGCGGGACTTGGAGTTCTCGATCCAATATGCGTATCGTCTCGATGACATGTCCCAAATCTCCTTCCACATCGATCGGCCGTAAATTGGCGACATCCTGCGCCGAACGAATCGGATTATGTATGACAGGTCCGATATTGGCTACAATATCAAAATCAACGCCTAGCGAAGCAACCGGATTCATAATGTCGGAGTATAGTATCGCCGCGTCGACGCCTAATTTGTGGACGGGCATTAGCGTAACTTCCGCGGCCAGTTCAGGCTGGCGGCATATTTCGAGCAAGCTGTATTTTTCTTTGATTTTACGATAGTCTGGATCGTATCTGCCGGCCTGACGCATGTACCATACCGGAATTTTATCCACCGTTTGTTTGCCGCAAGCGCGAATAAATCGATCGTTATAAGCCATTCGTCGTACCTCTTTTCTTTATTTTGCACCTCGTACCATTTCCCTAAAATACATTATGCCTATTTTCCGATCCCCCAACAACATGAATAAGCCTGCTTCCTTTGACAATCTTGTGACGGATATCACAAACGCCTTGGAAAGATGAAGTCGCAGACTGTGATATAATATAATTATCGTCATGATCAGTCAACACGGAAAGGAAGTGGCGGTCACTTTGCAAAGATGGAAGCTCAATTTGATCGTATTATGGTTCGGGCAATTTCTCGTCATGGCCGGGATGACGATGATTATGCCGTTTTTATCTTTATATTTGCAGGAAGATCTCGGGCTGACCGATTTGCATGAAATCGGGGTATGGTCCGGTATTATTTTTGCGGGCAATTTTTTTACTTCATTTATATTTCAACCGCTGTGGGGGAAATTGGCGGATAAATACGGGCGCAAAATTATGCTGCTCCGGTCCGGATTCGGCATGTCCTTCGTTATGGTGCTCATGGGATTTGCGCAAACGCCGTTGCACCTGCTCATTCTGCGCATGCTCAACGGAACGATTTCCGGATTCAATCCCGCCGCGATCTCGCTCGTTTCGGCCACGACTCCGAAGGAGAAGATGGGCTTCGCGATGGGCATTATGCAATCCGGCGCGGTCTCCGGCACCATTCTCGGCCCGTTTATCGGCGGGGCGCTCGCGGATGCCGTCGGCTATCGTCCGATCTTTTACATAACGGGGGCGCTTTTGTCTCTAGCCTCATTATTGGCTCTATTGACGGTAAAAGAATCGTTCGACCGCGAGAAAGCGGTGCATAAACCGCAAATATCGGTGATGGCGGGATTTGCCCAGCTCAGCAAAGTGAAGCCTTTGATGGCATTGTTGGCGGTTACGTTTCTCATTCAATTCGCGATGCAAGGACCCGCTCCTTTGATTCCGATCTATGTGCAGCAATTGCACGGCTCGAAAGAAAATCTCGCGCTGCTCGCCGGTTTTGTCAGCTCGATTACCGGGATGTCCAACATGGTAGCCTCGCCGCTGCTTGGCAGATGGAGCGATAAAATCGGGGCGCATAGAATATTGACCTTCTCCTTGATCGGCGCGGCCGTGACGATTATTCCGCAGGCCTTCGTCGGGGCGGTCTGGCAGCTGTTGATCGTTCGCTTCCTGCTCGGGGTCTTCATGGGCGGCCTGCTTCCGACGGTCAACTCTCTCATCCGCAAATATACGCCGGACGGGATGGAAAGCCGGGCATACAGCTTTAACAGCAGCACGCTGAGCCTCGGCAATATGGTCGGCCCGATCGTCGCCGGGGCGTTGTCCGGCTGGATCGGCATTCAGGGCATCTTTATTATGTCCGGCGTGTTCCTGCTGCTGAACGTCATCTGGGTTCGCATGACGCTGTACGGGAAACATAGGATGGCGAAGGATGGGTGACGGGTGGGGTCGAATCATTCGATCTGCGATTGGGCGGCAGGTACTAAGCATGCCGCGGCAGGTTGATGCGGTGAGTCACGTTGCGATGCGTAGCGGTGCGAAACGTGCGGTGCGGTGTGATGGTGCTGTGATACGCGGGTGTGGTGCGCTAACATTGTGATATATCGCCACCTTCCGGCAGGTGACGCGGACATACGTTCCTCTATTTGCCAATGGCGTTGCATTAAATTTAAACCGGGTTGGGATGATGACTCGGCATAGGGATGACAAAATGTAGCCGAAATATCATACAAAACGAGCGGCGTGTGAGTTCAGTCCGTCGATTATGTTCGAAATTTCATACAAATCCCCCATGGCCTGACGACCATCGCCATAAATGAAAATAGAGTTGCAAACTGTATCCGTTTTTGGGGTAATTAATATGGGCAGATCATAGGTCGAAAGCTTTTTGGTGTATCAAT